>JADJLL010000011.1 GCA_016710095.1 Candidatus Eiseniibacteriota bacterium | reverse complement strand
TCGCTCCTCGCGATCACGCAATGGAAGCGCGGCAAGCTCGCCGAAGCCCTTGAAGAAGCGACCGCCTGCGTCGAACAGGGCGAATCTTCCGGGCACCTGATCAACCTGCAGTACGCCCACCTCCTCCGCACCGTCATCCAGACGCATGCTGGCGCGTTCGACGGCTCGCTCGCGGACCTCAGGTCCGTTCGCAGCGAACTCGAACCCGGCGACTCCTCGCGTCCCGCGCTGCTTGCGATCGAGTACATGGGCGACGTCTTCCTCGAACAGGGCCGCGGCGATCAGGCGCTGGAGCAGTACGAGGCCGTGTGGCCTCGCGCGCTCGCGCTCGTTCCTCGCGGCGACATCGTCGCCGAACTCCGTCATCGCATGGCCGAGTGCCACTTCCTCGCCGGCAAGCACGCCAAGGCCGTCGAATGGTGCGAGGGCTCGCTCGAACACGCCCGCGAACTCGGCGATCGCTACGAAGAAGCCGCCACCTACCGCGTGCTCGCCATGGCGCAGGCGGCGCTCGGACAGCACGAACTCGCGCGCAAGGCGTTCGACCAGGGCTTCACGCTCTACGACGAAATCGAAACGCCCTACGAGTGGGGCAAGCTCTGGCTCGCCTACGGTGACTGGCTCGTCGCCGAATCCAGCGGCGCCTATCGCAACCTCTCCGCCGCGCACGAGGCCTATCGCGTCGCGATCGATCACTTCGAGGGCATGGGCGCCGAGTATCGCCTGTCGCAGGCGCGCGCCCGTCTCGAAGCGCTCGATGCTCTCGTCAAGAACGACGGCGAAGAACTCGCCTCGCCGCGCGCCAAGGTCCGCCCGGTCCGCCGCCCGCGTCACTCCGCCGAGACGCTGCGCAAGGCGCAGTGGGTGCTCGAAACCTACGGCATCGTCACGCGCAACCGCTCCATGCTCGACATGCTCACCGAACTCGAAGCGGTCGCGAAGAGCGATCTACCGGTCATGGTCCTCGGCGAGTCGGGCACGGGTAAGGAACTCATCGCGCAGGGCGTGCACAAACTCTCGGGCCGCGTCGGCCGCATGGTCGCGCTCAACTGCAGCGCCATCCCGGCCAGCATGCTCGAGTCCGAAATCTTCGGACACGTGAAGGGCGCGTTCACCAACGCGATCGTCGACAAGCCGGGCCTCTTCGAAGTCGCCGACGGCGGCACGATCTTCCTCGACGAGATCGGCGAAATGGCGCCGGACCTCCAGGCGAAGCTCCTGCGCGTGCTCGAACTCGGCGTCGTGCGCCGGATCGGCGGCACCGACGACATCCGCGTGCGCTCGCGCGTCGTCGCGGCGACCAACCGCGACCGCTCGGCGATGCAGAACGGCCAGGGCTTCCGCAGCGACCTCTACTACCGGCTCGCGCACGCGGTCTACGAACTTCCGGGCCTTCGCACGCGCGGAGACGACATCGAGCTGCTGGTCGAGCACTTCCTCGCGGTGTTCAACCGCGAGCACGGCAAGACCGCGACGCTCACTCCGTCCGCACGCGAGCGTCTGTGCGACTACCCGTGGCCGGGCAACATCCGCCAGCTGCGCGCGGTGGTCGAGAAGATGGTCGTGGCCGCTCCCTCCGACGGAAAGCTCACGCCGAGAGACGTGCCGCTCGAGGATGCGGGCAAGGTGCCCACGGGCATGATGGCCGAACTCGACGCCGAAGAAGCGCGCCGCATTCGCAAAGCGCTCTCCGACGCCAATGGCATCAAGACCGCCGCCGCCGAGATTCTCGGCATCTCGCGCACGACGCTGCTCGGCAAGATGAAGCGACTGGGGATTGAATAACACTCGCGCGTAAGCGCGAGAGGCCTTGCTTCGCGCAGGGCCGCCGCGCATCGCCGCCGCGCATCGCCGCCGCACTTCGCCGAGACCGCGAGTAACCGGTCCCATCGCATGCGTGCGATCGAGCGCGACGACGGCACTACTCGCCCCGGGGCGAGTGGTCCCATCAGTTGCCCGATTATCGCCGCGCGGAATGGGACAACTGGCCGTACGGCCAGTTCTCTTGACGATTCGCAAACGCGCAGCGCTCGTGGTTCTCTTCGCTCCGACCGCGCGAGCGCATGTCGCGCACGCGCCGCACTCGGAGCAACTTCCATGAAGCGCCCACTCGCGCTGATGTTCGCGCTCGCACTTCTCGCCGCGTTCGCCGCACACACCGCTCACGCCGCCACGAACGTCCACTTCGGCGTGCTCGCCGGCGCCGGCTTCGCCAAGATGCGCATGGACAACGACGCCGCGTCCAATCTCGGCAACCTCACTGCGCCCGCGATCGGCGTCACCGAGCGCATCGAGATCGCCCCGCAGCTCTCGATCGAACCGGGGCTGATGTACGTGAGCGACGGCTTCTCGTGGGGCGAAGCCACCGCCACCGATGAACTGGGCAACATCCAGGGCACGTTCGAGCAGCTCTCGGTGCTCGAGCACGTGCAGACTCCCGTGCTGATTCGCTACCTGCTCACGAGCGAAGGCAAGGTCCGCATCTTCGGTGTCGCGGGACCGTACGGCTCGATCCGCACACGCGAATACCGGCGCATGACCGGCGCACTCGAACACGTCACGAAGACAGACGACCTGCGCTCCACGCACTTCGGGATCGCCGTGGGCGGCGGCATCCAGGTGCCCGCGGGCCCCGGACAGCTCGAGCTGCAGCTGCGCTACGACACGGCCCTCACCTCGGTGCAGCAGTTCGACGGCCTCGGCAATGTCTACCCGGCGGCAGCGCGCGTACTGGTGGGCTGGTCGCACTGACGCGCGCGTCGACTCGCTACTCCCGCGCTTCCTCCGCCGAGACCGCGAGTAACTGGCCCTCTCGCATGCAGGCGATCGCGCCGTCGAGCGGGACTACTGGTTCCGGAACCAGTGGCACCGTCGCATGCCCATCAATCGCGGCACTCGATGGGACAACTGGTCGCGCGACCAGTTGAGGGGCGCGAACGCGGCACGACCCAGCGCCTGCGGCACGACCGAGCGCCTGCGGCGCGTCTACCGCCCCAGCAAAATCTGCACGCCCGGCCCGATCGGCCACTGCGCGAAGTAGAACACCAGCAGCAGTGCGGTCCACAGCACGATGAACACGAACGAGTAGGGCAGCATCATCGTGATCAGCGATCCCGTGCCGACCTTGGGCTCGTACTTGCGCATCACGGTCAGGATGAACGGCACGTACGGCAGCATGGGCGTGATGATGTTCGTGCACGAGTCGCCGATCCGGAACACGGCCTGCGTGGCCTCGGGCGTGAACCCGAGCAGCACGAACATGGGCACGAACACGGGCGCCAGAATGGCCCACTTGGCCGACGCGCTCGTGATGAGCAGGTTGAGCGTCGCCGCGAACGCCACGAACGTCACCAGCAGCGGCGCGCCCGCGAGACCGACGCTCTTCAGGTAGGCGGCGCCGGAGACCGCGATGATCGTGCCCAGGTTGCTCCACGCGAAGTAGCTCACGAACTGCGCGGCCACGAACGCGAGCACGATGTACAGGCCCATCGAGCCCATCGCGTCGCCGGTCATGGCGGCCACGTCCTTGTCGCTCTTCACCGTGCCCGCGCCGAGCCCGTACGCGAGCCCGGGGACGAAGAACAGCAACGTGATCAGCACGACCATGCTGTCGAACGCGGGCTTCATGCGCAGCAGCAGCGACGCGCCCTCGGTGCGCAGCGGCGCCCACGACGGCACGATCAGCGTGTAGAAGATCACGCCGGTCACGAACAGCGACGCGAACGCCCACCACAAGCCACGCTTCTGCTCCGGCGTCAGCGCCCGCAGCGGCTCACGCTCGCCGTGCCACTGGCCCAACCGCGGTTCCACGATGTGGTCTGTGACCCACGCACCCGCGATCACGAGCACCGGCGAAGCCGCGAACAGGAAAAAATAGTTCCCGAGCAACTGCACCGTGTAGCCCGGCGACAGCTTGCTCGCGTCGAGCGCGGCCTGCGAGATGCCCACGAGCAGCACGTCGAGCGTGCTCGGCAGCACGTTGGCGCTGAAGCCGCCGGTCACGCCGGCGAACGCGGCCGCGACGCCCGCGAGCGGATGCCGTCCCGCGGCGGCGAAGATCATCGCGCCGAGCGGCGGCATCATCACGATCGCGGCGTCCGCGCCGAGGTGCGCGAGCAGCGACGCGAGCACGACGGTCATGGTCAGCAGCCGCGCCGGGATGTTCGCGACGAGCGCGCGCAGCGACACCTCGAGCAGCCCGGTCTTCTCGGCGAGACCCATGCCGATCATCGCCACGAGCACGGTGCCGAGCGGCGGGAAGCTCGTGAAGTTCTTCACGGCCTCCGTGCACATGCGCTGCACGCCCGCGCGGTCGAGCAGGTTGACCGCGGTCACGAGCGAGCCGTCGCGCGGGTGCACGACCGAAACGCCGAACTTCGCGCACAGCCACGACGCGACCACGATCAGCACGGCGAGCAGCGCGAACAGCGTGAGCGTGTCGGGTAGCAGGTTGCCCACGCGTTCGACGGCGTCGAGCGTACGTGCGAGCGCGCCGCGCGATGCTGGCGCCGCAGATGCCGGGGAGGGCTTGGCCATGAGCGCGGACTCACGCCGGACCCGCGCACGCAGCGTGAAAAATGCCGCTATTGCACCACCGTCACGCCGGCCGCCTTGAACGAGGCGTACACGTGGGCGCCGGGCTTCAGCCCGAGGGCTTCCACGGCGCCGCGTGTGACTTCGGCGATCAGCGGCACGTCACCGGCGAGCGACACACGCACGAGTTCGCCGTGCGGCGGCTCGGGCGCCAGCTCCTCGATCACGCCCGCGAACACGTTGCGCGCGGTGCCCTCGGGCACGCCGAGCGACAGCGTGATCTCGCGCGGATGCACGAGCGCAGTCGTGTCGCGCTGCTCGTCGTCGAGAACGAGCACACCCAGCGGCAGCGCCACGACCCGCGCATCGTGCGGCGCGTTCGCTTCGAACCGCCCGCGAAACAGGTTCACGCCCAGGAACTCCGCGACGTACGCGCTGCGCGGATGGCGCATGAGTTCCTCGCGCGAGCCGCTCTGGCTCACGCGGCCGTTCTCGAGCACGGTCACGTCGTCGCCGAGCGCGAGCGCCTCGGCGGGAGAGTGCGTCACGTAGAGCGTCGTGCACGGCAGCGTCGCGAGCAGCGCGCCGGAGTTCGCCGCGAATCGCGCGCCGCGTCGCCACGTCGAGCGACGCGAGCGGCTCGTCGAGCAGCAGCAGCCGCGGCTCGAGCACGAGCGCGCGCGCGATCGCCACGCGCTGCTGCTGCCCGCCGGACATCTCGCCGGGGCGGCGCGTCGCCAGATCGGCGACGCCCATGCGCGCGAGCGCCGCGCCCACGCGCTCGCGCACTTCGTGCTCGCGTTCGCCCTGCGCGCGCAGGCCGAACGCCACGTTGTCCCAAGCGCTCAGGTGCGGGAACAGCGCGTGGTCCTGCGCGACGTAGCCGATCGCGCGGTGGCGCGCGTGCACGAACACGCCGCGCGCGGAGTCGAACCATGTCTCGCCGTCCACCACGATGCGCCCTTCGCCGGCACGCGCGAGTCCCGCGACGAGGCGCAGCAGCGTCGTCTTGCCCGAGCCGCTCTCGCCCACGAGCACGGTCACGCCGCGCGCCGGAACGCGCAGCGACGTCGAGCGCGAACGCGCCCTGCCGGTGCTTCAGCTCAAGTTCGAGCACGGTCACGATTCCAGAGCCAGCCGCGCGGCGCGCTTCGCAGCCCGAGCAGCAGCACGAACGCCATCACGATCAGCAGCACACTCAGCAGCACGGCGGTGTCGAGGTCGGACTGCAGCGCGACGTACACCGCGAGCGGCATGGTCTGCGTCGAGCCGGGCAGGTTGCCCGCGAAGGTGATGGTCGCGCCGAACTCGCCCAGCGCGCGCGCGCCGCTCATCGCGGCGCCCGCCAACAAGGCCGGCGCCGCCAGCGGCAGCGCGACGCGGAAGAAGGTGAACGTCTCCGACGCGCGCAGCGTCGCGGCGGCGTCGAGCAGCTTGCCGTCCACGGTCGAGAACCCCGCGCGCGCGGGTCCCACGAAGAACGGCACCGCCATGAACACCTGCGCGACGATCACGCCCACCGTGGTGAACGGCAGCGTCACGCCGAACGCGCCGAGCGCCTGGCCCGCGAGTCCCATGCGGCCGAACGCCATGAGCAGCGCGAAGCCCGCGACCGTGGGCGGCAGCACCATGGGCAGGTCGAGCAGCACTTCGAGCACGCGCTTGCCGGGAAACTCGCGCGTCGCGAGCAGCCACGCGACGGGCGTGCCGAGCAGCACGACGATCGCCGTGGCGGCGCCGCTCGTGACGAGGCTCAACCGCAGCGCGTCGAGCACCACGGGCTCGCCGAGCCGCGCGGCCATCTGCGCCGGCGACACGCGCAGCAGCAGTGCGACGAACGGCAGCGCCACGAACGCCGCCAACAGCACGGTCGCCGCGATCCCGAGGACCGCGACGAACCCGATGCCGTTGCGTGGGGCGCGCGCCGTCATGCGTCAGTGCTGCGCGTCCGCCGGGAGGAACTTCCACTTCGCGAGCACGCGCTGGCCCTCGGGCGACGTCACGAGCGCGACGAACGCGCGCGCGTCTTCCGGCTGCGCCGAGCCGCGCAACACGGCGATCGGATACGTGGCGATCACGTTCGCTCCGGCGGGGATCTCGATCGCGCGCACGAAGCGCGCGACGGCGGGCGTGACGTCGGACGCGTACACGATGCCCGCGTCGGCTTCGCCCAGCTGCACCTTGCCGACCACGGCCTTCACGGTTTCTTCCTCCGACACCACGTTCGCGAGCACGCGCGCCGCGTAGTCGGGGCCGAGTGCAGGGTCGGCGCCGAGCTGGCGCAACGCGATGCGCGAGTAGCGCCCGACGGGCACGGCGTCGGCGCCGAGCACGATCTTGAGTCCGCGGCGCGCGAGGTCCTTCAGCGAGCGGATGCGGCCGGGGTTCGTGCGCGGCACGATCACCACGAGCCGGTTGCGCGCGAACGTCGTCGCGTCGCCCGCGAGCAGTCCGCGCGTCGCGGCTTCCTGCATCCAGCGCTCGTCGGCGGACGCGAACACGTCGCCCTTGGCGCCCTGCGCGCTGCGCATCGCGAGCGCCTGCGAACCGCCGTAGTTGAAGCGCACGTTCAGCGCCGGCGTGCGACGCCTCGAAGGTGCGGGCGAGTTCGTTGAACGCGTCGGCGAGCGAGGCGGCCGCGAAGACGGAGCGTGTCGTGTCGGCCGCGCGCGCGACGATGGGGGCGGCGACGAGCAGCAGCACCGTGGCCAGTGCGAGGCGAAGCGACTTCATTCGACGCCTTCCTTCCCGATCATGATCTCAGTGGACTTGATCACCGCGATCACTTCGTCGCCGACCTTGAGCCCCAGCCGCACGGCGGAGGAGCGCGTGATGATGGAGACGAGTTCCTGGTCGCCGATGCGCATGACGACTTCCGCCATGAGTCCGTCCACGTTCAGCTGCGCGATCGTGCCGCGCAGGCGATTGCGTGCGCTGATCGTGAGCGTGACGGTGGAGGGCGGGCCAGCCGTGTGCCCGAGACGACGCTCGAGTTCGTCGCGGCGGAAGAGCCACTTTCGCCCGACGCGGGCCGCGGGGAGCTTGCCCGATCGCGCGAGGCTCTGGACGCGCTTCACGTTCAGGTGCAGGAGCTCGGCGGCTTCTTCGGCGGTCAGCAGGGGGCTGTTTTTCATGGGAGTTGTTCCGGCAAGTGATGGCGGTTATGTTCCCGATCGATGTCTGGTGAAGTCACTTTGAGGCACGCAAGGTAACACAGGGACGCAAGACTCCGGGAGTGCTCTTTATATGTGGGCTCGACTGATCACCGCCGCCTTCGCGGCGACTTTGCTCATGGCCGCAACGTTGGGAACGCCCGCCGCGCAGGCCGCGCCCGACTCGACCGCGACCGCCGCGGCCGCGGTCCCCGCTGCCGCGGCCGCCACGCCGCTGCCCGCTCCGAAGCTTTCCGGCTACATCCAGATGCGACAGGTCGCGCAGGAGCACGTCGGGCTGACGCAGTACCTGAACCGCGCGCGCTTCGCCGTGGACGGCAAGCTGCCCGAGAACTTCTCGTACCGCCTGCTCACCGAACTCGAGGCTTCGACCGGCGCGAAGACCGCCGCCACGCCGAGCCTGCGTGAGGCGTACGTCCGCTGGACGAAGGCGCCGGTCACGGTCACCGGTGGCCAGTTCAAAGCGCCGTTCTCGCGTGAGTACCTGATTCCGCTCACGCAGCTGGAACTCGCCGATCTCGCGACCGTGCTCGACTCGCTCGCGCCCAAGTACGACGTCGGCCTCATGGCGGAGTACGCCTACGGCGCCACGGCGACGCTCGCGCTGGGCGTGTTCAACGGCGACGGCGCGAACACGACCGCGAACCGCGATTCGACCGTGATGTGGGCGGCGCGCGCCACGCTGCGGCCGATCCCGCAGGTGGGACTGGGTTTCAGCGGCACTCGCGACGGCGACGACAGCCTGCGCTGGTGCGCCGATGCGAGCATTTCGCACCTGGGCGCCACGGTGCGCGGCGAGTACGCCAGGCGCGTGGTGCGCAACCGGCCGAGCGACAAGAACGAGTTCGGCTGGTACCTGTTCGAGTCGTATCGCGTGCTGCCTCGCGTCCAGCTGATGGCGCGGCAGGAGGACTACCAGCGCCCGATCAAGGGCGTCTCTCGCCGCGTGCGCGGGCTGGCGTACGCCGCCCAGTACGACATCGCGCCGACGCGCGTGAAGCTGCTGGCGGAGTTCTCGCGGCGCATCTCGGGTGCGAAGCAGCTGCGCGGCGACTCGTTCATCGCGCAGGTGCAGGTCGTGTATTGAGAGCATGAAGCTCGAGGCCTCCGGCCTCGGGGGCTCGGCGCCGGCCCGCCCGCCGACGAACCCCCTTCGTCATCCACCGCCCCCTGTGCAAAGTCGGTGGATGACGCGTTCGGGGAGGGTGGGCGCTCCGGGACCCCCGAAACGCGCGAAACCCCGCGATTGGCGCGGGGTTCTTTGACTGCGGGAGCCCCATTCCCGTACCTTGCCCCGTCCCGCAAACCATCCCGGAGGTCCTCGCATGATTCGCAGCATGACCGGCTATGGCATGGCCGAACTCGAACGATCCGGCCAGCGCCTCTCGGCCGAGATCCGGTCGGTCAACCACCGCTTCTGCGAAGTCTCCGTGCGCGCCCCCAAGGTCGCGCTGCTGTTCGAGGACCAGATCCGCCAGCTCATCCAGGACCGCTTCTCGCGCGGCAAGTTCAACCTGACCATCACGTGGGCGGGTGTGGGCGAAGAGGGTGGGCAGCTCAAGCTCAACGAGGGCGTCGCCGACCGTTACGTGGCCGCCATGAAGCAGCTGCAGGAGCGCTACGGTCTCAAGGGCGAGATCGACCTGCGCACACTGGCCGGGCTGCCCGACCTGTTCACGTGGGAGCATTCGACGTTCTCGGACGACGAGGCGTGGACGCTGGTCAAGGAAGTGGTCGAGAAGTCGTGCGAGAGCATGAACGGCATGAAGGCGCGCGAAGGCGCGGCGCTGGCGGCCGACCTGTCCAAGCGGCTCCACCTGATCAAGACCGCGCTCGTGCAGGTTTCGGAGCGCGCGCCGCTGCGGCCGCAAGAAGCGAAAGACCGCATGGTCAGCCGCATCAAGCCGCTGCTCGACGACGTCGAGATGGATCCCATTCGCATCGCGCAGGAAGTGGCCATGCTGGCCGACCGGCTCGACTGCACGGAAGAGTGCGTGCGCCTCGATGCGCACCTCGACCAGTTCCAGTCGCTCATGGACGGCGCCGAACTCGCCGGCCGCAAGCTGAACTTCCTGCTCCAGGAAATGAATCGCGAAGCGAACACGATCGGTTCGAAGGCGAACGACGTCGAGATCGCGCACGCGGTGATCGTGATGAAGGAAGAGATCGAGCGCCTGCGCGAGCAGGTGCAGAACGTGGAGTAATGGCCTTGGCCGCTCGCAAGTCCGTCGCGAAGAAGAAGACTCCGAAAGCATCGCCGAACTTCGCCCGTCTCAAGCCGGGCGGCTTCCTGCTCGTGGTCTCCGGACCGTCGGGCGTCGGCAAGGGCACGCTGGTCGCCTCGCTCATGGAGCAGCGCAAGGACTGCGTGTTCTCGGTGAGCGCGACGACGCGCGCGCCGCGGGGCAAGGAGAAGAACGGCCGGGAGTACTGGTTCCTCGGCGAGAAGGACTTCCGCGCCAAGACGAAGCAGGGCTGGTTCCTCGAGTACGCGAAGGTGTTCGGGAACCTGTACGGCACTCCGAATCACGAAGTCGAAGGCAAGATCAAGAAGGGCAAGGTCGTCGTACTCGACATCGACGTGCAGGGTGGCGCCAGCGTCCGGCGCAAGCGCCCCGACGCCGTGTCGGTGTTCATCGCGCCGCCGTCCTTCGCCGAACTCAAGCGCCGCCTGGTGGGGCGCAAGACCGACAGCGCCGAGGCGATCGCCCGCCGGCTGGCGACGTCGCAGATCGAACTTCCGCAGTACGTGCACTACGACTACCTGATCGTGAACGACGATCTCGAGGCCGCGAAGGCCCAGCTGATCGCCATCCACGACATCGAGCGGCGCCGCATCGAGCGACTCTCGAAGTAGCTACTTTTCTGCAGGCGCGGCCGCCCCGGGCGGACGGTTCGCGCGAAGTGTCCGCCCACAACGCACGCAGGGAGCACACCTCATGAAGCTGTCCTCGCTGGTTCCTCCTCCGGGCAAGAGCAAGTACGAGCTGGCCATCATCGCCGCGCGCGAAGCGCGCCGCCTGAACGACTGGGTCCGCCGCTCCGGCGAGACGCTGCCGGGCAAGGTGACCGCCGTCGCGCTCGAGCGCGTGATCCACGAAGACGTGCCCTACTACTACGAAGACCCGAGCATGGTGCCTTCGTTCGACGCTTCGGTCGCTCCGGTCGAGCCGACGCTCGAGTAACGCCGACATGCTTCGCGATCGCGTCGTCGTCGTCGGCGTCTCCGGCGGGATCGCGGCCTACAAGGCCTGCGAACTGGTGCGCCGGCTGCGCGAGCGCGGCGCCACGGTGATCGCGGTCATGACTCCGGCGGCGTGCGAGTTCGTCACGCCGCTGACGTTCCAGGCGCTCACCGGCAATCCGGTGATCACGACGCTGTGGGGCGACCAGCAGCAGCGCTTCGACCTCCCGGTCGAATCGCTGCACAAGGTGGGCGGCAAGGTCGCGCACGTGGACGTCGCCGAGGCGGCGGACTGCCTCGCGATCGCTCCGGCGACCGCCGACCTCATGGCGCGCATGGTCCACGGCGAAGCGCCCGACGCGCTCACCACGATCGCGATGGCCTGCACGGCGCCGCTCGTGCTCGCGCCGGCGATGGACCTTCAGATGTGGCAGTCGCCCGCGACCCAGGCGAACGTGCGCGAGATGCGTGCGCGCGGCGCCCGCATCGTGGGACCGGCGAACGGATTCCTCGCGTCGGGCCTCGTCGGCCCGGGCCGACTCGCCGAAGTCGCCGACATCGTGGACGAGATCGAGCGCGCGGTCGTGAAGCGCACGAGCCTCGAGGGCGTGCGCGTGCTGGTCGGCGCGGGACGCACCGAGGAGCCGCTCGATCCCGTGCGCGTGCTCACGAACCGTTCGAGCGGCCGCATGGGATTCGCGCTCGCTGAAGCGGCGCGCGATCGCGGCGCGGACGTGACGGTGGTCGCGGGTCCGGTGGACGTGCCGGCGCCGCACGGCATCACGGTCACGCCGGTGACGACCGCCGAAGAAATGCTGCGCGCGATGACGGGCGCCGCCGAGCACGCCGACGTCGTGCTCATGGCCGCCGCGGTCGCGGACTATCGTCCCGCGAAGGCGTCCAAGCAGAAGCTCAAGCGCACGGACGACAAGCTCACGCTGACGCTCGAGCCGAACGCCGACATCCTCGCCGCGATCGGCGCCGCGAAGCCGCCGGGACAGCTCGTCGTGGGCTTCGCGCTCGAGACGAACAACGGCGTCGCCAACGCGCGCGGCAAGCTGCAGCGCAAGAACGCCGACCTCATCGTGCTCAACGCGCCGGCCGACTCGATCGGCGCGGAGACCAACAAGGTGACGCTCGTCGAAGCGGCGAGCGCGCAGGCGCTGCCCGCCGCGAGCAAGCGCGAGGTCGCCGAGGCGATTCTCGACCGCGTGTGCGAGCTGCGCGCGACGCCGGCGACCCGCGCGAAAGTGCGACGCGAAGCCGGCGAACCGCGCCGGCAGGCGCTAGCGCGCGCAAAGGTGCCCGCAAGTGAGCGCGCGACGACATCCGCGAGGAAGCCGCCGAGCATCGCGAACGCCGCCCGGCGCCTGATCGAGCGCGAGCGCGCGCGTGGCGGCGGCGGCGAGCTGCTCGCCGCGGGCGTCGCCAAGCGCGCGCGCGCGCACGCGAGCTCGCAGGCCGCCGCCGCCCGCGCCGGTCGCGCCGGCCGCCGACGCCGAGCCGGCGGTCGTCGCAGCGCCCGAAGCGCCGATCGCCGCCGCGCCCATCGCACCCGCCGCCACCGGCGACATGCCCGACTTCATCGCGAACTCGCCGGCCTTCAAGCCGCCCGCGCCGCAGCCGGAGCCCAAGGTCGCGCCGGACTTCGTGCTGCCGCCCTTCACCGAACAGCTCTACCCGAGCGCGATCGGCGGGCACCGCGACGCGATCGTCGCCGCGTCGCTGCCCGTGCTCGCGGACGTCGCCGCGCAGGCGAACGCGTGCGAGAAGTGCGAACTGTGCAAGACGCGCATGAAGGCCGTGCCCGGCGTCGGCTCCGCGCGCAGCGGCATCGTGTTCGTGGGCGAGGCGCCGGGCGCGGACGAGGACCTGCGCGGCGAGCCGTTCGTGGGCCGCGCCGGCGAGCTGCTCACCAAGATGATCGAGGGTATGCACCAGCGCGCGCTGATTCCCGGCGTGAAGCTCGACCGCGACGAGGTGTACATCGTCAACGTGCTCAAGTGCCGCCCGCCCGACAACCGCAATCCGCTCCCGCACGAGATCGAAGCGTGCTCGCCCTACGTGATGCGCCAGCTCGAGGCGCTCCAGCCGCGCGTCATCTGCTGCCTCGGCAAGTTCGCCGCGGAGCTGCTGCTCGGCATGAAGGGCACGATCTCCAGCATGCGCGGCAAGACGTACCGCTGGAAGGGCGCGAAGCTCATCGTGACGTATCATCCGGCCTACTGCCTGCGCAGTCCGAGCGCGAAGCGTCCCGTGTGGGACGACCTTCAGCGGCTCGCGCAGGAATACCTGACCGACTGAAGCCGTACTCGCTCCCGCAGTGCCGGCGCGACATCCGCGCCCGCGAGAGGAACACATGACCGACTTCCCGAATCATCCCGGCGGCGCCGCCGGGCTCACGCCGCCCCAGGCGCTCGATGCCGAGCGCTCGATCCTGGCGGCGATGATGCTCGACCAGACGGCCATCGGCCGTGCGGTCGAGGTGATCGACTCGAGCGCCTTCTACCGCAACGCGCACGCGAAGATCTTCGACGCGCTCGTGTCGCTGTACAACCGCAACGAGGCGGCGGACCTGATCACGGTGTCCGAGGAGCTCAAGAAGCGGGGCGACTACGAGGCGGCGGGCGGCGGCGCGGGGCTCGCGCAGATCATGGAGTACGCGACCACGATCGCGAACATCGAGCACCACGTGCGCATCGTGCACAGCAAGATGGTGCTCCGGAAGCTCATCCACGCGACGGGCGAGATCCAGCAGCAGTGCTACTCGGGACGCGACGAGACGGCGCAGCTGCTCGACGAAGCCGAGGCGCGCATCTTCTCGATCACCGACTCGCGCATCCGCACGGGCTTCACGACGATCCGCGAACTGCTCAAGCCGACGTTCGACAACATCCAGAAGCTCTTCGAGCGGAAGGTCCAGGTCACCGGCGTGCCGTCCGGCTGGGACGATCTCGACAAGCTCACGAGCGGCTGGCAGCCGGGCGATCTCGTGATCCTCGCCGGCCGCCCCGCCATGGGCAAGACGTCGGCCGTGATGAACATGGCCGAGAACGCGGCGATCCGGCACAACATCCCGGTCGCGGTGTTCTCGCTCGAAATGAGCAAGGAGCAGCTCGCGCTGCGCATGCTGTGCTCGGCGTCCGAGGTCGGCATGCACAAGGTGCGTACCGGCTACCTGAGCAACGAGGACTGGCCGCGCCTGACGACCGGCGCCGGGCTCCTCACGCAGGCGCCGATCTACATCGACGACTCGCCCGCGCAGAGCGTGCTCGAGATCCGCGCGAAGTGCCGCCGGCTCAAGGCCGAGGGCAAGCTCGGCCTGATCGTGATCGACTACCTCCAGCTCATGCGCTCGAGCACGCCGGCGGAAAACCGCGTGCAGGAAATCTCGCAGATTTCGCGAGGGCTGAAAGGCCTGGCGAAGGAACTGAGCGTGCCGATCATCGCGCTCTCGCAGCTCTCGCGCGCCGTCGAGCAGCGCGGCGGCGGCGGCCGGCCGCAGCTTTCGGATCTCCGCGAGTCCGGCTCGATCGAGCAGGATGCCGACATCGTGATGTTCGTGTACCGCGAGGTCGTGTACAAACCCGATACGCCCGAGCCGGGCAAGGCGCAGATCATCATCGCGAAGCAGCGTAACGGCCCGGTGGACGACGTGGACCTGACCTTCTTGCGTGAATGCACCAAGTTCGTCCCGTACAGCCCGATGATGTCGGGCGAGACGGGCGGGGACTTTTCATGACCGAGTGGCTCGAAGACGGCTACGACTACCTGCGCGACAAGCTGATCGACGGCATCGCGGAAGTCGGCCGAATCGCCATGCTCGTGGGCGACACGTTCCGCAAGCTCGGACGTGGCCTGCGCTCGTTCGGCCTTGTCGTCGACCAGATGGACCACATCGGCGTGCAGTCGCTGATGCTCGTGTTCATCGTCAGCCTGTTCACGGGCGCCGTCGCGGCCGTGCAGGCGGGCTACCAGTTCGCGAACGTCGTGCCGCTCAAGTTCATCGGCTCGGTCATCCTGCGCTCGGTCATCATCGAGCTCGGGCCCGTGCTCACGGCGCTCATCGTCGGCGGCCGCGTGGGCGCCTCGATCGCGGCCGAGCTGGGTACGATGCGCGTGACCGAGCAGATCGACGCGCTCGACGCGATGGCGATCAATCCGGTGCGCTACCTGGTCGTGCCGCGCGTGGTGGCTGCCGTCATCATGTTGCCGATGCTCACCATCATCGCCAACTTCATCGCCATCATCGGCGGTTGGATCGTCTGCGTGACCACGCTGGACGTGAGCACGCACACGTACGTGACCAGCATGAAGACGTTCTTCTTCATGAAGGACCTGTGGTCGGGCCTCATCAAGGCGTTCTTCTTCGGCGGCATCATCGCCTGGATGGGCTGCTACTACGGTTTCCGCACCGAAGGCGGCGCGGAAGGCGTCGGTATCGCCACGACTCGCGCCGTGGTTTCGGCCTGCGTGCTCGTGCTGGTCAGCGACTACGTGATCGCGAACGTCCTCTTCCGGTTCATCTTCGCGTCATGATCAAGATCCGCGACCTCAAGATCCGGCTCGGCAAGAAGCAGGTGCTGAACGGCGTCGACCTCGACATCCCGACGGGCAAGACCGTCGTGGTGATGGGGCGCTCGGGCACGGGCAAGAGCGTGCTCTTCAAGAACATCATCGGACTCATGCATCCGGACTCGGGCAGCATCGAGGTGGACGGACAGGAAGTCGTGGGTCTCCGCGAGAAGGACCTCAACGAAGTGCGCAAGCGCTTCGGCGTCCTGTTCCAGAGCGGCGCGCTGTTCGACTCCATGACGGTGGGCGAGAACGTCGGCCTGCCGCTGCGCGAGCACACCAAGCTGCCGGACGCCGAGATCGCCAAGCGCGTCGCGGACAGGCTCGAGTGGGTGGGCCTGAAGGGTGTCGAAGCCATGAAGCCGGCGTCGCTCTCGGGCGGCATGCGCAAGCGCGTGGGACTCGCGCGCGCGATCGCCATGGATCCGGCGTACATCCTGTACGACGAGCCGACCACGGGCCTCGACCCGATCATGTCGGACGTCATCAATCGTCTCATCCGTTCCCTTCAGCAGCGCATCGGCGTCACGAGCATCGTGGTCACGCACGACATGAACAGCGCGTACCACGTGGCCGACGAGATGGCGCTCCTGAACGAGGGACGGGTCGTGTTCACGGGCACGCCCGACGAGGCGCGCACGACAAGCAACCCGATGGTGCGCCAGTTCATCGAGGGCTCGAGCGAAGGCCCCATCAAGCCGTAGTGACGGCAGGGAGAAACACGTGAGCCGTAGAACAGAAGTGCAGGTCGGTATCACCGTGCTGGTCGCGCTCGTCACGCTGCTGTGGGGCGTGACCTATCTCAAGGACCTGACGCTGCAGCGCAAGGTCACGGTCTGGAAGGTGAGGTTCCCCCAGACGGGCGGACTCGGTCCGAGCGACGAAGTGCAGGTGAACGGTATCCGCAAGGGGCTCGTGACCAAGATCGAGCTCGCCGGTGACGCCGTGTTCGTGGACCTCGGGCTCGACTCCGACGTGAAGCTGACGTCCGACTCGAAGGGTGTCGATCCGCAACGTCGGCCTCATGGGCGAGAAGGTGATCTTCGTCGAGCTGCACACGGGCGGCCGCCCGTACACGGCGCGCGACACGATCCCCGGCATCTTCGAGCTCGGCATGGGCGAGGTGATGGGCCAGATGGGCGGCACCACCGAGTCGCTCGACAGCGTCGCGAAGCAGCTTGCGCGCATTTCGAACAAGCTCGAGGAGAACGGTGACGTCGAGGCGACGATCGCGAACTTCCGTGCGACCAGCCAGGAGCTGCGCGCCGCCGTCGAGGAGAACCGCAAGCTCGTCCGCGCGGTCCTCGAGAACGCGAATGCGGCCAGCGAGACCGCGCGCGAGCTCACGACCGAGCGCAAGGCACAGCTCGAGCGCACGCTCGACTCGGCGGAGCGCTCGGCGCAGAACCTCGAGCGGCTGTCGGCGCGTCTCGATTCGCTGCGCGCGAGGTGCAGACCGTGGTGGGCGAAGGTCGATCACGGCGACGGCACGCTCGCGCAGCTCATCAACGACAAGAAGCTCTACGACGACGTGCGCACGAGCGTGAACTCGCTCAACGCGCTCATCGAGGACATCAAGAAGAACCCGCGGAAGTACATCAACCTGAGCATCTTCTAGCCCGGGCGCGACCCGAACGACCGGGCGAGCTCGCCCCCGCGAGGCGATACCGCACATGACGAGCATCGGCAGGACGGGTAAGGGCGCCAAGAGCGGCAAGGCCGCGAAGACGAGCTTTTTCTGCACGGCGTGCGGCAACGAACAGCCGCGCTGGTTCGGGCACTGCCCCGGCTGCGGCGAGTGGAACACGGCCGCGGAAGCGCCGGCGGGCGGCGCCGGCGGTGGCGCTGGCGGCGCCGGAGGCGCCGGGACTCGCAGAGGCGCCGCGCGCTGGGTGCCCGCGGGCGACGTGCGTGCGCAGGGACCGCAGCCGCTGGCCGAAGTGTCCATGGAGCACGCCGAGCGCGCGGCCACCGGCATGCGCGAGCTCGATCGCGTACTGGGCGGCGGACTGGTGCCCGGCTCGCTGCTGCTCGTCGGCGGCGATCCCGGCATCGGCAAGAGCACGCTCATGCTGCAACTGGCCATGGGCCTCGCGCGCGAAGGCCGCAAGATCCTGTACGTCTCGGGCGAGGAGAGCGAGCAGCAGATCCGGCTGCGCGCCGCGCGCCTGGGCGAGGTGCCGCCGGGTCTGCTGCTGCTGTGCGAGACCGACCTCGAAGCCGTGCTCGAAGCGGCGTCGCGCGTGAATCCCGACGCGATGATCGCCGACTCGATCCAGACGCTGTCGCGCTCCGACCTCGAAGGCGGCCCGGGCACCGTGACCCAGGTGCGCGAGTGCGGCCTCGCGCTGCTGCACTACGCGAAGGGCTCGCGCACGCCGGTCTTCCTCGTCGGGCACGTGACCAAGGACGGCGCCGTCGCCGGCCCGCGCGTGCTCGAGCACATGGTGGACGCGGTGCTCTACCTCGAAGGGGAGCGCTACCAGCACTACCGTGTGCTGCGCGCCGCCAAGAACCGCTTCGGCAGCACGAACGAACTCGGCGTGTTCGAGATGCTCGACACGGGACTGCGCGAGGTCGCGAATCCGTCGCAGGCGTTCCTGTCGGACGGCGAGCGCTCCGAGCCCGGCGTCGCGGTCGTCGCGAGCCTCGAAGGCTCGCGCCCGCTGCTCGTCGAAGTGCAGGCGCTCGTGAGCACGTCGTTCTACGGCACGCCGCAGCGCGTGACCGCGGGCTTCGACCAGCGCCGCCTCGCGGTGCTGCTCGCGGTGCTCGAACGCCGCGTGGGGCTCAAGCTCGGACGGCACGACGTGTTCGTCACCGTGACGGGCGGGCTCAAGCTCGACGATCCCGGCACGGATCTCGGCGTCGCGCTCGCGATCGCGTCGAGCTATCGCAGCCGGCCGCTGCTGCACCGCACGCTCGCGCTGGGCGAGATCAGCCTTTCGGGCGAGCTGCGCCGCGTCTCGCGCCTCGACGCGCGGCTGCGCGAGGCCGCGCAGCTGGGCTTCGTGCGCGCGGGCTTCCCGAAGGCGCAGGCCGCGGACGCCGAGGGCATCGCGATCGAACGCGTCGCGCTCGGCACCGTGCGCGAGGCGTTCGACGCGCTGCTCGGCGAGAAGGTCGGCGGACCGGTCGCGGAGCGTCCGGCCGCACCGCCGCGTCCGCGCGAGAGCGGCGCCGCCGCCGCGGGCAGCCTGCGCGCTCCACTGCGCGTGCCCTCCGGGCCGCGTTCGTCCGCGCCGCCGCGGCCGGAGGACGAGTGAACGCTCCGCGCCCGTTGAGCGACGCCGCGCAGCGCGTGCAGGACGCGATCCGTGCTCTCGGATTCGAGAACGTCGTGCTCGAGCTCGAGCACCCGGTGAAGACGGCGCAGGCCGCGGCCGACGCGCTCGGCTGCCAGCCCGCGCAGATCGTGAAGAGCCTCGTGTTCCGCGGCGCCACCTCGGGCACGCCGGTGATGGTGGTCGCGAGCGGCGCGAACCGGGTGAACACCGACGTGCTCGAGGCGCTGCTCGGCGAGCCGGTCGAGATGGCGAACCCGAAGCTCGTGCGCCAGGTGACCGGCTTCGCGATCGGCGGCATTCCGCCCGTGGGGCACGCGCAGGAACTCGACGTCGTGATCGACGAGGACCTGTTCGCGATCGGCGACCTGTGGGCCGCCGCGGGCCACCCGAACTCGATGTTCCCGCTCACGGCCGCCGAACTCGCCGTGATGACGAACGGCCGCATCCTGAACATCCGCGGGAGCGTCGCGCCGTGAGCCGCACCGCCGCGCTCCTGCTCTGCGCCGGCCGAGGCGAACGCCTCGGGCACGACGTGCCCAAGGCGATGGTGCCGCTCGCCGGGCGGCCACTCTTCACGTGGGCGCTCGAGGCGCTGCAGCTCGCGCCCTCGGTGGACGACATCGTCGTCGTGGGCGACGCACGCACGCTGCGCGAGCTGCTCGCGGCCAGCGGCCGCGTCGTCCAAAATCAGCGCGTGGGTCGAGGGCGGCGCCGAGCGCCAGCACTCGGTCGCGCGCGGGCTCGCCGCCGCGCCCGAGGGCTGTGACGTGATCGCCGTGCACGACGGCGCGCGAGCGCTCGTGAGCGTGGACGTGATCGAACGCGCGATCGCCGCGGCGCGCGAGCACGGCGCCGCGCTCGCCGCGGTGCCGCTCGCCGACACGCTCAAGCGCGTCGAGGACGGCGTCGTGACCGCGACGCCGTCGCGCGACGGACTCTGGTGCGCGCAGACGCCGCAGGTGTTCCGGCGCGACTGGCTCGTGCAGGCGCACGCCGCGGCGACGGCGGTCGCCACGGACGACGCGGCGCTCGTCGAGGCGGCCGGGCATCCCGTGCGCGTCTCGGTCGGGGACACCGCCAACTTCAAGATCACGACGGCCGCGGATCTCGCCGCCGCCGAAGCACTGCTCGCCGCCCGCGCGGCGGCCACGCGGGGAGAACACCGGTCATGAGCACGCGCATCGGCATGGGCTACGACATCCATCGCATCGCCGCCGGACGCCCGCTGGTCCTGGGCGGCGTGAAGTTCGAGAGCGAGTGGGGGCTCGACGGGCACAGCGACGCCGACGTGCTGCTGCACGCGATCGGCGACGCGCTGCTCGGCGCGGGCGGGCTGGGCGATCTCGGCGATCACTTCCCTCCGGGCGATCCGCAGTGGAAGGACGCCTCGAGCCTCGACCTGCTCGCCCGCATCCGCGCGCTGCTCGACGCGAAGGGCGCGCGCATCGTGAACGTGGACGCGATGGTGGTCGCCGAGGCGCCGAAGCTGGCGCCGAGGCGCGCCGAGATGCTCGCGAACATCGCGCGCGTGCTGGCGATCGAGCCGTCGCAGGTCAGCGTGAAGGCGACCACGAACGAGCAGCTCGGCGCGCTCGGCCGGCGCGAGGGAATTGCGGCCATGGCGGTCGCGCTGATCGAAGCCTGACGCTTCCGGAGCATTCGCCGCCCGTTCGTGCAGAACGCGGCCCGGAGAAGCGTGCCACCCGCGATCACTCTCGCAGCAGGGGAAAAGTCTGCCGCCGGCCTTCAAGCGGCACCGGTACCGGCCGAAACATGGCCCCGAGCGGATACTTCACCGCGACGAATCCGCTCATCTGGCAGGTCTACCCCGAAGCAACCCCCCTCGAGTCCGGGACAGGACTACCCCCCCCTCATGCGGCAGAACGCCGCTGCTCATCGCGTCACCGAAGCGGCTCTCCGGGATCGGAGACGCTCACGGGGCCGGCCTCGCCGCGGTAGAGGGAGCAGGAGATGGACGAGCTTGGAATTTCGGGCTCCGGGCAGGCCCATCTGGATCAGTACCTCACGATCCGGCTTGGCCAGCAGGAGTTCGGAATCGCAATTCTGGACGTTCAGGAAATCCGCGGCTGGACCGCCGCGACGGCGGTGCCCAACGCGCCCGTGCACTTCCGCGGCGTGATCAACCTGCGCGGCACCGTGGTTCCCGTTCTCGACCTGCGTCACATGTTCCACATGCCCGTGCCCGACGACGATCGCCTGTCCGTGACCGTCGTGGTGCGAGTGGGTGGCCGGGTCGTGGGCCTGGTGGTGGACGGCGTGTCGGACGTGCTCGACATCCTGCCGGACGCGATTTCCCCGCCGCCGACCATCGGCCAGGGGTTCGAGGTGACGAGCCTTTCGGGAATCGCCCGTTCGGCCGACCGTCTCGTGTCCATCCTCTCGATGGCCCAGATCGTGGGAGAAGAAAACCTGTCCGTCGCCGCCTGATCGAAACCACGGCTTCTCGTGCTCCGCGTGAGCGCAGAGCCTTCACATACCTCCGCGCACGCGGATGGAGACCGACACATGAAATGGTTCCTGAACCTCAAGACTCAGACCAAGCTCCTTTCGGGGTTCTCCTTGGTTGCGGTGATGCTGACGATCGTCGGCGTCATGGGCATCTCCGGCCTCGGCAAGATCAACACCCGGCTCGATGATCTCTATGAGCGTCACTTCATGGCGTCGCCGCCATCGCTTGCCGCGGAGGCCGACATGCAGCGCCGGAAAAGCGCTGCGCCAGGCGATGCTCGAGGACGATGCCGCCGCGATCCGCAAGCAGGCCAGGCCGTGGTCGAAGGTTGAGCAGGAGATGAATGACCAGGCTCGGGAACGCCGAGAAGACGCTCGCGACCGACGCCGCCAAGGCCAGCATGAAAGCGCATGCGTGAACTGCGCAGGACTGGCACGCGCACTCGACCGGATCGTCAGAACTGTCGATCGCCGATGACCAGGCGCGATCTCCCGCCGCGAACCCGACGCCGCCACCGGCACGCCGAAGGATATCCAGGTCGAAGTCGAGAGCATGCGCAAGAGCAAGCTCCAGCTCGGTGAGCAGGCCACGATCGATGGCGACAGGGTCTACAACCAGAGCCGCATCCTCATGATCCTCGTCGTGCTCTTCGGCGCACTCTGCGGCATCGCGATGGGCCTCGGATTGCGCGCTTGATCGCCGTTCCGCTCGGCCGCGCCGCGGCGGTGCTCGAATCGGTCGCCGGTGGCGACTTCACGCAGACCGTGAACGTCGAATCGAAGGATGAGATCGGCCAGCTGAGCACGTCGCTCAACGCGGCCATCACGTCCATGCGTACGGCGCTCCAGGAAGTGCACGCCGCGGCGTCGTCCGTGGCGGCGGCTTCCAAGCAGCTGTCCGCGGCGACCGACGAGATCTCGAGCGGCGCGCAGGAACAGGCGTCGAGCCTCGAAGAGACCGCCGCTTCGCTCGAGGAGATGACCTCGGCCGTGAAGCAGAACGCCGACAACGCCGCGCATGCGGCGCAGCTGGCGCACGGCGCCCGCGAAGTCGCGGAGAAGGGCGGCCAGGTCGTGAACACCGCCGTCGGCGCGATGGACGAGATCAACGCGTCGTCCCGCAAGATCGCGGACATCATCACGGCGATCGACGAGATCGCCTTCCAGACCAACCTTCTCGCCTTCAATGCCGCGGTCGAAGCGGCGCGGGCCGGCGAGCAGGGCCGTGGTTTCGCCGTCGTCGCGGCCGAAGTGCGCAACCTCGCGCAGCGTTCGGCGTCGTCGGCGAAGGAAATCAAGACGCTGATCAACGACTCCGTCGCGAAGGTCGAAGCCGGCTCGAAGCTCGTGAACCAGTCGGGCGAAACGCTGGGCGAGATCGTCACGTCGGTGAAGCGCGTGACGGACATCGTGGGCGAGATCGCGGCGTCGTCGCGCGAGCAGTCCACCGGTATCGAGCAGGTGAACACCGCGGTCACGCAGATGGACGGCGTGACGCAGGCGAACGCCTCGCAGACCGAAGAGATGTCGAGCACGGCCGAAGCGCTGTCCGGCCAGGCCCAGCAGCTCATGGACGTCGTGCGCCGCTTCAAGCTCGACTCGAGTGGTTCGACCGGCGCTCCGATGTCGGCGGCGGTGCCGTCGCGTCACGCCACGCCGAAGGCGTCCCACAAGCCGCTCAAGCTGGTGAAGCGTGCGCGTCAGGCCTCGCGGCCCGCGTCTGCGCCGGCTCCGGTCGCGGTGGCCGAAGCGGCCGCCACGGGCACCGACGGCGGGTTCGAGGAGTTCTAGAAGGTCTGTGGTTCGTAGAATGTTGCTCGTCACAGGCGCGGTTCTTCGGAGCCGCCCGTGGTGCATCAGGCGCGAGCGTGTCTTCGGGTGCTCGACTCGGCCTCCCAGCCGAAGTAGTACCGGCGCCACTCCTCCGTGACCGAAGTACGTGTCACGAACTGTCGCTTGCCGAGCAGTGCTTCGGGACTCAGCGGTGTCTCGAAGAGCCCGAGCTTCATCGCCGGGGTGGTTCGGTCGTGGTTCACCGAGCTCGGCGCCCAGTAGTTCGCCAGCATGAGATGGATCGCGGCCCGGTCGATCACGCCCTGGTCGCGCTTCGAGAACGCAATCGTCTCGCGCCGATGGTTCGCGCCGTTGTGCCGCAGCATCATGTCGCGCTTGTTGACGAAGAACAGGTCGTTGTCCGGCGTTCGCGGGTCGGTCGAGGGCGTGGCCTTGTGAAAGATCGAGTACCCCAGCAGACGCCTGAACGAACGCTCGTATGCCGGATGGCCATCGGAGCGGATATCGAGCGCTTGCGGCAGCGGTGCGGACATGCGGATGACCTCCGTCATGCCCTTCTCGATCGCCTTCGGGTCGGGGCGCCCGAACGTGTTTTCGACGGTGTCGCGGTGTATCCGCTGATCGGGCGCATGTAGCCCTTGCGGCGCAGAGGCGAGTGGGTGAGCCCGTAGTGGAAACCCGTGTCACCGCCGATGCCGAGGTTCAGGTGCAGCGGGTGGTACTGGCTGTACGCAAAGCTCTCGAACCCGTCGATCACCAGCGGCTCCTCGAGCAGGCCCGCTGGCCGGTGCCTTGTCATGAAGAGCAGGGCGTGCCGGCCGAGCCGCGCCGCCTGGTGCACGAGGGTGCTGTGCGAGCAGCGCATCTCGCGCGCCATCTGCCGAAATCCGGAGCCAGCGTCGATGCGATAGAGCAGCGGAACCTGCAGCTCGGGGCGCTTGAGGTAGTAGGTCGTGTGAAAGGTCTGCGAGGAGAAAGTTGCGCCACAGTGACAACAGCGGTAGCGAGGTATCTCCGTCGGTGACGCCTGCCTTGTGTAGGAACCGTGGCGTTTCCAGCGCCAGCCCTCGGCGTTCAGGTGGTAGCGACAATGACTTCGCGGACAATGCGGGGGCCGAACGAACACGCTGTGCTGCCCTGCCGCATCGGGCCGCCACATTCTGCGAACCACAACCCACCCGTTTCACCCGCGCCCCGGCGTCACACGACGCCGGGGCGCGGACTTTTCCTGCCCCGGACGTCGCCGGGCGAAGCACCGCTCAACTCCCGCGGCCGTGTTGCCGAAGTCCCCCGTGTGCCACTTCGCGCCGAACGGCGCACTCCGGCACTCCGCGTACATCCAGGATCGATCGAGGGGAAGAATGCCCCGCTCCGGAAACACCGAGCGTCCGAAGGACACGGACGAGACCAAGGCTGCTTCGAGCGCCACCCCGGCCCGCAAGCGCGCGCCGCGCCGCAAGGCGGCCGATGTCGGCGCCGCCTCCCGAGTCGCTGTCGCGCCGATCGAGCCGCCGGTCGCCGTCACGCTCGCGCCCGAGTACGTGAACGAGCCGAGCGACGGAGTCGAGTCGCCGGTCGAAGCGCCGGCCGAGTCGCCGGTCCTCGCCGAAGCCGTCGAGGACGCCCGCGTGGCGCCGCACCAGTACCTCACGTTCCTGCTCGACGAGCAGGAGTACGGCATCGAGATCCAGTCCGTGCAGGAGATCCGCGGCTACACGCGCGTGACCGCGCTGCCGAACTCGCCGCGCCACCTGAAGGGACTGCTCAACGTGCGGGGCACGGTGATCCCGGTCTTCGACATGCGCGTCTGGTTCGGCAAGGAAGCGATTCCGTGCACGCCGCTCAGCGTGATCGTCACGGTCAACGTCGGGGCGCGCGTGGTCGGGCTGCTCGTCGACGGGGTCTCGGACGTGCGCGAAGTGCAGCCCGGTGCGCTCGTGCGCCCGCCGGACATGGGCGTCGCGGTGAACACGTCGCTGCTGACCGGTCTCGCGGCGATCGACGATCGCCTGCTCACGGTGCTCAGCCTCGAGCAGGTCGTCGAGGGCATGCTGGCCGCCTGATTCGGGGCGGCCCGTGGCGCCCGAGTGCGCCGGGGGGGCGCGTTTGGTTCCCGGCCGCGGTTCGGCCATGATGCGGCCCGACTGCGCCGACGCCCCTGCGGGGCGCCGGGAATCCGAATCCCCTTCGACAGGACCGTCCGCCCTTGTCCGTCTCCGATCGTCCCGTCCGCGTCCGCTTCGCACCCAGCCCGACCGGCTGGCTGCACGTCGGCGGCGCCCGCACGGCGTACTTCAACTGGCTGTTCGCGCGCCGTCACGGCGGCGCGTTCGTGCTGCGCATCGAGGACACCGACGCCGCCCGCTCGACGGGTGAGAGCGAACGCGGCGTGCTCGACGACCTGCGCTGGCTCGGACTGCAGTGGGACGAGGGCCCGGACAACGGCGGCCCGTACGGGCCCTACCGCCAGAGCGAGCGCCTCGACCTGTATCGCACGCGCGCCGACGAGCTGGTCGCGCGTGGGCTCGCGTTCCGCTGTTTCTGCACGGACGAGTCGCTCGAGCAGCGCCGTCAGGCGTCGCTCGCCGCCGGCCGTCCGCCGCACTACGACGGCCGCTGCCGCGCGCTTGCCGCGGACGAATCCGCGCGCCGCGCCGCCGCGGGCGAGTCGTGCAGCATCCGCTTCAAGGTCGCCGATCGCGCCTGGTCGCTGAACGATCACGTGCGCGGCGAGGTCACGTTCCCCGCCGGCATGGTCGGCGACTTCGTGATCCTGCGCTCGAGCGGACTGCCGACCTACAACTTCGCGTGCGTCGTGGACGACGCCGCCATGCGGATCTCGCACGTGCTGCGCGCCGAGGAACACCTCGCGAACACGCCGCGCCAGCTCATGCTGTACGACGCGTTCGGCGAGACCCCGCCGCAGTTCGCGCACGTCGCGCTGATCCTGAATCGCGACCGCACCAAGATGAGCAAGCGCTCGGGCGAGGCCGCGGTCGCGGTCGGCGACTGGCGCCGCGCGGGCTTCCTGCCCGAGGCGATGCTCAGCTACCTCGCGCTGCTCGGGTTCCATCCCGGCGACGACCGCGAGATCCTCTCGCGCGAGGAACTGCTCGAGGCGTTCACGCTCGACCGGCTCGGCAAGAGCGGCTCGGTGTTCGACTCGGCGAAGCTGCAGTGGGTGAACGCGCACTACCTGCATCACGCGACCGGCGAGCAGCTCGCCGCCTGGCTCGCGGTCGGCCCGGGGCCGCTGCCCGAGGGCGAGACCGACTGGAACACGCGCGTGACCGAGCTGACCACCGCGCTCGACGAGACCGGACGGCGCAAGCTGATCGAAGCCGTCCGCGGGAACGTCGCCACGCTCGCCGACGTCGCGGGCGAGGTTTCCGTCCTGACGGGCGCCGAAGTGGTCACGGAAGCCGACGCCGCGGAGGCGCTTGCGACGAACGGGGCGGGAGCGCTGCTGAACGCGCTCGCCGAGGCCCTCGGCGGACTTGCCGAGTGGAGCGGCGAGGGCTTTAAATCCGCCCTCCAATCCACGGGCAAGGCGCAGGGACGCAAGGGGCGCGACCTCTTCATGCCGGTGCGCGCCGCGCTCACGGGGCGCACGCACGGACCCGAGCTGCCGCTGCTGGCGGACCTGCTCGGCAAGACTCGCTGCATCGAACGGCTGCAGGACGCAGCCCGCCGCGCCGGATGACGCGGCTCACCGCACCACCCAAGGGAGCATCCATGAAAGTCGCCGTCCTGATGGGCGGCCGGTCCGCCGAGCGCGAAGTCTCGCTCAGCACCGGACGTGGTATCGCCGAAGCGCTGCGCAAGCTCGGCCACGAAGTCACGTCGCTCGACGCGGCGGACGGCATGGTGCTGACGGCCGGCGAAGAGCAGTCGTCCGCGCGCAGCGCGCTCGAAGTCCACGCGCTTCCGCAGGCGGCGATGCTCGGCGTCGTCGAAGCGCCGGCGGTGCGCGCCGCGGACGTCGTGTTCCTCGCCGTGCACGGCACGTGGGGCGAAGACGGCACGATCCAGGCCGCGCTCGAAATGGCGGGCAAGGTCTACACGGGCTCGGGCGTGCTCGCGAGCGCGATCGCGATGGACAAGGCGATGAGCAAGCGCGTGTTCGAGCGCGAGGCGCTGCCGACGCCGCACTGGATGGCGCTCGAGGCCGGCGTGCCCGGCAGCGCGATCGACACCAAGCTGCTCGGCGGCTACCCGCTCGTCGTGAAGCCGAACGCGCAGGGCTCGACGGTGGGCCTGAGCATCGTGAAGCATCCGTCGGAGCTGCAGCCCGCGATCGCGAAGGCGGCCGAGTTCGATTCGCTCGTGCTCGTCGAGCAGTTCATCGAGGGCCGCGAACTGACCGTGCCCGTGATCGGCGACGAAGCGTTCCCGATCGTCGAGATCGAGCCGAAGAGCGGCTTCTACGATTACGCGTCCAAGTACACGAAGGGCGCGAGCACGTACACGTGCCCGGCGAAGCTCGACAAGGAACTCGCGCGCCACGTGCGCGAGCTCGCGGTCGAGTCCTCGCAGGTGCTGGGATGCCGCGGCGTCACGCGCGTGGACTTCCGCCTCACCGAAGACGACGAGCCGTACATTCTCGAAGTGAACACGCTGCCCGGAATGACCCCGACCAGCCTCGTGCCCATGGCCGCGGCGGCGAAGGGCCTGAGCTACGACCAACTCGTCGGCCGCATTCTCGACCTCGCCGTGGCCGATTCCCGTGCCCGGAAGACGGTCGGGCAGCGCGCCTGACCCCACGGAGACTCCATGGACCGCACACTGGGATTCCTGAAGGAACTGGTCGAAACGAACGGCGCGCCCGGCTTCGAGGGCGACGTCGCGGCCGTGATGGCCAAGCACTTGAAGGGCGTCGGCGCGATCTCGAAGGATCGTCTCGGCAGCTTCATCTGCGAGAAGGTCGGTGACCCGAAGGGGCCGCGCGTGATGCTCGCCGGTCACCTCGACGAGGTCGGCTTCCTCGTGAAGCACGTGACCAAGGACGGCTTCGTGAAGTTCCTGCCGCTCGGCGGCTGGTGGGGCCACGTGGTGCTCGGGCAGCGCCTCATGATCCACACCCGCAAGGGCCCCGTGCTCGGCGTCGTGGGCTGCAAGCCGCCGCACGAGCTGCGCGACGAAGACCGCAAGAAGGTCATGGAACTGAAGGACATGTACATCGACGTCGGCGCGACGAGCGACTGGGACGTGAAGAAGAAGCTCGACATCCGCCCCGGCGACCCGATCCTGCCCGTGTCTTCGTTCGAAGTGCTGGCGAACCCGAACCTGCTGCTCGCCAAGGCGTGGGACAACCGCATGGGCTGCGCCCTCGCGGCCGAAGTCGCGCTGCGCCTGAAGGGCGAGAAGCACCCGAACACGCTGTTCGCCGTGGCGACGGTGCAGGAGGAAGTCGGCCTGCGCGGCGCGCAGACGTCGGCGACCAAGATCCGCCCCGACGTCGCGTTCGCGCTCGACGTGGGCATCGCGCACGACACGCCCGGCACGGAAGGCGACGAGAAGCTCGGCGGCGGTCCGCTCGTCGTGATCTACGACGCCACGAGCATCCCGAACCGCTTCCTGCGCGACCTCGTGATCGACACGGCGGAGAAGCTCAAGATGCCGCTGCAGTTCGAGAGCGTCGAGCGTGGCGGCACCGACGCCGGCCGCATCCACATGACGGGCGAAGGCGTGCCGAGCATTTCGCTGGGCATCGCTTCGCGCTACATCCACAGCCACAACAGCATCATCGATCGCCGCGACTTCGACGCGACGGTGAAGCTGCTCGTGGCGATCGTGAAGCGTCTCGATCGCAAGACGGTCGCGACCTTCTGTTGATCCCGTGGACGGGCCCCGTCACGGCGACCGCGCCGTGCGGGGCCCGTTCCCATTTCCGGTGAAGCGCTCATGATCTCCTCCGCATTTCCCGCCTGGCTCGTTCCCGACACCGAGGCGCTCGGTGAGGCCGCCGTGCGCGTCGCGCTCACGCTCGTGTTCGCGTGGCTGCTGCAGCGCATCGGCTTCCTCGTCGTGCGCCGCCTCGAGCGCTGGATGGTGCGCGCCTCGCACGGCCGCGAGGCGGCGACGCAGCGCGCGAAGACGCTCGGCCAGATGTTCCGTCACACCATCACGACGGTCGTCGCCGCGGGCGCGCTGCTGCACGTGCTCGAGGTGTTCGGCTGGGACATCAAGCCGCTGCTCGTCGGCGCGTCGATCCTCGGCGCGGCGCTCGGCTTCGGCGCGCAGTTCCTCGTGCGCGACGTGATCGCGGGCGCGTTCATCCTGATCGAGGACCAGTTCTCGGTCGGCGACGCCATCGAAGTGAACGGCCAGGTCGGCACGGTCGAGGACGTGACGCTGCGGTGCACGCGGCTTCGCGACATCACGGGCCGGCTGATGTTCGTGCCCAACGGCGAGATGAAGATCGTCGTGAACCACAGCCGCGACTGGCACCAGGCCGCGGTGGACCTGCCGATCGCCCCGAACCAGGATCTCGAGCGTGCGCTGGAGCTGGCGTCGCAGATCGCGGCCGAGATGAACGCCGATCCCACGTTCGGCCCGCAGCTGCTGGAACCGCTCAAAGTGCTCGGCATCGAACGCGTGGGCCCCGAGGGCGCCACCGTGAAGCTCGTGGGCCGCACCCGCCCGGGCGCCGCCGCGTTCGATCTGTCTCGCGAGGCGCGACGCCGCCTGCTCGCGCGGCTGCGCGGGACCGGCGTGCGCGTGGCTTCGGGCGCCGAAGTCGAATACGTTTCCGTTTCCCGGGCCGCGCCTTTCGTGGACCCGGAAGCCTGACCATCAGACCGGAGGCTGCAGTGCCGCTTCGCATCTACGACACGCTCACCCGAGAGAAGCGCGAGTTCGTGCCCGTCACGCCCGGCAAGGCCTCGATGTACGTGTGCGGCATGACCGTGCAGAACAAGCCGCACGTGGGCCACATCCGCGCCTCGCTGTCGGCCGAAGTCATGCGGCGCTACCTCGAGCATCTGGGCTACGAGGTCTCGTACGCGTACAACTTCACCGACGTGGACGACAAGATCATCGAGCGTGCGAACGCCGAGGGCATCGACTACGCGGGCGTGAGCGACCGGAACATCGAGGCCTACCTCCAGTTCGCCGACCTGCACAACATCAAGCGCGCGACCGTCTATCCGCGCGCGACGCAGCACATCGGCGAGATGCACGCGCTCATTCACCGGCTGATCGACAAGGGCCACGCCTACGCGGCCGGCGGCGACGTGTACTTCGACGTCCGCAGCGACGCCGAGTACGGCAAGCTCTCGGGCCGCCGCGTGGACGAACTGCGCGAGGGCTACCGGATCGAGCCGGGCGAGGCCAAGCGCGACCCGCTCGACTTCGCGCTCTGGAAGGGCGCCAAGCCGGGCGAGCCGGCGTGGGAGGAGCCCGTGGGGGCCGGGGCGTCCCGGCTGGCACATCGAGTGCTCGGCCATGGCGATGAAGCACCTGGGCGACACGATCGACATTCACGGCGGCGGGCAGGACCTGATCTTCCCGCACCACGAGAACGAGCTGGCGCAGAGCGAGTCGTGCACGGGCAAGCCGTTCGCGAACTACTGGGCCGAGAACGGCCTCGTGAACCTGTCGGGCGCCAAGATGTCGAAGAGCGTGGGCAACTTCTTCTTCATCGAGGACATCGCCGCGCAGGTCGACCCCGAGCACACCCGGTTCTACCTGCTCTCGACCCACTACCGCAGCCCGATCGAGTTCTCGCTCGAGCGCCTGAAGGAAGCCGGCGTCGCCTACCAGCGCCTGCGCACCCCGCTGGAGCGCGCGAACGCCTGGACCGCGGCGGCTGGGCCGGCGCCGGGCGGCGAGCTGGGGCAGGCCGTGGCGGACGCCGAGCGGCTGTTCCACGAGGCGATGGAGGACGACTTCAACAGCGCCGCGGCGCTCGGGCACCTGTTCGACCTCGCCCGTGCGGTCAACCGGGCGATGGATGACGGCGCCGGGGCGGAGGGCGTGCAGGCCGCGCGCAAGCTCTACCAGCTCGGCGGCATCCTCGGGCTCTTCTGGAAGGCGCCGGCGGGCGAGGATTGGTCGGCCGAAGTCCTCGAAATCGCCGCTCGCCGCGACCAGGCGAGGAAGGCGAAGGACTGGAAGGCGTCGGACGAGCTGCGCGACCAGCTCGCGGCGCTCGGAGTCCTGGTGAAGGACGGCCCGGGCGGGCAGGAGCTGAAGAAGAAGTAGCCCGGCGACAGCCCGCGGGTTTCGGGACCCCGCCAGTCCTCGGCCGGGGTCGTTCGTCTTCGGTGGGGAGAAGCGCCTGACCTCCACCAAACAAAGTACTTGCCTGCGTCAAAGTGTGAGGTCTAGCCTCATCGCCAAGGCCCGGGCGTTTGCGAAACCACGAATGCTGCATCGGCGTCACCCCGTATCCCGCCGCGCAGCTCTCATGGATTCGCGAACACGGGCTGCATTTGTCGAGGCCGCGTCTCGGCATCGTCTGTGACTGGGAACAGAAAGGGCAGCATGCATCGGTTCCACTTGAATCGTCTGTGGACCCTCCTCCTCGCGCTCTTCTTGAGCGTGGCTGGCGCGTCCGTCCTCTCCAACGTCGCGCGCCGGTGACGGTGGCGGTGGCTGGAGCGGGACGACGGGGGTGGCGTGCCGAGCGCCACCGCCGACCGGATCCGATGGCACTGGACTCCCGACTCGCACGGCGGAGGGCCTACCGCGCGTCCGGGCATCAACGGCGGCCGGGTCGTTGGTGTTCGCGAACCGCGGCGCGGGTGACGCCTCGGCGAACCAGGCGAGCGTCTGGAGTGAACGGGTTCGTCTCATGGTGCACGCGCTCAAGGCCTACTACCTGCGCTGGTAGTCGGTCCGAGTCGCGTATTCGTTGGTCGACCAACCGGAGATCGGTTTGCCGATGGGTGACCTGCTGCAGATCGGCGTTCTCGAAGAGCGGCTTGCCGCTCCTGCCCGTATCGAAGGGCAGGAGGCGCTCGCCGCGTTCGAGATGCTGGCTGATCTGTACATCCAAGCGGACAATCATGTGCCCGCCCTGGAGACGATCGACCGCCTGCTGTCCCATCCGGCGGCGCGTACGCTTTCGCGTGCGCGCCGCGCGGCTCTGGAATGCAAGGCGGCGGCGTGCCGGATGGCCCGCGGTGAATGCCAGGCTGCTCTCGCGCAGTCGCGCGAGATGCTCCGAGAGGAAGGCCTGATCGATTCCCTGCCGTTGCGCGCGCGCGTTCACCTGCTTTGCGCGCGTGCCGAGCAGAAGCTGGGACGTATCGAGGACTGCCGCCGCAGCGCCGAACGCGCGCTGCAGCTTGCGGACGAGTGCGCGGACCTTCCGCAGTCGGCCCACGCGCTCGTGATCCTCGGAACGACCGCCTACCGCATGGGTGACCTCGCGGCGGCGCGGGACTACGGCGAACAGGCGCTCGGTCTGTACCGCCGGCTGGGTGACGAGCTGAGCGCGGCGAACGTCCGCAACAACCTCGGCCTCATTCACAAGAACCTCTGCGAGTGGGACGCGGCGATCGCCCAGCTGGGCTCGGCCCTCGAGGTCTATCGCCGCCACGGACACTACGCCGACACGGCCATGCCGCTCATGAACCTGGGCATCGTGTTCCAGAAGATGGGCGAGTGGGACCGCGCGATGGAGCACTATCGCGAGTGCGAGTCCGTGCTGGTGCAGATCGGCGACGAAGTGCAGCTCGCGCGCGTGGCCATCGGCATGGGCAACGTGCTGCGCCTGCAGCGCCGCTTCGCGGATTCCGAGACGAGCTATCTGCGGGCGCTCGAGCGCTCGCGCCGCATGGGCGCCTCGCGCGAGGAAGTGCTCGCGCTGGAGTTCCTCGGCGAACTGGATTTCGACCGCGGCCGCATCGAAGCGTCGCTGTCGCGCTACCACGAAGCGCTCAAGCTGGCCGGCCGCACCGCGCCCGAGGGTGACCTCGTGGTCGAGATCGAGCGCCGCCGTGCCGAAGCGCTCTGCGCGCTGGGACGGCTCGACGAAGCCGACACCGCGTGCTCGCGTTCGCGCCGGCTCGCGCGCCTGACCGACGACCGGCTCGAGCACGCCGTGACGCATCGCGTCGCCGGCGAAATCGCGCTCGCGCGCGGCTCACGCGTCGAGGCGACCGAGGCGTGGGGCACGGCCGAAACGCTGCTGCGCGATTGCCACGAGCGCCTCGAGATGGGCAAGACTTGCCTGCTGCGGGGCCGCATCGCCGACGACGAGCGCGAGGCGCGCAAGTACCTGTTCCGCGCCGCCGCGTTGTTCTCCGAACTGGGCAGCGCGCCTGGGTGGATCAGGCCGAACTCGCGTTCCAGCGCTTCCTCGGGCTCGAACGTCACGTCCGCGCCGACCCGCACCGAATCGCTGCTCGGGCGCCGCCATCGCGCGCCCAGCATGGTGGCGTGCTCGCACGCCATGCGTCAGGTCGAGAGCCTGTCGCGCCGCGCCGCCGCGACCGAACTGTCCGTGCTCGTCACGGGCGAGACCGGCACCGGCAAGGAACTCGTGGCACGCACGATCCACGGCCTCTCGCCGCGCTCGAACAAGCCCTTCCTCGCGGTCAACTGCGGCGCGCTGCGCGCCGACCTCGCGCTGTCCCAGCTGTTCGGGCACCGCAAGGGCGCGTTCACCGGCGCGCACGCCGAAGGCATCGGCCTCGTCGAGGCGGCGCACGGCGGGACGCTGTTCCTCGACGAAGCCGGCGAACTGCCGCTCGACGTGCAGGTGACGCTGTTGCGCTTCCTCGAGAGCGGCGAGTACCTGCGCCTCGGTGAAACCCAGGTGCGTCGCGCCGATGTGCGTATCATCGCGGCCACGAACCGCGTGCTGCGCGGTGGCGACGCCGAGAAGCTGTTCCGCCGCGACCTGCTGTACCGGCTCAACGAGATCGAGATCCGGCTGCCCAGCCTGCGCGAGCGCGTGGAAGACATCGTGCCCCTGGCGCGTCACTTCCTGGCGTTCTACGGCGGACTCGACGGCCCGCGGCTGTCTCACGACGCCGAGGCGCTGTTCGCCACCTACGGCTGGCCGGGCAACGTGCGCGAGCTCGAGAACGTCGCCAAGCGCGTCGCCGCGCTGCATGCCGACGTGAGCACCGTGGGCGTGGACGAAGTGCTGCCGTTCCTCTCGGACGCCCGCGTGCAGGCGCCGGAGTGGGCGGATCGCTCGAGCCTCGAGCGCGACGAGATCCTCACCGCCTGGCGGCAGTCGCACGGCAACAAGAGCCGGCTGGCCGAACTGCTCGGTGTCTCGCGCAAGACGCTCTACGCGCGCCTGAAGCGGCTCCAGCTGACGCTCTAGCCCGGCTTCGACAGTCTTCTTCTTCACGCGCGGCCCTCATTCGAGGGCCGCGTTTGTGTTTGCCACCCGCTGGACAACTGTTACCCCGGGGGTAACAGCGGTCCCGAGCGCGAACGACGCGGGTATCGCGCGTCACCGTGACCTCGGAGTGTTACCTCGACCACGTAACACTCGGTCCTGAAGCGTGGCCGCGCGCGTCCCTGACACTGTGGCGACGTCTGTCCCGAAGTTGTTGTGCGACAGACGCTTCATCGTGAGTCGCGGGGCGATCTCACGCGGCGTTCGTGTCGTGGCACGCACACTGCTCTAGTAACCGAGCGGATACGGGATCAGCGAGTTCCTTCGCTCGCGATCACGAGCAGCAACGCAGCACGGTTTCGAGGGGCCTCGCTGGGGGAGTGAGGTCTCGAACGCCAAGGCAGGCTGCGCGACAGGACTGCACCTCCGCTGTCGCGCGGCCTCCGAGGCACCCGGTTTCGATCCAACTCAACGCGTTGGGCGCTTCGGCGCTCGGGCTCGTACCCACGTTGAGACTTCCGTTCGAGCATTCCCGGCAAATGCCGGGCGGGTTCGGCGGGGAAGCGAACAAGGGGGATGGACGCTTTCAGTCGATCGGATCAAGTCGCTGGTGAGTAGTGGTTCACTGCAGTAAAAAAATAAAATACGCCCGGTCAACGAAGCCGTTTGAACAGCGGAGTTCATCCCGGTCACTCTCTGTTCAATCGGGAAGAGGCAGTCGAAGGTGGGTTCGCCCATCGCTCGGCTGCCTCTTCAAATTTCCCTCGGCGGACCTGGGCTCGAGGCGCGTGAAACGGCCCGATTCCTTGACAGCCAAGAGACCCCCCACTATCTTCCCGTGGCTTTTCCGCGCCTCAGGGCTGCTGGCGTAGCTCAATTGGTAGAGCATCTCATTTGTAATGAGGTGGTTGGGGGTTCGAGTCCCTTCGCCAGCTCTTTCGTCCGCCGATCGCGACCGGCCTCCCGGCCCGAGCGCCCCGGACGTTCCAGCGACAGCCCAGCAGGACGACATCCGCACCGCGGGTGTTGGCGGTGTGGAGGGGTGCCCGAGCGGCCAAAGGGAGCAGACTGTAAATCTGCCGGCTTATGCCTTCGAAGGTTCGAATCCTTCTCCCTCCACCATTTGAACCGCCCAGTTCGACGAGCGGGAATAGCTCAGCGGCTAGAGCATCGGCCTTCCAAGCCGAGGGTCGCGGGTTCGAATCCCGTTTCCCGCTCCATTTTTCCCCTTCCCGGTGAGTCGCCCGGGAGGGTGCCCAGCGTCGGCGAACCAGGCCGCGCACCCCGGCTCTCCCGCGAGAGACCCGGCCCCGATGGTCGAAAAACAAAACTTTGCCGAGTCTCCACGTCTCGGATCCGACCCCTTCCGGGAGCAGCCGAGCCCTCGATGGCGTCCGAGCAAAATCGTGCAACCCATAGCATTTTCGGAATTTTGCGTTGACACCCCTCGGGTCGGCTGACTAGATTACGCGTCTTGCGCGACTCTCGACGGCCTCCCTTTTCCCGGAGACCGCCTCGGGGTGGCGTGCCCTGCATGTGCACGTCCCGCTCAAGCAAGCCCTCCTCGCAAGCCAGCGCTCCTCGCTTCGCTCCGACAGCATCGCGTGCTGCCTGCTGGGATGGTTTGGTCGTGCAAGCCCGCGTAGCTCAGTAGGTAGAGCATCTCCATGGTAAGGAGAAGGTCACCGGTTCGAATCCGGCAGCGGGCTCCACCCGGTTGGATCGTGTACGCGCGCTCGATGCTCGCGACGCCGTTCCGGGTGGGCGACCAACGAGTGAGTTCTGTAGTCGTGGCAAGGACGCGAGCGTCGCTCGCGTGCACGAGTCGTTTTCGCACCCGTGGCTCAGCACTCGCCCGAGGCGGGTGGCAGTGGTCGCAACCTCATCCTGAAACAGGAGTCTGCCGAGATGGCCAAGGCAAAGTTTGAGCGTAATAAGCCCCACGTCAACGTGGGAACGATCGGACACGTGGATCACGGCAAGACGACGCTGACGGCTGCGATCACGATGGTCCTCGCGAAGAAGGGTTTCGCGAAGGTTCGCGCGTACGACTCGATCGACAACGCGCCGGAAGAGCGCGAGCGCGGCATCACGATCGCGACGGCTCACGTCGAGTACGAGACGGATGCCCGTCACTACGCTCACGTCGACTGCCCCGGGCCACGCGGACTACGTGAAGAACATGATCACGGGCGCGGCGCAGATGGACGGCGCGATCCTGGTGGTCTCGGCCGCCGACGGCCCGATGCCCCAGACGCGCGAGCACATCCTGCTCGCCCGCCAGGTCGGCGTGCCGTACATCGTGGTGTTCATGAACAAGTGCGACATGGTGGACGACCCGGAGCTTCTGGACCTGGTCGAGCTGGAGATTCGCGAGCTGCTGAAGAAGTACGAGTTCCCCGGGGACGACATCCCGGTGGTTCGCGGCTCGGCGAAGGTGGTGGTGGACGGCGGCGCGAACGACGACAAGGCGAACGAGTGCATCACGCAGCTGATGGCGGCGGTGGACAGCTACATCCCGACGCCTGAGCGCCCGGTGGACAAGCCGTTCCTCTGCCCGGTGGAAGACGTGTTCTCGATCTCTGGGCGCGGCACGGTCGCGACGGGTCGTGTGGAGCGCGGCAAGGGCAAGGTCGGCGACAAGGTGGAGATCGTGGGCATGCGCGAGACGCGCGACACGGTCATCACGGGCGTCGAGATGTTCCGCAAGCAGATGGACGAGTGCATGGCCGGCGACAACGTCGGTCTTCTGCTGCGCGGCATCGAGAAGGAAGACGTGGAGCGCGGTATGTGCATCGTGGCTCCGAAGTCTGTGACGCCGCACAAGAAGTTCAAGGGCTCGGTCTACGTGCTGAGCAAGGAAGAGGGCGGCCGCCACACGCCGTTCTTCAATGGCTACCGGCCGCAGTTCTACTTCCGCACGACTGACGTGACGGGTGTGGCGACGCTTCCGGAAGGCCGCGAGATGGTGATGCCGGGCGACAACGTGGACATGGTGGTGGAGCTGATCACCCCGATCGCGATGGAGAAGGAACTTCGCTTCGCCATCCGTGAGGGCGGTCGCACCGTCGGCGCCGGCGTCGTCACCGAAATCATCGAGTAAGGGAGGCGCGCCATGCGCGACCACATCACGCTCGCTTGCAACGACTGTAAGCGGCGCAACTACATCAAGACGAAGAACAAGCGGCTGCACCCGGATCGCGTGGAGTTCAAGAAGTACTGCTCGCACTGCCGGAAGCACACCGCCCACAAGGAAACGCGGTAGGACGGGGTCTCGGTACGCCAGTAGCTCAGGCTGGCTAGAGCACCGGTCTCCAAAACCGGGGGTCGGGGGTTCAAATCCCTCCTGGCGTGCCATCTCGTACCGGCGTCCCTACGCACATCCGATAAGGCGCATCCCGCGCCGCAGCCCAGAGGCATCGCATGTCGGTGACGGATCAGTTTCGTGAGTTCGTGAAGGACGTTCGTCTCGAATCGGCCAAGGTCAGCTGGCCGACGCGCGAAGAACTCCGCGACTCGACGGTCGTCGTGGTGACGACCGTGCTTCTGGTGGCTGCGTTCATCGGAGTCGTGGATCGCCTGCTGACCTTCGCCGTCGGTCTGTTGTTCCAGTAGTCCGACGGCCGTGAACGCTGCCGGGTAAGGATTTCCGGCGCGGACGAAAGCGAACATGAGCGACAAGAAGTGGTACGTGGTCCACACCTACTCGGGCCACGAGAACAAGGTGAAGACGAACCTCGAGAAGGCCATTCACGCGAATGGTCTCGAAGAGGATTTCGGGAAGATCCTGGTTCTCACCGAGCAGGTCGTGGAGATGAAGGACGGCAAGCGCTCGAAGTCGACGCGCAAGATGTTCCCGTCCTACGTCTACGTCGAGATGAACTACACCAACGAAACCGGCTTCCTCGTGCAGAACGTGCCCGGGGTCACTGGATTCGTGGGCCCCGGCAAGAAGCCGGTGCCGCTGAAGGACGCCGAAGTGCGCCGCCTCATCAACTCGGACGTGGGCGCACCGGTGAAGACCGAAGCGCCGGTGGTGACGTTCAAGGTGGGCGACTCGGTGAAGATCACCGACGGACCCTTCAGCGCCTTCACGGGCGTGGTGGACAACATCGAAGGCGCCAAGGTGAAGGTCATGGTGAGCATCTTCGGGCGTGCGACGCCGGTGGAGCTCGACGTGATGCAGGTGGATCCCGTCTGACGGTTCCCGGTCGAACACGCCGGTCTTGAGTGTTCATGAGAAGCATCGCGTGGAACGGGGCGGAACCGCCTCACGAAGCGCGGCGATGAAGGTGCCGAGCCGGGCGAAGCCGGGTCCGGCTGCTGAAGGAGAAGGAACATGGCGAAGCCGATTACGGCCATGGTGAAGCTGCAGTGCAACGCGGGTGCCGCGACCCCGGCGCCGCCGGTCGGTCCTGCGCTGGGCCAGCACGGCATCAACATCATGGAGTTCTGCAAGCAGTTCAACGCTCGGACGCAGGCCCAGTCGGGTCTCGTGATTCCGGTCGTGATCACGGTCTACAACGACCGCTCGTTCACCTTCATCACCAAGACCCCGCCCGCCGCGATCCTGCTCAAGAAGGCTGCAGGACTCCCGAAGGGCTCCGGCGTCCCCAATCGCACGAAGGTCGGCAAGGTTTCGCGCGCTCAGGTGCGTGAGATCGCCGAACTGAAGGCTCCCGATTTGAACTCGGCCAGCGTCGAAGCCGCCGAGCGCATGGTGATGGGCACGGCCCGCAGCATGGGAATCGAGATCGCCGACTGATGTAGGCGACCCGCCGGCAGGTCACGCCGGCCGGCAAAGGGAAGGAACCGGCAATGGTCCTGATGGACAAGGAAAAGGCGGAGCTGGAGCTCAAGGGCAAGAGCCCGCGCGAGATCTACGACATCGTTCGCGCGAAGGTGGAGAAGCGCCCCGGACGCGAAGTTCCAGGACCTCTTCGAGACGCTCGACTGGGTGGTGCAGAACGGTTACGCCACCGCGGAAGAGCTCGACGCGGTCGAGGAAGAAGAAGAAAGCAAGTAGACCGCGACTGACGATTTTTCGGCGTGCGACGGGTGTCGCGCACGCCGGGAGCAGGTGAACATCGCCTCGCTCCGTGCAGGGACGACCCCGGGAAACTCGAACAACGTGGGAGTGGCGCCAAAAACGCCACGCCAGGACCACGGGAGGGTTCATGCCGAAGTACGGGAAGCGCTATCGCGCCGCATTCGAGGTCGCGAGCCAGGCGGGCACGGTCAAGGACCTCGCCGCTGCCGTGAAGCTCGTGAAGGAGACTGCTCGCGCGAAGTTCGACGAGACCATCGTGATCTCGTCGCATCTCGGCGTCGATCCGCGTCACTCGGACCAGCTCGTTCGCGGAACGGTCGTGCTGCCTCACGGCACGGGCAAGAGTCTGCGAGTGCTGGTGATGGCCAAGGGCGAGAAGCAGAAGGAAGCCCTGGCCGCGGGTGCCGACTATGCGGGCGCCGAGGAGTACGTGAAGAAGATCCAGGACGGTTGGCTCGACATCGACGCGATCGTCGCCACGCCGGACATGATGGGCGAAGTGGGTAAGCTGGGCAGTGTGCTCGGACCCCGCGGCCTCATGCCGAACCCGAAGAGCGGCACCGTGACGTTCGACGTCGCGAAGGCCGTGAACGAGCTCAAGGCGGGCAAGATCGAGTTCCGCGTCGACAAGGGCGCGAACGTGCATGCTCCGGTCGGCAAGGCGTCGTTCGAAGAGGGCAAGCTCCTCGAGAACGCGCGTGCCTTCCTGCGCGAGCTGATGCGGTCGAAGCCCGCGGCGTCGAAGGGCCACTACCTGAGGAGCCTGACCATCAGCTCGACGATGGGCCCGGGCATCACCCTCGACCCGGCGGCTGTCACGGCCGACCTGGGCCACTAGGAGGAACGATGCCGACTCCGCACAAAGAAGCCGTCCTCAAGGACACGCAGGAGCGTATCGCCGGCGTTCGCGGGCTTTACCTCGCGGACTTCAGCGGCCTGACCGTGGAAAAGATGACCCAGCTCCGCAAGCAGTGCCGCGAGCAGGGCATCGCCTTCCGCGTGATCAAGAACACGCTCCTGCGCCGCTCGTTCAACGAACGCGGCATCACCGAGCTCGATGCACACCTCGTCGGCAACACCGGTCTCGTCTTCTGCCCGTCGAACGAGATGGCGCCTGCCAAGGTGCTCTCCGACTTCGCGAAGGAGAACGAGAAGCTGCGTGTGAAGGCCGCGGTGGTGGACGGGCGTCTGTACGACGGCAAGGCGATCGCTCAGCTGGCGCTGCTGCCCAGCCGCGACGTGCTCCTGTCGCAGGTGCTCAGCACGTTCATCGCTCCGATGACGCAGTTCCTTGCGGCGGTCAACGCGGCTCTGGCGACGCCGGCCAACATGGCCGACGCGCTGCACCGCGAAAAGTCCAAGGCTTCCTGAACCCGATAAACGATCCCCGGGCACACGTCCCGGTCCAATTTTCACCAAGCCGAATCCGGCGTTTCAAAACAGGAGATACCCAACCATGTCGACCGCGATCGATCAGGTTCTCGACCTCATCGGCAACATGACCGTTCTCGAGCTGTCGGAGCTGAAGACCAAGTTCGAGGAGAAGTTCGGCGTCACCGCCGCGGCCCCGATGATGGCGATGCCCATGGGTGGCATGGGCGGCGGTGCTGCCGTCGCCGAGGAGAAGACTGAGTTCACCGTCGTGCTGTCCAGCGCTGGCGACAAGAAGATCCAGGTCATCAAGGTCGTGCGCGAGCTGACCGGCCTGGGCCTCAAGGAAGCCAAGGACCTGGTGGACGGCGCTCCGAAGAACGTGAAGGAAGGCGTCTCGAAGGACGACGCGGCCAAGATGAAGACTGCTCTCGAAGAGCAGGGCGCGTCGGTCGAGATCAAGTAAGTCGATTCGCACCTCCAGCGTCTCGCGAACCCGGGTCCCGAGAGGGCCCGGGGTCGCGGCGTCGGAGGACCACACGCTTCACGCTGATGGCCGTTCACGACGGCCTTTGCTAGGCGGTGGGGTCCGCACAGGATGCGGGATCCCCCGCGTCGAGCCGAGTCGGCATCCCTCATCCACTCGGCCGGCGCGTCCGAGCCCACGCAGTCGGCACGCGCTCCCTGCGACCGACAGAAAGGCGGGAAGGCTTTGAAGACAGCACGCCGTAAGGACCGGAAGAGCTTCTCCAAGATCGACGCGCAGTGGGATCTGCAGATCCCGAACCTGCTCGAGGTCCAGTTGAAGTCCTTCCGCGACTTCCTCCAGATGGATCTCGATCCCATGCGCCGCCGCAACGAAGGGTTGCAGGAGGTGTTCAACGGGGTCTTCCCGATTTCCGATCCGCGCGAACTCTACGAACTGCAGTTCGTGGCCTACGAGATCGGTGAACCCAAGTACTCGATGGACGAGTGCGTGGAACGCGACCTCACGTACTCGGCGCCCCTGAAGGCCCGCCTTCGACTCGTCACGCGTGAAGACGTGGACGGTGTGAAGCGGGACAAGGACGTCATCGAGCAGGAGGTTTATCTCGGCGAGCTTCCGCTCATCACGGACAGCGGAACGTTCATCATCAACGGTGCGGAGCGCGTCATCGTTTCGCAGCTCCACCGTTCGCCCGGGGTGTTCTTCGACGAACTCACCCATCCCAACGGCAAGCAGCTGTTCACCGCGCGCATCATTCCGTACCGCGGCTCGTGGGTGGAGTTCAGCCTCGACGTCAACGACATCATGCACGTGCACATCGACCGCAAGCGCAAGCTTCCGGTGACGGTGCTGCTGCGCGCGCTCGGCTTCGTGTCCGATCGCGAGATCCTCGAGCTCTTCTACGAGAAGGAGACGATCGATGTGAAGGGCAAGAAGGCCGAGTCCGCCCTGGGACGCATCTGCGCCCAGGACCTGATGGACGAAGCCACGGGCGAAATCCTGCTCGAGGCGAACGAGGAAATCACGGCCGAGAAGGTCGAGATCCTCAAGAAGTCCGGCCTCGACGAACTCGAAGTCTTCGCCATCGCGCACCAGGACGACGCCGACGTCATGCGCAACACGCTGCGCAAGGACCAGACGCGTACGCAGGAAGAGGCGCTGCACCGCATCTACAACCTGCTGCGTCCGGGCGAGCCGCCGCGTGCCGATTCCGCTCGCGAGATCCTCAACAAGCTCTTCTTCAATCCGAAGCGCTACGACCTCGCGCGTGTCGGCCGCTACAAGCTCAACCAGAAGCTTCCGCACGAGTTCCTGCTGCCCGGCCGCGAAGTGCGCAAGCGCCTCGGCCTCGGCCTGCCGGACCTCAACCATGCGACGCTCTGCCGCGAAGACTTCATCGTCATCGTCAAGTACCTGCTCCTGCTCCGTACGGGCGGCGAAGTGGCGAACGAGCGTGGCGGTGCCGAGTCGGCCGTGACGGACGACATCGATCACCTCGGCAATCGCCGGGTGCGCTCGGTGGGCGAGCTCCTGGCCAACCAGTTCAACATCGGTATGGCGCGCATGGCCCGCATCATCCGCGAGCGCATGTCGCTCCAGGACCAGGACCAGCTCACGCCGACCGACCTGGTCAACGCGCGTACGATCTCGGCCGTGATCCAGAGCTTCTTCGGTTCGTCGCAGCTGTCGCAGTTCATGGACCAGACGAACCCGCTGGCCGAGCTGACCAACAAGCGCCGTCTGTCCGCCCTCGGACCGGGCGGCCTGACGCGTGACCGCGCCGGCTTCGAAGTGCGTGACGTGCACTACACGCACTACGGCCGCGTGTGCCCGATCGAGACGCCGGAAGGCCCGAACATCGGCCTCATCTCGTCGCTGTCCACGTACGCCAAGGTGAACGAGTTCGGCTTCCTCGAGACGCCGTACTTCCGTGTCAACGACGGCAAGGTGGACCGCAAGAAGCCCGACTTCCTCGCCGCCGACGTCGAAGACCGCGCGCGCATCGCGCCGGCCAACACGCCGTTCGACAAGAACTCGGGCAAGATCGACGAGAGCATGCTGACCGTCCGTTCGAAGGGCGAGTACCCGACGGTGGATCGCACCGACGTCGAGTACATGGACGTGTCGCCGATCCAGCTGGTGTCCCCGGCTGCGGCGCTCATCCCGTTCCTCGAGCACGACGACGCCAACCGAGCGCTGATGGGCTCCAACATGCAGCGTCAGGCCGTGCCGCTTCTCGTCACCGAGGCGCCGCTCGTCGGCACCGGCCTCGAGGACAAGGTCGCGGCCGACTCCGGCGCGCTCGTGCTGGCCCGCCGTTCCGGCGTGGTCGAGTTCGTCTCCGGCGAGATGATCGCCGTCCGCTACGAGCGCGATCCGGAAGAGCCGCCGGTGGACTACTCGGAGCAGCCGAACCTCGACATCTACCGCCTGACCAAGTTCCGCCGTTCGAACCAGGACACGTGCCTCAACCAGCGTCCGGTCGTCACGGAAGGCACGAAGGTCAAGAAGGGCTCGGTCATCGCCGACGGTCCCGCCACGCGTGAGGGCGAGCTCGCGCTCGGCCGCAACGTGCTCTGCGCGTTCATGCCGTGGGCCGGTTACAACTACGAAGACGCCATCATCATCAGCGAGAAGCTGATCAAGAACGACGTCTTCACCTCGATCCACATCGAGGAGTTCGAGCTGCAGGTCCGCGACACGAAGCGTGGTGTCGAGGAAATCACGCGCGAAATCCCGAACGTGTCCGAGGAAGCCGTGAAGAACCTCGACGAGGAGGGCGTGATCCGCATCGGCGCCCGCGTCCGCCAGGGCGACATCCTCGTCGGCAAGGTCACGCCGAAGGGCGAGCAGGAGCTGAGCCCCGAGGAGCGCCTGCTGAAGGCGATCTTCGGCGACAAGGCCGGCGACGTCCGTGACGCCTCGCTGAAGGCGCCTCCGGGCATGGACGGCATCGTGATCGACATCAAGGTGTTCTCGCGCCGCGAGAAGGACGAGAGCACCAAGGCGCAGGAAAAGAAGAAGATCGAGAAGCTTCGCCGCGAGTCGAAGAAGGAACGCGAGCGCATCGCGGACGTTCGTCTCGGCACGGTGAAGCAGATCCTCGACGGCCAGCTCGTGAACGTGCTGAAGAGCGCGTCCACCGGTGAGCCGCTGGCGCGCAAGGGCCGCAAGTACGCCGACGATTTCCTCGAGAGCATCGATCTCGACGATCTCGCCTGGGGCACGCCGGTCACCGAAGACGAAAAGGTGAACGAGAAGTTCTGGCAGGCGATGGACGGCGCTCAGTCGGCGTTCACGCGCTGCGAGAAGGAACTCGACAAGGAAATCGAGAAGGTCACGCGTGGCGACGAACTGCCGCCGGGCGTGGTCAAGCTCGTGAAGGTCTACATCGCCAAGAAGCGCAAGCTGTCGGTCGGTGACAAGATGGCCGGCCGCCACGGCAACAAGGGTGTCGTCTCGCGCATCGTGCCCGAGGAAGACCTGCCCTACCTGCCGACCGGCGACACGGCCGAGATCATCCTCAATCCGCTCGGCGTGCCTTCGCGCATGAACATCGGGCAGATCATGGAAACGCATCTCGGCTGGGCAGCGCACAAGCTGGGCTACACCGCGGCGACCCCGGTGTTCGCGGGCGCGACGGTGGAAGAGATCAAGGCCGAGCTGCGCGAAGCGAATCTCCCCGAGGACGGCAAGGAAGAGCTGCGGGATGGCCGCACCGGCGATGCGTTCGATAACCGCATCACCGTCGGCTACATCTACATGCTCAAGCTGAGCCACCTCGTGGATGACAAGATCCACGCCCGTTCGACTGGTCCGTACTCGCTCGTGACCCAGCAGCCGCTGGGTGGCAAGGCGCAGTTCGGCGGTCAGCGATTCGGCGAAATGGAAGTGTGGGCGCTCGAGGCGTACGGCGCGGCCTACACGCTGCAGGAACTCCTCACGGTGAAGTCCGACGACGTGTCGGGCCGGTCGCGGATCTACGAAGCGATCGTCAAGGGCGAGAATCCGCCCGAGCCCGGCGTTCCGGAGTCTTTCAACGTGCTCGTCAAGGAGCTCCAGAGTCTCTGCCTGGAAGTCCAATTCGAGGAAAGCAACTAGGAGTTCTTGCGCGTACTCGGCCGAGCGGCTCGCCGCCACCCGACTGTGGGGTGGCGGGCCCGGCCAGGGAGAGTGCACTCATGATTCAGGACACCGATCTGCAGGCGACGATCAACGCAGCGAACAAGCTCGGCTTCGGCCGCTTGGACGACCGTGACCAGCGCCGCAGGGTGCAGTTCAACCAGATCCGTATCCGGCTCGCGTCGCCCGACGTGATTCGTGGTTGGTCGCATGGCGAAGTGACCAAGCCGGAAACCATCAACTACCGCTCCTTCAAGCCGGAGAAGGACGGCCTCTTCTGCGAGAAGATCTTCGGCCCGGTCAAGGACTGGGAGTGCAACTGCGGCAAGTACAAGCGCATTCGCTACCGCGGCGTCGTGTGCGACCGCTGCGGCGTCGAAGTCACGCAGGCGAAGGTCCGCCGCGAGCGTCTCGGCCACATCGAACTGGCCGTGCCGGTCTCGCACATCTGGTTCTTCAAGGGCGTGCCGTCTCGCATCGGTCACCTGCTCGACATGAGCATCCGTGACCTCGAGCGCATCCTGTACTACGAGTCGTACGTCGTCATCGATCCGGGCACGACCGGCTTCAAGAAGCGCGAGATCATCACCGAAGACCAGTACAACGAGGTGATGGACGAGCAGCCGGATTCGTTGCTCAAGGCCAAGATGGGCGCGGACGCGATCCGCGACCTGCTCGGCGAGTTGGACCTGGACGAACTGTCCACGGACCTGCGCGCGCAGGCCAAGATGGAGACGAGCGTCCAGCGCAAGAAGGAGCTGCTCAAGCGCCTTCGCATCGTCGAGGCCTTCCGCCACTCGGGCAACCGTCCGGAGTGGATGATCCTCGAGTGCGTCCCCGTGCTGCCGCCGGACCTTCGTCCGCTCGTGCCGCTCGAGGGTGGCCGCTTCGCGACCTCCGACCTGAACGATCTCTATCGCCGCGTCATCAACCGCAACAACCGGTTGAAGAAGCTGATGGACATCAAGGCGCCCGAGGTCATCCTGCGCAACGAGAAGCGCATGCTGCAGGAGGCCGTCGACGCGCTGTTCGACAACGGCCGCCGCAGCCGCGCCGTGCGTGGCCAGGGCAACCGTCCGCTCAAGTCGCTCAGCGACATGCTCAAGGGCAAGCAGGGCCGGTTCCGCCAGAACCTGCTCGGCAAGCGCGTGGACTACTCGGGCCGTTCCGTGATCGTCGTCGGTCCGGAGCTCAAGCTGAACCAGTGCGGCCTGCCGAAGAACATGGCGCTCGAGCTGTTCAAGCCGTTCATCATCCGCAAGCTCGAGGACCGGGGCTACGTGCAGACGGTCAAGAGCGCCAAGCGTCTCGTCGAGCGCGAGAAGCCGGAAGTGTGGGACATCCTCGGTGAGATCATCGAGAACCACCCGGTGCTGCTGAACCGCGCGCCCACGCTGCACCGCCTCGGCATTCAGGGCTTCGAGCCCGTGCTCGTCGAGGGCAAGGCCATCCGCATCCACCCGCTCGTCTGCCAGGCGTTCAACGCCGACTTCGACGGTGACCAGATGGCCGTGCACGTGCCGCTCTCGTTCGAAGCGCAGATCGAGACCAGCCTGCTCATGCTCAGCACGCAGAACATCCTGTCGCCCGCGAACGGTCGCCCGCTCGCGACGCCGCACCAGGACATCGTGCTCGGCTGCCACTACCTCACGAAGGACCGTGGCGAGATCCTCAACCCGCGCGCGAAGGACGCCGGCCTCAAGGCCGACGATCCGAAGCGCCTGCGGACGTTCTACAGCCCGGAAGAAGTCCGTGCCGCGTACGACAACGCCGAGATCTCGCTTCACGGCAAGATCGCGCTGCGTGCGTCCAGCGTCTCGCTCCAGAAGCCGGAGCCGAGCGGCTGGATCGTCACGACCGCCGGCCGCGTCGTCTTCAACGAAGTCGTCCCGGGCGCCCTCGGCTTCCGCAACGACTCGATGAACAAGAAGAAGCTCGAGAACCTCGTGCTCGACTGCTACGCGAAGCTCGGCAGCGAGGACACGTCGGACCTGCTCGACGAACTCAAGAACCTCGGGTTCAAGTACGCGTGCCAGGCCGGCTTCACGGTGGGTATCGACGACGTTCGCATTCCGCCGGAGAAGGACGAGATCGTCGAGAAGGCTCGCGCCAAGGTCGACGACATCAACCTGAACTACCGCAACGGCGCCATCACCGAAGGCGAGCGATACAACAAGGTGATCGACGAGTGGACGCATGCGACCACGGAAGTCGAGCAGGCGACGTACAACGGTCTCAAGGCGAACCACGAAGGGTTCAACCCGATCTTCATGATGGCCGACTCGGGCGCTCGTGGTAATCGCGAGCAGATCCGCCAGCTGGCCGGTATGCGTGGTCTGATGGCCAAGCCGATGAAGAAGGTCACGGGTGGTGGTCTCGGTGAAATCATCGAGTCGCCCGTCGTCCACAACTTCAAGGAAGGCCTCACCGTGCTCGAGTACTTCATCTCGACGCACGGCGCGCGCAAGGGTCTCGCCGACACGGCCCTCAAGACGGCCGACGCCGGTTACCTGACCCGCCGTCTCGTGGACGTGGCGCAGGACGTCATCATCAACGAGGACGACTGCGGCACCATCCGCGGCCTCTCGGTCAGCGCGCTGAAGGACGGCGAAGACGTCATCGAGCCGCTCTCGGAGCGCGTCCTCGGCCGCGTGTCCGCCGAAGAAGTCGTGCACCCGATCTCGAACGAAATCGTCGTCGAGGCGGGCGAGATGATCGACGAAGTCGTCGCCAAGCGCATCGCGGAAGCCGAGAAGTCGGGTACGGACAAGATCCGCATCCGCTCCGTGCTCACCTGCGACTCGCGCCGCGGCGTGTGCGCGCGCTGCTACGGCCGCAACCTGGCCACCGGCCGTCTCGTGGACCTCGGTGAGGCCACGGGCGTCATCGCCGCGCAGTCGATCGGCGAGCCCGGCACGCAGCTGACGCTCCGTACGTTCCACATCGGTGGTACGGCGAGCCGAATCGTCGAGTCGTCGAAGCAGGCTGCGAAGGACGCCGGTACGGTCCGTTTCGAGAACCTCGACACGGTCAAGTACGGCGGCACGCTCGAGGCCGGCAAGGCGCAGTACTGGGTCTGCACGTCACACAGCGCCGAGATCGAGGTCGTGGACGGCGAGCGCGTGAAGCAGCGCTTCAACGTGCACTACGGCGCCCACGTCTACGTCGAGGACGGCGCGACCGTCAGCGGCGAGGACCTGCTCTTCGAGTTCGACCCCTACAACACCCCGATCGTCACGCAGAAGGCCGGTACGGTCCGCTTCGTGGACGTGAAGGAAAAGGTCACCGTGCGTGACGAGGTGGACGACACGTCCGGCCTCAAGCTGCTCGTCATCATGGAAGACCGCAACAAGGAGCTTCAGCCGGCGCTCGACATCTTCGACGCCGCCGGTCACAAGCTCGCGCACTATCCGCTGCCGACCGGCGCCCGTCTCGAAGTCCGTGACGGTCAGGCCGTGGCTTCGGGCGAAGTGCTCGTGCGTAGCCGTCGTTCGGGCGGCTCGAAGACGCGCGACATCACGGGCGGTCTGCCGCGAGTCGCCGAACTCTTCGAAGCGCGCCGTCCCAAGGACTTCGCCATCGTCTCCGAGATCGACGGTGTCGTGTCGACCGGCGGCGTGACGCGCGGTATGCGTAAGTACATCGTCACGGGCGAGGACGGGGAAACCCGTGAGTACCTCGTGCCGCAGGGCCGCCACGTGTTCGTCCAGCCCGGCAGTCAGGTGATCCCGGGTGAGAAGCTCACGGAAGGCCCGATCAATCCGCACGACATTCTGGCGATCAAGGGCATCGAGGCGGTTCAGGAATACCTCGTGAACGAGATCCAGGACGTCTACCGACTGCAGGGCGTGCGCATCGACGACAAGCACATCGAAGTCATCGTGCGCCAGATGCTGCAGAAGGTCCGGATCGAGGATCCGGGCAACACGTCGTTCCTCGAGGGCGAGCAGGTCGACCGTCTGGCCGTCCAGGAAGAGAACCTGCGGATGTTGGAGGAAGGCCAGTCCCCGGCGACCTTCAAGCCGCTGCTCCTGGGCATCACCAAGGCGTCGCTCTCGACCGAGAGCTTCATCTCGGCCGCCTCTTTCCAGGAAACGACCCGCGTGCTGACCGAAGCTGCCATCCACGGCAAGGTCGACCAGCTCCGCGGCCTGAAGGAAAACGTCATCATCGGCCATCTGATCCCCGCCGGTACGGGCATGCCCGGGTACCGCCGACTCCGCCTCGAGGCGGAGAAGGAGGTCCAGGCTCCCCTGGCGGAGGTCGAGGACGACGGGGCAAAGACTGCTTGACAGCTGCAAACGGATAACTTACATTGCTCGGCCTGCGCGGCAACGGCGCATGCTTTACACACTTATGCCGTGCCCTCAGACCGCGCATTCCCGAGACAAACAGCTTCCGGGGGTTGACTGTGCCGACTTTGAGCCAGCTCGTCCGTCATGGGCGGCGGCCACAGAAGAGCAAGACTGGAGCGCCCGCGCTCAAGGCTTGCCCGCAAAAGCGTGGCGTCTGTACCCGCGTGTACACGACCACGCCCAAGAAGCCGAACTCCGCGCTGCGCAAGGTGGCGCGTGTCCGGCTGACGAACCACATTGAAGTGACTGCTACATCCCTGGCGAAGGCCACAATCTGCAGGAGCACTCGATCGTGCTCATCCGCGGTGGCCGTGTGAAGGACCTGCCCGGTGTGCGCTATCACATCGTGCGTGGAACCCTCGACGCCAGCGGTGTGAGCGGCCGAAAGCAGAGCCGCTCGAAGTACGGCACCAAGTCGAAGTAGGAAGCTACGCACGGCGGCGGTCCAAGTGGCTGCCGCCCTTGCGTGTGACCTGTGCCCGCCCAGGGGGCGGGACAGGTAATCGAGAGGATTTCCAATGCCTCGCAAGGGTTTCATTCCGCGACGAGAGTCCATCGCGGATCCCAAGTTCGATAGCGTGCTGGTCACGCGGTTCATCAACGCCATCATGAGCGACGGTAAGCGCTCGATTGCCGAGGGCCACTTCTACAAGGCCATGGCTTACATCGAGCAGAAGTCCGGTCAGGAAGCCATGACGGTGCTCAAGCAGGCGATGAACAACGTGAAGCCGGTCCTGGAAGTGAAGTCGCGCCGCGTCGGTGGCGCGAACTACCAGGTCCCGGTCGAAGTGCGTCCGGATCGCCGGAACGCTCTGGCCACTCGCTGGATCATCTCTTACGCGCGTGGTCGCGCCGACCATTCGTTCGCCGAGAAGTTCGCCCAGGAAATCCTGGCGGCCTCGCGTAACGAAGGCGGAGCGGTCAAGAAGCGCGAAGACACGCACAAGATGGCCGAGGCCAACAAGGCCTTCGCCCACTACCGCTGGTAATCCGGTTGTGACCAAGGCCGGCCTCGCGCCGGCCTGGGTTCTCCGCGGGCATCGCCCCGCAAGCACCTCCACGCTCACAGTCGTCCTATCTGCCTCATCACCGCGCTTTCTTTCCAGGAAAGGCAGGTGGTGTTTCGCTGTCTTGAACCATCAAAGGATGTGAACGCCGATGGCTCGGCAAACTGCGCTCGAGAAGTATCGCAATATCGGGATCATGGCCCATATCGACGCCGGCAAGACGACCTTGACCGAGCGCGTGCTGTTCTATACCGGTCGCATCCACCGCACGGGCGAAGTCCACGACGGCGCCGCGACGATGGACTGGATGGAGCAGGAGCGTGAGCGCGGCATCACCATCACGTCCGCCGCCACGACTGCTCAGTGGCGTGATCACCGCATCAACATCATCGACACCCCCGGCCACGTCGACTTCACGGTCGAAGTGGAACGCTCCCTCCGCGTCCTCGACGGCGCGGTGGCCGTGTTCTGCGCCGTGGGCGGTGTCGAGCCCCAGTCCGAGACGGTCTGGCGCCAGGCGGACAAGTACAACGTTCCCCGCATCGCGTTCGTCAACAAGATGGACCGCGTCGGCGCCGACTTCGACAACGTCGTGAACATGATGCGCGAGCGTCTCGGCGCCAAGGCCGTGCCGCTCAACATCCCCATGTTCGCCGGCGACACGTTCCTCGGCACGGTCGACCTCGTCGACATGATCGGCATCACGTACGAGGACGGCTCGCAGGGCACCAAGCTCATCGAGGGCGAGATTCCGCGCGACATGGTCGAGGCGGCCAACGAAGCGCGCTTCCACCTCCTCGAGGCCGTGGCGGAGTTCGACGAGCAGCTGCTCGACGACTACCTCCACGAGAAGCCGTACACGTCGGAAGACCTGCGTCGCGCGATCCGCAAGGGTACGCTGGCCGGCGCGATCAACCCGGTGCTGTGTGGCTCGGCCTTCAAGAACAAGGGCGTGCAGCGCCTCCTCGACGCCGTCGTGGACTACCTCCCCTCGCCGATCGACAAGGAGGCCATCCAGGGCCAGGACGCTGAAACCTTCGAGCACGTCACGCGTGAAGCGAAGGATGACGCCGCGTTCTCCGCGCTCGCCTTCAAGATCATGACGGATCCGTACGTCGGCAAGCTGACGTTCTTCCGTGTGTACTCCGGTCGCTGCTCCACGGGCGACACCGTGCTCAACTCGACCACGGGCAACAAGGAGCGCATCGGCCGTCTCGTGCAGATGCACGCGAACAAGCGTGAAGAAATCACCGAGGTGCTCGCGGGTGACATCGCCGCCGGCATCGGGTTCAAGCGCGTCACCACGGGCAACACGCTCTGCGCGCTCGACCACCCGATCATCCTCGAAGCCATGACCTTCCCGGAGCCTGTCGTCGACGTGGCCATCGAGCCGAAGTCGAAGGCCGACGAAGAAAAGATGTCCACCGCGCTCGGCCGCCTCTCGGAAGAAGATCCGACGTTCCGCGTCCGTACGGACGACGAGACGGGCCAGACGGTCATCTCGGGCATGGGCGAGCTGCACCTCGAAATCATCGTCGACCGCATGAAGCGCGAGTTCAGCGTGGATGCGAACGTCGGCAAGCCCCAGGTCGCCTATCGCGAGACCATCACGAACAAGGCCTCGGCGCGTCACCGGTTCATCCGGCAGACGGGCGGCAAGGGTATGTTCGGCGACGTGTCGCTCACGATCGAGCCGCTCGAGCCGGGTTCGGGCTTCCACTTCGAGAACGAGATCGTCGGTGGCTCGATCCCGAAGGAGTACATCCCGGCGGTCGAGAAGGGTATCGAAGAGGCCATGAAGAACGGTGTCGTGGCCGGTTATCCGATGGTGGACATCCGAGTGTCGCTGACCGACGGCTCGTACCACGATGTCGACTCTTCGGAAATGGCGTTCAAGATCGCGGGTTCGATGGCTTTCAAGGACGCGTGCGCGAAGGCGAAGGCGCGTCTGCTCGAGCCGATCTTCGACGTCGAGGTCGTGGTGCCCGAGGAGTACATGGGCGACATCATCGGCGACCTCTCGTCTCGTCGTGGCCGTATCGGCGGCATGTTCACCCGCGGCACCGCGCGCGTGGTGGCGGCCTCCGTGCCCCTCGCCGAGATGTTCGGCTATGCGACCCGTATGCGTTCCATCTCGCAGGGTCGCGCCGTGTACTCCATGCAGTTCTCTCGTTACGAAACCCTGCCGGCGGCTGTGGCCGAGGAAATCGTCGCGAAAGCCAAGGGTTGATCGATCGCGCTCGTATGAGCGCCTGACTTTGATTCTCTGACGCAAGAAACAACGGAGGTTCTGTCCATGGCCAAGGCAAAGTTCGAACGTAATAAGCCCCACGTCAACGTGGGAACGATCGGACACGTGGATCACGGCAAGACGACGCTGACGGCTGCGATCACGATGGTCCTCGCGAAGAAGGGTTTCGCGAAGGTTCGCGCGTACGACTCGATCGACAACGCGCCGGAAGAGCGCGAGCGCGGCATCACGATCGCGACGGCTCACGTCGAGTACGAGACGGATGCCCGTCACTACGCTCACGTCGACTGCCCCGGCCACGCGGACTACGTGAAGAACATGATCACGGGCGCTGCGCAGATGGACGGCGCGATCCTCGTGGTTTCGGCCGCGGACGGCCCGATGCCTCAGACGCGCGAGCACATCCTGCTCGCTCGCCAGGTCGGCGTGCCGTACATCGTGGTGTTCATGAACAAGTGCGACATGGTGGACGACTCGGAGCTTCTGGACCTGGTCGAGCTCGAAGTGCGCGAGCTGCTGAAGAAGTACGAGTTCCCCGGTGACGACATCCCGGTCGTGCGTGGTTCTGCGAAGGTCGTCGTGGACGGCGGCGCGAACGACGACAAGGCGAACGAGTGCATCACGCAGCTGATGGCGGCGGTGGACAGCTACATCCCGACGCCTGAGCGCCCGGTGGACAAGCCGTTCCTCTGCCCGGTGGAAGACGTGTTCTCGATCTCTGGGCGCGGCACGGTCGCGACGGGTCGTGTGGAGCGCGGCAAGGGCAAGGTCGGCGACAAGGTGGAGATCGTGGGTATGCGCGAGACGCGCGACACGGTCATCACGGGCGTCGAGATGTTCCGCAAGCAGATGGACGAGTGCATGGCCGGCGACAACGTCGGTCTTCTGCTCCGCGGCATCGAGAAGGAAGACGTGGAGCGCGGTATGTGCATCGTGGCTCCGAAGTCTGTGACGCCGCACAAGAAGTTCAAGGGCTCGGTCTACGTGCTGAGCAAGGAAGAGGGCGGCCGCCACACGCCGTTCTTCAATGGCTACCGGCCGCAGTTCTACTTCCGCACGACTGACGTGACGGGTGTGGCGACGCTTCCGGAAGGCCGCGAGATGGTGATGCCGGGCGACAACGTGGACATGGTGGTGGAGCTGATCACCCCGATCGCGATGGAGAAGGAACTTCGCTTCGCCATCCGTGAGGGCGGTCGCACCGTCGGCGCCGGCGTCGTCACCGAAATCATCGAGTAACGGGGGCGGGCATGGTCAAGATCCGCATCAAACTCAAGTCGTACGATCACGCGACGCTCGACCAGTCGTCGGCGGAGATCGTGCGCACGGCCCGCCGGACGGGCGCTGTCACGTCCGGTCCGGTGCCGCTGCCCACGCGCAAGACGGTCTACACGGTGCTTCGCAGCCCGCACGTGGACAAGAAGTCGCGTGAGCAGTTCGAAATCCGCATTCACAAGCGTCTGATCGACATCGCTCGCTCGACGCCGCAGACGATGGAAGCGCTCGAGAAGCTGGACATCCCGGCCGGCGTGGACATCGAGATCAAGGCCACTACCTAGGGCTGAGCCCAGGGTCGGAGCGACGGCGGCGCCACTGGCGCCGTGCGCCTTCGAGAAGGAACGAAACAACCATGATGGGTTTGATTGGCAAGAAGGTGGGGATGACCCAGCTCTTCGACGAGAAGGGCGACATCATCCCGGTCACCGTGATCGAGGCGGGACCCTGCACGGTGACCGAAGTGCGCTCGCTCGAGCGTGACGGTTACTCGGCGGTCCAGATCGGTTTCGGGACCAACAAGGAGTCGCGCTACACGCGTCCGCTCCTCGGCCAGTACAAGAAGCGCAACCTCCCGCCGTCGCGTCACCTCAAGGAGTTCCGCATTCCGGACTCCAGTGGCTTCCAGGTCGGCCAGACCATCAAGGCCGAGCTGTTCGCCAAGGGTGAGTACGTGGACGTCCGCGGTGTGACCAAGGGTCGCGGCTTCGCGGGTGTCGTCAAGCGTCACGGCTTCGTCGCCGGCCACGCTTCGCACGGCCCGACGTTCGGCAAGCAGCCGGGCTCGATCGGCTCTTCGGCCTATCCGTCGCGCGTCATCAAGGGCAAGCGCCTCCCCGGCCGCATGGGTGGCGTCTACCTCACCATCAAGAACCTCGAAGTCGTGGGTGTGGACAGCGAGCAGAACTACGTGCTCGTTCGGGGCGCGATCCCCGGCCCGCCGAACGGCCTCGTCTACATCCAGAAGCGGGAAGGCTGACATGAACGCGAAGCTTTACGGCCTCGACGGCTCCGAAAAGGGCACGACCGCCCTGCCGGATGAGCTCTTCGCTCAGCCGGTGCACGAGCACCTGGTCTGGCTCGCGGTGAAGCGTCACCTCGGCAACCAGCGCCAGGGCACGTCCTCGGTCAAGAACCGCGGATCGGTTTCGGGCGGCGGCAAGAAGCCCTTCAAGCAGAAGGGCACCGGTCGCGCTCGCCAGGGTTCCAACACTTCGCCGCTGATGCCCGGTGGCGGCCGCGCGTTCGGTCCTCGTCCGCGCGACTACCGCACCGAGATGCCGAAGAAGCAGCGCCGTCAGGCGCTCGTCTCGGCGCTCTCGCTCAAGGCCACCTCCGACGCCATTTCGGTGCTCGAAGGTCTCTCGGCCGACGCGCCCAAGACCTCCAAGGTCGCGGGTGTGCTCAAGAAGATGGGCGTGTACGGAAAGCGCACGCTGCTCGTCGTGGATCAGCAGCACGAGGCGGTCTGGAAGTCGGTGCGCAACATCGACAAGCTCGAGACCACGCTCGCGCATCAGCTGAACACGTACGATCTGATGAAGGCGGAAGCGCTGATCCTGACCGCGGACGGCCTCGCCCGGGTGAAGGAGGTCTTCAGCAAATGAACAAGGACGCCCGGACCATCGTCCGCAAGGTGCTCATCACCGAGAAGGGCACCGTCCTGCGCGAAACGCAGAATACGTACTTCTTCGAAGTCGCGCGCGATGCGAACAAGATCGAGATCAAGAAGGCCGTCGAAACCATCTTCCACGTGAAGGTGGCTGACGTCCGGACCATGCAGCTGCGCGGCAAGGTCAAGCGGCAAGGCCGCTGGGTCGGCAAGCGCAACGACTGGAAGAAGGCGATCGTGACGCTCGGGGCCGATCAGAAGATCGACCTCTTCGAGCAGATCTGACGAGGGAAGACCGATGGGTCTGAAGAAATTTCCGCCCGATCACTCCGACTCTCCGGCATACGGTGATGCCGGACTATTCGGAGCTGACGCGCAGCAAGCCGGTCAAGTCGCTCACGGAGCGTCGTTACAAGACCGGTGGGCGCAACAACTATGGTCACATCTCGATGCGCTGGATCGGTGGCGGCCACAAGCAGCGCTACCGCATCGTCGACTTCCGTCGCGACAAGGACAACGTCGCCGCGAAGGTCGCGAGCATCGAGTACGATCCGAACCGCTCTGCCCGTATCGCCCTGCTCCACTACATGGACGGCGAGCGCCGCTACATCGTGGCGCCCGACGGCCTGAAGGTCGGAGACAAGGTGATGTCCGGGCCGAATGCCGACATCGCGAACGGCAACTGCCTTTCGCTCCGCGGCATTCCGGTGGGCACGAACGTGCACAACGTCGAGCTTTACCCTGGCCGCAACTCGCGCATCGCGCGGGCGGCCGGCGCCTTCTGCCAGCTGATGGCGAAGGACGGCGACTACGCGCAGCTGCGTCTTCCGTCGGGTGAAGTCCGGAAGTTCCACGTGAACTGCCGCGCCGTGATCGGTCAGGTCGGTAACCTCGAACACGAGAACATCTCGTACGGCAAGGCGGGCCGCAATCGCTGGCGCGGCAAGCTGGGCAACGTACGCGGTGTCGCCATGAACCCGGTCGACCACCCGATGGGCGGCGGCGAAGGCAAGACTTCCGGCGGCCGTCACCCGGTCTCGCCGTGGGGCAAGGGCACCAAGGGACTCAAGACCCGGAAGCGCAAGCTGAGCGATTCGCTCATCGTGCGCCGCCGGAAGAAGTAACGGGGAGACGAGACATGGCACGTTCAATCAAGAAGGGGCCGTACGTCGTCGACTCCCTGGTCAAGAAGATCGAGGGGTTGAACCGAAGCGGCGAGAAGCGTGTGCTCAAGACCTGGGCGCGGCGCTGCACGGTGCTGCCGGAGTTCGTGGGCCACACGCTCGCGGTGCACAACGGCAACAAGTTCATCCCGATCTACGTCACCGAGAACATGGTCGGTCACAAGCTCGGCGAGTTTGTTCCGACGCGCGTGTTCCGTGGTCACACTGAAAAGGCCGCCAAGGCCGAAGCGCCTGGGAAGTAAGCCATGGAAGCCACTGCGATTCAGCGATTCGTTCGGATCACGCCCCGCAAGTGCAACCAGATCCTCGGTCTGATCCGTGGACTGGACGCCGAGCAGGCTCTGGTCACGCTCAAGTTCACGCCCAAGAACGGTGCGCGCATCATCGAGAAGGTGCTCGCTTCGGCGATCGCCAACGCGAAGCACACTCGTCAGGCGCGTACCGAGAATCTGTATGTGAAGGAAGCGCGCGTGGGTGCTGGTCCGACCATGAAGCGCTGGCTGCCGCGCGCCCAGGGGCGTGCGACGCCGATTCTCAAGCGCACGAGCCACGTCTCCGTGACCGTGGCCACGAAGGAGTAGTCCATGGGACAGAAAACCCATCCGATCGGTCTGCGCCTGGGGATCGTGAAGACCTGGGACTCGCGCTGGTTCGCCAAGCGCGGGTACGCCGAGATGCTGAAGGAGGACCTGCTGATCAAGCGGTACCTCAAGAAGCGTCTCTACCAGGCCGGCATTTCCAAGATCACCATCGAGCGCAAGGGCGAGAAGATCACCATCGGCATCAGGACGGCCCGCCCGGGCCTCGTGATCGGCCGCAAGGGTGAGCAGGTCGACAAGCTCTCGGAAGAAATGAAGCAGCTGACCCGCAAGCAGGTTCAGCTGAACATCGAAGAGATCAAGCGTGCCGATCTCGACGCGCAGCTCGTCGCCGAGCACATCGCGAAGCAGCTCGAGCAGCGCGTGTCCTTCCGCCGTGCCATGAAGAAGGCGATCGCCTCCTCCATGCGCGCCGGCGCTCAGGGCATTCGTATCAACTGCACGGGCCGTCTCGGTGGTTCGGAAATGGCCCGCTTTGAAACGTATCGTGAAGGCCGTGTGCCCCTGCACACCCTGCGCGCGGACATCGATTTCGCCCGCGCGACCGCCAACACTGCCTACGGCACGTGCGGCGTGAAGGTGTGGATGTTCCACGGTGAAGTGCTCGACAAGCAGCCGGCCACCACGGCCGCGGCTTCGAAGTAAGGAGATTCGCGACCATGTTGATGCCGAAGCGAGTCAAATACCGCAAGACGCACCGCGGCCGCCGCAATGGCAAGGCCTACCGTGGTTCGAGCATCGCCTTCGGCGAGTTCGGACTCCAGGCTTTGGCGCCGGCGTGGGTGACGAGCCGCCAGATCGAGGCTGCTCGTGTCGCCATCACGCGCCAGATCAAGCGTGGCGGCAAGGTGTGGATCCGGGTGTTCCCGGACAAGCCGGTCACCAAGAAGCCGGCTGAAACGCGAATGGGTAAGGGTAAGGGCGCGCCCGAGTTCTGGGTCGCCGTGATCAAGCCCGGTCGCGTCATGTTCGAGATCGAAGGCATCTCGAAGGATCTCGCTCGTCAGGCGTTCGAACTGGGAGCGTCGAAGCTTCCGATCAAGACGCGCTTCCTCGAGCGGCACGAACTGGGAGGAGAGTGAACATGTCCCACGTGAAGGCCGTTTCGTTCCGTGAGATGACGGCGGACGAAATCAAGAGCCGCGTCTCCGAGTTGCGCGAGGAACTGTTCAACCTCCAGTTCCGGAACACCATGAAGCAGCTCGACAACCCGCTGAAGATCCGCGAGAGCCGTCGCGAAATGGCGCGCCTCCTCACGGTGCTGAAGGAGAAGGAGCGCGCGACCGCTTGACGCGGCGCGCCCCTGAGACGACATGACGACGGAAACGACGGATAAGGCGGCTACGGCCGCTCGCAATCGCAGGAAGACCCGCGTCGGCAAGGTGGTCAGCGATCGCATGGACAAGACGGTGGTCGTGTCCATCGAGCGTCTGGTCAAGCACGAGACGTACGGGCGCTATGTGCGTCGCCGCACCAAGTTCAAGGTGCACGACGAGAACAACGAATGCCGCATCGGCGACACCATCCGCTTCATGGAGACGCGTCCGATCTCCAAGGACAAGCGCTGGCGCTTCGTCGAATTCGTCGAACGGGCCAAGTAAGACCGCGAGGAGACCGAAATGATTCAGCTTCGTACCATGGTCACCGTCGCGGACAACTCGGGCGCCAAGCGTGCCCAGTGCATCAAGGTCCTCGGCGGTCATCACAAGCGTTATGGACGCCTCGGCGACATCGTCGTCGTGTCCGTGAAGGACGCCATCCCCGGCGCCCAGGTGAAGAAGGGCGACGTCGCCAAGGCGGTGGTCGTTCGTGCGGTGAAGGAAGTCCGCCGCAAGGACGGTTCGTACATCCGCTTCGACGAGAACGCCGTGGTGCTGATCAACAACGACAAGGAGCCGCGTGGCACCCGCATCTTCGGGCCCGTCGCGCGCGAGCTTCGCGAGAAGCAGTTCATGAAGATCATCTCGCTGGCTCCGGAGGTGATCTGATGGGACTGAAGATCCGCAAGGGCGACACCGTCGTGGTGATCGCGGGTGACGACAAGGGCAAGACGGGCCGTGTGCTCAGCGTCGACGCCGAGAAGAACCGCGTCATCATCGAGAAGGTGAACTTCGTCAAGCGTCACACGAAGGCCCGCGGTCAGGGCCAGCAGGGCGGCATCCTGGAGAAGGAAGCGCCGGTGCACATCTCCAACGTGATGCTGTTCGACGCGAAGGCCGGCAAGGGCGTGCGTGTCGGTACGCGCGTGACGAAGGAAGGCAAGCGCGAGCGCGTTTCTCGCGCGACGGGCGAGCCGGTCGGCAAGCAGGACTGACACACGAATCGTTCGTCCGCGCGGTAATCGCGCGGACGTGAAGCCCGCCCTCGTGGCGGGACGGATGTTCCCAGGCACCAGGGTCGCGGGAACGTTCGGGCAGGGACCCTGGAGATCACTGTTCGATGGCTGACGAGAAGAAGAGCAAGGGTGGCAAGGTCGGCAAGGCCGAAGCCAAGGGTGCTCGCGGCGGTGGCAACGTGACGTTCGACGTCATCGAGGCCCGCCCGCAGAGCCTCGGCGCGAAGACCCGCTACGCGAAGCATTGGGAAGAGAAGGCGCTCCCCGAACTGATGAAGAAGTTCGAGTACACGAGCGTCATGCAGGCCCCTCGCTTCGTGAAGATCGTCCTCAACATGGGTGTGGGCGACGCGACGGTCGACGTGAAGAACATGGACATCGCGGTGAACGAGCTGGCGCAGATCGCCGGCCAGCGCCCCTCTGTCCGCAAGGCCAAGAAGGCCATCTCGAACTTCAAGCTGCGCCAGGGCCTGCCCATCGGTTGCATGGTCACGCTCCGCGGCGCGCGGATGTACGAGTTCTACGATCGCCTGATCAACGTGGCGGTCCCGCGTATTCGCGACTTCCGAGGGCTCTCGCCGCGCTCGTTCGACGGCCGGGGCAACTACTCGGCGGGTTTCACGGAGCAGATCATCTTCCCGGAAATCAACATCGAGAAGGTGGGTAAGGTGCGAGGCATGGACGTGACCATCGTCACGACCGCCAAGACCGACGAAGAGGGCCGCGAACTGCTCCGGCTCATGAGCATGCCGTTCCGTCAGCGCTAGTCAGGGCGAGGAGACTTTTCCGTGGCGAAGAAGTCCAAGATCGAGAAGTGGAAGGCGACTCCGAAGTTCAAGGTGCGCGGATACAATCGCTGCCACCGTTGTGGACGCCCGCGCGCTTTCCTGCGGGACTTCGGCATGTGCCGTATCTGCTTCCGTGAGCTGGCGCTGTCGGGTCAGATCCCGGGCGTCGTCAAGTCCAGCTGGTGACATATCCGCGCGGCGCCACTCGGCCCGCGCGACACGTCGCTCCCTGAGGGGGGCGCATACACCGCGTTCCGCGAGGAACGCACGAATCAGGCTGCAACGAGGCCATCGCTTCGTTGGACGCTGGTTCATGGAGGTCGTACATGTCGGTCAGTGATCCCGTCGCGGATTTTCTCACCTGCATCCGCAACGCGATCGGCGCGAAGCACCGCAAGGTGGATGTCCCCGCGTCGAACATGAAGACGGAAATCGCGAAGGTTCTCCTGCGCGAGCGCTTCATCAACAACTTCAAGACCATCGAAGACACCAAGCAGGGTGTCCTGCGCGTCTACCTGAAGTACACGAACGACGACACGCCCGTCATCACGGGCATCAAGCGGATCAGCAAGCCTGGCCGCCGTGTGTACGTGGGTAAGGACAACATTCCGCGCGTCATGGGTGGTCTCGGTATTTCGATGCTGTCCACGTCCCGCGGGCTGATGACGGACCGCGAGGCTCGCGAAGCGGGCCTCGGCGGCGAGCTCGTCGCCCAGATCTGGTAAGGAGAGGCGACATGTCGAGAATGGGTAAGCGACCGGTCGCCATCCCCGCCGGAGTGTCGGTGACGGTGGATGAGACGCAGGTCAAGGTGAAGGGCCCGAAGGCGGAGCTTTCGCATCCGATCCTTCCGAGCACTCATGTGAAGGTGGAAAGCGCGGAAGTCCAGGTCACCTCGGACAAGATCACGCGCAATCCGATGTTCGGCACGATGCGCGCGCAGGTCGCGAACATGGTGCAGGGCGTCTCCACCGGTTTCAGCAAGACCCTCGAAATCGTCGGCACGGGGTACCGCGCGCAGATGGACGGGCAGAAGCTGGTGCTTCAGCTCGGCTTCTCGCACCCGGTTCACTTCGACACGCCGGCCGGCATCACCATCAAGGTCGAGACGCCTACGCGCCTCACGATCAGCGGCGCTGACAAGTGCCAGGTGGGCCAGGTCGCGGCCAACATTCGCGGGTTCCGTCCCCCCGAGCCCTACAAGGGTAAGGGCGTCAAGTACGAAGGCGAGTTCATCCGTCGCAAGGCCGGTAAGGCTGCGGGGTCGGCATAATGAGCGGACAGCACAACAAGTACGAGCGTCGCCGGATTCGTCGTTACCGGATCCGCAACAAGGTGTCGGGCACGCAGGCGCGTCCGCGTCTGTCGGTCTTCCGGAGCTCGGCGCACATCTACGCCCAGATCATCGACGACACGCAGGGTGTCACGCTGGCGCAGGCCTCGAGCCGCGACGACGTGAAGTCTCTCGTCGATGGCAAGGGCAAGGTGAGCGTCAGCACCGCCGTCGGAAAGCTGCTCGCGCAGCGCGCCAAGGACAAGGGCATCGCTCAGGTGGCCTTCGATCGTGGCGGCTATCTCTACCATGGGCGCGTCAAGGCGCTCGCCGACGGCGCGCGCGCCGGCGGTCTCAACTTCTAGGAGGCCTGAAATGGCGGGTCCCCAGCGTGAGCGCCGTCAGCCGCGTCAGCAGGAGGAGGCGAAGTCCGAGTTCCAGGAGCGCGTGATCAACGTCAACCGTTGCGCCAAGGTGGTGAAGGGTGGCCGGCGGTTCTCGTTCAACGCGATCGTGGCTCTCGGTGACCAGAACGGCCGGGTTGGTGTCGGTCTGGGCAAGGCCAACGAAGTCGCCGACGCCATCCGCAAGGCGGGCGAAGCGGCGAAGAAGAACATGTTCCGTGTCCCTGTCACGAAGAGTGGCTCGATCCCGCACCAGATCCTCGGCCACTTCGGCGCGGGCAACGTGCTGCTCAAGCCGGCTTCGCCGGGTACGGGCGTCATCGCGGGTGGCGGCGTGCGCGCCGTGCTCGAGGTGGCGGGTGTCCAGAACGTGCTCACCAAGTGCCTCGGCACGCGCAATCCGCACAACCTCGTGAAGGCGACGGTGGACGGTCTCAAGCGTCTGCGTCGTCCCTCGGAAGTGGCGGCGATGCGCGGCACGACGATGGCGGAGCTGTTCGGAAAGGGTTCGGCCAATGGCGCGTAAGCTTCGCATCACCCAGACGAAGAGCGCCTCTGGTCACCCGAAGGATCAGGCGCTCACCGTTCGTGCGCTCGGCATCCGCAAGATGCAGCACACGGTCGAACACAACGACACGCCCCAGATCCGGGGTATGGTCTTCAAGGTCCGCCACCTGGTGAAGGTGGAGGAGCTCAACTAGGTGGCCAACATGAACATCGGAAACATTCACCCGGCTGCGGGCTCGACGAAGAACCCGAAGCGCCGCGGCAAGGGCGCTGCGACTGGTCTCGGCGGCACTGCTGGCAAGGGTCATAAGGGCAAGAAGGCGCGCTCTGGTGGCAAGATTCCCGCGTGGTTCGAAGGCGGGCAGATGCCGATCCAGCGCCGCCTGCCGAAGCGCGGCTTCACGAACCACATGCGCGTCGAGTACCAGGTCGTGAACGTCGGCTCCCTCGTGGATGCTCCGGCCGGAACGATCGTGGATGCAGCGTGGCTGAAGGCTCAGCGCATCGTCCGTCGCCCGGGGCTGATCAAGCTCCTCGGCGGTGGCGAACTGAAGGTGGCGCTGACCATCAAGGTGGATGCCGCGAGCGAGGCCGCGAAGAAGGCGGTCGAGGCGGCGGGCGGCAAGCTGGAAACTCCGAACCCCAAGGGCTGATCGACACATGTTCGAGAAGCTTCGCAATATCTTCCAGGTACCCGAACTGCGCCGGCGGATTCTGTTCACGCTCGGCCTGTTCGTGATCTACCGGCTGGGCGAGCACGTGCCCACGCCGGGGGTGAATGCGGCTGCCCTCACCGCGGCGTTCCGTTCGCAGGCGAACACCCTCTTCGGCATGTACGACATGTTCGTGGGGCAGGCGTTCTCCAAGGCGACGATCTTCGCGTTGGGCATCATGCCGTACATCTCGTCCTCGATCATCCTCCAGCTCCTCGGCGCCGTCGTGCCGTACTTCGAGAAGCTGCGTAAGGAAGGCGAGGAAGGCCAGAAGAAGATCACGCAGATCACGCGCTACGGCACGGTGCTCATCTCGATCGTGCAGTCGTTCGCGTACGCCGTGTTCCTGATCGGCCTCGGCGAGTCCCAGGGACTCTCCGTCGTGCCGAGCCCGGGCCCGATGTTCTACCTCTCCACGGTCATCACCCAGACCGCGGGCACCATCCTCGTGATGTGGCTCGGAGAGAAGATCACGGAGTTCGGCATCGGAAACGGCATCTCGCTGATCATCTTCGTCAACATTCTCGGCGGTCTGCCCAACGGCATCGCGGCCACGATCGACAGCATGCGGGCGGGCAGCTTCTCGCCGCTGCAGGCGATCTTCATGGTGGCGATCCTCGTGGGAGTCGTCGCTTCCGTCATCGTCATGACGCAGGCCACGCGCAAGATTCCGGTGCAGTACGCCAAGCGCGTCGTGGGCCGTCGCCAGTACGGTGGGCAGAGCACGCACATCCCGCTCCGCGTCAACACCGCGGGCGTGATTCCGATCATTTTCGCCTCGAGCATCATGGTGCTCCCGGCGACGGTGGCGGGCTTCTTCGCGAACAACCCGGCTGCCATGGCGGTGTCGCAGTTCTTCAACCGCACGGGCTTCGCGTTCAACGTGATCTACGCCGCCATCATCATCTTCTTCACGTACTTCTACACCGCGGTCGTGCTGAACCCGAACGACCTCGCGGAGAACATGCGGAAGTACGGCGGCTTCATCCCGGGCATCCGTCCGGGCCGCAAGACGGCTGAATACATCGACCGGGTGCTTTCCCGCATCACGCTTCCGGGCGCCGTGTTCCTCGCGGCGATCGCCGTCCTTCCGGACATCATCCTGGCGCTCTTCAAGGTGCCGGCGCTGGCGTTCGGCGGTACGAGCGTCCTGATCGTGGTCGGTGTGGCACTCGACACGCTGCAGCAGGTGGAATCGCATCTCCTGATGCGGCACTACGAAGGCTTCGTCAAGCGCAGCCGCATTCGCGGCAGGCAGAGAATGTGATATGCGAGTCATCCTGCTGGGACCTCCCGGAGTTGGGAAAGGCACCCAGGGGCGCCGGCTCGCAACGGATCGCGGGCAGGCCCTGATCTCGACGGGCGACATGCTGCGTGATGCCGTTGCCAGGCAGACGCCGCTCGGCGTGCAGGCGAAAAAGTTGATGGATGCAGGCTCACTGGTCCCCGACGACGTGATCGTCGGGCTGGTGAGGGAGAGAACGCTCGAACAAGACGCCCTCTCGGGTTTCGTGCTCGACGGCTTTCCGAGGACGGTTCCGCAGGCGGAAGCGCTCGACGCCATGCTCGCGGAGCGGTCGCTGAAGATCGATGCAACCGTGCTCCTGACGGCGCCGGACGAGGAACTCGTCCGACGGCTCAGCAGCCGGTGGGAGTGCCCGGAGTGCCGGCGCGTGTTCAACACGCTGACCGCGCCCTCGAAGGACGGAAGTCACTGCGACGACCATCCGGCGACGGAGCTGCGGCAGCGGGTGGACGACACCGAGGCGACGGTTCGGAAGCGGTTGGAGGTCTACCGCAACCAGACGGCGCCGCTGGTGGGCTGGTATCGGGAACGGAACAAGCTGAAGGAAGTGCAGGGCACCGGTCCACTGGACGACGTCTACGGCGCGCTGACACGAGCAGTGCCGGACTGACGCCGGGGGACAGGTGTTCACGAGGAACCGAGAGGAAATCGAGAAGATCCGGGTGTCGGCCCAGCTCGTCGCGATGACGCTTCGAGAGATGGGGCGCCACGTGCGGCCGGGCATCACGACGGCCGAGCTGGACCGGATCGCGGAAAGCTTCATCCGGGATCACGGCGCACGCCCGCATTCAAGGGCTACCGCGGTTTTCCGGCCTCGATCTGCCCCTCGGTGAACGAAGAAGTGGTCCACGGCATCCCGGGCCCGCGCGAACTCCGCGAGGGCGACATCATCGGGATCGACGTGGGAGTCGAGAAAGATGGTTTCTACGGGGACGCCGCCCTCAGCTTCCCGGTTGGCGAAGTGAGTGCGGAAGCCCGTAGATTGCTGGACGTGACGCGCGAATCCCTCATGCAGGGGATCGCGCAGGCCCGACCGGGAAACCGGGTGGGCGACATCTCGAACGCGGTGCAGACGTACGTCGAGGCGCAGGGCTACTCGGTGGTCAAGGCGCTCGTCGGACATGGCATCGGGCGAGAGATGCACGAAGAGCCGGCGGTTCCGAACTTCGGACCGGCGGGACGTGGACCCAGGTTGATGACCGGCCTCGTGCTGGCGATCGAACCGATGGTCAACACCGGCGGGTTCGAAGTGGTGACTCGGTCCGACGGCTGGACGGTGGCGACGAAGGACGGCGGACTCTCCGCCCATTTCGAGCACACCGTGGCTGTGGGACCGGACGGACCCGAGATCCTCTCGGTGCTGCCGGACCAAGAGAACTGAGGACGAGTTTGGCGAAAGAAGAAGGCATCCAGGTCGAAGGCACCGTGGTCGAAGCGCTCCCGAACGCGACGTTCCGCGTGGAGCTCGAGAACGGTCACCGGCTGCTCGCCCACATTTCGGGCAAGATGCGGATGCATTTCATCAAGATCCTTCCGGGAGACAAGGTCACGGTCGAGTTGTCGCCCTACGATCTGTCCCGCGGTCGCATCGTTTACCGGTACAAGTAGTCGTTCCAGGATGTACACGGCGAGACGCGTCACGTCGCGTGTCGCGAACGCCACAGGAGAGCTGCAATGAAGGTTCGTGCTTCGGTGAAGAAAATCTGCGAGCACTGCAAGGTCGTGCGTCGCAAGGGTGTCATTCGCGTGATCTGCAGCCGCAACCCGCGGCACAAGCAGCGTCAGGGCTGAAGGAGGAGTTCGGTGGCACGTATTGCAGGTATCGATCTCCCGACCGAGAAGCGCATCGTCGTTGCGCTCACGTACATCTACGGCATCGGTCCGGCGACGGCGAAGAAGTTGCTGGCTTCGGCCGGCATCAGTGAAGACATCCGCGTCAAGAACCTGAGTGACGAGGATGCCGGCAAGCTGCGCACGCTCATCGAGCGCGAGTACAAGGTGGAAGGCTCGCTGCGCAGCGAAATGGCCATGAACATCAAGCGCCTGATGGACATCGGCGCTTATCGTGGACTGCGTCACCGCCGCAGCCTGCCCGTTCGCGGCCAGCGCACGAAGACCAACGCGCGTACGCGTAAGGGTCCCAAGAAGACGAAGTCCGTCCGCACGAAGGCGGCGGCCGGCAAGAAGGGCTGATTCGGCGGCGCAACTGAGCGCGTCCAGCCAGGAGGTTTCGAGTGGCGGAAGTCAAGAAGGCCAAGAAGCGCGATCGGAAGGTGGGCACCAATGGTGTCGCCCACGTTCAGGCGAGCTTCAACAACACGATCATCACGATCACCGACATGGACGGTGCGGTCATCAGCTGGGCCAGTGGTGGCAAGGTCGGCTTCAAGGGTTCGCGCAAGAGCACGCCTTTCGCCGCCCAGGTGGCTGCCGAGAACTGTGCTCGCGAAGCCATCAACGCCGGCCTCAAGCGCGTCGAGGTCTGGGTCAAGGGTCCGGGTTCCGGTCGTGAAGCCGCTATCCGTTCGCTGCAGGCGGCGGGTCTCGAGATCTCGGCGATCAAGGACGTCACTCCCATCCCGCACAATGGCTGCCGCCCGCCCAAGCGGCGCCGCGTCTAGGAGAATCCGAGCATGGCGGTTTATCACGACGCACGATGCCGGCTTTGCCGGCGCGAGGGCATGAAGCTGATGCTGAAGGGTGCGCGCTGTCTCACGGACAAGTGCGCATTCGAACGGCGCGGTTACGCCCCGGGCGAGCACGGCAAGAGCCGTCGCGCCAAGGAAACCAACTACGGTCAGCAGCTTCGTGAGAAGCAGCGTGCCCGTCGCATCTACGGCCTGCTCGAGCGGCAGTTCCGTCACACGTTCGCGAAGGCCAGCGACGCCAAGGGCGTCACGGGCGAGGTGCTGCTCCAGATGCTGGAGCGCCGGCTCGACAACGTGGTGTTCCGCCTCGGGTTCGCCCCGTCGCGCAGCGCCGCTCGTCAGCTCGTTCGTCATCGTCACTTCTCGGTCAACGGCCGCACGGTGGACATCCCGTCGTTCATGACCAAGGTCGGCGACGAGATCCAGGTGCGTGAGCGCAGCAAGGAGATCGCGGTCTTCAAGAACTCCCTCGACGCCCGCAAGGGCCAGGGCGTTCCGGACTGGGTCGAGATGAACCCCGAGAAGCTTTCGGGTCGCGTCCTCCACATCCCGACGCGCGCCTCGATTCCTGTGCCGATCAACGAGCAGCTGATCGTCGAGCTTTACTCGAAGTGACGACTGCGTTCTCCCCACGGGAGGCTTGCCGATGAAGTGGAAGAATCTGCAGATGCCCAAGCCGTTGATTTCGGACGCGGGCAACAACGATTCGTATGGAAAGTTCGTGCTCGAGCCGCTGGAGCGGGGCTTCGGCGCGACGCTGGGCAACGCCCTGCGCCGCGTGCTGCTCTCGTCGCTGCAGGGCGCCGCGATCACCGCGGTGCGCATCGACGGCGTGCTGCACGAGTTCTCGACGCTGCCCGGTGTCATCGAAGACGTGACGGAGATCGTCCTCAACCTGAAGCAGGTGCGCCTCAAGCTGCACGGCGACGGCCCGAAGAAGGGCGTCTTCGAGATGCGCGGCAAGGGTGAGGTGCGTGCCGGTGACCTGAACGTCGATGCCGACGTCCAGGTGCTCAACCCGGATCTCCACGTGGCCGCGCTGAACCGCGACGGCGACCTGCGCATGGAAGTCGAGATCAATGGTGGCCGTGGCTACATCTCGGCCGACCAGCACTCGGCGACCGATCGTCCGATCGGTGTGATCCCGATCGACTCGCTGTTCTCGCCGGTGACGAAGGTGAACTACACCGTCGAGGCCACGCGTCTCGGTCAGCGCATCGACTACGACAAGCTCACGATCGAAGTCTGGACGGACGGCAGCATCAAGCCGGCCGACGCGGTCGCCATGGCGGCGAAGATCCTCAAGGATCATTTCGCCATGCTCGTGAACTTCGACGAGGAGCCGGTCCAGGAAGACGAACCCGAGGTGGACGAGGAGAAGGTCAAGATCCGCAAGCTGCTCGACAAGAGCGTCGAGGAGCTGGAGCTGTCCGTGCGCTCGAGCAACTGCCTGCGCGCCGCGGAGATCAAGACCATCGGTGACCTCGTGCAGAAGGGCGAACCGGAGATGCTGAAGTTCCGCAACTTCGGCCGCAAGTCCCTGAAGGAAATTCAGGACATTCTCGGCGAGATGAACCTGCACTTCGGCATGGACATCAGCCCCTACTACGAGAAGTCGCCGGCGAAGACCGAGGTGTGACGCGAACCGGGCGCTCCAGGGGAGCGCTCGGGGCCGCACCCGCGCTCGTTGTGACGTGAGAGGACTGGGCAACAGACATGAGACACCGCAAAGACCATCGCAAGCTGAGCCGCACGCACGAGCACCGGCGTGCTCTGCTTCGTAACCTGGTCACCGCGCTCTTCCAGTACGAGCGCATCGAGACCACTCTGGCCAAGGCGAAGGAAGCCCGCCGCCTGGCCGAGCGCATGATCACGTTCGGCAAGCAGGGTGACGTCGCGGCCCGCCGCCACGTGTCCACGTTCATCTTCAAGCCGGAGATCGTGGGCAAGCTCTTCGAGACGATCGCTCCGTGGTACACGGAACGGAACGGCGGCTACACGCGCATCATCAAGCTCGGCCGCCGTCTCGGCGACGCGGGCGAGACCTGTTACCTCGAGCTCGTGAAGTCGGTCGAGCAGAAGGAACAGGAGCGTCAGGCGCGCATCGAGGCTGCGGAGGCGAAGGCCCTCGCGGCAGCGACCGAGAAGCCGGCCAAGAAGTCGAAGGCCGCCGAGGCCGAGGAGACCGCGGAAGCGGCCGCCGAAGCCAAGCCGAAGCGCGGCACCAAGAAGGACAAGGCCGGCGCTGGTGCAGGTGGCGGAGCGGCCAAGCCGCGTCGCGGCCCGCGCAAGACCGGCGGTTGATGCCGGTTCGGCATCCCATCGCAACAAGTCGTGACGCGGGCGGGAGGGTCACCTTCCGCCCGCGTCGTTTGTCCGCAGAAGGAGTCCCGTACCGCATGACGAACCGCCGTTCCTCCGCCGCCCCGTGGCGCGCTGCTCCGCTTCGTCCTGAGCCTCGTCCTCGCGGCAGCCGGTTTCCTCGGCGCCGGGGCGGGCCCGGTTCGCGCGGATGCGCCCTACGACTCGACGTTCGCGGCGGACACGTCGGCGCTCGGCCCCATCGAGTACCTCTGGGTGCTGCGCAACTCGCTCGTGGACGCGGACGACATTACGCGCCTCGTCGAGCGCGCGAGCGCCATGAAGGTGAAGGGGCTCATCGTGCAGGTCGTGGGACGCGGCGACGGCTGGTACCGCTCCGACCTGTTGCCGTACCCCGAGCCGATCCGCGAGCGCGGCCGCGACCCGCTCGGCGAGCTGGTCCCGCTCGCGCACGCCGCCGGCCTCGAAGTGCACGCGTGGATGAACTGCTGCCTCGTGTGGTCCGGCAAGAAGCTGCCCTCGGATCCGCGCCACGTGATCCGCCAGCACCCCGAGTGGGTCGCGCGGCTCGAGGACGGCCGCCCGATGACGCGCATGTCCCCGCGCGAGCGCGAGAAGCGCATGGTCGAGGGCGTGTTCCTGTCGCCCGCGCACCCCGGCGTACGCACGTACCTCGCGAACGTCGCGCACGAGATCGCATCGCGCTATCCGGTCGACGGCATTCATCTCGACTACATCCGCCAGCCCAGCGTCGCGATCGGGTTCGATCCCACGTCGCGCGCGCGCTTCGCGATGGAGTACGGCATGGACCCGGCCATGTTCGGCCGCCTGCCGGTCGGTGAGCGTGCCCGCGCGGACTCCGCGTGGGGCGCCTTCCAGCTCGGCCAGGTGACCGCCATCGTCCAGGAAGTGCGCGACTCGTTGAACGCCGTGCGCCCCGGCATCGAATTGTCCGCGGCGGTGCTCGCGGACACGCTCACGGCCGTGAAACGCAACCGTCAGGCGTGGAGCGCATGGCTCCGCGACGGGCTGCTCGACCGTGCCTTCGCGATGTGTTACGCACCGCTCGTCCAGACCGTCATGCAGCAGCTTTCGGCGATGTCCTCGCAGGTCGGCACGCTTCGTCTCGTGCCCGGCATCGCCATCTACAACACGTCCCCGTCCACCGCCGCCGCCAAGATCCGCGGCGCACGCGAGCTCGGGTTCGGGACGGTCGCCCTGTACAGCTACGATTCGCTGTGGGAGCGGCAGGACTCGTGGGACCGGCTCCGGTCCTTCCTGCTCGCCCCGCGTTCACCGGAGGAAACACCTTGACCCCGAAGCAGAATCCCGCCGGCAATCCCACCGCGGTCCGTGAGGACCTTCGCAACATCGCCATCATCGCCCACGTCGACCACGGCAAGACCACGCTCGTGGACGCGATGCTGTGGCAGAGCGGCGTGTTCCGCGAAAACCAGGAAGTCGCGGAGCGGGTCATGGATTCCAACGACCTCGAGCGCGAGAAGGGCATCACGATCCTCGCGAAGAACACCGCGATCCGGTTCGGCGACATGAAGATCAACGTCGTCGACACGCCGGGCCACGCGGACTTCGGCGGCGAGGTCGAGCGCACGCTCAAGATGGTCGACGGCGTGCTGCTGCTCGTGGACGCCTCCGAAGGTCCGCTGCCGCAGACCCGCTTCGTGCTCAAGAAGGCGCTCGAACTCGGCCTGCAGCCGATCGTCGTGATCAACAAGATCGACCGCAAGGACGCGCGCCCGCAGGAAGTGCTGAACGAGGTCTACGACCTGTTCATCGATCTCGACGCGCACGAGGACCAGCTCGACTTCCCGGTGCTGTGGACGATCGCGCGCGAAGGCGTGTGCCGCACGACGGCCGACGGCGAGAACCAGCGCCTGCTGCCGCTGTTCGAGGCCATCGTCGAGTCGATTCCCGCGCCGAAGTACGACGCCGCGATGCCGCTGCAGATGCTCATCCTGAACCTCGACTACTCGGACTACGTCGGCCGTCTCGCGATCGGCCGCATCATCAACGGCAACCTCGCGCCGCGGCAGGAAGTGGCGCTGATTCGCCGCGACGGCACGATGGTGAAGACGCGCGTCACGAACCTCTACGCGTTCGAAGGCCTCGAGCGCGTCGAAGTGCAGACGGCCGGCCCGGGCGACATCGTGGCGCTCGCCGGCTTCGAAGAGGTGCACATCGGCGAGACCGTGACGGACGCCGAGGACCCGCGCGCGCTTCCCGCGGTCACGGTGGACGAACCGACCGTGAGCATGGTGTTCAGCGTGAACACCTCGCCGCTCGCCGGCACCGAAGGCAAGTACGTCACGAGCCGCAACCTGAAGGACCGTCTCGAGCGCGAGATCCTGACGAACGTGTCGCTCAAGGTGGAGCAGGGCGAGACGCCGGACCAGTTCACGGTCTCCGGCCGCGGCGAACTGCAGATGGCGATCCTGATCGAAATGATGCGCCGTGAAGGCTTCGAGCTCGCCGTGAGCAAGCCCGAGGTCATCACGCACACCGAGAACGGCCGCAAGATGGAGCCGATGGAGCATCTCGTGGTGTACTGCCCCGAGGAGTTCGTCGGCGTGGTCACGCAGAAGATCGGTGGCCGCAAGGGCCGCATGACCAACATGGTCAACCACGGCACGGGGCGCGTGCGCCTCGAGTTCCGCATCCCCTCGCGCGGCCTCATCGGCTTCCGCAGCCAGTTCCTCACGGACACGCGCGGCACCGGTCTGCTGAACCACCTGTTCGACGGCTATGAGCCGTGGATGGGCGACATCCCGCACCGCACGACGGGCGCCCTGGTCTCCGACCGCTCGGGCACCGCGACCCCGTACTCGATCGAGCACGTGCAGGACCGCGGCGAGATCTTCATCGAGCCGAACGAGAAGGTGTACGAGGGCATGATCATCGGCGAGAACGCCCGCGAGCAGGACATGGACGTGAACGTCGTGAAGGAGAAGAAGCTCACGAACATGCGTTCGGTGGGCGAGGAGGCCGTCCGGCTCCTGCCCGTGCACCGCATGTCGCTCGAGCAGGCGCTCGAGTGGATCCGTGACGACGAACTCCTCGAGGTCACGCCGCAGTCGCTGCGCCTGCGCAAGCGCGTCCTCGCCGCGAACATGCGGCCGCGCTACTGGCAGAAGCAGGGCGAGTAACGCCCGGCCTCGCGCCGTTTTCGAAGCCCCCCGGAGCCCGCGCTCCGGGGGGCTTTCGTTCGCCATCCGGGGACAAGAACGCGCTCAAGCGCACTCATTTCCGGCCGATGACGAGTGGGGCACGTCGCCCACTCATGGCCCACTCCCACTCGAATCCGGCGCAAGGCGCGAACGACACGGACGGTCCGGCACACGCCGGCGGCGCCGTGGGCTACCTGCTTTCCGGAAACGAAGAGCAGCGTCGCGAAAGCCGGCTCGTCCTGCTCGGGCTCGCGGGCTTCCTGCTCCTGGCCATGACGGCGTTCAACCTCGCCTTCTACGGCAAGGCGCGACAGCGGCTCGAACTCGAAGGCTGGTCACGCCTCGAGGCCGCCGCGGACCTGCGCGCCGACCAGCTCGACCACCTGCTCGGCACGCTCATCCGCGAAGCGAGCAGCGTGGAGCGCGACCCGGTCGTCGAGGCGCGCGCGAACCTCTGGTGTCGCGGCACGCTCGATCCCGCGGGCCAGAGCGTGCTTCGCGAGGAGCTGGAATCCGCCCAGGGACGATTCGAGTTCGAGAACGTGCAGCTGCTCACGGCCGACGGCCGCGTCCTCATGGAAAGCGCGCCGACGACGCCGGCCGAACAGGCCGTCACGCACCGGCTGGTGAAGCGCGTCCTCGCGGCCGGCACTCCGCTGCTGGGCGATCCGTGGGGCGACGAGTTCATGGTGGGCGTGCCGGTCGGCGACGAAAGCGGCACGACCGGCGTGCTCGTGATGCACAGCATCGGCACGCGCTTCCTCACACCGCTGCTCGCGCACTGGCCGGGCCTCGGCAACACGAGCGGCGCGTACCTCGTGCGGCTCGACGGCGCCGCGGCGCACGTGCTCAGCGATTTCGGAGCGCACGGCGGTTTCGTGCGCGGCACGCGCCTTCCGCTCACCTCACCGCGCGGCATGGCGGCGGCGATGGCCGCCACCGGCGTGGAGTCGCGCGCGGAGTTCACCGACGCGCTCGGCGCGCCGGCGTGGGCGGTCACGCGCGCGCTTCCCGCGGCCGGCTGGGGCGTCGTCGGCCAGGTGCAGCGCGGGGACATGCTCACCGGCCTGCGGACCACGGTGCAGGAGCTGGTGCTCATCGACGTCGCGGTGCTCGCGTTCCTGATCGCGATGGCGTGGGTGTGGCGCCGGCTGTATCGCAGCGGTCTCGCACGCCGCGAGCGCGAGATCACGGAGCGCCACGCGCTGCGCGTGCAGGCGATCCTCGACACCGCATTCGACGCGATCTTCACGTTCGACCGCCAGGGCCGCATCCGCACGGTCAATCGCGCGGCTTCGGAGCTGTTCGGCGCGTCGGCCGGCGATCTCGACGGCCAGCCCGTGCGGCGCCATCTCGACTGGGGCACGCCCGTGGGCGGCGCGCTGTTCCCGAGCACGGGTGCCGTGACCGCCGCGCAGGTGCTGCGACGCGACGGCGCGCGCGTGCCGGTCGAACTGTCGCTCGGCAGCTCCGGCTTCGGCGACGAACTGCTGTACACCGCGATCGTGCGCGACGTGAGCGAGCGCATCGAGGCCGAGAAGCGCATCCGCGCGTTCGCGGACGGGCTCGAGGTCTCGAACCGCCGCCTCGAGGAGATGAACGCGCAGCTCGAGGAAGCCTCGCGCCTCAAGAGCGAGTTCCTCGCGAACACGTCGCACGAACTGCGCACGCCGCTCAACGGCATGATCGGGTTCCTCCAGCTCGTGCTCGACGGCATGTGCGACGACCCGGAGGAGGAGCGCGACTTCCTCAAGCAGGCGCTGCAGTGTTCGCGCCACCTGCTCGGGCTCATCAACGACGTGCTCGACATCGCCAAGATCGAGGCGGGCAAGCTCTCGCTCGAGGTCGGCCGCGTCGAGGTGCAGCCGCTGTTCGACGAGGTCTACACGCTCACGCACGTGCAGGCCGCGCAGCGCGGCGTGCAGCTGCGCTTCGAGTCGTCCGTCGCGGAAGGGCTCGCGGCGCGCGGCGACTTCGGCAAGATCAAGCAGGTGCTCATCAACCTCGTGGGCAACGCGCTCAAGTTCACGCCCAAGGGCAGCGTCACCGTGCGCGCGAAGGCGCACGCCGAACTCGGCCATCTCATGTTCGAGATCGTGGACACGGGCATCGGGATCCCGCCCGAGCGCCAGAAGCTGATCTTCGAGAAGTTCGTGCAGGGCGACGGCAGCACCACGCGCCGCTTCGGCGGCACGGGGCTCGGCCTCGCCATCTCGCGCAGCCTCGTCGAGCTCATGGGCGGCATCATCGGCGTCCACAGCGAGGGCGAGGGCAAGGGCACGCGCATGTACTTCTCGCTGCCGCTCTGGCGCGCCGAGGAGCACCTCGCGCCGGTGCCGGTGCTCGAGCCGGGCGACCGCATCCTGGGACCCGCGGGCGGCCAGCTCGTGCTCATCGTCGAGGACGACCCGGTGTTCCGCCGGTTCCTCACCGCGGTGCTCCAGCAGAGCGGCTACCGCACGGCCGAGGCCGAGAACGCCGAGTCGGGCTGGATGCTCGTGCGCCGTCTGCAGCCGGCCGTCGTCGTGCTCGACTACGCGCTCGCGTGCGGCGACAACGCCGCGCTGCGCACGGGCTGGGACCTCGCGCAGCGCATGACGACCGAGGACGAGACGCGCCACATTCCGCTCGTGTTCGTCACCGGCTTCGACGGCGAGCTCAAGGAGAAGCTGCGCGCGACCGCGTTCGCGAGGCGTCCCGAGCACCTCGTGAAGCCGATCGAGGCGAGCGCGCTGATCGGCCGCATCGAGCACGTCGTCGGCGACGTGGGCGGCCGCCAGGTGCGCATCCTCATGGCCGACGACGATCCGACGGTCGCGGCGTACGTGCGCAAGGTGCTGCCGTCCTCGCGCTACCACATCGAGGTCGCGAACAACGGCGAGGAGTGCCTGCACATCCTGCGCACCCAGCCGAACGGATTCGACCTGCTGTTGCTCGACCTCATGATGCCCGAGGTGAGCGGCTACGACGTGCTGCGCGAGATCACGCTCTCCGGCTCGCACGCCGAACTGCCCGTGCTCGTGCTCACCAACTTCCCCGAGGCGCGCAACGACGAGGAGCGCCGCCTGCTCGAACAGGGACTGGTCGTCGACGTCGTCGCCAAGTCGTCGGTCCACGAGAACCCTCAGCTCCTGCCGCACGTGCTCGACTGGCACCTGCAGGTGTCGCGCGAGAACGGGCACTCGCATCGGGAGGCCGCATGACCCGCGTGGTCGTGGTCGAGGACGATCCCCACAATGCCGTGCTCTTCCGCAAGCTGCTCGAGAAGCGGCTCGGGTTCTCGGTGCTCGTGACGGAGTCGCCCGAGGAGTTGTTCGAGGCCGCGCGCTCCGGCGACGTGGCGCTCGTGGTGATGGACGTGTCCCTCGCGCACTCGACGCTCGACGGCGAGGCGGTGAACGGTGTCGCGCTCTGCCGGATGCTCAAGGGCGAACGTGACACGGCTTCGATTCCGGTGCTGCTCGCGACCGCGCACGCCATGCGCGGGGACGCCGAGCGCCTGCTCGCGGAGAGCGGCGCCGACGATTACATCAGCAAACCCATCGTGGATCACTCCCAGTTCGTGGAGCAGGTCCGCGCCCTCGTTCAGGAGGCGGCGTGAAGGCCACGGCGGATGTGCGCATTCTGGTGGTCGAGGACGACCAGTTCTTCCAGCGGGTGCTCCAGAAGCGCCTGAGCGCGGAGGGCTACCAGGTGATGACGGCGGGGGACGGGCGCGAGGGCATGAAGGCCATCGTGTCGTTCGAGCCGGACCTCGTGATCTCGGACTGGATGATGCCGCTCGTGGACGGGCTCGAGCTCTGCCAGTCGGTGAAGACCGGCCTGCGCGAAGCGGCGCCCTACTTCATCCTGCTCACCGCCAAGGGCGAGATCAGCGACAAGCTGCTCGCGCTCGAGACCGGTGCGGACGACTACCTCGTGAAGCCGTGCGACATGGGCGAGCTGCTCGCCCGCGTGCGCGCCGGGCTGCGCATCGTCCTGCTCGCGCAGGACCTGCGCCGCACCGCGCAGGAGTCGCGCGGCGCCATCGCGGAACTCGCGGCCCTTCGCGCCGAGAACACCCGCCTGAGGGCGCAACTCGGCCAGCCGGGCGGGGAGTCCGCTCCCGACACGCCGGACGCGGCCGCTCCTTCCCGGTCGCCCGCGCGCGCGCTCGCGCCGCCGCCTTCGGGCACGTCTTCACGAGCCGCTTGAGCCGGCGCGGCGTTTCCGCGCGGCGTCGCACTCGGGTAAGTTGCATCGCGCGCCTCTCCGGGCGCGCGCACGCATGACCCCACCACTCGACATCCTGCTGGCCGGCGGCAGCGGCCTCATGGGCGAGCCCACCGCACGGGCCCTGCTCGGTGCGGGGCATCGCGTCACGGTGCTCTCGCGTGGCCGGCGCGCCTCCGTCCCCGGCGCGCGCACGCTCGTCGCCGATCGCGGGGACTCCGCGTCGCTCGCGATCGCGCTCGGCGGACTCACGTTCGACCTCGTCGTGGACTTCCTCGCGTACGACGGCGCGGACGTCACGCGCCTCTTCGACACTCCGGGGCTGCGCATCGGGCGTTACGTGATGATCTCGACCGGGCAGGTCTACCTGATCGGCGAGAGCCGGCGCCCGCCGTTCGTCGAGCCCGACGCCGGCATCCCCGTCATGCGCGAGCCCGAGCAGGACACGCGCGCGCATGCGAACTGGGTGTACGGCGTGGGCAAGCGTGCCGCCGAGGCCGAGGTCATGCGCCGCCGCGAGGCGGGGCAGGAGGCGCTCGCGCTGCGGTTGCCGGTCGTGCAGGGCGCGAAGGACGGATCGCGGCGGCTGTGGGCGTACCTGCAGCGCATGCTCGACGGCGGGCCGATCCTGCTGCCGGGCGGCGGCGGTCACGCCGTGCGCTTCGTGTGGGCGGAGGACGTCGGCCGCGCGGTCGCCCATCTGGCGACCGGCGTTTCGGTGCCCTCGTTCGCGTACAACCTCGCGATGCCGGACGAGCCGGCGCTGCTCGAGTTCCTGAGCATGGGAGCGACGTGCCTCGGCGTGCCGCTCCGCACGCTCGACGCCGACCCGGCCGAGTGCGACGCGGCCGGCCTCGACGAGCGCATGTCGCCCTATTCGGGACCGTGGTGCTCGCGGCCGGATCCCGCGCTCGCGCGCGCCGAACTCGGGTTCGAGACCACGCCCAGTTCGATCTGGCTGCCCGAAGTCGTGCGCGCGCATCTGTCCGAGACGGCTCCCGAGCCGCACGCGACGTACGCGCAGCGAGCGCTGGAAATCGAGTTCGCGCGCCGGATCGAAGGACGCTGACCCGGAAGGGTGACCTTCCGAACCAGTTCCGGTGGTGGGAAACCGATTGCGCCCTTCGGCCGTCCTCGGTCATGCTCCGGAGGAACGGAACCCATCCCCATGTCCCTCGACACCCCAGTTCGCCCCGACACCGCCGAGCCGCTCTGGCCGGGCTTCTCGCCTCGCACGTATCCCATCGAGGATCCGCTCGGGCGTGATGCGCCGCCCGTGCCCGCGAAGCACCCGCCGCATCTGGGGCCGGGCGCGTCCGAAATCGCGGCGCTGGGCTTCGTGCACGCCGCCGTCGCGGGAAGCCGCGATCCCGAGTCCGCCGTGCGCGCCGCCCTCTCGGCCATCGTCAGCGCCACGCATGCGCAAGTCGGCTCGCTCTGGTTGTTCCAGCCCGACGGCCGCCTCGTGCGCGTCGGGCACGTGGGACTCTCGGCCGGCTACCTCGAGGAGTTCGCGCGGCGGCCGGATTGGGAAGACGTCCAGGCCATGCTCCTCGGACAGCCCGACGTCGTCGTGCAGTCCACCGAGCGTGCCGCGCCCGACGGCGTGCGCGGCATCATTCCTCCCCCGGGCATCCACAGCACGCTCATCATTCCGCTCCGCACGCGCGGCATGCGCGTGGGCGGCGTGCTCATGGGGCACGAGGAGCCGGACTGGGCCGAGAAGCACTCGCACGAGTTCCTGCGCGCGCTCGGCAGCATTCTCGGCTCGGCGCTCGACACGACGCGCCTCGTCGCCGATCTGCGTGCCCGGCAGGAACTGCACGAGGGTCTGCTGCACGCGACGCACGACGCGATCGTGCTCACCGATTCGCACGGCATCGTCACGCAGGGCAACGCCGCGCTCGAGCGCCTGCTCGGGCGCACGCGCGAGGAACTCGTCGGCCAGTCGTTGCTCCAGTTCTTCGACCCCGCGAGCCAGCCGGGAATGCGCGAGCGCTTCCGCGCGCTGATCGCGCAGGACCGGCCGATGATCGGGGAGTCGCCGGAGTTCCGGCATTCGGACGGCACGCTCGTGCCCGTCGTGATCAACGCGACGCGCTACACCGAGAGCACGGGCAACGTCCTCGGCGCGGTGGGCGTGATCCACGACGACCGCGACCGCCGCGCCGCCGAGCAGCAGGTGCTCGAGGCGCACGAGCGGCTGAAGCACCTGCTTCGCCATCTCGACGTCGGCGTCGCGCTCGTGAGGCTCGCCGACTTCTCGGTGACGGAGCACAACCCGGCGCTGCTGCGCGTGCTCGAGTGCGAGGACGCGATCGGCTGCCCGCTCGAGCGCCTGATGCCCGCCGACGTGCACCGCGAGGTCACGCGGTTGCTCGAGCGCACGCTCGCTTCGAGCAGCGCGCAGTCGGTCACCGACATCGAGGTGAAGCGCCAGGACAGCGCGCCCCGCTTCTGGAGCGTGACGCTCGCCGCGATTCCCGCGGCCGGGCGCGACGCGCCGGAGCTCGCGGTGCTCACGATTTCCGACATCACTTCGCGCCGCGACCTCGAAGAGCGCTACCGGCATGCGCAGAAGCTCGAGGCGGTCGGAACGCTCGCCGGCGGCATCGCGCACGAGTTCAACAACCTGCTCACCGCGATCCTCGGCAACGTCACGCTGGCGCTGCTCGACCTGCCGGCGGACCATCCGCTCGTTCCCGGGCTGCGCGACAGCGAGGCCGCGGCGCAGCGCGCCGCCGACCTGACCCGCCAGATGCTCGGCTTCGGCCGGCGCACGCCGCTGCGCATGCGTCCGACCGACCTGCGCGAGACGATCGCCGATTCGCTGCCGCTCGTCGGGCGCGTGCTCGATCCGCGCATCACGATCGAGCGCTCCGACGCCGAGGATCTCTGGACCACGCTCGTGGACCCGGCGCACATCGGCCAGGCGCTCATGAACCTGTGCGTCAACGCGCGCGACGCCATGCCCGACGGCGGCCAGCTCCGCGTGTCCACGCGGAACGCTCCGGCCGGGCGCGTGCCCGGGCGCGACGGCGATCACGTGGTGCTCGAGGTGACCGACACCGGCCAGGGCATGTCGCCCGAAACCGTCGAGCGCATCTTCGAACCCTTCTTCACGACGCGCGGGCCGAACCACGGACCGGGCCTCGGGCTTTCGGTGGTGCACGGCATCGTCGAGCAGCACGCCGGATGGATCGACTGCGAAAGCTCGCCGGGGGCCGGGACCACGTTCCGCATCTTCCTGCCGCGCCACGTCGAGGAGGAGCGCCCGGTCGTTTCGGCGACCGGCCACGGCGAAGTCGTGCTCGTCGTGGACGACGAGGAGTCCGTGCGCGCGCTCGCCCGTTCGGTGCTCGAGCGGCTCGGATACCGCGTGCTCCAGGCGGCCGACGGCATGCAGGCGCTGAGCCTCGTGCGCGACCTTCGCGGCGCCGTGGACATCGTGATCCTCGACCAGACGATGCCCCGGCTCTCGGGCGTCGAGACGCTGCGCGAACTGCGCCGACAGGCTCCGGAGCTGCCGGTCATCCTGACGAGCGGCTACGAGCCGGGGGGCGGTCCGCAGGGAGGAAGCGACGTGCAGGCCGATGGATTCCTGCCCAAGCCCTACGCGCCGGACTCGCTCAGCCGGGTCGTGAGAAACCTGCTGGACTCCGCCCATCAGGCGTCCGATACCCGGGGCGCCGACCGCGTCCGGGGCCCGAGAAGGCGGTCCTGAGCGCGGCGCACGGGTCCGCGGGAGGTCCGGTGAGGGTGGTCGGCTTGACCGACCCGCGCCGGAGCGACTAATCTCCTCGCCCGCATGACATTCCGGCCCGGCGTGATCGCCCGGCCCGCAGTGCGGTTCCTCGGTAGCTCAATGGTAGAGCATTCGGCTGTTAACCGAAGGGTTGTAGGTTCGAATCCTACCCGAGGAGCCAGTTTCGCCGGGGAGCGCATTGGTTCGCGCTCCCCGGTTTTTTTCTTGGGCGCGCACGGCCCGTCCGGCCGCGCGCGCGGCGTGGCCGCGCCCAACCCGGGGAGGATCGGAGCATGTACTTCTCGTCCATCGGCGCACTGTTCCTCCTGCTCGGTGTCGGCGCCGGAGCGTTCGGCGCGCACGGCCTGCGCGACCATCTCGCGCCCGAGATGCTCGCGATCTTCGAGACCGGCGCGCGCTACCAGTTGATCCACGGGCTGGGGCTGATGCTGGTCGGGCAGCGCCACGACCGCCCCGGCGCTTCGTGGGGCGGCTGGCTGCTCGTCGCGGGCACCGTGATCTTCTCCGGCAGCCTGTACGCGCTCGCGCTGTCGGGCGTTCGTCTCTGGGGCGCGGTGACGCCCGTCGGCGGCGTGTGCTTCCTCGCGGGCTGGGCGTTGCTCGCCCGCGCCTGGTGGCCGTCGCGATGAGCGCGCGCGTCTTTCGCTCGCGCCGCGTGGTGACGCCGGACGGCATCGTCGCGGCATGCGTCGTCGTGCAGGACGGTGTGATCGTGTCGCTCGAGCCGCACGGCGCGCCGCTCGCGGTCACCGACGAACTCGGTGACGTCGCGCTGCTGCCCGGTGTCGTGGACACGCACGTGCACGTGAACGAGCCCGGCCGCACGGAGTGGGAAGGGTTCGCCACGGCGACCGCCGCCGCGGCCGCGGGCGGCGTCACGACGATCGTGGACATGCCGCTCAACTCGATCCCCGCGACCAACGACGCCGACGCGCTGCGCGCGAAGGTGCGCGCGATGGCGGGACAGCTCACCGTGGACGTCGGCCTCTGGGGCGGCGTCGTGCCCGGCAACGCCGCGGCGCTCGAAGACCTCGCCGCCGCCGGCGTGCTCGGGTTCAAGTGCTTCCTGTCGCCCTCGGGCGTGGACGAGTTCGGCCACGTCGACTCGCGTTCGCTCGGGATCGCCATGGCGATCATCGGGGCGCTCGACTACCCGCTGCTTGCGCACGCCGAGGATCCGGCTGCGTTGCGACCGATGCCCGTTTCGACGCGCCGCCACGCGGACTGGCTCGCGAGCCGACCGCCGGAGGCCGAAGCGCAGGCGATCGCGCTGCTCGCTCGGCTGTCCGCGGCGACTGGCGCGCACGTGCACGTCGTGCACGTGGCCTCGCGCGCGGCGCTCGACGCGCTCGCGGCTGCGCCTGCCGGGGCGCGCCTGACCGCCGAGACCTGTCCGCACTACCTGAGCTTCGCGGCGGAGGAGATCGCCGACGGTGCGACGGCGTTCAAGTGCGCGCCGCCGATCCGCGAGGCGCGCGAACGCGACGCGCTCGTCGCCGCCCTCGTCGCGCGCGAGCTGGCGCTCGTCGCGAGCGATCATTCGCCTGCACCGCCCGCGACCAAGGCGCTCGACTCGGGCGATTTCGGCCGAGCGTGGGGCGGCATCGCCTCGCTCGAGCTGGCGCTGTCCGCGACGTGGACCGCGGTCGCGAAGCGCGGCGCCACGCTCGTGCATCTCGCGCGCTGGACGAGCGGCGCGCCCGCCGAACTCGCCGGCCTCGCGGCGCGCAAGGGCGCGATCGCGCCGGGGCGCGACGCCGACTTCGTCGCCTTCGACGACAAGGTCACGTTCGGCGTGAACGCGTCGCGGCTGCGCCAGCGCCACGCCGTGACGCCGTACGCGGGCCGCGCGCTGCGCGGCGTCGTGCGCGGCACCTGGCTGCGCGGCGAGCGCGTGTTCGACGGCGCCGCCGTGACCGGCGCGCGCGCGGGGCGGTGGCAGCGGCGCGCGTCCGCAGTGGACCCGGCGCAGGCCTTCGCGTAGCGTCCCGGCCCCGATGACGACCTCATTCCTCACGCTCGAATCGCTCAGCGAGAAGCTCGACCAGCTCGCGACGTTCTCGGCTCCCGGGCCCGGCGTCACGCGGCTCGTGTACGACGAGCACTGGTGCGCCGCGCACCTGTGGCTGCAGCGCGAAGCGCGTGCGCTCGGCCTCGCCGCGACGTGCGACGCGATCGGCAATCTGTGGCTGCACGACCCCGCGCTGCAGCCCGGCGCGCGCGTGATCGCGGTGGGTTCGCACCTCGACAGCGTCACGCGAGGCGGCCGCTTCGACGGCGCATACGGCACGATCGCGGCGTTGCTGCTCGCGGCCGAGCTGCGCGCTCAGGGCGCGCCGGTCGCGGCGTTCGTGACGTGCGAGGAGGAGGGCAGCCGCTTCCCGATGGCGCTCACCGGCGTGCGCGGGCTGCTCGGGCAGCTGGTGCCCTCCGAGTGCGCGGACAAGCGCGACGCGAACGGCGTGCGCTGGGCCGACGCGCTGCAGGCCGCGCGCGAGAAGGGCTGTGCCGCCGCGGCGCCGCCGGACGGTTCGCCCGTGCCGCGCGTGTTCACGGCGTCGCGCCAGCTGGAGCTGCACATCGAGCAGGGCCCGGTGCTCGAGTCCATGGGCGCGAAGCTCGGCGTCGTGGACACGATCGCGGGCTACCGCCGCGTGCGCGCGCGCCTCACCGGCGAAGCGCGCCACGCCGGCACGACGCCGATGGACCGCCGCCGAGACGCGCTCGCGGCCGCCGCCGAGATCGTGCTCGCGACCGAGGCGCTCGGGATCGAGACGGGCGCGCCCGGTGTCGCGACCGCGGGCGGCGCGAGCGCCGAACCCGGCCTCTACAACGTCGTCCCCGGCGCGGCGGCCCTGTTGCTCGAAGTCCGCCACACCGACGCCGCGTCGCTCTCGCGCATGGAAGAGACGCTCGTCGAGCGCGCGCGCGCGATCGCGTCGCGCCGTGGTGTCGCGCTCGAGCTCGAGGTGCAGGCGGGCGAGGCGGCGACGCCGCTCTCGGCCGCACTCGCCGACGAGGCCGAGGCGATGGCCGCGGGCATGGCGATCCCGTACCGCCGCATGGCGAGCGGCGCGGGGCACGACACGATGGCGTTCGCGCAGGACGGTGTGCCCGCGCTCATGCTGTTCACGCCGAGCCGGCTCGGCATCAGCCACCATCCCGACGAACTGACCAAGGCGCGCGACCTGTGGGTAGCCGCCGCGTTTGCGCGCGAGCTGCTGCTCGCGTGGGCGAAGAGCGTCGCGTGACGATCGAGCAGCTGAACGCCGCTCCCGAGGCCGCGGCCGCCGAGGCGCTCGTGCGCTGCTGTGGCGCGTCCGCCTGGGTGCGCGCGATGCTCGCGTCGCGGCCTTTCGCCACCGCCGAGGGGCTGCACGACTCGGCCGACGCGTGCGCCGCCGCGATGGAAGAGCGCGATTGGCTCGAAGCGTTCGCGCATCACCCGCGCATCGGCGACGTCGCGTCGTTGCGCGCGAAGTTCGCGTCCACGGCGCAGTGGGCGGGAGGGGAGCAGGCCGGCGCGGCCGCGGCCGACGACGCCACGCTGCACGCGCTCGCGAAGGGCAACGACGACTACTTCGCGCGTTTCGGTTTCATCTTCATCGTGTGCGCGACGGGACTGACCGCCGCCGAGATGCTCGCGCGGCTCGAAGCGCGCCTGCGGCACGAGCGCGCCGAGGAGTTGCGCATCGCCGCCGCCGAACAGAACAAGATCACCCACTTGCGGCTCGAGAAGCTGCTCCGGGAGGACGCATGAGCGCCATCACGACCCACGTGCTCGATCTTTCCACCGGCCGTCCCGCGGCGAACGTCGCGGTGAAGCTCGAACGCAAGGACGACAGCGGCTGGCGCACGGTCGCCGACCGCGCCACCGACGGCGACGGGCGCGTGCGCGATTTTCTGGCGCCGGGCGACATGGCTGCCGGGCTGTGGCGGCTGACGTTCGGCACGGGCGCGTACTTCGCGGCGCGCGGGACGCAGACGTTCCTGCCGGAGGCGGTGATCACGTTCGAGGTGTTCGACGCGGCGCAGCATCACCACGTGCCGCTGCTGCTGAGCCCGTTCGGGTTCTCGACCTACCGCGGCAGCTGACCTCCGCGTCCCTTCAGGATCTTCACGAAGCTGCGCCCGCGCAGCTCGTCGAGCGTGAGCCCCGTCGACAGCGCCTCGGCTTCCGTCAGCGCCCCGCACGAGATCCCGCGCAGGAAGAAGTTCAGCAGCCCCTGCCCGGTCGCGGCGTCGTCGAACACGTTGCCGAGCAGCGTCGCCTGCGCCGCCTTCTCGACGAATCGCTTGAGACGCTCCGCCGCTTCGTCGCGCCCTTCGAGGAAGAACGCCACGACCGCCGCGTGCCGAGTCGGCAGCTGGCCCGGATGCAGGTCCCAGCCCTGGTAGTACGCCTCGCGCAGCGCGCGCCGCACTTCGTCGTAGTGCTGCTTCCACGCGCCGTGCACGGCCTTGCGGTTCGCCTGCGCCTGCACGTCCGTGAGCGTGCCGCCCTCGGGCGCGCGATGCGGCGCGACCGGCATGATCGTGACCGCGCCGTCCGAGATCGCGACGCCCGTCTGCGCGAGCGCGACCTGCATCACGTGGCGCGCGAACGCGCACGCGGGATGGCCGGGCGCCTGATAGAGCGCGGTGACGTTGCACGACGCCGTGTAGTCGTACACGCCGAGGTGCGCGCCGACGCAGCGGCCCTGCGCCGCGGCGACGAGCCGGCGCAGCGGCACCGTGCCGTCGGGGCCGATCACGCTCTGCGTCGTCTCGACCATGATCTCGAGCCGCAGCGCGCCCGGCACGAGCTGGTGCTGGCGCTCGAGCAGCTCGAACAGCGACACGAGCGTCTCGACCTGCTCGGGAATCGTCACCTTGGGCAGCGTGACGACGAAGTTCGCGGGCAGCTTGCCGCCGCTCTTGCGCAGCAGCGTCGTGAGGAAGAGGTCGAGCGTGCGGATGCCGCGCGCGCGCAGCTCCTCCGTGAACGGCTTGATGCGGATGCCAATGAACGGCGGCAGCGTGCCCTTCTCCATCCCGATCGCGACCTGCTCGGCGTCGGCGATCGCGTGGCCGTCCTCTTCCGTGTCGGGGCGGTTGCCGTAGCCGTCCTCGAAGTCGATGCGGAAGTCCTCGATCGGCTCGCGCTTCATCTTCTCGAGCACGCGCTGGTAGACCGTGTGCGCGAGGTAGGCGGCGGGCTCGGACGTGCGCAGCGCCTCGGCGTTCGCCGCGAGGCGCGCCTCGAGCTGGGCGCGCTCGGCGGGCAGCCCGGGCAGCTTCTCGGAGCCCGCGAGCGAGATCGCGCGCGCGAAGGTGCAGAAGTCCGGCGCGTACTCGGCGAGGCCCTTGAGCCCCGCGGCGCCGAGCTTCGCGGCGATGTCGTGCGTGAACAACTGGGCGCCGCCGTACACCGTGTGCACGGGCTGGCGGTCGATCGGATCGCCGGGGTAGGCTGCGGCGAATGCGCGATTGGCGGCCGAGAGCCGCGCAAGGGCATCGTGAGTGAGGGCGTCGTTCAGCACCGTGGTCATGGCGCGTCTCCGTGATGGGCCGCAGGTGTGGGATGAGCGCGGGACTGTAGCCGGGGCACGCCCCGGAACGCAGCAGGAAACCGTTGGGGAGGACTGCAAGATGTCACGTATCGGACTCGTGGGCAGCCGTGCCCGCGTGGAGCGGGACTGGGCGCTGCTGCCGCCGGAGGGTGTGGCCGAAAGCGTCCTGCCCGAGTGGCGCAACACCGTCTCGAAGGTCCTGACCGCGCCGGCCATGGGCGCCGCGTTCGTGCAGTACGAACTGGCGCTCGCCGCGGGCGGCGGCACGCAGCAGACGCTCGCCGACGGCGTGCAGTCGTTCCTGTTCGTGTTCGAGGGCGAGGTGCGCCTCGACCTCAACGGCGCCGGCCACACGCTCACGAGCGGCGGCTTCGCCTACATGAAGCCCGGCTCGCGCTTCTCCGTGGACGCCGAAGCGCCCGCGAAGCTCCTCTGGCTCAAGAAGCGCTACGTGCCGTATGGCTCCCAAAAGCCACACGATCTCGTGGGCAACGAGAACAAGCTTCCCGGCGAGACCTACATGGGCATGGAGGGCGTGATCCTCAAGACGCTGCTGCCCGTGGACACGATCTGGGACATGGCCATGAACATCTTCACGTTCCCTCCGGGCGGCTCGCTGCCGGTCACGGAGACGCACGTGATGGAACACGGCCTCGTCTTCCTGCAGGGCCAGGGCGTGTACTACCTGGGCCGCGAGTGGATGGAAGTCCAGAAGGGCGACTTCATCTGGATGGGCCCGTTCGTGCCGCAGTCGTTCTATGCGGCCGGTGCGGTGCCGTCACGGTACATCTACTACAAGGACGTCCATCGCGACGTCACGCTCTGATCCCGGGCGTTCGAGCGACGAACAGGGGCGGTGCCGACGAGGCGCCGCCCCTTTCGCATGGAGTGCGAGCGCCCGGCCGCGCCTGAATGATAAGGACGCGTCAAGAAATGTCCTTGAAATGTCCGGCGGGCCGCTGGCATCTTCTCCGGCCTGTCGGTTGGCCGAGATCCGGGGCGGTGCGATGTCCCGGGGCCGAACCGGCGCCGCCGCCGATCCCCCAGCCAGGAGGCACCGTCATGAAGCACCGGTCCCTGACCGCCGCGTTCGCCCTCGGTCTGCTGCTCGCCGTCGCGTCCACCGCTTCCGCCGCCCGCAATCCGTTCGGCGACGGCCCGCACTCCGGTGACCTGGTCAACGGTCGCTCGTGTGGCGCCCCCGAACCGACCGCGACGGAAATGGACGCCGTCGGCACCGCGCTCCGCCGCTACATCGAGGAAGGCCGCGCGTCGGCGACTGGTCAGATCAAGGTCGCGTGGCACGTGATCTCGAACGGATCGACGGGCAACGTCGCCCAGTCCGCCATCGACGCGCAGATCGCGTACATGAACCAGCGCTACGCGGGCACGGGCTTCTCGTTCGTGCTGGCTTCGGTCGATCGCACGAGCAACAGCAAGTACTTCACGATGACGCCGGGCTCGCGCAACGAGAAGAACTGCAAGACCGCGCTCGCCATCGACCCGCTGCACCGCTTCAACGTGTACTCGGCCGCTCCGGGCCAGGGCCTGCTGGGCTGGGCCACGTTCCCGTGGTCCTACGCCGAGAGCAACAAGATGCACGGCGTCGTCATCCACTACGGCTCGCTGCCGGGTGGCTCGATCGCCAACTACAACCAGGGCGGCACGCTCGCGCACGAGGCCGGTCACTACCTCGGCCTGTACCACACGTTCCAGGGCGGCTGCACGTCTCCTGGCGACCAGGTGAACGACACGCCGTACGAAGCGACCGCGACGTCGGGCTGCCCGACGAACAAGGACACGTGCCCGGCCGCCGGCGCGGATCCGATCCACAACTACATGGATTACTCGTACGACGCCTGCTACACGCAGTTCACCGCGCTCCAGATCTCGCGCATGCAGAGCAGCGTCGGCACGTACCGTCCGAACCTCTGCAACGCCGCGGTCGCGCAGGCCAAGCCGGAGCCGACGGAAGCCGTCCGCGTGACGGGCTCGGTCGCCTTCCGCAACATCTACCCGAACCCGTTCACCTCGCGCACCAACGTCCAGCTCTACATGCCGCGGGCGGGCCAGGTGACGGTCAAGGTGTACAACGTCGCCGGCGCCCTCGTGGAGACGCTCGCCGACGGCGAATACGCCGCGGGTGAGCACTCGCTCGCCTTCTCCGCCAAGCAGCTGCCGGTCGGCACGTACTTCGTGCGTGCGACCGCGGCGGGCAAGTCGGTGGCGCGCGCGGTGGTGCTGATCAAGTAACACGGTTCAAGAGGCGCGGGCCGCGCCGAAACGGACGGGGGCTGGTCTTCGGACCGGTCCCCGTTTCGGTTGCGGGAGAGCGCCGCGCGCTCCGCGTGGCCGCCGCCGCACGGCTGTGGCACTCTGCCGCGCATGGCCCCGCTCGCCGATCCCGCCGACCCCAAGGCGCTCGCTCCGCTCGTCTCCGCCGCGCTCGCGCGCGCCGCTCGCCGCACCGCGAGGCGCCCGCGCGCTGGATGCTCGTGGACGTCGCCGCGCAGCGCCTCTGGTTGCTCGCGGGCCGCGAAGCGCTCGCGTGGTGGCCGGTGTCCACGGCCGCGAACGGCATCGGCGGCGAGTCCGGTTCGTTCCGCACGCCTCCGGGCTGGCATCGCGTGCACCGCCGCATCGGCGACGGCGCGGCGCGCGGCACGGTGTTCGTGAGCCGCGAGCCCACGGGCGAGGTGTGGGACGACGAGACGCGCGACGACGACCTGATACTCACGCGCATCCTTACGCTCGAAGGACTCGAGAACGGCATCAACCGCGGCCCAGGCTGCGACTCGCTCGAGCGCTACGTGTACGTGCACGGCACGAACCGCGAAGGCGAACTCGGCGTGCCCGCGTCGCACGGCTGCGTGCGCCTGTCGAACGCCGACGTCGTCGAACTGTACGACCGCGTGAGCGAAGGCGATCCGCTCGTGGTCGTCGCGCCCGGTCCCGGCGCGATGCCGGATCCGCGTTCGTCCGCGCGCTTCCACTATGCGGGCGTCGGCGGCAGCGGCATGAGCGCGCTCGCGCAGTTCCAGGCGATGCGCGGCGGCGCGCGAGCGGCAGCGACCGCGGCTTCGACCGCGGCGAGCGCCCCGAGGCGCGCGCGCAGCTCGAACGGCTCGGCGTCACGATTCATCCTCAGGACGGCAGCGGCGCCGAAGGCGATTGCGCCGCGGTCGTGGTGTCCACCGCCGTCGAGGAGCAGGTGCCGGACTTCGCGGTCGCGAAGCGGCGCGGCCTGCCGCTCGTCCATCGCTCGGAGATGCTCGCGCACTGGGTCGCCGAATCGCGCTCGATCGCGGTGAGCGGCACCAGCGGCAAGTCGACCGTCGTCGCGATGACGTTCGAGGCGCTGCGCGGCGCGGGCGAGGACCCTTCGGTCGTCACCGGCGGCGAGCTGTCGTTGCTGCAGGCCGAAGGGCTGTGGGGCAACGCGTGGGCGGGAGCGGGCCCGCTGGTCGTCGAGGCCGACGAGAGCGACGGCTCGCTCGTGCGCTACCAGCCCGCGATCGGCATGGCGCTCAACCTGTCGCGCGACCACAAGACGGAGTCCGAGGTCGCGGCCATGTTCGCGACGCTGCGCACGCGCACGCGCGAGCGCTTCGTGTGCGGTGAGGACGACGCCCTCGGTACGCTGCGCGACGGCTCGCTCGTGTTCGGCTTCGGCGCCCGGGCGGACGTGCGCGGCCGCGACGTCGAACTCGGCACGCACGGCAGTACGTTCACGGTGGACGGCGTGCGCTTCACGCTGCCCGTGCCGGGTGAGCACAACGTCGAGAACGCGCTCGCCGCGATCGCCGCGTGCCGCGCGCTCGGCGTGGACGCGTCGCGGCTCGTGGCGCCGCTCGCGGCGTTCCGCGGTGTGTCGCGGCGCTTCCAGTCGCTCGGGATCGCGCGCGGCGTCGAGGTGATCGACGACTTCGCGCACAACCCGGCCAAGATCCGCGCCGCGCTCGCCACGGCGCGCCTGCGCGGCGCGCGCGTGTTCGCGATCTACCAGCCGCACGGCTACGGCCCGACGCGCTTCCTGCGCGAGGACTTCGTCGAGACGTTCGTCACCGAGCTGCGCGCGCAGGACCGCGTGTGGATGCTCGAGGTGTTCTACGCGGGCGGCACGGCGCTGCGCGACTTCTCGAGCGCCGACCTCGTGCGCGACATGGCCGCGCGTGGCGCGAGGGCCGAGTTCGCGCCGTCGCGGGAATGGCTCGCCGATCGCATCGCGGCCGAGGCGCGCGAGGGCGACCTCGTGCTCGTCATGGGCGCGCGCGATCCGTCGCTGACCGCGTTCGCGAAGGACGTGCTGGCGGCGTTGAAGCGTTAGGCCGGATTCCCCCAGCGCTTCTCCACGTACTCGTCGAGCATCCGCCCGAAGTCGGCGGCGATGTGCTCGCCCTTGAGCGTGACCACCAGCTTGCCGTCCACGTAGACGGGCGCGCGCGGGTCCTCGCCGGTGCCGGGCAGCGAGATGCCGATGTCGGCGTGCTTGCTCTCGCCGGGGCCGTTCACGACGCAGCCCATCACGGCGACCTTCAGTTCCTCGACGCCGGGATGCTTCTCGCGCCAGACGATCATGCGTTCCTGGATGTGCCCGGTGACCTGCGTCGCGAGCTCCTGGAAGAACGTGCTCGTCGTGCGGCCACAGCCGGGGCAGCTCGTGACCTGCGGCGTGAACGCGCGCAGCCCGAGCGACTGCAGCACCTGCTGGCAGACGCGCACTTCCTCGGCGCGGTCGCCGCCGGGCGCGGGGGTGAGGCTCGTGCGGATCGTGTCGCCGATGCCCTCGAACAGCAGCACGGAGAGCGCCGCGGTGGTCGCGACGATGCCCTTCGTGCCGAGCCCGGCCTCGGTCAGCCCGAGGTGCAGCGGGTAATCCGAGCACGCGCCGAGCGCGCGATAGACCTGCACGAGGTCGCGCACGTCGCTCACCTTGGCCGACAGCACGATCCGGTCGTGCGGCTGGCCGAAGCTCTCGGCGAGCGCGGCCGAGCGCATCGCGCTCTCGCGCAGCGCCTCGAGCACGACCTCGCGGTCGGGCAGCGGGCGTTCGCGTTTCGCGTTCTCGTCCATCATCGCGGTGAGCAGCGCGCGGTCGAGCGAGCCCCAGTTGACGCCGATGCGCACGGGCTTCGCGTGCGCGACCGCGACTTCGATCATCTTGCGGAAGTTGTCGTCGTGCTGCGCGCCCGCGCCGACGTTGCCGGGATTGATCCGGTACTTGTCGAGCGCCGCGGCGCACGCCGGGTACTCGGTCAGCAGCAGGTGACCGTTGTAGTGGAAGTCGCCCACGATCGGCGCGCGCACGCCCATGTCGTCCAGGCGCTGCTTGATCTCGGGCACCGCGGCGGCCGCCTCGCGCGTGTTCACGGTGATGCGCACCAGCTCGGAGCCGGCGGCGGCGAGCAGCGCGATCTGCGCCGCGGTCGAGGCGGCGTCGGCGGTCTCGGTGTTCGTCATGGACTGGACCACCACGGGGTGGTGGCCGCCCATCGCGACCCCTCCCACGCGGCAGACGACGCTCGCGCGGCGGGGCTTGGAACGCATGTCTTCGATCTGGACGAGTGGCATGGGCGGCAGGCTATGGGGCGGCTCCGGGCCCCGTCAAACGCGGCGCATTCGGGCGTGGACGGAGCCCGGCGGGAGGTGCCAGAGTGCCGGACTTCCGTTCCGTCTCGAACCCCGGAGGCCCGTCATGCAGAAGGATCCCGACCTGATCGTACGGATCAAGTCCGCCGACACCGCGCGTACGCTCGCGCTGCTCGCCGAGCATCCGGGCGCCGCCTTCGAACGCGACGGCGGCGGTGTGTCCGCGCTCATGTGGTCGCTCTACGTGGGATTGCCGGAGGTGAGCGAAGCCATGCGCGCCGCCCTGCCGGTGACGGCTTCACGGCGCTGCACTTCGCGGCGTTCTTCTCGCGGCCCGAGGCCGCCGCCCTGCTGATCGGGGCCGGCGCCGACGTCACCGCCGTCTCGGACAACCCGATGGCCGTGCAGCCGCTGCACAGCGCCGCGGCCGCGCGCAGCGTCGAGACCTGTCGGGTGCTGCTCGAAGGCGGCGCGCCGCCGGACGCGCCACAGCACCAGGGCTGGACCGCGCTCATGTCGGCGGCGAAGCACGGGTTCGAACCGCTCGTCGACCTTCTGCTCGCGCACGAGGCGAGCCTCGACGTGCGCGCCGAAGACGGCCGTACGGCCGCCGATCTCGCCGCCGAGGCCGGGCATCACGCGCTCGCGGCGCGGCTGACTCCTCCTTCCGCGTCGTAGCGCGCGCCCCAGGCGCCGCGCGCGACGTCGAGCAGGTCCGAAAGCACGTTCGCCGCGGTCACCTCCGGGCCCGCGCCCGGACCCGAGATCGCGAGCGGCACGGTGTCGTGCACGTCGGTCGTGAGTTCGACGCGGTTCTCGCCGGGGCGCAGCGTCGCGAGCGTGTCCGACTCGGGCAGCGCGCGCACTTCGGCGCGTGCGAGCGTCCCGTCGAACTCCGCGACGAACGCGAGCCTGCGCCCCGAGCGCGCCGCGTCCTCGGCGCGCGCGCGCCACGCGTCGTCGAACGAAGGCAGCGCACGCAGGAACGCTTCCGGGTCGCGCTCGCGCAGCAGTCCCGCGGGCACGAGCGGCTCGACGCGCAGCTGCGCGCGCTCGACGGGCAGCCCGCCCTCGCGCAGCACGATCAGCAGTTTGCGCGCGACGTCCTCGCCCGAGAGGTCGTCGCCCGGATGCGGCTCGGTGCAGCCACGCGCGCGCGCGTCCGCCACCGCGTCCGAGAACGCCGCGCCGTCCTGCACCGCCGACAGCACGGCGGACAGCGAGCCCGACAGCACGGCGCGCAGCGTGCGCACGCGCTCGCCGCGCCGCCGCAGCCGCCGCACGGTCGCGAGCACGGGCATGCCCGCGCCGACCGTGGCCGAGTGCCGGTAGGGCGCCGCGCCGGCGGTGGCGTTCGCGTGCAGCTCGCGCCAGCGCGCGAGCGTGCCCGCGCTGCCGAGCTTGTTCGCCGTCACGACCGCGATGCCGTCCGCGAGCAACGCGGGCGAGGCGGCCGCGACGTCCTCGCTCGCGGTGCAGTCCACGAGCACGAGCGGGCCGTCGTGGGCGCGAGCACGCTCGAGGAAGCCCGCGATCGAACCCGCCGCGGCGCCCGCGAACCCGTCGTGCGGGCCCGAGTGCGCGAGGCCGGCCGCGTCCCAGCGCCAGCCGCGCGAGCGCGCCACGCCGACGAGCGGCAGTTCGAGCCCGCGCGTGCGCAACGCATCCGTGCGCGCCGCGAGCAGCGCGGCGAACGCCCGTCCCACGCGCCCGCTCGCGCCCGCGAGCGCGACGCCGATGCGCCGCGGCTCGCCCGCCGGCGCGGGCGCCTCCACAGGTATGCGACGGTCGCCGCTCATGCGCCACCTCCGGCGGCCAGCCGCAGCGGCGATTCGTGGCGGCGGCGGAAGTTCTGCACGAGCGCCGCCACCTCGCCCTGCTCGATCAGGAACGCGTCGTGACCGTGCGGCGACTCGAGCCGCGCGAGCTCGCCCTGCGGCAGCCACTCCGCGATCCGCTCCACGCTCGCGGCCGGGTACAGCAGGTCGCTCTTCAGCGACACGACGAGGGCGGGCTTGTCGAGCGCGCGCAGCGCGCGTTCGGCGCCACCCCGGCCGCGGCCGACGTCGTGCGAGTCCATGGCCGCGAGCAGCCCGAGGTACGTGTGCCGGTCGAAGCGCGCGGCGAGCTTGTCGCCGTGCGCGCCGAGCCAGTCCTGCACCGCGAAGTCGCGGTCCTCGCCCGCGGTGCGTGCGAAGCGCTTCGCGAACGAATCGGGATGCCGGTACGAGATCATCGCGATCGCGCGCGCCGCCGCGAGCCCGGCGCGGTGCCCGAACTCGTCGTCGTGCGGCACCGCGGCGAGCACGCGCCGCTGCGCGTCGCTCCACGCGATCGCCCAGGCGTCGTGCTGCGCGGGCGCCGCGATGATCGCCGCCCGCTCGACGCCCGAGTCGAGCAGCGCCCACTCGAGCGCCTGCATGCCGCCGAGCGAGCCGCCGATCACGAGCCGCACGCGCGTCACGCCGAGCGCGTCGAGCAGCCGCTGCTGCGCGCGCACGATGTCGCGCACGGTGACGCGCGGGAAGCGCGGGCCCCACGGCCGGCCGTCGCTCGCGAGCGACGACGGGCCGGTCGTGCCGTAGCAGCCGCCGAGCACGTTCGCGCAGACGATGTAGTCCTCGCACGGATCGAGCGCGCGGCCGGGGCCGATGAGCGCCGGCCACCACTGCGCCGCGTCGGACGAGCCCGTGAGCGCGTGGCAGACGACGACCGCGTTGTCGCCCGCGGGGGAGCGCTTCCCCCACGTGTGGAAGGCGATCGTGAGCGACGGCAGCACGTCGCCGCTCTCGAGCGTGAAGGGCCCGCGCAGGGTGATCGTGCTGGGCGCGGACCCTTCGGTGCGTGTGACGCTCATGCCGGCACCTCCACCGCGGCCGCCAGCGCCTGGGCGAAGTCTTCGCGGATGTCGTCGATGTGCTCGATGCCGACCGACACGCGAATGAGCTCCGGCTTCACGCCGCTCGCGCGCTGCTCGTCGTCGGACAACTGCTGGTGCGTCGTGGACGCGGGGTGGATCACGAGCGTCTTCGCGTCGCCGACGTTCGCGAGATGGCTCGCGAGCTTCAGCGAGTCGATCACGCGCCGCGCCGATTCGCGCCCGCCCTTCACGCCGAACGTGAGCACGCCGCCGAAGCCGTGCTTCAGGTAGCGCTTCGCGAGCGCATGGGAGGGATGCTCCTCGAGGCCGGGATACGACACCCACTCGACCGCCTCCTGCTCCTTCAGCCAGCGCGCGAGCGTGAGCGCGTTGTCGGCGTGGCGCTGCACGCGCAGCGACAGCGTTTCGAGCCCCTGCAGCAGCAGGAACGAGTTGAAGGGCGAGAGGCACGCGCCGATGTCGCGCAGCCCTTCGACGCGCGCGCGGATCGCGAACGCGATGTTCCCGAACGGTCCCTTCGGGCCGAACACATCCCAGAAGTCGAGGCCGTGGTAGCCCGGCGCGGGCTCGGTGAAGAGCGGGAACTTGCCGTTGCCCCAGTCGAACGTGCCGGCGTCCACGACCACGCCGCCGATCGCGGTGCCGTGCCCGCCGATCCACTTGGTCGCCGACGCGACGACGATGTCCGCGCCGTGCTCGATCGGCCGCGCGAGGAAGCCGGCGGCGCCGAACGTGTTGTCCACGACGAGCGGAATGCCGTGCTCGTGCGCGAGCGTCGCGAGCGCGCGGAAGTCGGGAACGTTGAACCCCGGGTTGCCGATCGACTCGACGTAGAGCGCCTTGGTCTTCTCGTCGATCGCCTTCGCGAACGCCGCCGGCGAGTCGCCTTCCACGAACTTCACGCCGATCCCGAGCCGCGGCAGCGCGACCTTGAACTGGTTGTACGTGCCGCCGTACAGGAAGCTCGACGCGACGATGTTGTCGCCCGCCTGCGCGATCGTGGAGAGCGCGAGGAACTGCGCGGCCTGTCCGCTCGCCGTGGCCACCGCCGCGACACCGCCCTCGAGCGCGGCGATGCGCTTCTCGAAGACGTCCGTCGTCGGGTTCATGATCCGCGTGTAGATGTTCCCGAACTGCTGCAGCGCGAAGAGCCGCGCGCCGTGCTCGGAATCGTCGAACGTGTACGACGTCGTCTGGTAGATGGGCACGGCGCGGGCGTTCGTGCCCGGCGCGGGCTCCTGGCCGGCGTGGACCTGCAGCGTCTCGTAGCGATGCGTCTTGGGGCTCGCGGACATGTCGCTCTCCTCCGGTGTCCGGTCCGCCGGCCCCGCGACGTACGCCCGAAAACGAAAAAATCCGCTCCGGCAGCGCCGTCGCGGATCTCGATGAACCGTGGTGTGGTGTGGCTACTCGCCGTTCCCCGGTCTCCGCGCGTGCGTGCACATGCACATGTCCATACACATGGACATGCACATCGAGCGCATCGCGCAGCAGGAAACGGAAAGGTGGCGGTTCATCGTGCCGGGCATGAAACGCGACGGCGCCCCTCGCGGTCAACGGGAAAATGTGCGGAGGGACGTGAAGTCGCCGTCAACCGCGTCTCACGCGGCCGCGCGGACCTCGTCGGGGCCGTCGCCCTTCTCGCGCGTCCAGCGCTCGAGCGCCGCGCGCAACTCCGCGGCCTTCACCGGTTTGGTGAGGAAGTCGTCCATGCCCGCGGCGAGGCATTCCTCGCGATCGCCGACCAGCGCGCTCGCGGTCAACGCGATCACCGGAACGCGCGCGGCGCCGGTCGCGGCTTCGTGCTCGCGGATGCGCCGCGTGGATTCGTATCCGTCCATCACGGGCATCTGGCAATCCATGAACACGGCGTCGTACCGCGTCGCCGCGCGGCTCGGCGGCGAGGCTGCCGTCGGCGGCCACGTCCACCTCGCAGCCCAGGCGGCGCAGCAGCCCGGATGCGACGCGCTGGTTCACGAGGTTGTCCTCCGCCACGAGCACGCGCAGTCCGGTGAGCGTCGCCGCGGCCTCCGTGCCCGCCGAGGGCGAGGCGTCCTTCGGCTCGAGCAGCGCCTGCCGCGTGAGGATCGTGAGCGGCTCACCGTTGCGCGAGGCGCGCACGAGGCGTTCGGCCGCCGTGAGGAACAGGCGCGGCCGCAGCGGCTGCGCGAGGCAGCTCGCGAAGCCGCCGCGTTCGAGCTGCGCGACGTCGGTGCGCGCGCCGACGGGCGACAGGAGCAGCACGCGCGCCTGCACGACCGAAGGCCGTGCGCGCAGGCGGGCGAGCCAGGCGTCGTCGTCGCCCGACACGAGCGCGCGCTCCACCGCGATCAGGTCCACGCGCGCACCGGCGTTGTCGGCCGCCTCGAGCGCCTCGGTCGCGTTCGCCGCCTCGAGCACGGCCGCGCCGCGCGCGCGCAGGAGCGTGCGCAGCGCCGCGCGCTGCACGTGGTCGCCGTGCGCGAGCAGCACGTGCGCGCCCGTGAGGGAGGCGCCGCTCTCACCCAGCGCGGGCGACCCGTCGGCGACCTCGAGGTTGACCGTGAACCAGAACGTCGAGCCTTCGCCGGGCACGCTGTCGCATCCCATGCCGCCGCCCATCATCTGGGACAGCTCGTTCGAGATCGCGAGGCCGAGTCCCGTGCCGCCGAAGCGGCGCGTCGTCGAACTGTCCGCCTGTTCGAAGCGCTGGAACAGCCGGTCGCGCTGCTCGGGCGACAGCCCGATGCCCGTGTCGCTCACCGAGACGCGCAGCACGCAGCGCCCTTCCGGCGCCGGCTCGCGCCCGACGTGGATCGCGACGCGGCCGCGCTCGGTGAACTTGATCGCGTTGCCCGCGAGGTTCATCACGATCTGCCGCAGGCGGCCCGCGTCGCCGACGACGCGCCGCGGGAGGTCGCAGTCCCAGCCCACGACGAGCGCGAGCTGCTTTTCCTCCGCGCGTGCGGCGAGCAGTTCGACGACTTCCTCGACGGCGTCGGCCCACTCGAAGGGCGCGTTCTCGATGCCGAGCTTGCCGGCCTCGATCTTCGAGAAGTCGAGGATGTCGTTGAGGATCGCGAGCAGCGCCTCGGCGGAGCGTCGCACGGTCAGTGCGTAGTCGTGCTGCTCGCCCGTCAGGCCGGTGCCGAGCAGCAGCTGCGTCATGCCGAGCACGCCGTTCATCGGCGTGCGGATCTCGTGGCTCATGTTGGCGAGGAACTCGCTCTTCGCGCGGCTCGCCGACTCCGCCGCGGCGCGGGCCTCGTGCAGCGCGCGCTCGTTCTCGACGATCTGGCTCACGTCGCGCTGCACGCCGACGTAGCCCGTCACGCGCCGGCGCTCGTCGAGCAGCGGCGATACGTTGAGCGACGCGTGGTAGTGCGAGCCGTCCTTGCGGCGGTTGATCACGCGGCCGGACCAGGTCGTTCCGGCGCGGAGGTTCGCCCACATGTCGCGGTAGTAGGCGTCGGACTGCTCGCCGCTCTTGAGCAGGCGCATGTTCCGGCCGACGGCCTCGTCGGACGCGTAGCCGGTGACGCGCGTGAACGCGGGGTTCACGTACTCGATGACGCCGGACGGGTCGGTGAGCACGACGACGTCCGCGGCGGCTTCGACCGCACGCGAGAGCCGCACGACCTGCGCTTCGAGCCGGACGCGCCGCAGCTCGGCCGCGATGCGTTCGGAGTAGAGCGTGAGCAGCGCGCGCGAACCGTCGAGGTCCGGGCGCGCGCGGTCGTCGAGCGCGGCGACGATGCCGATCGGCTGGCCGTTCGTGTCGTGCAGGGGCGCGCCCACGTAGCAGTGCACGCCCATGTCCGCGAGCAGGCGGTCGGCGGGGAACAGCTGCTGCGCGTCCTTCGTGATCAGGCACACGTCGCGCGACGTGACCACTTCGGCGCACGGAGTGCCTTCGAGCGCGTACGCGAACTGTTCGCCGATCGCGCCGTCGCTCCACACCGCGATCGCGCGGATGTGCCCGGGCCGCTCGGGATCGATCTCGCCGATCACCGCGTGGCGCGTGCGCAGCGTCGCGGCGAGACTGCGCGCCACCGTGCGGAGGAACTCGTGGCTCGTGCTCGCCTCACTCGCTTCGACGAGCGAGCGCATCGTCTCTTCCTGCCGCTTGCGCTCGGTGATGTCCACGCGCATGGACAGGTAGCGCGTCGGCAGGCCGTCGGGCCCGATCGTCGCGCTGATGATCGTGTCCACCCAGAACGTGTCGCCGGACTTGTCGCGGTTGCAGATCTCGCCGTGCCACGACTCGCCAGCGGCGAGCGTGCGAAACATCTCGCGCCAGAACTCCCGCGAGTAGCCCGAGATGCGGCAGAAGTTGTCGTTCGCATAGGTGATCGCCCCGGTCGCGTCGGCGACCGCGAGGATCGCGGACTCGTCGATCAGCGCCACGAGCGCCTGGTGCTCCGTCGCGACGCGCGCGATCTCGTCCTGTGCGTGCTCGAGCTGATGGCGGGTGCGGTGCAGCGGCTTCCCGAGCAGCCACCAGACGGGCATCGCGACCAGCGCCGTGAGCAGGGCGGCGTCCACCATGCTCTCGGTGAGGCCCGTGAGCGACAGCCGGCTCAGCACCCACATCACGCCGAGTTCGGCCACCGCGACGATGGCGAGCAGGCGCGCGAACAACCACCACAGCGCCGTCGCGCGTGGGGGCGCGTGACGGTCTTCCTGCGATGTCGGATCGGAGGAGGGTCGTGGGGCGTGGATCATCCGACTCCCGGACGAGAAGTGTCGGGGCGAGCGAGGGCGAGCGGTACGTCGGCCCCAGTCTCGGCAGGAGCGCCGAGGACTGGAGTGCCAACACTCAACTCGCGATCGCGGAGTCCGAGAGCGTGCGGGCCTGTTCGAACCAGACCGGCCAACGCGGGTCGCGCATGGCGGTCAGCAGGCCCGGCGCGTTTCGCGACGTGCCCAGCGGGTCCGGATCGATGGCGTGCGCGAGCAGGTCGCCCAGCGCCACGGCGGTGCCCGGCGTGAGCGGCGTCGGCAGCACGACGGGAAGCTCGTGATGCATCCGCACCGCCTCGAGGATGGGACTCGGGAGTCCCCACATGCCGAGCAGGCAGGCGCCGAGCGTGCCGTGATGCGCGCCCAGGCGCTCCAGTTCGATCTCGTACTCGCAGCGGCCCGTGCGTTCGGCCTCGATCACGATCTGCTCGTGCAGCGCCGGTTCCTGCGACGCCATGAGCAGCTTGCCCACGTCGTGCAGCAGGCCGGCCGTGAACGCGTCGTCCTTCCACGGCACGCCCGGTTCGAGCGTGGACGCGATGCGGGCGACGAGCGACGAGTGCTTCTGGAGCCGCTCGAGCCGTTCGACCATGAACGGCGAGATCGGGAGCCGGCTGTAGACCTCGGCGGTGAGCACGAGCGAGCGCAGCAGGCGCGTGCCGAGGCGCGCGGCCGCGGCGGCGATCTGCGTGACGGGATTGCCGTGCGAGAAGTAGGCGCTGTTCGCGATCTTGAGCACCTGCGCCGACAGCGCGGGGTCCTCGGCCACGATGCGCCCGAGCTCGAACACGGAGACGGACGGGTCGTCGAGGCGCGCGGTGAGGCGCGCGTAGACGCTCGGCACCGGCGGCAGCTTGCCGATCTTGCCGAGCAGCTCGCGCACGGCGTCGTTCGAGACGAGTTCGCGCAGCAGGAGCGTGCGGCGGATGGCTTCGAGCAGCGCGTGGATGTCGACGGGCTCGGGAACGGCGCGATGCGCGATCCGGAGCGCGCGCAGCGCGTTCTCGTCCGCGCCGTGCACACCGACGAGCACGCGTACGACGTCCGGCTGCGCGTCGCGGATGCGGGCGAGCAGCGCGACGCCGTCCAGGTTCGGGCGGGCGACGGTGACGACGACGTCGGGATGCGAGCGCTCGACTTCCTGCCACGCGTCCTCGACCGAGAACGCGGAGCTCATCTCCCAGCCGGGCTCCCGCTGCTGCATCGCACGGCGAAGCCGCTCGAGCGACACCGCATCGTCGTGCACCACCAGAACGCGCCGCATGTTCGAATCACTCCTCAGGCCGTCGTCGACGGCCCACCGGTTCAGACGACGCTGCCTTCGTTGGCGATCTGCTCGGCCATCTCACGCCACCACGCCCAGCGCGGATCCGTGACGATGGTCATGGGCAGCGGTTCCGCGCGCATCTTCATCTCCTCGTCGTCCGTCGCGGCGTGCGCGAGGCGATCGGCGATCGCGACCGCGCGCGGAGCGTTGAGCGAATGCGGGATGTCGAGCGCGAGATCGTGATGCCCGTGCACGGCTTCGATCACCGAGCTCGGAAGCCCCCACATGCCCAGCAGGCAGGCGCCGAGCGCGCCGTGATGCGCGCCGAGCTGTTCGACTTCGACTTCGTGCTCGAGCCGGAACGAGTCCGCGGCTTCCTGCGCGATGCGCGCGCTCAGTTCGGGCAGGCGCGACAGCATGAGCAGCTTGCCGATGTCGTGCACGAGTCCGGCCGTGAACGCGTCGTCCTTCCAGGAGGCGCGCGGATCGAGGCTGGACGCGATGCGGGCGACGAGCGACGCGTGGCGCTGCAGGTCCTCGATGCGGCCGGCGAGCGCGGGGGAGACGGGCAGGTGCCCGTACACTTCCGCGGTGAGCACCAGCGAGCGCAGCAGCCGAGTGCCGAGCCGCGCCGCGGCGTCCGAGATGCGCGTGACGACCTGGCCGCGCCCGAAGTAGGCGCTGTTCGCGAGCCGCAGCACCTGGACGGTGAGCGCGGTGTCCTCGGCGACGAGTTCGCCGAGTTCGAAGACGGAGACGGACGGGTCGTTGAGCCGGCGCGTGAGCTCGGCGTAGACGCTCGGGACCGCGGGCAGCTGGCCGACCTGGCCGATCAGCGCGCGCAACTGGGGCTGCGCGACGTAGTCGCGCATGAGCAGCGTGCGGCGCAGGGTTTCGACGAGCAGCTCGCCGTCCGGCTCGTTGGGCAGCGCACGGTGCACGACCTTGAGCGCGCGGAGCGAGTTCTCGTTCTGGACGACGTCGCCCACGATGATGCGGATCGTCTCGGGGCGCTGGTCGCGCACGTGCGTGAGCAGGCCGAGACCGTCCGCGATGGGCGGGTGCGAGGCGGCGACGACGGCGTCCGGAGGCCAGGACTGCAGGACGGACAGCGCGTCCGCGTTGGAGGTCGCGAGACGCACCTCCCAGTTGCGCTCACGTTCGAGCAGCATCCGGCGCCAATGCTCGAGCGTGCGCGTCTCGTCGTTCACACAGAGGATCCGCTTCATGTCGTCTCCGGGCCGTCCTGTGCCGAGGCACGTGGGTTCTGGCCGTCCCGCTCCGGGGGAAGCGGGCCTCGTCCATGGGTCCACCCCGGAGCTTCGGCAGATTCCCCGGGAGCTTGACGGCCCCCGGGGAGGAAAGCCGGTCCGGTCAGGCGGCCGTACGCGCCTCCGGGTGCGCCGAAGGGGTCATCACGAGCACCCGCCGGGCCTGCAGCGCCGCATCCTGGTAGTCGTGCAGATGGCGCAGCAGGCTCTCGTTGGCCTCCTGGCCGCGCGCCACGAGCAGCGTGCCGTGCGTGTCCACGACGTCCTGGGCGAACACCATGCCGGGCACGACTTCCGAGACCGCCATCTGCCGGACCACGCCCGTGATGGTCAGCCCCTGCTGCATCTCGTGCAGCGTCCGCAGGACGTTCGGGTCGTAGGTCGAGGCGTGCGCCTGCATGGTGCCGATGGCCTCGGTGGCGGACAGGCCGCGGGACTCGAGCATGTCGAAGTCCGTCGCCGCCTTGAGCAGCCGGGCGCCGAGCGGGATGCGCTCGCCGAGGATCGAGGGGACGGGCGAGCCCTGCCCGTCGTAGCCGGCGTTCTGGTACATCAGCATGGACTGCACTTCCTCCATGCGCGGGATGTTCGCGAGCAGCTGCGCCGCGATCTCGGGCACGCGGCGCACGATCATGTCCTCGCCCGGCGCGAGCTCGGCCCCGAGGTGCAGCTTCGCCACGGTGCTCGTCGGCAGCGTCACCCAGCCGAGGTGCGCGAGCAACGTCGCGACTTCGATCTGCCAGAGGTCCTCGGCCTGCATGCGCGTGCCGACCTCGACGACGAGACGGCGCACGCGGCTCGTGTGCGCGGACACCTGCGGGTGCACGAGGGAGATCATCTCCGCGAGCGCGCGGATGCTTCCGCGCAGCGTCTGCTGCAGCAGCACGCGCTCGGCCGTGATCAGGCGGTGCTGCTCCATCGCGGCGGCGAGCGCCGAACGCATGACGCTGCCGGGGCAGGGCTTCGTGAGGAAGCGGAACAGCTGGCCGTCGTTCACCGCGGCGATCGCCGCTTCCGTGTCGGCGTTGCCGGTGAGCAGGATGCGGATCGTCTCGGGTGCGCGCTCGCGCACGTGCTTGAGCAGCAGCATGCCGTCCACGACCGGCATGCGCAGGTCGCTCACGACCACCGTGAACGGTGGGCCTTGATCCACGCGCCGAAGCCCTTCCTCACCGCCGAGCGCGGTGACGATCTCGTAGGGGCCCCGGATGCTCCGGCGAACCGCTTCGAGAATGTTGGGTTCGTCGTCGACGAACAGCACGCGATGGAGTGCCACGGTGATTCTCCTTGGGTCGCGGCGTTCAGGCCGCTTCCCGGAAACCCGCCACCGCCGCCTGCGCGAGCGGAAGCCGGATGATGAAGGTCGTGCCCTGCGGAACCACCGGCTCGAAGCGCACGGAACCTCCGTGCTTGTCGTGCACGATGCGATACACGATGGCGAGCCCCTGCCCCGTGCCTTTGCCGACCGCCTTGGTGGTGAAGAACGGATCGAACACGCGATGACGGGCCTCCGGAGGGATGCCCGTTCCGTTGTCCGTGATGCGTATCTCGACGTCGTCGCCCACGCGACGGGTGGAAACATGAATGCGCCCCGGAGGCGAGGGCGTGCTCTTGACGCGCTCCTCGATCGCGTGCGCGGCGTTCACGATGATGTTGAGGAACACGTGGTTGATCTCGCCCGCGATCGCGGGCACGAGCGGAAGGTTCGGATCGAGGTCCGTCTCGAGCTCCGAGACGTACTTCCATTCGTTGCGCGTCACGGTGACCGTGCTCGCGATCTCCGCGTTCAGGTCCACGTTCGATTTCTCGACGCCGCCCGGATGCGCGAACGTGCGCATGCCGCGCACGATGCCGGCGATGCGCGACATGCCGTCGAGCGACTGCCGGATGGCCGGAAGGATCTCGCCCTCGTACAGCGAGAGCTCCTCCTCGAACTCCGGCTCGAACCGCACGCCGGAGCGCCAGCGCGCGAGGCCGCCGAGCAGCGTGTCGAAGCCCTCGAGCAGGAAGTGCAGGTTGTCGGCGACGTACTGCGCCGGCGTGTTGATCTCGTGCGCGATGCCGGCCGCGAGCTGCCCGATCGCCTCGAGCCGCTGCGACTGCATCAGCTGGCGATCGAGCAGCCGGCGATCGGTGACGTCGCGCGCCACGATCACGAACTCGGCCGGATCGTCGCCCGGCAGCGTCTGGTGCACGATCATCGCTTCCGCGACCACGGCCGAGCCGTCGGAGTGCTCGATCGGGATGTCGCCGGTCCAGTGCCCGTCGCGGCGTGCGGACGCCAGCGCGCCGTCCAGGCCACCCGACACGTCCGGCACGCGGGCGAACCGCGCGAGCGACGCGCCTTCGATGTCCGCGAGCTCCCGGCCGAGCAGCTGCGCGGTGGCGCGGTTCGCGTTGCGCATCCGGCCCGCGGAATCGAGCGCGAACACGGCGTCGTGGATGTGCTCGAGGATCTGCGCCTGCCGGCGCGCGTGCACGAGCTGCGCGGCGATCTCGCGGTGCCGGGCGTTCAGCTCTTCCGTCATCGTCGCAAGGGAGTGCTCGACCATCCCGCGCTGCTCGTCGGCATCGCGGTAGGAGCGGTCGATCTGCAGTAGTAGCGGCCCGAACACGTCGTTCCACGGGGCGTCCGGCCCGAACGCGCGGCGAAGCTGCCGCGCGAGCAGCGGATGCCAACCGGGGCGGGCGTCGGGGCGTGCGTTCATGCCGCGGCCTCGCCGTCTTCCGCGCGGTTCCGCGCCGCGCCCGCCGTGGGGTAGTGCTTCGTCATGCAGCTGTCGCAGATCGAGTGGCTGAACGTCGCGTCGGAGTGCTGCTCGATGTACGCCTCGAGCTTGAGCCAGTCCTGGGGGCCGCTTCGGATGCTGTGACAGTGCGAGCAGATCGGGATGAGGCCGCGCAGCTGGCGCACTTCGGAGAGCGCCGACTCGAGCTCGGCGAGGCGCGCGGTGAGGCTCGCCTGCAGCGAGGCGACGCGGCGGCCGGCGTTCACGCGCGCCACCACTTCCTCGATCTGGAACGGCTTGCGCACGTAGTCGTCCGCGCCCGCGGCCATGCCGGTGAGCATGTCCTCGGTCGTGTCGCGCGCGGTGATCAGGATCAGGTAGCAGGCGGTCAGCCGCGGTTGCGTGCGCACCCAGCGGCAGAGCTCGGGGCCGGTCATGCCCGGCATGTTCCAGTCGAGCAGCGCCACCTGGGGAGGCGCCTCGCCGAGCAGCACGTCCCGCGCGGCGAGGCCGTCGGAGGCGGTCACGACTTCGAGGCCGTGCCGTTCGAGCCCGTACACGAGCGACAGGCAGGTCGCGCGTTCGTCGTCGGCGACGAGCACGCGATCCACGGTCGTGGCGGAGGTCTCGGCCGGACGCTTCATGCCGCCTCCTGCGCGAGCACGCTGCGCGCGCGCTCACGCCATTCGTCCCAGTTCGGGCCTTCGGGGCGTGCGCGGCCGCACAGCGGTTCGTCGAGCCACTCGCGCGCGAGCACGCTCGCCACGCCGAGGGCGCTGTTCACGTCCAGCGTGCCGACCTGGTCCTCGCGGAAGCTCGTGTGAGCGGCGATCGCGCCCACGATGTTGTCCGGAAGCCCCCAGAGGCCGAGCAGGTAGCCCGCGATCTCGCCGTGGTCGGCGCCGAGCAGCTCGCGCTCGACGCGCGAGCGCGGCTCGCCGGCTTCCACCCGGAGCTGGATCGCGGCGAACTCCACCGGCATGCGCGAAGCGAGCACGAGCACGCCGACGTCGTGCAGCAGGCCGGCGGCGTACGCGTCGTCGCGCCAGGGCGCATCGGGCACGAGGGAGGCGGCGATGTTCGCCACCGTGGCGCAATGACGCTCGAAGGCGACGGGATGAATGCCGCGAACGCCGCCGGCCAGCGGCGGCAGTTCGAGCTTCTGCGCGCTCGTCACGAGATGGCGGAGCGCCGAAAGGCCGAGCAGCGACGCGGCGACGTGGAGGCTGGCGACGTGTTGCGCCGGCCCGAAGAACGCGCTGTTCGCGAGCTGCAGGACCTTGCTCGCGATCGCGGGTTCGCGCGCGAGCGCGCCGGACACCTCCGTCATGTTCGGGGTCGGATCGGACAGCATGCGCTGCAGGCGGGCCGCCGCTTCCGGCAAGCTCGGCAGGACGCCGAGCCGGTTCACGATCCTGCGCACGCGCGTGTCGGGCAGCCGGTCGCGGAGCACGAGCGCGCGTTTGAGCGTCTGCGCGATCGCGGGACCTTCGCACGGCTTGGCGAGGTACTGGTGCGCGACGTTCATGGCGCGCAGCGCGGCTTCGAGTTCGGAATGCCCGGAAAGCACGACGCGGATCATGTCCGGGTACTGGTGCGCGATGTGTTCGAGCAGCGTCGCGCCGTCCATCTCGGGCATGCGCATGTCGGTCACGATCAGGTCCACGTGATCGTTCGCGCACACTTGCAGGGCTTCGTCGCCACTGGTGGCGAAGCGCATGGACCAGGTGCGGCGATGGGCGAGCAGCATCCGGCGGATGCCGTCGAGCACCAGGGGTTGATCGTCCACGAACAGGATGCTGACCACGAAACGCCTCGAGCGCGGGAGCGCGCGGCAGGGGCGACGGCCGCGCGACGAGCTCCTCGCCCGTCGAAGTCTCGGAAGCCGCCCGTCAGTCTTGAGCGTGCGCGGCGCGGCTCCGGACGAACTTGCGGTCAGTTGCCGGCGTGTTCGTCCGTGCGTTCGTGCAGGGGCAGCGGCACCCGGCGGGCATCCTGCAACGGCGCCAGTTCGGCGCCGAGGCGGTCGAGTCCGGTCTGGAGCTTCGCGTGCAGCGCTTCGAGCAGGCCGGCGCGGGCCTCGGCCGGATCGCGGCCGGTGGAAAGCGCCGACGCCAGCGACGCGCTCACGTCGATCGGTGCGGGCACGCGGACGTGCGCCACGCGCGGCGCGACGGCGACGGGCACGAGGTTGTGCAGCGCGTTCTTCCAGCCCCGCGTCACGAGCGCCGAACGCACGCGCTTGAGGTTCTCGGCGATCTGCTCCTGCGTGAGCGTCGGGCGGTCGTAGAGCTCGGGATCGAAGCTGTGCAGCCGCTGGAGCTCGGTCACGAGCGCTCGGTCGCGCTTCGCGGCGGCCTCGTCGCCGTCCGTCTTGAGCTGGCGGCGGATCGCGGCGCGCAGCCGGTGCTGGACGCGCGTCATGTCGGTGTCGAACTCGCCGTGGCGCTCCGTGAGCCGTTCGCGAATGGCCATCCGGGTGGCCGACTGCGCGGCGAAGTACGCGAGCGAGGGCGGCGGGAGCGGCAGTTCGAGCGCCCGGCAGCGCGCCGCGAGCGTATGACGCATGAGCGCCGCGAAGCGCTCACCGACGCGCTCACCGCCCGAGGGAAGGCCGAGCGCGCGTTCGATCAGCGCCATTTCGCGCAGCAGCCCCTTGGACGCGTCGCCCGTGAACACGAGCTTCCACACGAGCGGCACCACGTACACGGGTCGAGATTCGGCCGCGGCGCGGACCTGCTCGGCCGCGTCCCACGCCATGTCCACGATGCCGGGCAGCAACGGCGACGTGCGCTCGGACTGCCACGTGGCCGTGCCCTCGGGATGCAGCAGCACGCCGTGCCCGGCGCGGGCCCAGCGCACGGAGTACGACTTGCCGTCGCCGCCCGGCGCGTTCGCGATCAGGTTGTTCGCGAGCCAGAAGCGCTGCGACAGGGGAGAGCCGTTCACGATCTCGTACGACGCCCAGTGCGCCATGAGCGGCGAGCACAGGCAGGAGATCTCCTTGTCGATCAGCCAGTCGGTCGTGAACTCGGGATGGTTGGGGCCGAGGAACGCGGCCGTGCCCGGATGGACGGCCGAGCGCAGCCGGGCGAGGTCCGCCGCGGGCAGGTCGATCGAGCGCAGCCGGAGGGCGCCGCGCAGCATGAGCGCGCGGTTCACCGGCCCGAGCAGCCGGATGAGCCCGGGCTTCGGGCGAGGTTCGCGGTAGGCGCGTACGTCGAATCGTGCGCTCACGGCGTCCGCCGGTCGATGAGCATGCGCGGGAGGCTATACGAGATCGTGACGATCGGCACGTGGCGGCGCCGATCCCATCGGACCAGTACCGCGACCAGCGGCGCAGGGGCTATGCTTTCCGTCCATCTCTCCCCGGGAGCTCACGCCATGTCCGAACCCTCGAACGAACTGAAGCCGCGCCGCTCGTCCCTCGGCCGCGACGTCGCCGTGCTCGTGCTCGCCGGCATCGCGCTCGGGCTGTCGTTCAACGCACTCCAGGCCTTCGCGCACTCGCCGCGCGCGCTGTCGTGGATCCGTCACGAGCCGAAGCTCGCGAGCTTCGAGAGTCTCGCGGGCGAACTGCCGCCGGCCGCAGCCGAGTCCGTCACGAGCGCCCCGGTCGAAGCGACGCCGGAGCCGGTCGCGACGAGCGCGACGCCGACGCCGGCGAACCCGGCGAAGCCGATCCCCGTTCCGCCGCCCGCGACGACGCCGTCCTCGAAGCCCGCCGCGAAGCCCACCGTGCCGGCCGCGACGCCCGCGCAGCCGCAGATCGTCACCGAGGAATCCGTGGCTGCTCCGGTGCCGGTCGTGCTGCCGGTCGTGCCGGAGACGCGCGAGCCGCTCGAAGTGGGACTCGACTTCACGAAGCGCTTCCACGCCGGGCGCGGCGCCGCGTTCGTGGACGCGCGCAGCGCGGAGGAGTACGCCGAGGGCCACATTCCCGGCGCGGTGAGCCTGCCGTTCGACGACGTCTACAAGAAGCCCGAACTCGCGAAGGCGTTCGACGAGAAGGGGCTGCCGATCATCGTCTACTGTGGCGGCGGCGACTGCGATCTCGCGCGCACGCTCGCGTACGCGCTCATCGAGGCGGGGCACAAGCGCGTGCTCGTGTTCAAGGACGGGCTGCCCGGCTGGGCGGCCGCCGGACACGCCGTGACGAAGGGCGTGCAGCCGTGAACGCATGGAAGGCGGCGGGCACGTTCGCGCAGTTCGCGCTGGGCGTGCTTTTCCTCGCGGCCTCGCTCTCGAAGCTCGGCGACCTGAACGACTTCGCGAACCAGGTGAACCACTACCGGCTCGCGCCGGTCGCGTGGGTGAACCTGATCGCCATGGTGACGCCGTGGGTCGAACTGCTCACCGGGCTTTCGCTCGTGCTGCGCGTGAAGCCGCGCGCGGGCGCGTTCGTCGCGCTCGTGATGATGATCGTGTTCACGATCGCGGTCGCGGCGGCGTGGGCGCGCGGGCTCGACTTCCGTTGCGGCTGTTTCGGGAAGGCGGGCGCGCAGTCGATCGGGGCGAAGAAGTTCATCGAGAACGTCGCGCTCACGCTGCTCGCCGCCGGAGCCTTCACCCGTCGCGAAGACTGACGGCGCGCCGCTTCCCGCGTGCCGGAGGCACGCCACCCTCAAACGTAAAGCGCGCCCGTGAACGCCCGGTAGTGGCTCTCGCACGCCGGATGCTCGATGCCGAGCAGCAGGTAGATCGCGCGGCCCAGTTCGCGCGCCGCGCCACCCGCGTAGCCGCGCTGCGCGCGCAGCGTCTCGATCACCTGCGTGAGCGCCGCGTCCCAGTCGCCGGCGCGCACGCCCGCGAGCGCCGCGGCGAACGGCTCGCGTGCCGCGCCTTCGGGCAGCCGATCCCGCTCCCGCACCCAGTGCGCGATCACGCGCAGCGCTTCGACGCGGTCGGAGTGGTCGTCGCCGAGCGGCGCGAGCACTTCCTCGATCGACTCGGGCGTGGTGCGAAGCGTGAGTTCGGCGAGCAGCAGCCGCGCGGCGGCGTTGCCCGCGTCGTCCGCGAGCGTGGTGCGCAGCCGGTTCGTGGCCGCTTCGAGGTCGCCCGCGGCGAGCAGCGCGCGCGCTTCGTCGACGGCGGCGCTGGCCGGACCGGGCATGGCGCGGTCGAGGAAGCGGCGCACTTCGGATTCGGGCAGCGCGCCGACGAACTCGTCGACGACTTCGCCGTTCACGAACAGCTTCACGTTGGGAATGCTCATGACGCCGTACTGCTGCGCCTCGGCGCCGAACGCTTCGGTGTCCACCTTCGCGAGCGCCCAGCGGCCGTCCGCCGTGCCCGCGAGCCGCTCGAGCACGGGGCCGAGCGTGCGGCAGGGGCCGCACCACGCGGCCCAGAAGTCGACGAGTACGGGAATCTGGTGGCTGCGTTCGAGGACGTCGCGGGTGAAGTCGGTGACGTCGTGGGTCTGCGTGTTCATCGTGGGCTCCTCTCGCCTCGGGTTCGCCGGTACGAGCAGGAGCGCATGGGGAGGATTCGCGATCGCTTCGGCGAGGCTACGAGCCGCCGCGCCCCGCGCCGGGAGCGGGCGTGGGCGGCACGCCGTCCGGCGGCTGGAACTCGTTCGCGCGCAGTGGGGGATTGACGACGACCTTCGTGATCGTCGTGAGCCCCGTCTGCCGCCCGGAGGCGAAGTTCTCCTCGCGGAAGGCGAACGTCACGCCGTCCACCGCGCGGAAGTCCGCGTACACCGTCTCGAAATGCGTGCGCATGCCGCCGTGCTCGAGCAGCCCCTGGCTGCGCACGACGTGGTGCGTCGCGGGATCGATCCACGCGCGCAGCACGAGCCCTTCGCCGAGCAACAGCTCGATACCCACGCAGCGCACGTCGGCCTGCGTGAGCGAGTCGGTGAACGTGGCCTCGGCCGCGTGCTCGTACAGCACCCACGGCACGCCCGCGCGCGCGGCCTGCAGCACCATCGCGGCGTACATGGGGCCGGTGACCGGCTCGAGCGGGCCGCCCGCCTCGTTGCGCCAGCCCTTCGCGCCGTCCACGAGCCGCGCCTCGGCGCCGTTCGCGTAGTCGATCAGCACCTTGAGCTGCGCGGGCCGCGCGAACACGCGGATCGTCGGCGCGTCGGAGTGACGCATGGTCGAGAACACCGAACCTTCGACGCGATAGGCGCGCACCTTCTCGAGCGCCTTGCGCCCGCCGTACGCCGTGGTCACGCGGTCGATGAGCGCGCGGATTTCGGGGGCAGGCGCGCCCGGCGCCTGCAACGGGGCGCCGAGGGCGCCGGAGGCGCCCACGGCGTTCGCGAAGATCGCGAAGATCGCGAGGGTGAGCAGGGCGGTGGGGATGAGTCCTCGCATGGTCGTGCCTCCGTTCGAGTGAGGCGGCACGGTAGCACCCCGTCTGGGCTCTCGCCCCGGCCTCGGCGTGCGTCCGCCACTCGCACGGCGTTATGCTTTCCGTGATGGCGACCCGCACCCGGCCCCCGGCCGAGGCCGCGACGCGGCCCGGCATCTCGAACCGGCTCGTCACCGTGGACGTGTTCCGCGGTCTCGCGCTCGCGTTCATGGCTGTGGCGCATTGCGCTTATCTGATGGGCGTGAACCTCGTCGCCGAGCGCTTCGACTCGGACGTGCCGTTCCGGATCACGAGCTGGACGGAGTTCGTGCTCGCGCTGCTCGGCAATCCCTGCGCGATCATGCTGTGGAGTTCGGCCGGCATGGCGATCGCGCTGTTCGAACGCGGACGTCGCGCCGTGGGAGTCCCCGAGCGCACGATCCTCGCGCGCCTGCTCGCACGTCCGCTCGTGCTGCTCGCCGTCGCGGTGTTCGTCATTCCGCCGCTGTGGGCGGTGAAGGGGCACGCCGCCGCCTACACGTTCGACATTCTCTCGTGCCTCGCCGTGAGCATGATCTTCATGGCCTTCCTGCGGAACGTGCCGACGGGTGCGCTGCTCGCGGGAACGCTCGTGCTCGTCGCGGCGATGCCCGCGATCCGGCAGGCGCTGCCGCTGGATCCGGCGCAGCCGCACGCGTTCTGGAGCGCGGTCTGGCTGCACTTCTCGCTGAAGACGCAGCCGCAGATCTGGTACCCGATCCTGCCGTGGCTGCCGGTGATGGTGTTGGGCTACGTCCTCGGGCGGTGGGCGCGGCCCGAAACGCTCGAACGCGCCGAACCGTGGCGCAACGCCGCGCTCGCCACGTTCGCGCTCGCGCTGGTCTTCCGGTTCGGCGGGGCGTACTTCAACCTCGTGCCCGAGCTTCCGCTGCCCGCATGGCCGCGGCTCGTGATCCTCTGCCGGCAGCCGCCGAGCCTCACGTACCTCGCGTGGAACTGCGCGCTCGCGATGCTCATGTACTCCGGCATCGCCGCGCTCGCCTCCCGCGCGGCGCACGGCGGCGCCGGCGCGCGCGTTCCCGGCGCGCTGCTCGCGCCGCTCAACGCCATCGGGCGCGAGCCGCTCGTGTTCTTCATGACGCACTTCGCCGTCTTCCAGGTGCTCACGCGCCAGGCGAAGCGCTTCCCGGGCGGCGAGCCGGTGTGGCGGATGCTGGTGATCGCGAGCATCGGGATCGTGGTGCTGTTCGTGACCTGCCGCGCCTTCGGGCGGCTGCGCGAGCGCTACCCGCGCAGCATCCTGCGCTACCTCTAGCGTCCCGCGTATGCGAAAGGCGGCGACCCCGTGAAGGGATCGCCGCCTCTTTCGTCGCGAACCGTCGCGTCGTTCAGCGCGCGAGCGGCTTGTACTTGATGCGGTGCGGCGTGTCGGCGTCGGCGCCGATGCGCTCGTGCAGGTTCTTCTCGTAGTCCTGGTAGTTGCCCTCGAAGAACACCACCTGCGAGTCGCCCTCGAACGCCAGGATGTGCGTCGCGATGCGGTCGAGGAACCAGCGGTCGTGCGAGATCACCACGGCGCAGCCGGCGAACTCGAGCAGCGCGTCTTCCAGCGCGCGCAGCGTGTCGACGTCGAGATCGTTCGTGGGTTCGTCGAGCAGCAGCAGGTTGCCGCCGCTCTGGAGCAGCTTGGCCATCTGGACGCGGTTGCGCTCGCCGCCGGACAGCGTGCCGACCTTCTTCTGCTGGTCGGCGCCGCGGAAGTTGAACCACGAGCAGTACGCGCGCGAGTTGATCTCGCGCTTGCCGAGCATGAGCAGCTCGTTGCCGCCGGTGATCTCTTCCCACACGCTCTTCTCGGCCGAGAGCGAATCGCGGCTCTGGTCGATCTTGAACGACAGGTCGTCGATCAGCAGCTTGTCGCCGTAGCCCTTGCGCAGGTTCGTCGCCTCGATGACGACGTTGCCGAGGCGCGGTCCCGGCGGAATGTAGATCTCGACGCTGTCGATGCGGTCGGCCGACTCCTCGGCGAGCATCTTCTCGTACGCGGCGAGACGCGCCTTGCTCTTCGCCTGACGCGCGCGCGGCGCCATCTTGACCCACTCGAACTCGCGCTCGAGCGTCTTCTGGCGCACGGACTCGGTCTTCTCTTCCTGCTGGAGACGGTTCTTCTTCTGCTCCAGCCACGACGTGTAGTTGCCTTCCCACGGGATGCCGGCGCCGCGGTCGAGCTCGAGGATCCAGCCCGCGACGTTGTCGAGGAAGTAGCGATCGTGCGTCACCGCGACGACCGTGCCCGTGTAGTCCTTGAGGAACCGCTCGAGCCACGCGACCGATTCGGCGTCGAGATGGTTGGTCGGTTCGTCGAGCAGCAGCAGGTCGGGGTGCGAGAGCAGCAGCCGGCACAGCGCGACGCGGCGGCGCTCGCCGCCCGAGAGCGTGGTGACGTCGGCGTCGCCCGGCGGGCAGCGCAGCGCGTCCATGGCGATCTCGAGCTGGCGCTCGAGGTCCCACAGGTTGCCCGCGTCCATCGCGTCCTGGAGCTTGCCCTGCTCCTCGATGAGCTTGTTCATCTCGTCGTCTTCCATCGGCTCGGCGAACTTCGCGCTGATCTCGTCCCAGCGGCGCTTGACGCGCATCTTCTCGCCGACGCCGTCCGCGACGTTGTCCATCACGTTCTTCGCCGGGTCGAGCTTCGGCTCCTGCTCGAGGTAGCCGACCGTGAAGCCCTTGCCGAGGAACGCCTCGCCGATGAAGTCCTGGTCCACACCGGCCATGATCTTGAGCAGCGAGCTCTTGCCGGCGCCGTTCAGGCCCAGCACGCCGATCTTGGCGCCGTAGAAGAACGACAGCCAGATGCCCTTGAGGATCTCGCGCTTGGGAGGGACCACCTTGCGGAGGTCCTTCATGGTGTAGATGAAATCGGCCATGGCCTTCCTGACGGGTTGCGGCGCCGGATGAAGCGCCCGGACGGGGCTTCGGCACACGGCGCGGGGGTGGGTACGAGCGCGCGGGAGAATGCCCGAGCGAGGCGGTTTTCTCAACCGCCCATCGGGCCTGCCCCGAGGGTGAAAAGAGCGCGGCGGGCCGCCTCGCGAGAGGGGCCCGCCGCGCGGGAAAACGAACTTCAGCGGCCGGCGACGCCCGACTTCACGGGCTCGATTCCGGCGGGGCGAGGCATCAGGCCCGACGACGAGCCGCCGTTGCCGTTGCTCGGCAGGTGCAGCGGCGCCGGTTCTTCTTCGAGGTACGTGTAGCCCGACAGACCCTCGTCGTAGCGCTTCATGAGCAGCGCCGACTCCTCGAACGTGAGCAGCCCCTTGCGCAGGGCCTCTTCGTTCGCCTGCCGCATCTTCTGCATGAGCTGGCTCTTGGAGTACTGCACGTAGCCGAGCACCTCGGTGACCGAGTCGCCCTCGACCACGTGCTCGACGCGGTAGCCCTTCTCGTCGAGCGCGATGTGCACCGCGTTCGTGTCGCCGAACAGGTTGTGCAGATCGCCGAGGATCTCCTGGTAGGCGCCGACGAGGAACACGCCGAGGTAGTACGGGCTGCCGTCGAACGGATGCAGCTCGATCCAGTTCTTCACGTCACGCAGGTCGATGAACTGGTCCATCTTGCCGTCGGAGTCGCACGTGAGGTCGGCGATCACCGCGCGGCGCGTGGGCTTCTCGTTCATGCGGTGCAGCGGGGCGATCGGGAACAGCTGCTTCACGGCCCAGTGGTCGGGCGCGGACTGGAACACCGAGAAGTTGCCGTAGTACGTGTCGGCGAGACCCTTCTCGAGACCTTCGAGGTCGTCGGGCACGTACTCGAGCTCGCGCGTGATCTTCAGGATCGCCTCGCAGCAGCCCCAGAAGAGCTGCTCGACGCGCGCGCGGCCGGTGAGGTCGAGCAGCCCGAGGTTGAACAGGCTCGAGGCCTCTTCCTTCAGCTGCAGCGCGTCGTGATACGACTCCTGGAAGTTCTTGCGCGAGATCCCGCGCCACGTCTCGATGAGCTGCTGGATCACCGCGGGCGCCGTCGGGTCGGGCGCGGGCATCGACTGGCCCGGGAGCACCTCGTTGACGTCGAGCACGTTGAACACGAGCACCGAGTGGTGCGCGACGAGCGCGCGGCCCGACTCGGTCACGATGTCCGGATGCGGCAGGCCGGCGGTCTCGACCGCGTCCTGGATCGCCGCGACGATGTCGTTCGCGTACTCCTGCATCGTGTAGTTCGTGGACGAGTGCCAGTTCGTGGACGAGCCGTCGTAGTCCACGCCGAGGCCGCCGCCCGCGTCGATGAAGCGCAGGCCGGCTCCGGCCTTCGCCAGCTCGACGTACACGCGGCCGGCTTCCTTCATCGCGTCCTTGATCGCGCGCACCGCCGAGATCTGGGAGCCGATGTGGAAGTGCACGAGCTCGAGGCAGTCGAGCATGTTCTCGGTGCGCAGCTTCTCGACGAGCATGACCATTTCGGTCGCGCTGAGGCCGAACTTCGAGCGGTCGCCCGTGGAGTCCATCCACTTGCCGGCGCCCTTGGTCGTGAGCTTCGCGCGCACGCCGATGTGCGGACGGATGTCGAGGCGCCGCGCGGTGTCGAGCAGGATGTCGAGTTCGCGGTAGCGGTCGATCACGATGATCGGGTAGCGGCCGAGCTTCTGGGACAGCAGCGCCGTCTCCATGTACTCGATGTCCTTGTACCCGTTCAGGATCAGCAGCGAGTCCTCGTGCTCGATCATGCCCAGTGCGGCGAGCAGTTCGGGCTTCGAGCCCGCTTCGAGGCCGAGGCCGAGCGGGCCGCCGAAGCGCACGAGCTCTTCGACGACGTGGTGCTGCTGGTTCACCTTGATCGGGAACACGCCGCGATAGCGTCCGCGGTACCCGTACTCCTTGATCGCGTTGCCGAAGCAGCCGAACAGCTGCTGCACGCGCGAGTGCAGGATCTCGGAGAAGCGCACGAGCAGCGGCATGCCGAGGCCGCGCCGCTCGAGGTCACCGACGAGTTCGAAGAGGTCGACGCTCGGGCCTTCGGGGCCCGACGGCGTGACTTCCATGTGGCCCGCATCGTTGATGCGGAAGTAGCCGCTGGACCAGCCGTTCACGTTGTACAGCGCAGCGGAGTCCTTGGGGGTCCAGGCGCGGATATCGCTCAACTCTCAGACCTCGTGCTTCGGGTGGTGGAGGAGGGAGCGCGGGAAGTCCGCGCGTCGGTCGCGCAGGATAACGGACGCTCGCCCGGAGGTGGGAGAAAAGTGCGCCCCGGGAGGCTGCAGCGCGAAAAAAAGTCGGGTGGAATCACGCGGCGTGGGAGCGAGGCGAGTCGAAAGCGGTTCGCCGGAGTTCCGCGAGAGCGCTCTCGCCCCGAAACGCAGCAGGGCGGCCGATCCGGGTGGAGGACCCGGTGGCCGCCCGCGCGTTTCGCCCGGTCAGGCGAAGTCGGGTGCTACGAGACGACGCTCGCGTGCGAACGCTTGTCCTGCCGAGGCGCGTCGCGCTTGAGGAGCCACCAGATCAGCGCGCCCAGCGCGATCACCGGCAACAGCGGCACGAACGCGATCGCGAGGCCGACGGCCAGTGCGCCACCACCGAGCACGAGCGCGAGAAAGCCGCCCAGCGCGAGGAACGGGAGCGCGATCAGCAGGCCGAGCGCCTTGAAGGCGAGGCCGAGGATGCGGAACGGAAGCGAGATCAGGAAGCCGACGAAACCGAGGACCGTCGCGAAAACACCGATCAGGATGGCCGCGACGAAGACGAACGTCCCCACCACGAACAGCTCGATCACCTTCCACCTCCGGGATGTTGTTGTATGCCGACCGGGCAGTCGTTGCCGCGCCCTCGCGAAGTTTGGGAGCGCGGACGCGGCTGGATTACGGGGCCGGGGGCGGCACGGTTGCACGGCGGCCGGTGCGGCGGCCCGGGCCGCGCGGCAGGCCCGGCCTCCCGACAAGCCGCCGCCGGCGCCCTAAGGTCCACGCTTGGCCGTGGTCGCAGAATGTTGCTGGCCTGATTGGCTCCCGCCCGGCGTCGCCCCCGAGCGGCGTAACCGCTGCCATCCAGACGGGGCCCCCGCGAAGCGTACCGCAACATTCCCCACGACTTCCCTGGGGGAACTCATGGCTTCCACGAAGTTGACGGTGATGAAGAACGGCTCCATCCGCGTCGAAGGCGACTTCGAACTCCTCGACATGGACGGCAAGCCCTTCGGACTCGGCGGACGCGAGCGAGTGGGCCTCTGCCGCTGCGGGCACTCGGCGAACAAGCCGTTCTGCGACGGCGCCCACAAGGCGGCCGGCTTCGAGCCCAACACGGTCGCCTTCGACCTGCCTCCGGCGCCGCCCAAGCCCGCCAGCTGAGGTCGCGGTGCGCCCGGGGCCGGTCGTTCTGGTGATCGTGCTGCTCGCGCTGGCCGGCGTGTGCGTGCGCATGGGGTTGTGGCAGCACGCGCGCTGGGTCGAGAAGAGCGCGTCCAACGCTCGCCTCGAGTTCATGCTGCGCTCCGGGCCCGAGTCGATCGCGGACGGCGCGGCGCTGCGCGCGCGACGCACGGACAAGGTGCAGCTCGGCGGACACTTCGACCTGAGCCGGCACCTCGTGCTTTCCCGTGAGCCCGAAGAAGGCGGCGTGGGCGTGGACGTGGTCACGCCGTTCCGCATGAACGACGGCACGCTCGTGCTCGTGGACCGCGGCTGGATGCCGGTCGACAGCGCCGAGGCGGCCCATCCGGAGCGCTTCACGCGCGCCGACTCCACCTGCATCGTCGCGCTCGCGCGCCCGCTGGCCGGCGGGCACTCGCGCCTGCCGTGGGTGCGGCTCGAGGGCGACGTGCTGCAGCGCTGGAGCACGCTGCACGTCGATCCCGACACGCTCGCCGCGCGCTGGCCCGACGTCGCGAACGACGTCTGGCTCGTCGCGCTGCCCGAGTGCACCGCGGATTCGCTGAAGCGCTTCGCACCGCAGATGCCGAGCCCGCAGACGCACCTCTCGTACGCGGTCCAGTGGGCGATCTTCACGATCGCGGCGCTCGGCGGCGTGGTCGTGGTGGTCGCGCGCGAACGGAAGCGCGTGGCGTGAAGCCCTCCGGAGCCGCCATCCGCTTCGCCGTGGGCGCCGTTCACCGACACCCGGCCGCCGTTCGCCGAAAGCCGCGCGAAGTCCCCTTGCGCCGTCCGTAACTTCCCGTGCGTGGCCGATGCGGCGGGCGTCACGGTGACTCCCGCGAAGCGGCCCCAAGGAGGAGGCAGATGTCCCGGTACAGAGGCGATCGCGAGCCGATGGAAGGTCTCACCTGGGGGCTCGGGCTCATCGCGCTGGGTGTGATGTTCCTCGCCGTCCGTCAGGGTCTGCTGCCCTGGAACTCGATCAACGAATGGTGGCCGGCGTTCCCGATGGTGCTCGGCATCGCCGGGATCATCGCCGCCCGCACGGCGAAGAAGCTCGGCTCGGCCGTCACGCTGACGCTCATGAGCGGCTACTTCTTCGCGTCGGTCTATCACTGGAACGGCATGAGCTGGGCGACCAGCTGGCCGCTCGCGCTCGTCGCCGTCGGCATGGGCGCCGTGGTCGAGGCGATCGCGACGCGCTTCATGCCCTACGGCAAGGACGACGAGCGCATTCACCTCGAACGGGAGCGCGACCATGAGTGACGCCGCTCCCGCTCGCCGCGAGTCCCCGTGGCGCCGCGTGCGCGAGTGCGCGTTCGCGCTGTGCACGGTGTGGCTCGTCGTACAGAACTCGCTCCTGCTGGCGGTACTGCTTCGCCGTGAGCCCGACGCGATCACGCTCGCATTCGACAGTCTGCAGAAGGCCTTCGTCCTGATGACGCCGCTCTGGCTCATCCCGGCCGCCGCGATCGCGGGGCTGGCGCTGGCCACCACCCTGACCCGTGGCGCCGCATCACGAGGCGCGGACCGGTGGGAGATGGAACATGGAAGAACGCGATAAGTACGGCCAGACCCACGTGTACGGCGCGGGCCTCAGCTCGAGCTCGGGACGCCTCCAGATCGGCGGACGGCTGGTCTTCGGTCTCGTGCTCACGACGCTCGGGCTGCTGTGGACGCTCGACAACCTGTTCGACATCGACTCAGACGCCATCATCAGCTGGTGGCCGGTGCTGCTCGTCGTGTTCGGCGTGATGAAGCTCACGGGCATCGGCGCGGACAAGCGCATGATCCCGGGCACGATCTTCACGTCCGCGGGCCTGCTGCTGCTCGGCAACAAGCTGCAGCTGCCTTGGTGGCACATCGGCATCGGCGACCTCTGGCCGCTCATGCTCATCTTCTTCGGTGTGAGCGTGGTCATGCGCTCGATGCGCGGGCCCGCCCACGAGGGTGAGGGCGACAGCGACACGTTCGTGCGCACGTTCGCGCTCATGGGCGGCGTCACGCGCCGCAATCGTTCGGACGCGTTCCGTGGCGGCGACCTGTCCGCGATGATGGGCGGCGTCGAGCTCGACCTGCGCGACGCGCAGCTCGCCGACGGCCGCGCGATCCTCGACGTGTTCGCCATGTGGGGCGGCATCGAGATCCTCGTGCCGCCGGACTGGCGCGTGGAGAGCGAAGTGTCGCCGATCATGGCGGGCTACGAGGACAACACGCGTCTCGCGCCCGGCATCGAGCCCGTCGGCACGCTCGTCGTGCGAGGGTTCGTGGTCATGGGCGGCGTCGAAGTGGCGAACGGCAAGGACGAGGACGGGCCGCGTGTGCGCGTGCGCCGTCGCGACAAGTCGGTCGAAGTGACGACGTCCACCGGCAAGACCGTGTCCATCGGCGTCACGTATCCGAAGCACGACGACGATCAGCCTCGTCCGGTGAGCTGACGTGCATCCGCTTCCTCACTCGTCGCGTGGCTGGGGCCTTACGTGCTCGCGTGGCTGCTGGCCGGTCTGCTGCTGGCGGAGTTCCTGCGGCTGATCGGCCCGCTGCCCGTGAGCCACGCGCACGCGTTCGCGGTGCCGGCGATGCTCGTGTGCGGGTTCGTGGTGCTGTCCGCCTGGTGGGCGTGCCGGCGCTACCCGCTCGTCTCCACGCCACCGCTGAAGGTGCTGTCGGGCCAGATCGGCGTCGCGCTGCAGGCGAGCGCGGTGTGGGCGGTCGGCAGCCTGCTGTGGGAGCTCGTGCTCGTGCGGCTCGGCGACAGCGTCGTGATGCGCGCCGACATCCTGCGCAACTTCGGCGTGCTGTTCCTGATCGGCATTCCGCTCTACCTGCTCTCGGCGGTCGTGCACTACCTCGTGCTCGCGTTCGAGGCCGCGCACGAGGCCGAGCGCCGCGTGCTCGAGTCGCAGGTGAGCACGCGCGAGGCCGAAGTGCGCGCGTTGCGCGCGCAGCTGAATCCGCACTTCCTCTTCAACAGCCTCAACTCGATCAACTCGCTCGTCGGCAGCGACCCGGAAGGCGCGCGCCGCATGTGCGAAGGGCTCGGCGACTTCCTGCGCCGCACGCTCGCACTCGCCGCGCGCGATTCGGTCGCGCTGTCCGAGGAACTCGCGCTCGTCGAGCGCTACCTGGCGATCGAAAAGGTGCGCTTCGGCGAGCGGCTCGGCATCGAGCGCCGCGTGGACGAGTCCGCGCTCGGCTGTCGCGTGCCGCCGTTGCTGCTGCAGCCACTCGTCGAGAACGCGATCAAGCACGGTGTGTCGGGGCGGCTCGAAGGCGGCGTGGTGCGCATCGAGGCGCGGCGCGAAGGCGCGCGGCTCGGCATCGTGGTGGAGAACCCGGTCGACGAGGACGCGCCCGCGCGCGCCGGCGCCGGAGTGGGATTGGAAAACGTGCGGCGCCGGCTCGAAGCGTTCGGCGCCGAGGAAGCGCGGCTCGATGCGGTGCGCGAGCCGGGCGTGTTCCGCGTGCTGCTGACGCTGCCGGCGCGCGATTCGGAGACGGAGGGAAGCCGTGGCTGACGCGAAGACGCTGCGCGTGCTGATCGTGGACGACGAAGCTCCGGCGCGCGCGCTCGTGCGCGAGTACCTCGGCGCGCATGCGGACATCGAGGTGGTGGGCGAGTGCGCGAACGGCTTCGAGGCCGTGAAGGCCGTCAGCGAACATGCGCCGGACCTCATGTTCCTCGACGTGCAGATGCCGAAGCTCACGGGCTTCGAAGTGCTCGAACTGCTCGATCCCGCGCCCGCGGTGGTGTTCTGCACCGCGTACGACGAGTTCGCGCTCAAGGCGTTCGAAGTGCACGCGGTGGACTACCTGCTCAAGCCGTTCGGGCGCGACCGTCTCGCCGAAGCGCTCGGGCGCGTGCGCGAGCGGCTCGCGGCGTCCGGCGCCGGAACGGCCGCCGCCGTCGCGCCGCCGGAAACGTCCGCGACGCCCGCGGCCCCCACGGCGCCGTCCGCCGCCGCGCTCTCCGCCGCCGCGCGCGCGCCCGGGCAGTTCGCCGAGCGCCTCATGGTGCGCGACGGCGCGCTCGTGCACGTCATCCCGATCGAGAAGCTCGACTACGTCGAGGCGCAGGACGACTACGTCGCGATCCACGCCGAGGGGAAGTCCTGGCTCAAGCACCAGACGCTCGCCGAGCTCGAGCAGTCGCTCGATCCCGCGCGCTTCGTCCGCGTGCACCGCTCGTACGTGGTGAACGTCGAGCGCATCGCGCGCATCGAGCCGTACGCGAAGGACAGCCGCGTCGCGATCCTTCACGACGGCCGCGAGCTGCCGGTCAGCCGCGGCGGCTACCAGCGCCTGCGCGAACGGATGTAGCGACGGGTCACTGCAGCAACACGACGCGTTGGGTCGTTTCCTGCCCGCCGTGCGCGAGCTTCACGAAGTATGCGCCGGCGCCGAGTCTCCGGCCGCCGTCGTCGCGTCCGTCCCACGTCGCGGTGTGTTCGCCCGCGGCGCGTTCGCCGTTCACGAGCGTGCGCACGCGCGCGCCCGTCACGTCGTAGATCGCGAGCGACACGCTGCCCGCACGCGGCAGCCCGAAGCGCATCGTCGCGCGCGAGGCCACGGGGTTCGGCGTCACCGGACGCAGCGCGAAGTCGACGCCGCCGTGTTCGACGTCCGCGAGCGAGCCGCTGACCGTGACGCGCGTGCAGCACTGGCGCACGATCGCGCCGGTCTGGTTGGTGACCGTGAGGCACACGTCGTCGAACACGCCTTGCGCGGTACCGGGCGGAACGGTCACGACGGTGGAAAGCGGGATCACTTCGTCGGGAGCGAGGTTGAACGGGAAGAACACCTGAGGGGCGAGCCAGCCCTTCGTGTCCGTCCAGGTCCACGTGTAGTAGTTCCGCGCGTAGTCGTGCACGTTCTGGAACTCGCGCGTCAGCGTGACGCTGCCGAGCACCGGCGCGAGCGCCGTTCCCGCACACGACTGGATGCCGGACGAGATCGAGAAGGACGACGTGTAGACGTCCGGCGTGCCGTTGCGTCCGTCCGGCCAGGCGGCGTGCATGCGCAGGTTCCCCGGGGCGAGGCCGATGTAGTCCCCCATGTTCGGAGCGAGATTGGACTCCAGCGTGCTGAAGTCCGTCGCGATCGTGCTCAGCCGCACGTTGGGTTCCCAGCTCGCGCCGCCGTCCGCCGAATGTGCGATGTACGCGCTCGTCGCCGCCCGGGCGTCGTCGTCGCGGGCGTCGAGCCACGTGGCGTAGACGAAGCCGTCCTGCCCGACGGCGAGTTCGGGGAACGAATCGTCGGAGCCCACCGGTCCGTCCGTGATGCGCTGGGGCGTGGACCAGGTGACACCGTCGTCGCTCCAGATCGCGAACGGGTCGCGCCGGTCACGCGAAAATCCGCCGTCCGTCTGCCCGATGCGCGTGCGGATGCGATAGCCCTGCACGTTGGAATCCTCGTTGCGCACGCGCAGGTAGTACGTGCCGCTCACGGCCGCGTAGAGGCAGGCGAACGAGGGCGATTTCGTGGCGTACTGGTTCGTCAGCGCGGAGAAGCCGAGCCGCGTGGTGAGATCGGGCGCGAAGGCGTGGATCCGGAAGTCCGCATTGGACGCGCTGCCCGTCGAGTCCGCCCAGACTTCGAGGTGCTGCCCCGCGGTCAGCGTGACCGACCACCAGTCCTCGTCGGGAAAGCCGGCCGTGCCCTTGAGCGTGTTGCCCGCGGTGAACGGGTCGGCCGTCGCGGAAGAGTTGTTCGACAGGTCCTCGAAGCGGACGCTCGAGGCCGAAGGCTGCACCGCCCACACCTCGTCGAGGAAGTCGTAGACCTCGGAGTACGCGATGTAGACGCGGCCGCGGTAGTCGCCGTTCGTCCGGTCCACGGCGAGCGAGGGGAACGTCACGCCGCGCGCACGATTGAACCCCGGCGGTCCGGTTCCCGACATCGGGTGGTAGCTGCCGGCGGTGACCTCGGAACTCCAGTTGAGACCGAAATTGAAGGACCGGCGGAAGCGAAGGTCGTAGAGCCCGCTGGACGGGTTGTTGTGGATCCAGACCGCGTTCAGCTTGC
>JADJLL010000010.1 GCA_016710095.1 Candidatus Eiseniibacteriota bacterium | reverse complement strand
CAGTGCCGCCCGGAGTTCAGCCACGTGCCGTTGATCGTGAGGTCGGTGCCCGCGCCGTTCGCGAGCGCGCTCGTGATCGTGCTCGCCACGGTCACCTGACCACCGGCATCCACGGTGACCTGGTCGTAGCTCAAGCCGTTCGCCGAGATGGTCACCGTGTGACCGTTGCGAATCGTGATCGCGCCATCGGCGGACGTCGGCGTCGCGACCGCGGCAACCCAGTTGCTGCCGTCGTATCGCTGCCAAGTCGCGGTGGCGTTCCAGTTGCCGGTCGCGTTCGACCGGAAGTCACCGGCGGTCTGCGCCCACGCCGCCGACTGCAGGCCGAGCGTGAGAAGGATCAAGACACTGGCGAACACCGCCAGCACGGCCTGGGGGATACTGCGCGGCACTTTCACGACTCCTCCAAAAGAAATGACGGCGTCATGGACGCCGTCACGCATGGTGGAACGGTGATCATCGAAGAAATGGTTACGCGTCGGTAGGGACGCGGAATGCGTCGAGGAACTGCGGCCCATCGGCATGATGCGGGGAACTCCGATGCAGAGGCTATAGCCGAGTGACTCCCAGCCTTCTGGCTGGTGCCCTCACGGGAGCAGTGAGCGGAGGGTGCCTGCGCATGAGAAGGCGAGTCGATCGCGAGGGGGCCCAAGGGGTACAGAGTGCAATGATTGTCGTGGACCAGCATTGCACCCCGCAACAGAAAGCTGGCCCCCCCGGCGCGAAAAGTTGCGATCCGCGAATATCGGCGACCTCGCGGCGGCTCCGGAGGGTGGAGCCACTTCGGGCTCACACGCAGGGGCCATCATCCATCCCGGCCGGTTTTCGCTAGCGAACGCGCACCAACCGCACGAATCGCCGCGTCTCTCCCGCCCTCAGCTCCGCGAGATAGAGGCCGGGTGCAGCGGGCGCCCCGGATGCCGCGACGCCGTCCCACGCCCAACTCGTCGCGCCTGCGGGCACGGAAGACTCACGCACCAGGCGCCCCTGCGCATCGTGCAGCCGGATCACTCCGGCCATCGCCAACGGCTGCGAGAACGCGATGCGCGACTCGCCCTGCGAGGGATTCGGCGCGACGCTCAATCGCAGCGCTCCCCCGCTCCCGATCTCGCCCGGTGCATCGAGCACGGGCACGCCGATCCCGACGATCGCGCCCGTGGACACGACGGGATTCACGAGCAAGCCGGCGTTCGCGAACTTCAATCCCGGCCCGAATGAGAGGCCCGTCCGCCCCGTCACGGCTCCCGCATGGAAACGCAGGTGGTAGATCGGCCCCGGCCCCGTCACGCTCACGCCGTTGCAGAGCATCGAGACGTCGATGGAGTCCAGCCCCCCGCCATAGCGGAACTTGTGGAACGTGCTGCTGCTGCCGCAGACGTTCGTGAGCAGCGAATCGAGCTGCGTGCGGAGCGGCGAGAGCTGGACCGGCGTGATCATCGAGGGGTCGTAGACGAGGATCGCGCTGAAGGCGTTGAAGGCCGAACCCGTTTCGGTGATCCGCAGCTTCACGTCGAAGTCCGAGTTCGGCGCCACGGTGAGCGTGGCCGGCGTGATCTGCACCGTGACCGCAGCTCGCACCGGGCACGCGAAAGCCGCCACCGCCGCACAGGCGAAGACGAATCGCGCGAACCGGAACGTCGCCATGGATCAGGCCCTCGGGAAAAGAGCAACGCGAAACCCGCCGCCTCCCGGGAACGCGCGGAGCCGGCGAAGGCTCCTCGATTCTCCCGAGCGCTCGAACGCTCGGGCAAGTGATTTCGCCGCGCGGGCGCCGCGCGGGGAAAGGCGATCGTGCGTCCTGCCCGACCGCGGCCGAGGCGCGTCAGTCCTCGCGGCGGACTTCGTCGTCGTCGATCAACGGCCGGATGGCGGGCGTCTTCGTGTCGTCGAACTGGCCGCTGCGCGCGGCCCAGACGTACGCGCCCACGGCGATGGCGACGACGATCAACGCGAGAGGAAGCACGATGTAGATGACGCTCACGGACGCGCCTCCTCGAACGTGCGTCCGCGCCAGGCGATCCACACGACGGTGATGGAACTGGTCGGCATCATGACGGCCGCGACGAGCGGGTTGATGAGTCCCTGGAACGCGAGCACCACGCCGAGCAAGTTGTACAGGATCGAGATCATGATGCCGAGCCGGATGATGCCGAGCGTGCGCGTGGCGCCCTGCGTGAGCGCGACGAGCGGTGCGAGGCCGGGCGTCGAGAGGAACACGTCGGCGGCCGCGAGGCATGCCTCGGCGCCGCCCTTCACACCCACGCCCACCGTGGCGCGCGCGATCGCGGCGGCGTCGTTCACTCCGTCGCCGACCATCACGACGGTGCCCTTGCCCGACAGCGCTTCGACCGCGGTGAGCTTGTCCTCGGGGCTCGCGCCACCGCGCCGGTCTTGCGGCGCGAAGCCGAGCTGCTCACCGACGCTCGCGACGACCGCGGGGTCGTCACCCGAGAGCAGTTGCAGCGTCCAGCCCTGCGATCGGAGCGCGGCGAGCGCCTCGGGCGCGTCGGCGCGCACGGCGTCGCGGAACGCGGCGCGCGCGACCACCGCGCCGTCCACGGCGACCAGCACCGGCGTGTGCGCGCCGCCGGAGCCGCGCGAAGCGAGGCCCCGCGGATCGGCCGCGCGCGCGAGCACGAACGCGGGCGCGCCGACGATCACGTCGCGCCCCGCCGCACGGCCTTCGAGTCCGCCACCGATCGTGCTGCGGACGTCGGCGCATTCGGCCGGCGTCACGCCGGGCCACGCGGCGACGAAGCCCGCGGCGATCGGATGCGACGAGTGCCGCTCGAGCGCGAGCACTTCGGCGCGGACGTCGTCTCCCTCCCACTCCGCGAGCGACGTGCGGCCTTCGGTGAGCGTGCCGGTCTTGTCGAGCAGCATGATGCCGGGCTTCGCGAGCGCCTCGAGCGCGTCGCCGCCCTTCACCAGAATGCCGCGGCGCGCGGCGCGACCGATCGCCACGGTGATGGCGAGCGGCGTCGCGAGCGCGAGCGCGCACGGGCAGGTCGCGATCATGAGCGCGATCGTGTGGTCCACGGCACGCGCCGGATCCACGGACCACCAGCGCCACAGCGTGAGCGCGGCGAGCCCGAGCACGACACCGACGAAGCGGCCGGCGAGCGCGTCCGCCGTACGCACGACCGGCGCGCGGCGCGAGGCGCTGCGTTCGACCTCGCGCAGGATTTGCCCGACTCGCGTGGTCTCGCCCGCGCTTTCGATGCGCACATGCAATGTGGGACCGCGGTTGATCGTGCCCGCGAACACTTCGTCGCCGGGCGAGACGAGCTGCGGCACGGACTCGCCGGTGAGGAGCGCCTTGTCGATCTCGGAGCGGCCCTCGACCACGACGCCGTCGCCCGCGAGCGCGTCGCCGTGGCGCACCTCGATGATCATGCCGGGCACGAGCGCCTCGGAGGGCACCTCGCGCACTTCCCCGTTCTCGATCACGCGCGCGATCGAGGGTGAGAGCGCGTGCAGCAGTTCGGCCGAGTCCACCGCCGCGCGCTGCGCGCGCGTCTGCAGGAACCGGCCGCAGAGCAGCAGGAACACGAGCGTCGTCACGCCGTCGAAGTAGATCGGCCCGGCGTCGCGGAACGTGTTCACCACGCCGTGCACGAACGCGCCGGTGATCGCGATCGCGATGGGCACGTCCATGTGGAACGCGCGCGCGCGCCAGGACGACAGCGCGCCGCGATAGAACGGCCGCGCCGGCCAGATCATCGTGGGCACCGACAGCACCATGCTGATCCAGCGGAAGTAGCGCATGTACGCCGCGTCCATGCCGCCCGGCCCCCAGCCGCTGTAGATCGCGACGGCCGCGAGCATCACGTTCATCGAGATCGCGCCGGCGACGCCGATCATGACGAGCGCCTCGCGGTCCTCCTTGCGGCGGAGCGCGTCGGCGCGCTGCCCGCGGAACGGGTGCGGGCGGTAGCCGAGCGTGTCGAGGAAGCGCGCGGCCGACGACAGCGTCGTCGACTCCGGCGACCACGTGAGCCGCACGATGCCGCGCGAGAGGTCGAGCTCCGCGGCGGACACGCCGGGCACGGCGAGCGGCGTGCGCTCGACGAGCCACACGCACGACGCGCAATGCACGCCCTCGAGGTACAGCTCGGTCTCGAGCTGGCCGTCCTCGCGGCGCCTCACCCAGAGCAGGTGGAACGCCTCGTGATCGAACTCCTCGAACGCGCGGCCGCTCGCCGAGACGGCGAGGCCGCGGCGCTCGGGCATGTCGTAGTAGCGCTCGAGCCCGGCGTCGTGCAGCACGGTGTACGCCATGCGGCAGCCGGAGCAGCAGAACGCGGGCTTCTGTTCCGCGAGCGCGGCGGGCACGTCGAGGCCGCAGTGCGTGCAGAGCACCACTTCCTTCGCGCGCACGCCGGGCGCGTCAGCGACCGACATGAGCCCCCGCACGCTCGCATTCGGAGCAACGGGCTCCGACGGGCGAGAGATGGAACCGGCCGCCGATCGTCGCGATGCCGAGCACGACGAGCGTGACGGCGGTGAAGATCGGCAGATGGCGGCGCAGCGGGCCGAGCGCGCCCTGCGCGGCGATCCCGATGCCGGCCATCATCGGCACGGTGCCGAGCCAGAAGGCGCTCATCACGAGCAGCGCACCGGCGACCGAGCCCGTGCCCGCGGCGGTGGCGACGTACACCCACAGCCAGCCGCACGGCAGCAGCGTCGTGATCGCGCCGACGGTGATCGCGCGCACGACGGGCGGCTGGTTGTGCACGGCGCGCATCACGCCCGCGAACCGGCCACCGAGAAAACCGAAATCGCCCGCATGGGGCATCTTCACGCCGAGCGCGCCGAGCAGCGACGCGAGTCCCCACACGAGCATCACCGCGCCGGCGGCGACGGCCGCGGTGCGATGCAGGCCGGCGCCGGCCCCCGCCTGGTCGAGCGTGCGGCCGAGCAGTCCGGCGAGCGCGCCGAGCGCGAGGTACGACGCGAGCCGCCCGAGGTTGTAGGCGACGTGCGCGAGCATCTGCGACCGGCCGCCCTGCCCCGCGTAGAAGCAGACGAAGCCGCCGCACATGCCGGCGCAGTGCGGACTGCCGAGCAGGCTCGCGAGGAGCACGGAGCCGGCGACCGCGATCACGGCGTCCTGCCTCGGAAGAGATCCGTGCGCTCGGAGTCCGTGAAGAGGTCGGCGCCACGCTTCGCCGTGATGCGCACCTCCCAGAGCCCCGGCCGAGGCAGCGGCATCGCGGCCTCGTAGCGCCCGGGCGCCGCTTCGCGCAGGTCCGCGGGCCAGTGCTGGAGCGCGTCCACGTTGTTGATCGCTTCGACGTGAACCGCCGCGGACTCGACGGGCGCTCCCGTCGAGTCCTTCAGCGTCACGGCGAGCGTCGTCGTGCCCTGCGCGAGCGCGCTGAACGCGATCTCCGCGCGCCAGCCGAGCGCGACGTCCGCACGAGCCTGCGCCATCGTCGAATCCCAGGCGACGGCCTTGCGGTAGTAGTCCGGCTCGATCGCCGTGTCGCGCGGATCACCGGCCTTCGTGAACAGCCAGATGTTCGCGCCCACCGTCACGGCGAGCACTCCGATGATCGCCACCGGCCACATCGCTCCCGGCTTCAATGGCCGCTCCCCGGTTTCGGCGCGTCGGGCGCGCCTTCGTGTTCGCCGTGCTCTTCGCCTTCGAGCATGCGCCGCTCCCGGTCGTCCGGACCCGGCAACCGATACAGGTAGGTGCGGTCGAAGCCTCGGCCTTCGCTCACATGGAACATCACGCTGCGCTGGCCGTTCTCGAAAGAGGCGGCCGACGAAACGAGGAACACCGTGGTGGTGAGCGTGTGACCGCCCGTCACGGGGAACGGATTGATGGGCGAAATCAGCTGCACGTCGGGCGTACCCGCGAGGCTGATGTGATAGCCGCGTTCGTCACGGTTGCGGTTCGAGAACTTGAGGCGCACCTGGTTGACGACGGTGCCGTCCTCGCGCATCTGGTACGGAGTGCCGAGGCTGCGGAGCAGCGTCACTTCCGTGCTCGCGCGGTTCTCGAGGTTCCACAGGAACAGTCCGAGGCTGATGAGAAGCGCGATCGGATAGAGCATGACGCGCGTGCGCAGGAAGCGGCGCTTCTTGCCGTCGAGTTCCGACTTGGAACCGTAGCGAATGAGTCCCGTCGGCTTGCCGATGTTCGTCATGATCTCGTCGCACGCGTCGATGCACTGCGTGCAGTGCACGCACTCCATCTGAAGTCCTTCCCGGATGTCGATGCCGGTCGGACAGGTGCGCGAGCACATGCCGCAGTCGATGCAGTCGCCCAGCCCCTCGGGCCGGTCCACGGTGCCCTTCGCACGCGGCTCACCGCGCGCCGGGTCGTAGATCACGATGAGCGAGTCGCGGTCGAAGAGCACGGTCTGGAGCCGTCCGTACGGGCACGCCACGAGACACGTCTGCTCTCGGAACCACGAGAAGTCGATGAAGATGGCGAGCGTCGTCCCCGCCATGACCATGAACGCGACCGGATGCTCCTTCGGCGACGACTGCACCCATCGGACGAGCTGGTCGATGCCGACGAAGTACGCGAGGAACGTGTGCGCGAGGAACATCGCGAGCACGAGATAGATCGCGTGCTTGAGCAGGCGTACCGGCGCGAGACCGCCCGCCTTGTCCATGCGCAGCGAGCCGCGGAAGCCGCCCTCGAGCGCCTGCTCGATCGGACGGAACAGGTACTCCATGTACACGGTCTGCGGGCAGCCCCACCCGCACCACACGCGTCCGTAGATGGCCGTGATGAGGAACACCAGGATGGCCATGCTGACGAACAGCAGCATGAACAGCAGCGTGTCGGTGGGAAGGAACGTCGTCCCGAACAACGTGAACTCGCGCCGTGGCAGGTCCAGCAGGATGAGCGGCTTGTCCGCCATCTTCAGGTACGGGATCACGAAGAACACGAACATCAGGACGTAAGCCAGCGCACGGCGACGCGTCCACCACGAGCCCGGCGACGGACGCGGACGGATCCAACGACGGGATCCGTCCGCGTTCAGTGTCGACAGGACTCGCTCAGGCGCCTGCACCGGCTGGGGATGGACAGCCACGTGAGTCTCCTTGGGAGCGGCCCGGGAAAACTCTCTCTACTGCGTGCTGCTGTTACTTCGCGGCAGCCGTGTCGGCCGCGGCGGGAACACCTTCCGCGGTCATCAGGATGCCCTGGGGTTCCTTCGCCACGGCCGGCTTCGTGCCGTGCAGCGTGATCACGTAGGCCGCGACCGCACTGATCTGGTCGGGCTTCAGCGTCGCGCTCCACGTGGGCATGCCCTTGTCCGGCACACCCTTCGTGATCGTGGTCAGGATGTCCTTCTTGCTGTTGCCGTGGATCCAGTAGTCGTCGGTCAGGTTGGGACCGATGTTTCCACCACCGTCGGCGTTGTGGCACGCCATGCAGGTGGTGTTGAACGTGGTCTTGCCCAGCTCGAGCTTGGCCGGATCGCCGAGCGCGGCCGTGACCGCGCTTTCGTCGATGGCGGCTTCCTGCTGCTGCTCGGGCGTTCCGAACTTCTCCGCCGCCGCGGCCATCTCGGCGTCGTAGTTCGCGATCTTGCCCTTGCCCGTGCCGACGCCGGGAATCACGTTCATGTAGTACGCGACCGCCCAGATGATGGTGACCACGAACAGCACGGTCCACCATGTCGGAAGCGGATTGTCGTACTCCTGGATGTCGTCGTACTTGTGATCGAGAAGGCGATCTTCATCGCGCGGTGCGCTCATGACCGGGTCTCCTCCTCCGGCGTACCGGTGGATTCGTCGTCGATGGGCATGCGGGCCGCCGCGTCCATCGCCGGCTTGTTGCCGGGACGGAAGACGACCCACACGATGCCGAGAAAGGCGAGCACGAACAGGATGAGTGCGAACTCGGCGTAGCCCGCGAGTCCGGCATGGCTCATCACATCGGTGAGGCGCATGTCACTGCCCTCCCGCCGTCGTGCGCGCCGCGGCGACTTCGTTCGCCTTCTTGATGTCCACGCCGAGGCGCTGGAGGTACGCGACGAGTGCCGTGATCTCCTTGTCCTCGAGCCCGGTGTAGTTCGGATCCGTCGCGGCGATGTCGGCCGCGACTTCGGCCGCCTGGGCCTTCGCCGCTTCGACCGCCGCACCTTCCTTGACCATGTCTCCGTAGGGCACGCCGAGCATCGCCATCGCGTCCACGTGCTTCTGGATGGTCGCGAAGTCGAGCTTCTGCGTGAGCAACTGCGGATACGCCGGCATGATCGAGTTCGGCGTGACCTTGCGCGGCTGGGCCATGTGGTTCACGTGCCACAGGTTGTTGTACTTGCCGCCTTCGCGCGCAAGATCCGGCCCCGTGCGGCGCGAGCCCCAGAGGAACGGATGGTCGTACACGAACTCGCCCGGCTTGCTGTACTCGCCGAAGCGCTCGGTCTCGTACCGGAACGGACGCACCATCTGCGAGTGGCAGTTGAAGCAGCCTTCGCGCTGGTAGATGTCGCGGCCCGCGAGCTCGAGCGGCGTGTACGGCTTCACCGACGCGATCGTCGGGATGTTCGTCTGGATCAGGAACGTCGGGATGATCTCGAAGAGCGACGCGACGATCACGGCCACGGCGGTCCACACGGTGAAGAGGAGCGGCAGCGCCTCCCACTTGCGGTGACCGGGGATCGTGAGGCCCGCGAAGATGTTCGGGACGGTCTCGCCCGGGGTCTTCACGAGCGCCGGCGCCTGCACGACGGGCTCCTCGTACTTCGCGGGACGCTTCGCCCACGTCATGACGAGGTTGTACGCCATGAGGATCATGCCGACGAGGAACATCGTGCCGCCCAGCGCACGCATCCAGTACATCGGCATGAGCTTCATCGTGGTCTCGATGAAGTCCGGGTACTGGAGGCGGCCGGTCTCGTCGAACGCGCGCCACATGAGGCCCTGCTGCACGCCGGCGGAGTAGATCGCGGTCGCGTAGAGGATCATGCCGAACGTGGCGAACCAGAAGTGCACTTCGGCCAGCTTCTGGCTGAAGAGCTTGGTCTGGAAGAGACGCGGCGCGAGCCAGTAGAGCATGCCCGCCGTGAGGAAGCCGTTCCAGCCGAGCGCGCCGGTGTGCACGTGCGCGATGATCCAGTCCGTGTAGTGCGCGAGCGCGTTGACCGACTTCACGCTCAGCATCGGGCCTTCGAACGTGCTCATCATGTACGCCGTCACGGCGACCACGAAGAACTTGAGGATCGGGTCCTCGGCGACCTTGTTCCAGGCGCCACGCAGCGTGAGCAGGCCGTTCACGCCACCGCCCCACGACGGCATCCACAGCATGACCGAGAAGATCATGCCCAGCGTGGAAGCCCACTCGGGCAGCGCCGTGTAGTGCAGATGGTGCGGGCCGGCCCAGATGTACATGAAGACCAGCGTCCAGAAGTGGAGGATGGACAGCCGGTACGAGAAGACGGGACGGTTCGCCGCCTTCGGCATGAAGTAGTACATGAGGCCCAGGAACGGCGTGGTGAGGAAGAACGCCACGGCGTTGTGGCCGTACCACCACTGCATGAACGCGTCTTGCACGCCTGCGTAGAGCGAGTAGCTCTTGAAGAGGCCGGCGGGCATGGAGAGGTTGTTGAAGATGTGCAGGATCGCGACGGTCACGATCGAGGCGATGTAGAACCAGATCGCCACGTAGATGTGACGCTCACGCCGGCGGGCGACGGTCATGAAGAAGTTGACCGCGAAGATCACCCAGACGACGGCGATCATGATGTCGATCGGCCACTCGAGCTCGGCGTACTCCTTCGACTGCGTGATGCCCAGCGGCAGCGTCACGGCGGCGGCGACGATGATCAGCTGCCATCCCCAGAAGTGCGCGGCGCTCAAGGCGTCCGAGAACATCCGCGTCTTGAGCAGACGCTGGGACGAGTAGTACACGCCCGTGAAGATCGCGTTGCCCGCGAAGGCGAAGATCACCGCGTTCGTGTGGAGGGGACGGAGGCGGCCGAAGGCCAGCCACGGGGTGAAGTTGAGGTTGGGCATCACCAACTGGAGGGCGATGATGACGCCGACCAGCATTCCGACCACACCCCAGAGGACGGTCGCGAACAGGAACTTCCGGACGATCGCGTCGTCGTACTTGAAGGAGTCGAGCTGAGCGTTCATGACGGCTCCCGATCGAGGAACAACTTGCCCGAGGCTTCGCGGGCGTGAACAGGCGGAACATCGCTCGCGAGCTCCCGGGGTCGGGAACCGTTTCCACTTCTCCACCATGCGAAAGGTCGGCACCCCGTCCGGCGGTACGAGCCGGACATGAAGCCGACGATCCAAGAGTGCATGCATGGACAGCGGAAAGTGCGAGCGTCCGCGCTTACTAGGGCAACTGCCGGGCCAGCAGCATCGGGAGCTGAGGCGAGGTGAGAGGTGCACGCCACAGGAAGTTGCCGCGCAACGAGATGAACCGGCCCGCAGCATAAGGGTGCCGTGATGCTCTCGCACGCGAAATCCTGACGAAGGCCTGTCACTTCGTCAGGGTCGTGACGGGATGTCGGGCCGCCCAACCTGTTTCCCACAAGGCGATTCCGCAGGAATTCAGGTACGGGAAACCTCGGCCTCACGCCCCGCGCCGACGGACACGCGCGCGATGGGAACGCCGGCCTCGCGCTCGACCCACTCGAGGTACGTGCGCGCCGCCTGCGGAAGGTCGCTCCAGGCGCGGGCCGCCGTGGTCGCGCACTTCCATCCCGGGAAGCGCCGCCAGACCGGCTGCACGCGTTCGAGCTGCGCGGTCGTCGGCGGGAATCCGGCGACATCGGCGCCGTCGAGGGTGTAACGCTCGGCGACCAGGATCTCGTCGAACTCGTCGAGCACGTCGAGCTTGGTCACGACGAGCTGCGTGAGCCCGTTCACGCGCACCGCGTAACGCAGCGCGGGCAGGTCGAGCCAGCCGCAGCGCCGCGGACGACCGGTGGTCGCGCCGTACTCCTCTCCCGCCTCGCGCAGCCGCGCCGCTTCGGCGTCCGGCATTTCGGTCGGGAACGGGCCGTGCCCGACGCGCGTCGTGTACGCCTTCGTCACGCCGATCACTTCGTCCACGACCGAAGGGCCAAGCCCGACGCCCGCGGTGGCGCCCGCGGCGCTCGCGTTCGAGGAGGTCACGTACGGGTAGGTGCCGTGATCCACGTCGAGCAGCGTGCCCTGCGCGCCCTCGAGCAGCAGGCGGCGGCCCTGCTTCCACGCGTCGAACAGTTCGGCGGACACGTCGCACACGAGCGGCCGCAGCCACTCGGCGAGGGAGCCGAGCGAGTCGTACAGCGCGGCGCCGTTCATCGGCGCGAGCGCCTGCGCGGCCTCCGGGAACTCGAGACGCAGCCGGTGCAGCGTGCGGTCGGCGCGCTCGACGAAGCCCGCGCGGTCGTAGAGGTCCGCGACGCGCAGTCCCGTGCGCGCGATCTTGTCACGATACGCGAAGCCGATGCCGCGTCCCGTGGTGCCGATCGCGCCCGGGCCGGCCTCCGCGCACGCTTCGACCGCGCGGTGGTACGGCAGGATGAGATGGGCCGTCGCGGAAACGCCGAGCTGTTCGCGCGTCGGAATGCCGCGCGCTTCGAGCATGCCGACTTCCTCGCGCAGCCGCTCGAGGTCCACCACGACGCCGTTGCCGATCAGGCAGCGGCAGCCGGGGTTCAGGATGCCGCTCGGCACCAGGTGCAGCACGAGCGTCTCACCCTTGTGGATGACGCTGTGCCCGGCGTTCGGGCCGCCCTGCCAGCGCGCGACGACGTCCGCGGCGGCGGCGAGTGAATCGACGATCTTGCCCTTGCCTTCATCGCCCCACTGGGCGCCCACGACGATGGTGCACGACATGATTGGCCTCCCGGACCAGTCAAAGGACGCGGCACCTTAACGGAGCGCGGCGAAGAGTGTCCACCGGCCGGCTCGCCGGAAATGAAACGGCGCGGTCCGCCGAAGCGAACCGCGCCGCGAAATCACCACGGGACTCAGCCGAGCTTCGCGAGCTCCGCGTTGAGGATGTCCGCCGCCTCGGTGCCCGCGCGCTTCTGGGCCTCCGCGGTGCTGGCGCCCAGGTGCGGCAGCGGCAGCAGGTTCGGCAGCGCGAGCAGCGGGCTCGCGCCCGGAGGCTCCGTCGTGAACACGTCGGTCGCCGCGCCACGGATCGTGCCGCCGGAAAGCGCCGCATGCAGCGCCTCCTCGTTCACGACACCGCCTCGCGCGCAGTTCACGAGGATCGCGTCCTTGCGCATGAGCGAGAACTCGCGCGCGCCGATCGAATCCTTCGTGTCCTTCGTGAGCGGCACGTGAAGCGTGATCACGTCGGCCTGCGCGAACAGGTCGTCGCGCTTCACCATGCGCACCCAGCTGAACCCCTCGCCCGCCGAGTCGTACATCGGGTCGTAGGCGATCACCTGCATGTCGAACGCGCGGGCGCGCGTGGCGACCTCGCGACCGATGCGGCCGAAGCCGAAGATGCCGAGCGTGCGCCCGGCGAGTTCGCGGCCCATGTACTTCGTCTTCTCCCACACGCCGCCACGCAGGTCCGTGGACGCGGGCACGAGATGACGTTCGACCGCGAGCATGAGGCCCATGGCGAGTTCGGCCACCGAGACCGAGTTGGCGTTCGGCGTGTTCGAGACGACCACGCCGCACTCCTTCGCCACCACCTGGTCGACGTTGTCGAGGCCGGTGCCCGCGCGCACGACGACCTTCAGCGAAGGCGCCGCGCGAAGCACGTCCGCGGTCACCTTCGTGGCGCCGCGCACGAGCAGGCCCTGCACGCCTTCGAGCGCCGCGATCAGTTCGGCGCCCTTGAGGGCGTTGCCCTCGCTCACGTCGTGACCGGCCGCGCGCAACAGCGCGATCGCGGCGGGATCCACCTTGTCGCAGGCGAGCACCTTCACGACGCGGCCTCCCACGCTTCACGCGCCGCGCTGCACGCACCGTCGGCCTTGTGGCCGAGCGCGTTCACGCACTCCTCGAGCGCGCCGAGCACCACGTAGATGTCGGACAGGTCGTACGAGCCCATGTGGCCGACGCGGATCATCTTGCCCTTCATGTGATCCTGGCCGCCCGCGACCGTGATGCCGTGCACTTCGCGCAGGCGCTTCACGACCGCCGAAGCCTCGACGCCGGCCGGCGGCAGCAGCGCGGTCACGCTGTTCGCCGGGCTCTTCGAGAAGAGCGAGAAGCCGATTCTCTGCGCGCCCGCGCGCACGGCGGCGGCGAGCTTCGCGTGACGGCGATGCACGTTCTCGAGCCCTTCCTCACGCATCATCGCGATGGCTACGCCGACCGCGAAGATGAGCGACACGGGAGGCGTGAACGCGCTCTCGCCCGTGGGCAGGCTCTTGCGCGCCTTGCGCAGGTCCCAGTAGAAGCGCGGCAGCTTGTCGCCCTCGATCGCGTCGAGCGCGAACGGCGCGAGGCTCACCGTGGCAACGCCCGGAGGGGACATCAGTCCCTTCTGCGAGCCGGTCACGATCACGTCCACGCCCCACTCGTCCTGCGGCAGCGGATGCACGCCGACGCCGGTGATCGCGTCCACGACGAGGCGCTTGCCGCGCGAGCGCGTTTCCTTCGCGATCGCCTGGATGTCGTACCACGTCGCGGTGGACGTCTCGCTCTGCGTCGCGAACACCGTCGTGATCGCCGCGTCCGCGTCGAGCTTCGCCGCGACGTCGGCCGGCGAGATCGCGTTGCCCCACTCGACCGTGATCGACTCGTACGGCACGCCGAACGCCTTGCACAGGTTCGCCCAGCGCTCGCCGAACTTGCCGCCGACGAGCACGAGCGCCTTCGCGCCCGGCGCCATCAGGTTCACGACCGTCGCTTCCATCGCGCCCGTGCCGGAGGCCGCGAGCATGAGCACTTCCCCCTGCGTCTGGTGCAGCCACTTCAGGTCCTCGCTCACCTTGGTGTAGGTGGCGCGGAAGACGTCGGTGCGGTGATGCGGCGCGACCTGCGACAACGCGCGCAGGATGCGCACCGGAATCTCGACCGGGCCGGGCGTGAACAAGCGGGGCCGGGTGCTCGTCTTGAACGGAGGCGTGGCGCTCATCGGGGTGTGGCTTCCTTCCTTCGGTTCAGTGGGCGTAGTGCGACGCCGGACGAGCCGGCGCTTCGGTTTCCTTGGGCGCCGTCTCGCGCTGCAGCGCGCGGTCGAGCACCTGGTCCATGTCGTCGACGAGCACGAACTCGACGGCCTCGCGCACCTCGCGCGGGATCTCGGCGATGTCCTTCTCGTTCGCGCGCGGCACGAGCACGGTCTTCATGCCCGCGCGTCGCGCGGCGACGGCCTTTTCGTTGAGTCCGCCGATCGGCAGCACGGTGCCGCGCAGGGTGATCTCTCCCGTCATGGCGACATCGGCACGCGTGGGCGTTCCGGTGAGCGCGGAGACGAGCGCCGTGGCCATCGTGATGCCCGCGGACGGTCCGTCCTTCGGCATCGCGCCCTCGGGCACGTGCACGTGGACGTCGATCTCGCGGTGGAACCAGCGTTCGAGACCGAACTGCGCGGCGCGCGAGCGGGCGTAAGACATCGCCGCCTGGCCGGACTCGCGCATGACGTCGCCGAGCTTTCCGGTGAGCAGCAGGTCGCCCTTGCCGGGCAGGATGCTCACTTCGATCGTGAGCAGGTCGCCGCCCGTCTCCGTCCACGCGAGGCCGTTCGCCACGCCGACGCGCGAACCGCGCTCGACGTTCGTGTCGAGCCAGCGGCGCGGGCCGATGAGCTTGCCGAGCGACTGCGGCGAGATGGTCATGCGCTTCTCGAGCGAGCCTTCGGCCTTCTTCTTCGCGACCTTGCGGCACAGTCCGGCGATCTCACGCTCGAGGCTGCGCACGCCGGCTTCGCGCGTGTAGCCCGCCATGAGGTCGCGGAGCGTCTGGTCCGGCACGTGGATGTCGCCCTCAACGAGTCCCGCGGCCGCGATCTGCTTCGGCAGCAGGAAGCGCCGCGCGATCTGCAGCTTCTCGGTCTCGAGGTAGCCGGGCAGGCGGATCACTTCCATGCGGTCCACGAGCGCGGGCGGAATCGAGTAGAGCGAGTTCGCCGTGCAGATGAAGAGCACGGTCGAGAGATCGAAGTCCACCTCGAGGTAGTGATCCGCGAACGTGTGGTTCTGTTCGGGGTCGAGCACCTCGAGCAGCGCGCTCGCGGGATCGCCGCGGAAGTCGCTGCCGAGCTTGTCGATCTCGTCGAGCAGGAAGACGGGGTTGCGGCTGCCGGCGCGGCGCAGGCCCTGGATGATGCGGCCCGGCATGGAGCCGATGTACGTGCGGCGATGGCCGCGGATCTCGGCTTCGTCGCGCACGCCGCCGAGCGCGAGGCGCACGAAGCGCCGCCCGATCGAGCGCGCGATGGACTTGCCGAGCGACGTCTTGCCGACGCCCGGAGGGCCGACGAAGCAGAGGATCGGCGCCTTGTTGTGCCCGGTGAGCTTGAGGACCGAGAGGTACTCGGTGATGCGGTCCTTCACCTTCTCGAGCCCGAAGTGGTCCTCGTCGAGCACCTTCTGCACGTTGCCGATGTCGAGGTCGTCCTTGGTCGTCACGCGCCACGGCAGCGCCGTGAGCCAGTCGATGTAGCCGCGCACGACCGTCGCCTCGGGCGACATGAAGCTCATGCGCGAGAGGCGGTCGAGTTCCTTCATCGCGCGCGCGCGGACTTCCTTCGGCATCTTCGCCTTGCGGATCGCGGTCGCGAGCTCCTCGACTTCGTTCGAGGTGTCACCGCCGCCCGGCTGGCCGAGCTCCTTGCGGATCGCCTTGAGCTGTTCGTGGAGGTAGAACTCCTTCTGGTTCTTGTGCACCTGCGAGCGGACCTGTCCCTCGATCTTGCGCTCGAGGCGCACGATCTCGAGCTCGCTCGCGAGCGTCTCGGCGAGCAGCTGCAGGCGCGCGACCGTGCCGGGCGCCTCGAGCAGCTTCTGCTTCGCGGGCACCTTCACCTGGAGGTGCGACGCGATCGTGAGCGAGAGCTGCGACGGGTCCGCGATCGACGCGGTCGTCGCGAGCACTTCGTCCGGGATCCGGCGGTTGAGGTGCACGTAGTCCTGGAACATCTGCAGGGTGTTGCGCTGCAGCGCCTCGACCTCCGGCCCCACCGTGATCTCGTCCGGGTACAGCGCCGCGGTCACCGTGTAGAAGTCGTTCGACCACTGGAAGCGCTTCGCGACCGCGCGCGAGAGGCCCTCGACGAGCACGCGCATCGAGCCGTCGGGCAGGCGGAAGAGCTGGAGCACGCGCACGATCGTGCCGGTCTCGAACAGCTCCTGGTGCTGCGGGTCGGCGACGTCACCGCGCTTCTGCGCCGTCACGAACAGCACGCGGTCGCGCGCGGCCGCCTTCTCGACGGCGTTGATGGACGGCAAGCGGCCGACCAACAGCGGGATGGTCATGTAGGGAAACATCACGACCTCGCGCAGCGGCAGCAACGGCAGCCGCTCCGAGAACGTGAACGTCTCGTCGCCTCGCGTGAGCGTGAGCTTGCCGGCGCGTTCGCCCTTCTCGGGACTCGCGGGCTTCTCGCGCACGACGGCGCGGGACTTCGCTCGAGCGGAACGAGTCGCGGTGCGGCCCGCGGCCTTCCGGCGGGTGGGCTTCGATGCCAAGGATGCTCCTTGCGACAGAGGATGGAGTCGCGGGGGAAAAGAAACCGGGCCGGTCGCGCGAGGCGGCCGGCCCGGAGATGCCTTCGGGAATGCCGGGTCACCCCGGCACGGGTCAGGCTTCCTTGCGCCTCTTCTCGCGTTCGCCGCGGAACGTCAGGAGCGGCGGCGCGTTGTTCTGGATGCATTCCTTCGAGATCGTGCAGCCGATCACGTCCGAGCGCGAAGGAATGTCGTACATCACTTCCAGCATCGCCTCTTCGATGACGGCACGCAAGCCGCGAGCGCCGGTGCCGCGCGCGATGGCGAGCGTCGAGATGGCGTGCAGCGCGTCCTCGGTGAAGTCGAGCTTGACGCCCTCCATCTCGAGGAACTTCGCGTACTGCTTCGTGATGGCGTTCTTGGGCTCGGTCAGGATGCGCACGAGCGACGCCTCGTCGAGCGAATCGAGCGTTCCGACAACCGGAAGTCGGCCGACGAGCTCGGGAATGAGGCCGTAACGCAGCAGGTCTTCGGGCTCCACGAGCGCCATGAGCTCGCCCGTGTTCCGCTCCTTCTTGCTCTTGATCTCGGCGCCGAAGCCCAGGACCTTTTCGCCCACGCGGCGCTCGATCACCTTGTCGAGTCCTTCGAAGGCGCCACCGCAGATGAACAGGATGTCCTTGGTGTTCACCTCGATGTACTTCTGCTGCGGATGCTTGCGGCCGCCCTGCGGCGGCACGTTGGCGACCGTGCCTTCGAGGATCTTCAGCAGCGCCTGCTGCACGCCCTCGCCCGACACGTCGCGCGTGATGCTCGGGTTCTCGCTCTTGCGCGAGATCTTGTCGATTTCGTCGATGTAGACGATGCCGTGCTCGGCGTTGACCAGGTTGAAGTCGGCCGACTGCAGGAGGCGCACGAGAATGTTCTCGACGTCCTCACCGACGTAGCCGGCTTCGGTCAGGCTGGTCGCGTCCACGATCGCGAACGGCACCTTGAGCACCTTGGCGAGCGTGCGCGCGAGCAGGGTCTTGCCCGTACCCGTGGGGCCGATGAGCAGGATGTTCGACTTCTCGAGCTCGATCTCGCTCGTGCCCGGCGTCGAATAGATCCGCTTGTAGTGGTTGTACACCGCGACCGCGAGCGTCTTCTTGGCGCGATGCTGCCCGACGACGTAGTCGTCGAGGATCTTCTTGATCTCGGAGGGCTTCGGAAGCTGGCCGGAAGTGGACGGCTGCTCGCGCTCGACTTCACCTTCGAGGATGTCGTTGCACAGCTTCACGCACTCGCTGCAGATGTACACGGACGGACCGGACACGAGTCTCGCGACTTCGTCCTGTCCACGTCCGCAGAACGAACAGCGGATGGGGTGCGGCGTCGCGATGCGCTTCTTCATTTGGATCCCGTCCCTCGAGCCTGCCAGCCCTAGGAGACGGGACCCGAGGTTCGGGTCCCGTCCGGGGTCACTGCGCTTGTCGAGAATCTCGTCGATCAACCCGTATGACTTCGCCTCGGCCGGGGACATGAAGTTGTTGCGATCCGTGTCCTTGATGATCTGGTCGACCGTACGGCCCGTGTGCTTGGAGAGAATGCCGTTGAGCGTGTCCCGCATCTTCTGCATCTCGCGGGTCGCGATCTCGACGTCCGGGAACTGCCCCGGACGCCCCGCCGAGCACCTGATGGATCATCACGCGCGAGTTCGGCAGCGCGTAGCGCTTGCCCGTCGCACCCGCGGCCAGAAGCACCGCGGCCATGCTGGCCGCCTGTCCCATGCAGAGCGTGGAGACCGGAGGCTTGATGAACTGCATCGTGTCGTAGATCGCCAGACCGGCCGTGACCACACCGCCCGGGCTGTTGATGTAGAGGTTGATCTCGCGATCGGGATCCTCGCCCTCGAGAAAGATGAGCTGGGCGATGATCAGGTCCGCCATCTGGTCTTCGATCGGCTGCCCGATGAAGATGATGCGGTCCTTGAGCAGCCGCGAAAAAATGTCGTAGGCGCGTTCGCCACGCCCGGTCTGTTCGACGACGATCGGTACGAGACCCATCTCGTTCGACCCTTTCCCTGTGGGGTTCAGCCGCCTGACTCCGTGGCGGCGTCCGGTACTAGCTCGCCGCTCCGGCCATCGCTGCCGCGATGGGTTCGTCCTTCACTTTCGCCGCTTCGATCAGCAGGTCCATCGCCTTGCGCTCGACGAGCGTCTCGCCCAGTGCACGACGGCGGTCCCCCGACTGGTAGCGGGCCCTGACCTTCGATGCCTGCCGAGGGTCCGAGGCGCACATCCGGTCGATCTCCGCCGAAATCTCGTCGTCCGAGACTTCGAGCTTTTCCTGCGTCGCCACTCCCATGAGGAGCACCTCGCGCCGGAGCGAGCGTTCGACGCCCGGCTTGTAGTGCTCTTCCAGCTGCTTCTGCAGTTCGGGACCGACCTCGCGGCCGTTCGTCTGCTCCCGTACCACCTGACCCAACATGTAGGTCACGAGGCGCTCGGGCATGTCGAACGGGTTGCGCTGGATCAGTTCCTCGGTGATGGCGCCCTCCATCTCGCGGCGGACCCGGCCACCTTCCTCGGCTTCGAGGTTCTGGCGGACGCGATCCCGCAGCGCCTGGAGGGAATCGAGACGGAACAAGTCTCGCGCGAAGTTATCGTCCAGGTCCCTCAACTTCTTCTCCTGGATTTTCCGGATGCTCACGACATAGCGGATCGCCTTGCCCGCGAGGTCGGCCTGGCCGTGTTCCGCGGGGTAATTGACGGTGATCGTGCGCTCCTGCCCTTCCTCGGCGCCCGTGAGGGCGGTTTCGAGGTCCGGGAGGAGGTCCGGGGAGCCCAGCTGGATGCGCAGGCCCTTCGAGCGCGTGTTGGCCAGACGGCGGCCATTCGCGTCGAGACGCTGCGAGTCGAGCAGGATCACGTCACCGGTCGCGGCGGGGCGCTTCACGTCGACGAACACCGCGCCGTCCTCGCGCAGGTTGTTCACGACGGCCTCGACCGCGGCGTCGTCGATGACACGCGCGCGGCGGGTCACCGGCAGGCCCTTCCACTCCTTCACTTCGACACGCGGCGCGACGTCCACGAGCGCGTCGAACGTGAGCGGCTGGCCCGGCGAGAACTTCAGGTTGGTGATCGTCGGCGGCACGACGGGCACGAGTTCGGTCTCGCCGAGCGTCCGGCCGGTGATCTCCGGCAGGTACGTGTCGAGGAACTCCTGCTCGATGTGCGCGGCGAAATCCAGCCGGACGCGATCGAGCGGCACCTTGCCCTTGCGGAATCCGGGCATGACGACACGGCGCTGCAACTGGCGGGCAACGGCGTCCAGGCGCGCCTGAACCTCTTCGACGGGAACTTCGATGTTGACGGTGTGCTGCCAGTCCCCGGTCTTGGTGACGGTATGGCTCATCGTGTGGTCTCGACCTCGATAACGATGCAGTGGAAGTTCGGGATGCGGATCAAAGGGGGTATGCGAGAGGGGGGATTTGAACCCCCACGAGTTTCCCCACCGGAACCTAAATCCGGCGCGTCTGCCAGTTCCGCCACTCTCGCAACGCACGCGCGACTTGGCCGGAACGGGTCCGGTCCGATGCGCGCGGGAGCGCGAAGGATGCGGCGCCGGGCGGCCGGCACTTGTTCCGGAATCGCACGCGGAAACGCGCGGCAGCATAGCACAGGGCCCCGAGGCCCCGAACAGCCGCTCGGGGGCTCGGGGCCGGGTGTTTCAGAAGGCGACGCGAACGGAGGCGACGACCCGATCGTCGGAAATGGTCGGCAGGCCGGTGCGGGCGATGGCGCGGTGCAGCACTCCGAAGTCCACGATCGTCTCACCGGAGTGATAGGTGATGCCGACGCCGATGGACTTGGCGCGCGGCTCCGGCGTGCCGGGCTGCACATCGAGCCCGAGGCCGATGCTCCCGCCCCAGACGGTCTCCGGGTCGCGATAGTCGATGCCCGCGGCCCACGATTGCCCCGCTCCCGCGGTCACGCCGAACGCGTCCCACTTCTCGGCGCTGCGCTGCGTGCCCGAGGCGTAGACGCCGGACTCCGGCGAGAGCGTCCAGCGGGCGGAAGCTCCTCCCTCCCACGTCGAGCCGCGCTCGGCGTCGAGGTCCCGCCGCGAGTCACCCGAAGTGAGCTCCGCCGATTCGGTGCCGCTCACCGAGAGCGGCGCCTGCACGTGAAGGCCGGCGCCGATCACGAGACCGCCGCGCTCGAGCGGGCGGCGCTCCCAGCGCACACCGGCGCCACCGCCGAAGGCGGTGCCGGTCCACGTGAGGTCGCGCAATCCGGCGTCGGGCGAGCCCGACGTCTCGAGCACCTGGTACTCGTCGTCGCGCGACGTCATCTCGAACGCCGCGCCCCAGCGAACGCCTTCTCCCTTCGCCACCGCGATGCCGCCGCGCGTCTCGCGCGTGACGGCGTCGTACTGCATCGTCCCGCTCGGGCCGACCGAACCGCTGCGGCCGAGCACGAACGACTGGTTCTCGACGCGCAGCTGCGGCTGCCAGACGTAGAGCGACACCGTGTAGCCGCGCACGGGCAGCGACAGCTGCGCGTTCGCGAAGTCCACGTTGAGGTCCACCTGGTCGAACTCACGATTCGCGGCGCTGAGGTCCTGACGGCTGACGCGCAGCAACTGCGGAGCGATCGTGACGCCACGGCCGGGACGGGCCGCGGGATTCACGGCGGCGTCCTCGTTGAGCCAGCGGTCGGCGAGCGCGAGCCCCGCGGACGTGCCGGAGGCCGGGGTCACCACCGAGCCGGGGAACGCGAAACGCGCGGCCGTGATCGGCAGGGGCGTGTCGGCCGCGCAAGGCACGGCGAAGCCGAGGCACGCGGCGGCGAGCGGAAGAAGAAGGCGAACTCGAGTCATTCAGGCTCCGTACTTGTCGAGACGCCCGGCGTTCGCGAGAAGTACCGCCATCAGGTCCTTGCTGGCAAGACCCGAAAAGCTGCCCGTACGGCAGTTCTTCTCGTGGAAACGCGCGAATCCGTCGGCGAAGCACCACTTGCCGTGGATCAGCGCCGGCACCGGGTGCCACGAGTGCCCCTTCACCGGCGTCGGCGTCGAATGGTCACCGGTCATGCAGAGCACGTCCGGGTGCAGGGCGAGCAGCAGCGGCAGCGCCGTGTCCACGGACTCGATGACCGCCTTCTTCATGTCGAAGTTGCCGTCCTCTCCCGCCATGTCCGTGCCCTTCACGTGCAGGAAGAAGAAGTCGTAGTCGTTCCACTTCTCGCGCGCGACCGCGATCGCGTCGGCCGCCGTCTCGCCGCCGGGCACGAACAGGTCCATGCCGGCGAGCTGCGCGACGCCGCGGTACATCGGGTACGCGGCGATCGCCGCCGCGCGGAGCTGGTAGCGATCCTGGTAACCCGGGAAGTGCGGGCGCGCCGAGAACCCGCGAGCGAGCGCGGCGTTGGCCGGGTGCTCGTTCTTCAGCACTTCGCCGGCGCGCTGCATGAACGCGTTGATGATGCGCGCGGTCTTCTCGTTCGCCGCTCCGGGCACGAGCGCGTGCGCGGCCGGGATGGCCTTGCCTTCCTTGTGCGGGTCGGCGTCCGAGACTTCGCCGCCGAGGCCGGGTCCACGCAGCACCGCGACGAAGCGGTGGCCCTTGCCCGGCTCGAGGATCACGTCGACGTCTTCGAAGCGCGACGCCTTCTCCTTCAGCATCGCGACGAGCTTCGCGCACGTCTCGCTCGGGATGCGGCCGGCGCGGCGGTCCGTGACGATGCCGTCGGCGCCGAGCGTGCAGAAGTTCGCGCGCGCCGCGACGTCGCCGGGCTTCAGCTCCATGCCGGCGCCGAGCGCCTCGAGCACGCCGCGGCCGACGGTCGTCTCGACCGGGTCGTAGCCGAAGAGCCCGAGGTGGCCGGGGCCGCTGCCCGGCGTCACGCCCGGCTGCACGGGCAGCAGGCGGCCGAGCGCGCTGGACGGCGCGAGCGCATCGAAGTTCGGCGTGCGCGCCGCCTCGAGCGGCGTCTGCCACTGGTGCTCGGCGTTCGGCAGGTCGCCGAGGCCGTCCATCACGAGCAGCACGATCTTGGTGGTGTTCGGAATGACGAGCGAAGTGAGCACGGACGAGGACACGACCTTCTCCTTCTTCTTTAGTGACCGGGGATGACTCCGACGGCAGTCCACCACGGATGGATTTCGGGAACGAAGCGCCCGGCCTTGACCGCCGGGTCCTGCGAAACGAGACGACGAGTGGCGAGCGTGTCGGTGGAAAAGACCAGCACGCCGCGCAACTCGCCCATGCCTTCGATCGGCCCCGCGGCGATGAGCTTGCCGTCGCGGCGGAGCTCGTCGAGATGCTTCGCGTGATCGCGGAGCACCTTCTTCACGCCGGAGGCGACGTTCGCGGTCCAGCGCGGGCCGCGATGCAGCAGCACGAACGAGTACGACACCATGGAATCGCGGGCGCCGGTTTCGGCGCGGGCGCGGTATTCGTCCGAGAGCCCTTCGGGTCCGTACCAGCGATGCAGGTCCGCGCGCAGCCGCTTCGACGCGATCGCCGGGTCGTCCTTCAGCAGTGCGGGAACACGGCCGGTCGAATCGGTGTCGAGCACGAAGAGCCCGCGCAGCGGCGTGTCGTCGCCGAAGGGACCGGCGGCGTACATCTCGCCCGCCTCGAACATGCGGCGGATGTTCGCGAGATGGCCGGCCTGGATCGAGTCGGTGTGCGCGTTGCGCTCGGGCGTCCACGCGGTCCCACGTCGCAGCAGCGCGAGCAGGTACAGGCGCGACGCGGGCGCGGGCGACTCGGGCTTCCGGCCGGCGCCCGCGGCACACGCGGCGGCGACGGAAATCACCAGCGCGAACAGACAGGCGCGGCGAAGCACGAACACGCGACGGCACCTCCGTGTGTGAGCGATGGCAAGACGGGCGCAGGTTATCCCCTTTCCCGCCGGCGCGCACGACCACCCGCTCCGGTTGCCGCGGGGCGCTCGCGCTCGTGTAGCATGCCGCGCCATGACCGACGCCGACCGCCTCCCGCGCCCGCTCGAACGCTTCGCCGCTCCGCTCGTGCTGCTCGTCGCGATCGCGCTCCGCGTGCGTGAAGCGCTGCGGGCGCCGCTCTGGTACGACGAGCTGTACACGCAGGGCGCGGTGAATCGTCCGTGGGAAGAGGTCATGCGCGTGATGCGCGCCGACGTGCACCCGCCGCTGCACTTCGTGCTCGCGCACTTCTGGACGTTCACCGGGCACTCCGACCTCGCGGTGCGCGGCCTCGGCATCCTCGCCGGCCTCGCGGGCGTGTTCGTCGCGTGGGGATTCGCGCGCGACCTGTTCGGCGCGCGGGCGGGACTGTTCACGGCCGCGCTCGTCGCGGTGCATCCATGGCACGTGTACTTCTCGCAGGAGGCGCGCAGCTATCCGTGGCTGTGGCTCTTCCTGTCGCTCTCGGCGTGGAGCGCATGGCGCTGGAGCGAACGCGGCGAGCGCCGCGACGCCGTGCTGTTCGTGCTGTCGAGCGCGCTCGCGCTCTGGACGCACTACCTCGCGGGCGTCGTGCTCGCGCTGCAGTGGGTGTGGATGCTCGCGCGACTGCGCGGCGACGTGAAGCGCTCGCTCGCGTGGACCGGATGGCACGTCGCGATCGCGGCGCTGTTCGCGCCCGTGATGCCGCTGTGGTGGACGCAACTGCACCGGGCCGGCGGAGACCACTGGATGCCGCGCCCGACGGTCGGCGACCTGTACGAGGCCGCGCGCAAGCTCGCGTTCGGCGCGTCGTACCTCGTGCCGGTCGTGTTCGTGCTCGCGCTCGCGCCGCTCACGTCCGCTCGCACTCGCCGTGCGGCGTCGCACGCGCTCGGCTCGGGGCTGCTGCCGGTGCTCGCGTGCTGGGCGGTCGGCACGACCGGACTGCGCGTCTTCGCGCCCAAGTACATGATGTTCGCCATTCCCACGCTGTGCGCGCTGCTCGCGGCAGGAACGCTGCGCCTGCCGCGCGCGCTGTCCGCGACCGTCACGGTGGCGCTGCTCGCGCTCGCGTTGCGCGCCGGGTTCGTGCGCGCGCCGTACCCCGAGGCCGACGCGCTCGGCCGGGCGAAGCGCGTGCTCGACGCCGAACTGCGCGCGGGCGACGTGCTCTTCCACGCCGACACGCACACGCTGCTCTTCGGCGAGCACTATTACCCGCAGGCGAGCCATCGGCTGCTGCTCATGGGCCAGCGCCTTCCTTACTACGAGGGCGGGCACCTGATCCCGGATTCGGTCCGGGTCGAGGCGGGCGAGCTCGTGACCACCCGCGACCACGGGCTGCGCTGGTTCGCGCTCGCGGCGCGGCCCGCCGGGCTCGACGACCGCGCGGCGGCGACGTTGTTCGAAGCGGCGTCGGGGGCGCCGGCGGAGACCCTCGGGGTCGTTCGGCTCTGGCGCGGCCAGCCGCGCTGAACCCGCGCCGGTCCGGCGGGCGACGCACGCGCGGCGGCGCGCGCTTGTCGCGCACGGTCGGCGCCGCCTATCCTGCCGCCGGTCTTTTCCGACCCGACTCTTCCACCACCTTTCCGGAGGCGGTTTCTCCATGGCCATTCAGAAAATCGGCGTGATCGGCTGCGGCCTCATGGGCAGCGGCATCGCGCAGGTGAGCGCGCAGGCCGGCTTCACCACCGTCGTGCGCGAAGTGTCGCCGAACGCCCTCGAGAAGGGACTCGGCTCGATCTACAAGTTCCTCCAGGCCGGCATCGACAAGGGCAAGGTGCCCCAGTTCGAACTCGACAAGGTGAAGAAGAACCTGTCGGGCACGACGGAGCTGAAAGATCTCGCGGATTGCGACCTCGTCGTCGAGGCCGCGACCGAGAACCTCGGCCTCAAGAAGGAGTTGTTCACCGCGCTCGATTCGATCTGCAAGCCGGAGACGATCTTCGCGTCCAACACGTCGAGCCTCTCGATCACCGAGATGAGCGGCTTCACGAAGCGCCCCGAGCGCGTGATCGGCCTGCACTTCTTCAATCCCGTCCCGCTCATGAAGCTGGTCGAGATCGTGAAGACCGTGCGCACCGACGGCGCCGTCGTCGCCGACGCGAACGCGTGGTGCATGGCGATCGGCAAGACGGCCGTGAACTGCGGCGACTCGACGGGCTTCGTCGTGAACCGCCTGCTCGTGCCGTACATGCTCGACGCGGTCCGCGTCTTCGAACAGGGCCTCGCGAGCCGCGACGACATCGACAACGCCATGAAGCTCGGCTGCGGCTACCCGATGGGTCCGCTGTTCCTGACGGACTACGTCGGTCTCGACACGACCTACTACATCTCCGAGATCATGTTCGACGAGTTCAAGGAGCCGCGCTTCGCGGCTCCGCCGCTGCTCAAGCGCATGGTGCTCGCCGGCCTGCACGGCCGGAAGAGCGGCCGCGGCTTCTACGACTGGACGGCGAACCCGCCGAAGTGAGTCCGGCTCCACCCGCAGTCACGGGGAGGCCGGCCGTCACGCCGGCCTCCCCTCTTATTTCCCGTTTCCCCGGAGACACGCCCCATGGCACGCACCCGTATCGCCGTACTCGGCGCCGGCAAGCTCGGCGAAACCCTCATCCGCGGCCTGCTGCAGGCGGACATGGTGCGCGCGGCCGACGTCACCGTCACGGCCGGGCACGTGGCGCGCGCGCGCGACGTGGCGTCGCGGCTCGGCGTGAAGCGCGCGGCGAGCAACGCCGAGGCCGTGCGCGGTGCGGACCTCGTGCTCGTGTGCGTGAAGCCGCAGCAGGTCGGGCGCGTGATCGAGGAGATCGCGCCGCACGTGACGACGCGCCAGCTCGTGATCTCGACGGCGGCCTCGATGAGCACGCGCTTCCTCGAGTCGCGCCTGAAGGGCCGCGTGCCCGTCGTGCGCGCGATGCCGAACACGCCGGCGATGATCGGCAAGGGCATGACCGCGCTCTGCGCCGGCGCACACGCGAAGGCGTCGCACGTCGCGAAGGCGAAGCGCGTGTTCGACGCGGTCGGGCGCACGCTCGTCGTGGACGAGACCCACATGGACGCGGTCACGGGGCTCTCGGCGAGCGGGCCGGCGTTCCTCTACATCGTGATCGAGTCGCTCGCGGAAGCCGGCGTGAAGGTCGGACTGCCGCGCAGCATCGCCACCGAACTCGCGGCGCAGACCGTGTACGGTTCCGGCGCGATGGTGCTCGAGACCGGCGAACACCCGGCGAAGCTGAAGGACGAAGTCACCACTCCCGCCGGCACCACGATCGACGGCATCCTCGAACTCGAGGACGGTGGCCTGCGCGTGACGCTCATCAAGGCCGTCGTCCGCGCGACGCAGCGCGCGACCCAGCGCGCGCGCGAACTCGACTCGTAGAAAGGAGCACGCATGCGTCTTCGAATCGTCGTCACGCTGCTCGCGCTCGCCGCGGCGCCCGCGCTCGCGCGCGCCGCGACCTGGTCGATCGGCAGCAATCTCGGCGTGAGCTTCATCTCTCCCGACCACGGCGCGCACGTCACCACGTTCGCGGCGCCCGGCTCGGTCGGCGGCATGCTGCCGGGGCTGCGACTCGGCCGCACGCTCGCGCACCCGAACGCGGAGTGCTACTTCGACGGCGGCCTGCTCTACTCGACGTCGAACGGCGCGCACCAGAGCGGGCTCGCGCTCACCGCGAACTACCAGTGGAACTTCATGCCCGCCGCGCGCTGGACGCCGTTCGTGGACCTCGGCGCGGGCTTCGCGCACAACGCGTACGACTCGGGCGGCGACGACGCGAGCGGCACCAGCCTGCGCATCGGTGTCGGCGCCGGCGCGCGCCGCAAGGCCGGCGACGCGGGCACGCTGCGCGCCGCGGTGCGCTGGGACCACGACTCGCGCGCGACCGACCGCGCGGTGGTCGTGAATCCGGGCGGCAGCGTGATCACCTTCAAACTGGGGTTCGACCTGTGGCTGAAGTCACGGCAGTGATCGGGCGGGCGCTCGCGGAGTACCACGCGCAGGTGGAGCCCGCGCTCTGGGCGGACCTGCTCGAGTCCGGCGTGTTCGCCGACGCGCCGTTGCAGACGGCGCGAGCGGAATGGGAATGCCTCGCGTTGCACGCGTGCGTGCGCGGGCTCGTCGCCGCGTCGGGCTTCGGCGACACGACCGCCGACACGCTCGACGCGATGCACGAGCGCGTGCTCGAGGCGTGGACCGCCGAGGACGCGGCGTCCGCCGCGGCACGGCGCGAACGCGTCGCGGCGCGCTACGACGAGTACGGCCGCATCGGGCAGGAGCGTGAGAGCGACGGCCCGGGCGCGGTCGCCTCGGCGCTCGGGCTCGCGGCGTCCGCGCACGTGTTCGAGCCGCGCGTCGCCGGCGTCGCCGCCGCCTCGATGCTCGCCGGCCTGCACGAGGCGATGACGGAGGGCGCGGCCGAAGTCGTGCGGCGCTGCCTCGAGGACGGCGCGTGATCGCGCATCCCCCGCTCGCGCCGCTGCTCGGCGCGCTCGCTCGCCTGCGCGACGCCGGTGTCCCGCACGCGCTCGGCGCGAGCGGACTGTTCGCGTCGCTCGGAGTGGTGGACTCCGTGAACGACTGGGACGTCACGTGCGAGGCCGACCTCGACACGCTCGCCGCGCTCTTCGCCGACCAGCCGCACGAGCGTTTCGGCAACAGCGGCTGCCACGCCGACCACAAGCTCAACCTCGAAGGCGGCGGCATCGAGCTGATCGCGCGGTTCGCGTTCTTCGTGGAAGGCGGGATCGTGCGCATCCCGACGCGCGTGACCGGCGAATGGAACGGCGTGCCCGTCGGCAGCCCCGAGGCGTGGGCCGCGGCCTACTGGCTCATGGGCGAACTCGAGGACTCGGCCCGCCGCCGGGACCGCGCCGAACGGCTGTTCGCCCACCTCGAACGCGTGGGCGCCGACGGCGAGATCGTACGGCTGCTGCTCGCCCAGCCGCTGCCCGTCGCCCTCGCCTCCCGGCTGGAAGCCCTCCCGCTCGGGCGCTGAGTGATGATAGGCTGCCCGCAGCTCGCTTCACCCCCCGACGGCTCGACACCCTCAACGCCAAGGATTCCCCACATGCGCAAGATCCCGTTCCTCGCCACGCTCGCGCTGGTGGCCGTCCTCGCGGTTCCCGCCTTCGCGGGCGACGCTCCCGCCGCCCAGCACTTCGGCGCGGCCCTGACGGTCCAGAAGCCCACGAGCATCCAGAAGCTCGCCAAGTCGCCCGCCAAGTTCCAGGGCCAGGTCATCCGCATCGAAGGCACCGTGAAGGAAGTCTGCCAGGGCGCCGGATGCTGGGTCGAAGTCGTGGACGCGAAGGGCGCGAGCTTCATCGCCCGCAGCCTCGACGAGTCCGTGCTCCTGCCCAAGGACTGCAAGGGCCAGAAGGTCGTCGTCCAGGGCCTGCTGACCACGATGCCGAAGAAGGACCACGACCACACCGAAGCGGAAGCCGGCCACGCCTGCCCCGCTCCCGCGTTCGTGCTGTCCACGCAGGGCATCGACCTGAACCCGGTCGCGGCCAAGTAAGACGCGGCACCGTTTCGCGACTTCGAGCGCCTTCGGACTCTTGTCCGGAGGCGCTCAGTCGTTTCCGGCGGCCAGCGCGCGGAGCGCGTCCTCGGTGAGCGCGTACGTGTACACGTCGGTCGCCCAGCGCACGGCGCCGAGCCGCTCGTAGAACGCGATCGACGGCGCGTTCCAGTCGAGCACGTGCCACTGGATCTGCGCGTGGCCGCGTTCGACCGCGAGGCGCGCGAGCGCCGCGAGAAGTGCGCGTCCGATGCCGCCCCCGCGTTCGGCCGGGTCCACGAACAGGTCCTCGAGCCAGAGCCGCGTCCGCGTGCGGAACGACGAGATGGTCGGATAGAAGAGCGCGTAGCCGAGAATGGCGCCCTCTCGTTCCGCCACGAGCGCCTCGCAACGCGCGGGCTCGTCGAAGAGCAGCGCTTCGAGCCGCTCGGGCGTGCCCGTCACGTACTCTTCCCACCGCTCGTACTCGGCGAGCCCGCGCAGCAGCTGCCAGATGCGCGGCATGTCGGCGCGGACGGCGGGTCGCACACGCACGGATGCGCTCATTCGCCGATCACCTTGATGAGGACGCGTTTCTTGCGGCGGCCGTCGAACTCGCCGTAGAAGACCTGCTCCCACGGACCGAAATCGAGCTTGCCCGCCGTGATCGCGACGACGACCTCGCGCCCCATGATCTGGCGCTTCAGGTGCGCGTCGGCGTTGTCCTCGCCCGTGTCGTTGTGCCGGTACTGCGAGGTGGGCGCGTGCGGCGCGAGCTTCTCGAGCCACACGTCGTAGTCGTGGTGCAGCCCCGACTCGGCGTCGTTGATGAACACGCTGGCCGAGATGTGCATGGCGTTCACGAGCACGAGCCCTTCGCGCACGCCGGACTTGCGGACGGCGTCCGCCACCTCGGACGTGATGTTCACGAAGGCCCGCCGGGCGGGGATTTCGAGCGTCAGGTATTCGGTGTGGGATTTCATGGTGCGGCACGTTACCACGGCCGCCGGGCCCGTTGACGCCGTCTCCGGCTCTGGTACGGTCCCGCCCGCGCGCGACGTCCGCGCCATCCCCGACCCTCCCGCTGCGCCGACCGCGCGGCGTGATCCACCCGGCTCATGAGCCCAAGGAGCATTCTCGTGTCCAACGGACTTCCCGATGTCGTGATCGTCTCCGGAGCCCGCACGCCGATGGCCGAATGGATCGGCGGCAAGCGCGGCGACGGCCAGAACGGCGGCGCCCTCGCCGCGATGTCGGCCCTCGACCTCGGCGCCGCCGCCGCCCGCGGCGCGCTCGATCGCGCGGGCCTCTCCGCGAGCCGCGTGGATCACGTGGTCATGGGCAACGCGCTCCAGACGTCGGGCGACGCGCTCTACGGCGCGCGCCACGTCGCGCTCAAGGCCGGCATGGACATCTCGTGCCCGGCGCTCACCGTGAATCGCCTCTGCGGCTCGGGCCTGCAGTCGGTCGTGAGCGCGGCGCAGCTGCTGCAGCTCGGCGAAGCGCAGTGGATCATCGCCGGCGGCATGGAGAGCATGAGCCAGGCGCCGCACGTGCTGCGCGGCGCGCGCGCGGGCTTCCGCCTCGGACCCGGCGCGCAGCTCGAGGACTCTTTCTTCGTGGCGCTCAAGGACACGTATTGCGGCTTCTTCATGGCGCAGACGAGCGACAACCTCGCGCGCAAGTACGGCATCACGCGCGAGCAGCAGGACGAGTTCGCGCTGCGCTCGCACAACCTCGCGAACACGGCGAACAACAACGGCCGCTTCGCCGAGGAGATCGTCCCGGTCGAGGTGAAGGCCGGCAAGAAGAGCGCGATGGTCGAGAAGGACGATCACCTGTTCCCCGGCACGTCCATCGAGCGCCTCGCGGCGCTGCCCGCGGCGTTCGGTCCCGAGTCCATGGTCACGGCCGGCAACGCGTCGGGCGTCGTGGACGGCGCGGCGGCGGTCGTCGTGACCACGGCGGCGAACGCGAAGGCCGAGGGCAAGACGCCGATGGGCTTCGTGCGCAACTGGTCGTACGTGGGCGTCGACCCGGACGTCATGGGCTTCGGCCCTGCGCCGGCGATCCGCAAGGTGCTCGAGCGTTCGGGCCTCAAGCTCGACCAGATCGACCTCTTCGAGATCAACGAGGCGTTCTCGGGCCAGTTCCTGTCGTGCGAGAAGGACCTCGGACTCGACCGCGACAAGGTGAACGTGAACGGCGGCGCGATCGGCCTCGGCCACCCGCTCGGCGCCACGGGCACGCGCCTGATCCACACGCTGCTGATCGAGCTGGGCAAGCGCGGCAAGAAGTACGGCATCGCGTCGGCCTGCATCGGCGGCGGCCAGGGCATGGCCGTGCTCGTCGAGCGCGCCTGAGACGTTCGCATCCGGCGGGTCCGGGGCCTCGCGGCCCGGGCCCGCCGTTCTTTTTTCCCCGTCCGGGCACTTGCCCGCGCGGCCCCGCGAGGCTTTACTCCCTCCCTCGCGCGAACAGCGGTCTTCCACTCCCGCCCGCAGGAGCTTCCGATGGACGAACGCGAACTCATCTACGACTGGAACGAAGCCGGCGAACGCTGGGACCGGCCGCCGTTCCGGATCCAGTTCGACGACGAGACCCTGCGCGACGGCCTGCAGTCGCCCTCGGTCAAGTCCCCGCCCATCGAACAGAAGATCGAGATCCTCCACCTGATGGACCGCCTCGCGATCGACACGGCGGACATCGGGCTGCCGGGCGCCGGGCCGCACGTCGTGCGCGACGTGACCCTGCTCGCGCAGGAGATCGTGAACGCGAAGCTGAAGATCGCGGCGAACTGCGCGGCGCGCACGATGGTGCGCGACATCGAGCCCGTCGTGGAGGTCGTCCAGAAGACCGGGCTGCCGATCGAGGTGTGCACGTTCATCGGGTCCTCGCCCATCCGGCAGTACGCGGAGAACTGGAGCGAGGAGACCATGCTGCAGCACACGCGCGACGCCGTGACGTTCGCGGTGCGCGAAGGTCTGCAGGTGATGTACGTCACCGAGGACACGATCCGCGCGCATCCGTCCACGCTGCGCAAGCTCTTCCTCACCGCGATCGAGTGCGGCGCGAAGCGGCTCTGCCTGTGCGACACGGTCGGGCACGCGACACCCTCGGGCGTGCGCAACCTGCTCGGCTTCGCGTGCGAGGTCGTCGCCGAGAGCGGCGCCGACGTCGAACTCGACTGGCATGGCCACAGCGACCGCGGACTCGCGGTGATCAACACGATCGCCGCCATCCGTGCCGGCGCGACGCGCGTGCACGGCTGCGCGATCGGCATCGGCGAGCGCGTGGGCAACACGCCCATGGACCAGCTGCTCGTGAACCTGCGCCTGCTCGGCTGGATCGAGAACGACCTCACGTCGCTCACCGAGTACTGCGAGAAGACTTCGGTCGGCACGGGCGTGCCGATCCCGGTGAACTACCCGATGGTCGGCGCCGACGCGTTCCGCACCGGAACCGGCGTGCACGCGGCCGCGGTGATCAAGGCGTACAAGAAGGGCGAGGCGTGGCTCGCCGACCGGGTGTACTCGGGCGTGCCCGCGGGCATGGTCGGACGGCACCAGGAGATCGAAGTCGGCCCGATGAGCGGCGAGAGCAACGTCGTCTTCTGGCTCCAGACCCGCAACATCGAGCCGACGCCCGAACGCGTGCAGGCGGTCTTCCAGCGCGCGAAGAGCGTGGACCGCGTGCTCACCGACGACGAAGTGCACGCGGTGCTCGCGGCGCTCGCGGAGGCCGGCACCGCGTGATCCACCGCACCCTCTCCCGCGCCGCCCTCGCGGCGCTGGTGATCGTCTCGCTCGCCGTCGCGCCGCTTCCGCCGCCCCCACGCCGCCGCGCACGGCCGCCGCGCGCCGCGCCGCGCGCGGCGCTCCCGGCCGCGCGTCCGCCCGCGCCGCTGCGCCCCGCCACCGCCCAGCGCCGCCGAGGCGCGGGCGTGCGAGGACGAGGGCGACTACGCGAACGCCGCCGCACGCCTGCGCGAGCTCCGCCGGCAGTCCGCTCCCGACGCGGACCTCGAGCTCTTCCTCGCGCTCGACGAAGCGCGCTCCGGCCGGCCCGACAGCGCGTGGGCGCGGCTGAACACGCCGCTCATGCAGGCGGCGCTCGTGGACTCGCTGCCGGTGGCGCGTCAGCGCGAGTACGACTTCCAGCATCGCGAGCCGTCGTGGCGGTGCGCTTCCTCACCGGGCGGCGCGGTCGCGATGCTCACGTCGCCGCGCCGCCCCAAGCAGGAGGAGACTCCGCGGTACGACCAGCCCGCGGGCGTGCTCGGCGCGCCCACGATCGAGCTCGACGCCGAGATCAATGGCAGGAGCTGCAGCTGACCAGGCCGTTGCGGCTCTTCGTCACCGTGTACGTGGACGAGCAGGGCCGCCCGGTCGTGAACGACCTTCCCTACGCGCCGGCGGGATCGCTGCCCGACCGCCTCGTGGCCGACGTCAATCGCCTCGCGAGCACGTGGCGCTTCCGCCCGGCCGCGCCTGGGGCATCCCGTGCCCTGCTGGGCGACGCTCGAACTCCCCTGAACCCTGACCGCGCCGCGCCGCGACCGCGGCGAGGAGTGCCCGTGGCCAAGACGCACCGCATCGCCGTGATTCCCGGTGACGGGATCGGACCCGAAGTCGTTCGCGAAGGCCTGCGCGTGCTCGACCGCGTCGCCGAGCTCGAGGGCTTCCGGATCGAACGCACCGACTTCCCCTTCGGCGCCGAGCACTACCTGAAGACCAACGAGGTCTTCCCGGACGCGGCGTTCGAGCAGGTGAAGCAGCACGACGCCGTGCTCCTCGGCGCGATCGGCGACCCGCGCATGGCGCCCGGCTTCCTCGAGTTCGGCATCGTGGCCCGGCTGCGCTTCGGCCTCGACCTGTTCGCGAACATGCGGCCCGTGAAGCTGTACGACGAGTACCTCACGCCGCTGAAGGGCAAGACGCCCGAGCACCTCGACATGCTCGTCGTGCGCGAGAACACCGAGGACGCGTACGCGGGCATGTGGGGCCAGTTCAAGAAGGGCACCGCGGACGAAGTCGCGACGCAGGAGATCATCTTCACGCGCAAGGGCGTCGAGCGCGTGCTGCGCCACGCGTTCGAAGTCTGCCGCGCGCGCAACCGCCGCAAGAAGCTCACGCTGCTCACCAAGGCGAACGCCGTCCGCGCGATGGAACTCTGGACGCGCACGTTCGCCGAAGTCGGCGCCGAGTACCCGGACATCCAGCGCGAGCACCAGTACATCGACGCCGCGTGCATGTTCGTCGTGACCGCGCCGGAGCAGTACGACACGGTCGTCACGAGCAACATGTTCGGCGACATCTTCACCGACCTGGGCGCCGCGCTGGTCGGCGGGCTCGGGCTCGCCGCCAGCGCGAACCTCCACCCCGGGCGCGTCAGCCTGTTCGAGAGCATCCACGGGTCCGCGCCGCAGTTCGCCGGGCAGAACCGCGCGAACCCGATCGCGACGATCATGGCCGTGGCGATGATGCTCGACTATCTCGGCGAGTCCGCCGGCGCGGCGCGGATCGAGCGCGCGGTCGAGGGGCTCATCAAGGCCCGCACGCTGCCCAACCTGGGAATGGACTCCGGCTTCGGGACGGACGCCGTCGGCACGCTCGTCCTCGAGCGGCTGGGCTGAACCGGAAAACTCCCGTTTTTCGGGAAGAAGATCGAACGTGCGGTTTCGTTCCCGGCCGGCGTTTGAGGAGCCTGTCGTTCCCGCTCCCGGACGACCGGCGCTTTCTTGACTTGGACCGGTAGGGCGAGGGGTGCATATTGGCCCCCGGCCACTCCGGCGAGGAAACGCCGGACAGCCAGCCCCTCGATGGCAGTGATCCGAAGCCTTTGGCGAACGCCCCCCCGCCGTTCGAGAAAGTCCGTCCGATGTCCCGCCCCTCGATGTCTTCGCCGGATTCCGACGTGGCCGCACTCCACGCCCGTCACCGCACCGCCGCGCCCGGACATGCCCCCGCCGCCGTCGCCCGCGTCCGCTTCGCGCTTCCGCGCGCGGCCCAGGTCGTCGCGTACGTCGTGGACGCCGCCGGGCAGACCGTGCACACGCTCTGCGAAGCAGAACTCGAACCCGGCGAGCACGTCTGCTCGTGGGACGGCCGCGACGACGCGGGCCGCTCCTTCCCCGCCGGCACGTACACGCTCAAGCTCGAAGCCGCGAATCGCCTGCTCTGCATCCGCATGGTGACCCTGCGCTGATCGCCGGCGTTCGCGAAGCAGAACGAGCCGCCCGGCGGTTGCTCGGCGGGGCTTCTGCTTTCGGTCGCGAAGCTATTCGCCGTCGTGTTCGTGGCTCGGCGACAGGAAGCGCTCCGCCCAGCGGTAGCCCTCGAGCACGAGCAGCGCGAAGAACGTGCCGATCGTCGCGAGCGAGTACGCGTGCACACCGACCGCGACGCCGATCGCGGCGACCATCCAGATGCTCGCCGCGGTCGTGAGGCCGGCGACGTAGCCTTCCTGGCGCATGATGCTGCCCGCGCCGAGGAAGCCGACGCCGGTCACGACGCCGTGCACGATGCGCGTCGCGTCGAGACTGTGGCCGCCGAACGACGAGTAGGCGTACGACGTCGTGAGGCAGAACATGGTGGAACCGAGGCACACGAGCACGTGCGTGCGCAGGCCCGCGGGCTTGCGCCCCATCTGCCGCTCCCACCCGACGAGCGTGCCGAGCAGAAGCGAGATCGACATCGGGATGAGGTCCTTCAGCACGTCTTCCATGACGCCTCCGGGGATGCCTTGCGACACGCGTCTACTTTCGCTGGAAGTTGGCCGGGCGCTTGTCGAGGAACGCCTGCAGCCCCTCGTGCATGTCCTCACTCGCGGCGAGGATGCCGAAGCGGCCGCTCTCGAAACGCAGGCCCTGGTCCAGCGACAGGTTCATGCCGCGCACGATGCACTCCATCGCGGCCTCGACCGCGAGCGGTCCGTTGGCGGCGATGGCGCCGGCGAGCTTGATCGCTTCCGGAAGCAGGTCGGCCTGCGGCACGACACGGTTCACGAGGCCGATCGCCGCGGCTTCCTCGGCCTTCACCGGGCGGCCGCTCAGCACGAGCTCGAACGCGCGGCCGGGACCGATGAGACGAGGCAGGCGCTGCGTGCCGCCGTAGCCCGGAATGATGCCGAGCTTCACTTCGGGCAGGCCCATGACGGCGTTGTCGGACGCGAGCCGAATGTGGCAGGCGAGCGCGAGTTCGCAGCCGCCGCCGAACGCGAAACCGTTGACGGCCGCGATGACGGGCTTCGGGCTGCGCTCGATGAGTTCGACGACCGCCTGGCCGAAGCGCGAGATGTCCTCGGCGGCCGCGGGACCGAGCGGCTGCAGTTCGCCGATGTCCGCGCCGGAGATGAACGCCTTCACGCCCTCGCCCGTGACGACGAGCGCGCCGAGCGACTCGTCGGCCACGAACGCACGCACGGCGTCCGCGATCTCGGCGAGCGTCTCGCGGTTGATCGCGTTGAGCTTCTCGGGACGGTTCACGCGCAGGATCGAAACCTTGCCCTGCGTTTCGACGAGGAGATTCTTGTAGGTCGCGGTCGTGGTCATCGGTTCGCTCACGGGAAATGAATGAGTGTTGCGGCCGCCGGTGAAAAACGCGCCGGAGTATAGGCACCGCCGAAGCGCCAGCAAATCGCGGCTTGGTGCCCGGACGCTCGCTGACTAGACTGCCGCGCGTGAGAAGGATCTCCCTGCCGTCCCCGCTCCGCGCCCACGCGCGGGAGCTCGCCCGTGAGCCCGCGCCGCCGCCGGAAAGGCGCGTCGTGGATCGTCGTCACGCTGCGGCTCACCCTGCTCGCGTGCGTCGCGATGCTCGCGTGGACGATCGCCGACGTGATGCGCGTGGACGTGGCCGCGCTCGCAGAGACGAATCCCGGCTCGACCGCGATCATGCGGCAGCGCCGGCGCGAGGCCGAGGAGAAGGGCCGCACCTTCCAGCCGCGGCAGAAGTGGGTGGCGTACGAGCGCATCTCGCCGCACCTGCGCCGCGCCGTGCTGATCGCCGAGGACGACGCGTTCTTCTCGCACGACGGCCTCGACTGGAACGAGATCAAGGCGAGCGCGAAGAAGGACCTCGAGACCGGGCGCTTCGCGCGCGGCGGCAGCACGATCACGCAGCAGCTCGCGAAGAACCTCTGGCTCAGCACCGAGCGCACGCCCATGCGCAAGGTGAAGGAGATGTTGCTCGCATTGCGGCTCGAACACGAGCTGAGCAAGCGGCGCATCTTCGAGCTGTACCTGAACGTGATCGAGTGGGGCGACGGCGTGTACGGCGCCGAGGCCGCGGCACGCCGCTGGTTCGGCACGTCCGCGAGCGCCCTGAACGCGCGGCAGTCGGTGCGGCTCGCGGCGGTGATCATCAATCCGCGGCGCTACTCCCCCGTCGAGCCGCCGCGGCGCATCGAGCGGCGTATCCGCATGATCTCGTCGCGCATGCGCCGCAAGGGCGAGCTGACCGACGCCGACTTCCGCGAAGTGCGCGGGCTGCCGCCGCTGGAGCCCGCGGCGCCGCCGGCCGAGGCCGCGCCACCCGCCGAGGCCGCGCCGGCCGAAAGCGATTCGGGCGCGACCGCACCCGCGGCCACGCCCGAATAGATCACGCTCGCTCGTGCGGGTTCAGCCGCCGAGCGCCTGCTTCACGAGGCGGGAGACGGCGCTGCCCTCGGCGCGGCCCTTCACCTGGGCCATCACCGCACCGATCACCTTGCCCATGTCCTTGGGGCCGGCGGCGCCCGTGGACGCCACGGCGGCCTTCACGATCTCGGCGAGCGCTTCCTCGGAGACCGCCTCGGGCAGGAACGACTGCGTGATGGCGATCTCGCGCTCCTCGGCCTCGTTGAGGTCGGCGCGTCCCGCCTTCGCGTTCAGCTCCATGGTCTCGCGGCGCTTCTTCACGTAACGCTGGAGGACTTCGATCTCCTCGTCGGCGGTCAGCGTCGAGTCCTTGGGCTTGGTGGTCTTCAGCTCCATCAGCGCGGACTTGAGCATGCGCACGGTGCTCAGCGTGGTCGCGTCCTTCTCCTTCATGGCCTTGACCATCGCGGTCTGCAGACGCTCGAGAATCGTCGGTTCGCTCATCGGTGCTCCCGTCGGAATCGTGGCTCGTCCGCCGCGCCCAGCGCGCGTGCGGGCGGGCACGATACCACGGCCGTCGAGCGCCGGCCTATCCGCCGCTCACCGCCGGCACGATCGTGATTTCGGCCCCTTCGGGTACGCGCGTCGCGAGATCCCCGGTCCAGCGCACGTCTTCCGATCCGACGAACATGCGCACGTGCGGACGCCAGCGGCCGTCCTCGGAGAAGATCCGGTCGCGAAGCGCAGGATGCCGTTCCCACAACGCCATGAGCACTTCGGAAAGCGGCGCCTCCGGTTGCTCCCACTCGACGGTCGCGGCCCCTCCCGCGAAGGGCCGAAGCCCCTGCGGGAGGAACACGCGCAGCCGTGCCGAACGTTCTGTGCCGCTCACGAGCGCGAGGCAGCGCGCTTGGGCGCGGCTTGCGGCGGGCGCGCCGCCCGCGCCGTGCGCTTCTTCGCCGCGGGTGCGCGCTTCGTGCGCGAGGCCGGCTTCGCGGCACGCGCGGTACGCGCGGCACGCGCCGCGGGTCCGACCGCCGCACGCGCCGGATCGCCGAGGTACACCGCGCGCACGCACAGCACCTGCGGCAGGCCGTCCACCGCGCAGCGCCAATGCGCGCCGCCGTCGGCCGACGCGTACACCTTGCCGCTGCGCGTGCCGAAGTAGATGCCCGCCGGATTCAGCGCGTCGGTGCACATCGCGTCGCGCAGCACGGTCTCGTGCGCGTTCGCCTGCGGCAGGCCCTCGCCCAGCGCCTCCCACTTCCCCCCGCCGTCGCGCGTGCGGTACACGCGCAGCCGGCCCTCCGGCGTGCAGCGGTAGCCGTCGGACTCGAGCGGCACGATGTACACGACGTCGGGATCGTGCGGATGGATCGCCATGCAGAATCCGAAGTCGGAAGGCACACCGCGCGCGATGTCGCGCCACGAGTCACCGCCGTCGTCGCTGCGGTAGAGCCCCCAGTGGTTCTGCAGGAAGAGCGTGTCCGGACGGCGCGGGTGCTGCACGATCTTGTGCACGCACTGCCCGAACTCCGGATGCGGGTCCGGAAGGAACTGCGCGCGCACGCCAGTGTTTCGCGCCTGCCAGGTGGCCCCGCCGTCGTCGGTGCGGTACACGCCCGCCGCGGAGATCGCCACGGTCATGCGCTCGGGCCGCGCCGGGTCGGGCACGATCGTGTGCAGGCACAGCCCGCCGAAGCCGGGCATCCAGCGCTCGCGATGCGGATGCTCGTGCAGACCGCGCACCATCTCCCAGCTCGCGCCGCGGTCGGCCGAGCGGAACAGTGCGGCGGGCGCGACGCCCGCGTACACGACGCCGGGCTCGGACGCGCGGCCGGGCTGGATCTGCCACACCTGCTGCATCGCGAGGCCCGTGTCCTCGGGGAACTTGAGGACCGACGACGCGGGATCGCTCCACGTGGCACCGAGGTCGTCGCTCGTGCGGATCGTCGTGCCCCAGTGCCAGCTCTGGCTCGCGACGTAGAGGCGCCCGTCACGCGGGTCGAGCGCGAGCGACGCCACCTGCTCGCCGGCGAACGCCGGCCCCGAGACGGTCCACGACTCGCGATCGGCGCGAGAGCGAAGCACGAACATGCCCTTCGCGGTACCCACGAACAAGGCCACCTGTCCCCGTCCCAACTTCGCGATGCGATCGTTCGGCATGATTCCCCCTGGAGGAATTCGCGCGGCATGCGATACGCCCCCATGCGACATCGAGTTTGCGCGACGCGACAACGCGGCGCAGTCTGCCACCAACGCCGTCCCGCCGGTGAAAAACTCCGACGAACGCGGCACGCCTCGGGCGTTTTCTCTTCTCCTCCCGCGCGCGATGGGCCTAGTGTCCCGATGCGCTCACGAAGGATCGTCAGCTGCCCGGCAGGATGCCGCGCGCGCGCACTACATCCCTTTCGTTCGACCCTTGCCCAACCCCTCGGGATGGTAGGCGCCGCATGCATGACCGCGTTCTCGTCTGCGACGACGACGCGCGCGTCCGTGGACTGCTGGGCCGACTCCTGGCCGCCCACGGCTTCTCCGTCCGCACCGCGGACAACGGTGAACACGCGCTCGACGAAATCTCTCGTCACACTCCCGATCTTCTTCTTCTCGACATCACCATGCCGGGCCTCAATGGCTTCGAAGTCTGCCGGCGCGTGCGTCGCATGAGCGAAGGAGAGCTTCTCCCCATCGTCCTCATCACCGGGCTTCCCGACAGCGATTCGCGCATCCGCGGACTCGAGTCGGGCGCCGACGAGTTCATCAGCAAACCGTTCGAGCACGGCGTGCTCATCGCGCGCATCCGCGCGCTGCTGCGCGTGAAGCACCTCACCGACCAGCTCGAGCGCACGGAGAACGTGATCTTCACGCTCGCGCGCACGGTCGAGGCGCGCGACGCGTACACCGACGGACACCTGTGGCGTCTCGCCGAGTACAGCCGCTCGGTCGCGTTGTCGCTCGGTTGCAGCGCGGAAGAAGCGCGGCACGCCTGGTACGGCGGGATCCTCCACGACATCGGCAAGATCGGAATCGACGACGGCGTGCTCCGGAAGAACGGTGCGCTCACGCCGAGCGAGTTCGCCGAGGTGCGCAAGCATCCCGACATCGGCGCCGAGATCATTTCCGCGATGCGCTTCGCACCGGTGGTCGCTCCCATCGTGCGCGGACACCACGAGCGCTGGGACGGCGGAGGCTATCCGCAGGGACTCGCAGGCGAGAGCATTCCGCTGTACGCCCGCATCGTGTCCGTCGCGGACGCCTTCGACGCGATGACGACGGATCGTCCCTACCGCTCCGCGCTCGACACGGGCGAGGCGGTTTCGCGGCTCCGCGTGGGTTGCGGCGCGCAGTGGGATCCCACGATCGTGGACGTGTTCGTTGACCTTCTCGAGCGCGGCGAGTTGCCGAAGACGGACCTGGCCAAGCACTCGCGCCGCATCGTCGGCGCGGCGTGAAGGGCGCGGCGGGCGCGCCCAGAAGGCGCGTCCGCCGCATCCGGTTTCCGCTCAGTCGCGAGCGCCGGCCCCGAACTCGCGCTCGAACCCGAGCGTGAAGATCACGTTGTCGCGCGTCGTGAAGTCGAAGCGGCTGTTGCGCTCCACTCCCGCGCGCAGCACGCGCCACTTGCCGTCCACGGCCCAGCCGAACGTGCGCTTCGAGGACGGCGCGACGGTGAGCTGGAGCCAGTCGTTGCGCTCGCTCGCGAAGCGGGCACGCACGGGCGCCGACCAGAGTCCGCCCTCGCGCGGATCGCGTACGAGCGTCGCGCCGGCGAACGAGTACGAACCCCAGTAGACGTCCGCGCCTCCCTCCCACACGAACAGCGTCGCGCCTCCGTCGTGCGGCAGGATCGGGCCGGCGGTCGCACGCAGCACGGTGTGCTCTCCGGCGACCTGCTCGGTGCCGAGCCACGCGCGCTCCTGGAAGCGCTCGTGACGCCAGCGCGCGAAGTACGCGCTGCGGCGGGAGTCCTTCGTGTGCACGCCGAACTTGACCCGCGTCTGGTCGAGGCCGCGCTCGGAGTCCCAGTACTCGAGCTGCGCGTCGAAGTGGCGGGTGGTCACGTAGACGATCGGATCGCGCAGGTCGTTGCCGTCGTCGAACGCCCAGTAGCGAAACTGCCCACCCACCGTCGCCGCGCGCGCGGCGGGGGCCGCGGCGAAGACGGCTGCGAACACGAGCAGCGCGGCGAGGGCGAAGAGGCGCGCGCGCCCGATCACGCGGCCACCCGATCCACCGGGCCACGCCGGGGCTTCATGTCGCTCTTCACGTAGCGCAGCCAGAACCACGTCAGCACCGCGAACGTGCGGAGAATCGTGTTGAGCGCGCCGTAGAGCGGATAGAACAACAGCACGCCGAGCGGCGCGCGCCGCCGAGCGCCGGGGGCGCGGATCACCGACCACGGGAAGAGTTCGAACGCGAGATAGAGCAAGTAGATCACCAGTCCCCAGATGCGCATGGAAGGCACGGCGAGGATCACGGCGATGCCCCACGTCTTCAGCGGGTCGCTGACGACCGTGTAGAGGTTGTAGACCATCTCGTAGCGCAGCCGCCAGCTCGAATGCCGGTGGAACAGCAGCCGGAGCATGTTCGCGAGCTGGTGGTAGAGCCCCGGGTACCAGCCGATCAGGCGCTGGCGCATCCACGCGCCCCACGTCGACGGCGCGACCGTCCACACGGCTTCGTCCGCGAACACGACTCGGCGGCCGTTGAGCAGGTGCAACATGGTGCGCTGCAGGTCCTCGCCCTGGAACACGCACGTGTGCTGGTGGTGCAGCTCCTGGAGGTCCGAGGTGCGGAAAAGCCCGATCGCGCCGGAGACGCAGCTCACGGACTGAGACACGTCGTGGAAGCGCTTTCCGATCTCCATGCTCTTCGCGTACTCGTAGTCCTGCAGCGCGCCGAGGAAGTTCGCGCCCTGCGCGCCGTCGCGGTGGCGCCGGTCGGGAAGCACGCGGAAGGCGACCGCGTCGTACGCGCCGTCCGCGAGCAGCGACGTGGGAATGCGCGCCGAGCCGAGCCGCGTGTCGTCGTCGAGGAGCAGCGTGAGCGGCGTGCGCACGCGGTGGATCGCGTAGTTGACCGCGGACGCCTTGCCCTTGGAACGCTCGAAGCGGTGCACGTCGCAACCGAGCGCGCGCGCCACGTCGGCCGTGCCGTCGGTGCTGCCGTCGTCCACGACGAGGATGCGGCCCGGCGGCAGGTGACGCATGAGGCCGGCGAGTGTGCCCGGAAGCACTTCGGCGCCGTTGCGGCAGGCGATCACGGCCGTGACCTGCGTGGGATCGCTCGCGAACTCGCGCGGTTCCTCGCGGCCGAGGATCTCGATCACGAGCTTGGCGAAGTCCACCAGCGCGCAGAAGAGCACCGTGAACACGATCGGGTCGGACCACGAGCCGGGCCACGGCGTCGCGTCGAGCGGCACGACGCCGCCCGTCATCCAGCGGAGCCACTCAGGCACGGGACCTCCCCGGGCGGCGATGCTTGACCGCCTTTCGGGCGGTGCCTACGCTCCCGCCCGCATTCTCCACACTCCGGAGGTCTTCCCCGTGAACCGTGAACAACGACTGGCCGAGCTGCGCCGGCGCCGAGAAGAAGCGCTGGCGGGCGGCGGTCCCGAACGTATCGCCAAGATCCACGCGAAGGCCGCCTCACGGCGCGCGAACGCATCGAGCTGCTTCTCGATTCCGGCTCGTTCGTCGAGATGGGCACGTACGTCACCCATCGCAGCAACGACTTCGGCATGGGCGACAAGCGCATCACGGGCGACGGCGTGGTCGCCGGCTGGGGCCTCGTGGACGGCCGGCTCGTGTACTGCTTCGCGCAGGACTTCACGGTGTTCGGCGGCACGATGAGCGAGGCGAACGCGAAGAAGATCTGCGCGATCATGGACCTCGCGATGGACAATGGCGCGCCGATCGTCGGACTGAACGACTCGGGCGGCGCCCGCATCCAGGAAGGCGTGCTGTCGCTCGGCGCCTACGCCGACATCTTCCTGCGCAACACGCTCGCCTCGGGCGTCGTGCCTCAGATCTCCGCGATCATGGGACCGTGCGCGGGCGGCGCGGTGTACTCCCCCGCGATCACCGACTTCACGATCATGGTCAAGGACACGAGCCACATGTTCGTGACCGGCCCCGAGGTCATCAAGTCCGTCACGGCCGAGGACGTCACGTTCGAGGACCTCGGCGGCGCGATGACGCACAACACGAAGAGCGGCGTCGCGCACTTCGCCGCTGCGGACGACGCCGACGCGATCCGTCACGTGAAACGCCTGCTGTCGTTCGTGCCCGGCAACAACGCCGAGGACGCGCCGCGGCGCGCGTGCACGGACCCCGTCGACCGGCGCGCGCCGGAGCTGGCGACGCTCGTGCCCGAGTCCGCCGACAAGCCCTACGACATGAAGGACCTCGTCCGGCTCGTCGTGGACGACGGCGACTTCTTCGAAGTGCACGAGCACTTCGCCGGCAACATCATCGTGGGCTTCGCGCGCCTGAACGGCCGCCCGGTCGGCATCGTCGGCAACCAGCCGCGCGTGCTCGCGGGCGTGCTCGACATCGACTCGTCGGTGAAGGCCGCGCGTTTCGTGCGCTTCTGCGACGCGTTCAACATTCCGCTCGTCACGTTCGAGGACGTGCCCGGCTTCCTCCCCGGCACTCGCCAGGAATGGGGCGGCATCATCCGTCACGGCGCGAAGCTGCTGTACGCCTACTGCGAGGCCACGGTGCCCAAGCTCACGGTCGTGGTGCGCAAGGCCTACGGCGGCGCGTACGACGTCATGTCGAGCAAGCACATCCGCGGCGACTTCAACGTCGCCTGGCCGAGCGCCGAGATGGCGGTCATGGGCGCCGAGGGCGCGGTGAACATCCTCTACCGCGAGGAGCTCGCGAAGGCGAAGGACCCGGTCGCGGAGCGCAAGCGCCTGGTCGCGGAGTACAACGACAAGTTCGCCTCGCCGTGGGTGGCGGCCGAGCTGGGATACCTCGACGACGTGATCGACCCGCTGGACACGCGTCCGCGGCTGATCGCTGCCCTCGAGATGCTCCGCAACAAACGGCAGAATCTTCCCACCAAGAAACACGGCAATCCCCCGCTCTGAGTCGGTGCGCGTGCAGGCTGTCGGTACGGGGTAGCGGGCACCGGAGGACCGGGGCCGGCTGGGCGGAGACAAGGGCCATAAGCGTACCAGCCCGGCGGGGCCGATGGTCAAACGAACGGGCAGGACTCCTCGGGAGCCCTGCCCGTCGTCATTTTGGCCCTGCCTTTGGGCGGCCGGAGGCCCGCGGTCAGACGATCAGCATCGAGTCGCCGAACGAGTAGAACCGGTAGCGCTCCCGTACGGCGTGCGCGTAGGCGGCCCGCAGCAGGTCGCCGCCCGAGAAGGCCGCGACGAGCAGCAGCAGCGTGGTGCGCGGCAGGTGGAAGTTCGTCATGAGCGCGTCCGCCGCCTGGAAGCGGTACGGCTCGTGGATGAACTTGCGCGTCCAGCCCGAGCCGGGCTCGAGCCGCCCCCCGCCGGCGTCGCAGGCGCTCTCGAGCGCGCGCACGCTGGTGGTGCCCACGACCACGATGCGCCCGCCCTTCGCGCGCGCGCCGTTGAGCGCGGCGGCGGCCTCGGGCGTCACGTCGTACCACTCCTCGTCCATGTCGTGATCGCGCGGGTCGTCCGCGGTCACCGGGCGGAACGTGCCCGGCCCGACGTGCAACAGCACGCGCGCGTGGCCGACGCCCTGAGCACCCAGCGTGGCGAGAAGTTCGTCCGTGAAGTGCAGCCCGGCCGTCGGCGAGGCGACCGCGCCTTCGACGCGCGCGAACACCGTCTGGTAGCGCTCGCGATCGGACTCCTCCGGCGCGCGGCGGATGTACGGCGGCAGCGGGATCTCGCCCTGCGTGCGCAGCGCGGCGTCGAGGTCGCCGCGGGTGACGCGCACGACGCGCTCACCGCGCTCGCCCTCGGCGAGCACTTCGACTTCGAGCGAGCCGTCGGGAAGCGCGAGGCGCACGCCGGTCGCGGCGTGCTTCGCGGGCTTCGAGAGCACGCGCCACGCACCGCCCGGTTCGGGGCGCACGAACAGCAGTTCGACGCGGCCGCCGGTCGGGCGCTGCACCATGAGTCGCGCCGGACGCACGCGCGTCTCGTTGAGCGCGAGCATGTCGTTCGCCCGCAGCCAGCGCGGCAGGTCCGAAACGAGTTGGTCGTGGAGCGCGCCGGTCGCGCGCTCGACGACGAGCATGCGCGCGTCCTCGCGGCGGGCGGGCGGATGCTGCGCGATCAGCTCTTCGGGCAGGTCGTAGTCGAGTTCGTCGAGGCGCAAGCGCGTGTCCCGCGGTCAGGAAAGCGGAAGTTCGGGCCGGCCGGGCACGATCTCGGGGCCGCGGAAACGCGCGGGTACCGCGAGGCCGAGGTGCTCGTACGCGAGGCGCGTCGCTTCGCGTCCGCGCGCGGTACGGCGGATGAACCCTTCCTGCACGAGGAACGGCTCGTACACGTCCTCGAGCGTCGTCGTGTCCTCGCCGAGTACGACCGCGAGCGGCGCGAGACCGACCGGGCCGCCGTCGTAGCGGTTCACGAGGATGTCGAGCAGTCGGCGGTCCATCTCGTCGAGGCCACGTTCGTCCACTTCGAGCAGGTGGAGCGCTTCGCGCGTGACACGCAGGTCGATGTGACCGTCCGACTTGATGAGCGCGAAGTCGCGGACGCGGCGCAGCAGGCGGTTGGCGACGCGCGGAGTGCCGCGCGATCGGCGCGCGATCTCGAACGCGGCGTCGTCGTCGATCGGATTCGCGAGAATGCCGGCCGAGCGCTTCACGATGTGCGTGAGGTCCTCGGCGCGATAGAAGTCCATGCGCAGCGTGACGCCGAAGCGCGCGCGCATCGGCGCCGAGAGCAGGCCCGAGCGCGTGGTCGCGCCGACGAGCGTGAACGGCTCGAGGTTGAGCTTGAGCGATCGGGCGCTGGGGCCGCGGTCGAGCAGGATGTCGAGCGTGAAGTCCTCGAGCGCGGAGTACAGGTACTCCTCCACCACCGGGCTCAGCCGATGGATCTCGTCGACGAACAGGATGCCGCGCGGCCCGAGGTTCGTGAGCAGGCCGGCGAGGTCGCCGGGGCGCTCGATGACCGGCCCCGACGTGTGCGTGATCTCGACGCCGAGCTCGTGCGCGAGGATGGACGCGAGCGTGGTCTTGCCGAGGCCCGGCGGGCCGTGGAAGAGCACGTGGTCCATGGCCTCCTCGCGGCGGCGCGCGGCCTCGAGGAACACGGCGAGCTGCTGCCGCACCTGGGGCTGGCCGACGAAGTCGTCCAACTGGTCCGGGCGGAGCTTTTTCTCCTCGCGCTCGTCCTCGGGGAACGGCGCCGGGTCGGCGAGCCGGCCGGGCTGGTCCTTGGGTGCGCGCGATTTGGGCTCGGCCATGGGGTCCTCGGGGAGCGGCGGATCAGCGCGAGAGCGCGGCCGGGCGGGCGAGCCGTCCGAGCGAGCGCTTCACGAGTTCTTCGAGCGTGAGGTCGGGTTCATCGCCGCCCGACTTGCGGACGGCGTCCTGTGCCTGAGCGGCAGAATAGCCGAGCGTCACGAGCGCCGCGACCGCGTCGTCTGCGCGATCGGAGCGAGGCAGCACGCCCGTTCCCTTGCCGCGTGTGGCGGGCGCCGGCGCACCGGCGACGATGAACTCGAGCTTGTCGCGCAACTCCACCACCATGCGTTCGGCGGTCTTCTTGCCGATGCCGGGCACGGCGACGATCGCGGCGATCTGCTCGTCGCGGATCGCGCGTGCGAGTGCCACGGGCTGGAGACCGGAGAGCGCCGCGAGCGCGATCTTGGGGCCCACGCCGCTCACACCGATGAGCAGGTCGAAGAGCTTGAGCTCTTCAGGAGCGGTGAATCCGAAGAGCAGCTGCGCGTCCTCGCGCACGATGTGGCGCGTGCGGAGCCGCACCTCGGAGCCGACCGCAGGAAGCTCGGCGAGCGTGTGCGCGGACACCTGCACGAGGTAGCCGACGCCACCGGCTTCGACGACGCACGCGCCGTCCATGCGTTCGAGCAGCGTTCCGCGGAGCGACGCGATCATCGCGCGCTCCGGGCGATGAGCGCCTCGAGCTGGCGCGCGGCCGAGGTGCGGCGGCGCGGCAGGGCGAGCGCGGAACGATTGAGATGGCAGATGGCGCCGGCGAGCGCGTCCGCGGCGTCCACCTGCGGCGCCTCGGTGAGTGCGAGCAGCCGCTTCACCATGAAGCCGACCTGGTCCTTGGTGGCGCCGCCGTTCCCGGTGACGCTCATTTTTATTTCGCGCGGGCTGTACTCGTGCACTTCGGCCTCGCGCTGCACGGCGGTCACGATCAGCGCGCCGCGGACCTGCCCGAGGACGAGCGTGGACCGCACGTTCTCGTGGTAGAAGGCCTCTTCCACGACCACGCAGTCGGGAGCGTGGCGCTCGATGATCTCGGCCACGCCGGCGGCGAGGAACGCCAGCCGGCGCGGCAGATCGGCCTGCGCCGGCGGCGCCAGGAAGCCGTAGTCCACCGCCGTCAGGCGGTTGCCGCTCTTGTCGACGACGCCGAAGCCCGTACGGCGGCTGCCGGGGTCCAAACCTAGTACTCGCATGGGCAGCACTCTCCCCTCAATGGGAGAGCTTCGCAAGCACTTCGTCGGAGAGATCGAAGTTCGCGTAGACCTGCTGCACGTCGTCGAGTTCCTCGAGGACGCTGACGAGCCGCAGCACGGATCCCGCCTCCTTCTCCCCGATCGGCACGAGGACGGAGGAGATCTTCGTGGCCTCGGCGTGCTGCACCGCGATACCGCGGGCGCTCAGCGCCTCGCGGACCGGCTCGAGCGCGGAGACGGGCGTCGTGATCTCGTACGCATCGGCGCCCGTGACGATGTCCTCGGCGCCGGCCTCGAGCGCGACTTCCATCAATACGTCTTCGGCCGGCCGCGTCGAGTGCCACCGTGATCACGCCGCGCGACTTGAAGAGGTACGACACGCTGCCGGCCTCTCCCATGTTGCCGCCGTACTTCGAGAATGCGTGACGCACGTCACCGGTCGCCCGGTTGTGGTTGTCCGTCGCGCACTCGACGAGGATCGCGACGCCGTGAGGACCGTAGCCCTCGTAGGTCACTTCCTCGATCACGCTCCCGTCGAGCTGCCCCGTGCCCTTCTGGATGGCGCGCTCGATGTTGGCGACCGGCATATTGACCGACTTCGCACCGCTGATCGCGGTGCGAAGCCGGGGATTGGCGTCGGGGTCGCCGCCGCCCGCGCGGGCGGCAAGCGTGATCTCACGGATGTACTTCGTGAAGACCTTGCCCCGGGCGGCGTCCGTCGCCGCCTTCTTGCGTTTGATCGTCGACCACTTGGAATGACCGGACATGGGCTGCGACGCCGTCAGGAATGCGCGGCGTTCGCCTCCTTTTCGGCCTTCGCGGTGGCGATGATGCGATCCGCGAGTTCACGCGGCACTTCTTCGTAGTGCGAGTACTTCGACGAGTGCATGCCCCGTCCCTGCGTGATCGACCGCAGGTGCGTGGCGTACTTGTAGAGCTCCGCGGCGGGCACCTTGGCCTTGATCACCTGGTAGTGGCCGTCGGCCTCCGTTCCCTGAATCTTGCCGCGACGCGAGGACAGGTCGCCCATCACGTCGCCGAGGAACTCCTCGGGGACGCGGACGACGAGGTCCTGGTACGGCTCGAGCAGGATCGGGGTCGCCTTGAGCACGACCTGGTGGAAGCAGGATTCGGCCGCGATCTTGAAGGCCATTTCCGACGAGTCCACGTCGTGGTACTTGCCGAAGAACACGGCCGTCCGCACGTCGACGACGGGATAGCCCGCGAGCGGACCGCGTTCCATGCCGGCCACGACGCCCTTCTCGACGGCCGGGATGTACTGGCCGGGAATGACGCCGCCCTTGATCTCGTTCGCGAACTCGTACTGGCCGCCGCGAGGAAGCGGTTCGACGCGCAGGTGCACTTCGCCGAACTGGCCGCGACCACCGGACTGCTTCTTGTGGCGATACTCGTCCTCGGCCTTCGCGCGGATGGTCTCGCGGTACGGCACGTGCGGCTTGGTGAGAAGCACGTCCACGCCGAAGCGCTTCTTGAGGCGCTCGACGAGGATTTCGAGGTGCAGGTCGCCCATGCCGAAGACGAGATGCTCCTTCGTGCTCTCCTCGTAGTGACGCGCGAGCGTCGGATCTTCCTCGTGCAGACGGGCGATACCGGCCGCCATCTTCTCTTCGTCACCCTTGTTCTTGGCGTGGATGCACTCGGCGGTGACGGGCTCGGGGAAGTCGGGCGGCGTGAGCTTCACCGGACGCGACTTGTCGGCGAGCGTGTCGCCCGTGTGCGATTCACGCAGCTTCACGGCGGCGACGATGTCGCCGGCGGCGGCGCCCCTGCAGTCCGAGCGCTCCTTGCCCGTCAGGTGGTAGAGCGTACCGAGCTTCTCGGAACGATTGCGCGTCGTGTTCAGCAGTTCCTTGCCGGGCTCGGCGTGGCCGGACCAAAGGCGGATCAGCGAGAGTTCGCCGAGGTGCGCTTCGGCGAGCGTCTTGAAGATCGTCGCGGCGAAGGGCTCGCTCGCGTCGGCCTTGCAGGCCGTGCCGCCGCCGCCGGAACCGGCGCCGGTCTGCGGATGCACGTCGAGCGGAGAAGGCAGCACGTCGACGACTTCGTCGAGCACTTCCTTCACGCCGAGGTTGTGGTAGCCCGAGCAGCAGAAGACGGGCGCGAGATCGCACTGCACGACTCGCTCGCACAGTCCGCGGCGGATTTCCTCGACCGTGAGCTCGCCCGTGGAAAGGAACTTCTCCATGAGCGCTTCGTCGCCGGTCGCGGCTTCCTCGAGGAGCGTGGCGCGAGCCGCGGCGGCCTTCGCCGTCAGATCGTCGGGGATCGGCACTTCCTGGCTCTTCTCTTCCATGCCCCGGCCCGTGAACGTGAACGCCTTGTTCTCGATCAGGTCGATGATGCCGTGGAAGTTCTCCGACTCGCCGATGGGCAGCTGCACCGCGACGGCATTGATGCCGAGCCGGTCGTGACAACTGCGAACCGCCGCGTCGAAGTCGGCGTGCTCCTTGTCCATCTGGTTCACGACCACGAGCAGGGGCGTGCGCTCCTGCTTGAGGACTTCCCAGACGACTTCCGTGCCCACTTCGACGCCGGTGGCGGCGCGGAGCACGAGCAGGGCCGAGTCGGCCACGCGGAGAGCGCTGTACACGTCGCCGACGAAGTCGGGATAGCCGGGCGTGTCGAGCAGGTTGATCTTGTGGCCGGACCACTCGAACTGGGCGAGGCCCAGATCGATCGTGATCTGCCGGGTGATTTCGTCCGGCGCGTGGTACAGCAGGGTCGTGCCGTCGGCGACTCGGCCGAGGCGGGTGGTCGCTTTGGCATTGAAGAGCATGGCCTCGGCGATCGTGGTCTTGCCCACACCGTGGTGGGCGACCAACGCAACGTTGCGAATCTGGGCAGTGGCGAACTCTTTCACACAGCACCTCCCGATGAGACGACGGAAGACGGTGCTTCATTTCGAATCCAGCGCCCTCGCCCCAACATCGAAGGGCGTAACTTCATGCTAGTTGGGAAACTAGCATCGGATTTTGAAGAGGGTCAAGAACTCGCCTGCATGGGTCGGAATAGCCCCTGTCGGCGGGACGTATGTTCAGTCGAAACGGCCCTCGACCGAGACTCCGGAGCATCGGAGCCTGAAGTTGACCCTGCCAAGTCCCATCGTTAGTGTTCCGCGCCTTGTCTGGCCGAATAGCTCGCTTCGACCATCGTCAGAACTACATAAGGAGTCCAAAGAATGCTTCAGCCGCTGAACTTCCGCGCCCTCGGCGCCGCCACCCTCCTCGCCCTCGTCGTGCTGGGCGCCGGCCTCGCGCAGGCCGCCGCTCCCGCGAAGGGCAATCCCGCCGCCGGCAAGACGATCTTCGCGACCAAGTGCGTCGCCTGCCACAAGGCTGACGGCTCGGGTGGTGTGAAGCTCACGGGCAACCCGACGCCGAACTGGAAGGACCCGAAGGTGTGGGCCGATCCGGTGCGCAAGAACGCCGATGTGTTCATGCGCGATTGCATCCAGAACGGCAAGATCAAGTCGGGCATGGTGGCCTGGGGCAAGACCGGCCAGCTCAAGCCGCAGCAGATCGAAGACCTGATCGCCTACATCCACACGCTCGCGAAGAAGAAGTAGTCGCGAAGGCGAACACGTAAACACGAAGGGCGCGCGCCGCGAGGCACGCGCCCTTCGCTTTGCCGGGAAACCTGCTCAGCGCATCTCGAGAGTGAACGGCATGAGCGCGAGCACGGTGCCCGTCGGGAAGGCGGAAGCGCGCAGCCATGCGGCGAGCAATTCCGGAACCGCGGTGGAGGTGCGTGCCGAGCGTGCGTCTTCATCGTCCTCGAGGAACGAATCGAAAGCCTGGTGCCAGAACGCGCGCCGCGGTGACGGGAACGGCTCGAGCCGGACGGGAGTACCTTCGGCGACCTTCGCGTGGCGGCGTGCGATCGCGACCGCGGTCGACAATCCCCCCAGCGTGTCCACGAGTCCGAGACGACGAGCCGCGAGGCCGGTCCACACTCGGCCCTGGGCGATGGAATCGACGGCGGCTGGCGTCATCCCGCGCCCCTCGGAAACGCGCGCGAGAAAGGTGCGATAGAACGAGTCCATCTGCTCCTGGAACTTCGCGGCCTCCTCCGGCGAGAAGTCCTCGAACTGCGAAAGCATGTTCGCGTTTCGGCCGCGAGAGACCGTCTCGATCGTGAGTCCGAGCTTGTGGTAGAGGCCGAGCACGTTGAGCTTCCCGCCGAACACACTGATCGAGCCCGTGATCGTCGCGGGATCCGCAACGATCACGTCCGCGCCGCACGCGATGTAGTAGCCGCCCGACGCCGCGAGATTGGACATGCTGACGATGACCGGCTTCTTGAGCCGCAGCCGGCGCACCTCTCGCCACACGTCGTCGGACGCCTGACCGGACCCGCCGGGACTGTCGATGCGAAGGATGACCGCCTTCACGTCCGACTCTCGGCCGGCTTCGAGCAACGCGTCGCGAAGCGACTCGCCGCCGAGCATGCGGCCTCCGAAGGGCTGGTCGCGGTCCTTGCCCGGCGCGATCGTGCCCTCGGCGGAAATGATCGCGAATACCGTGGCGGTGGGATCGTCCAGACCGGGATCCGTGAGGTACTTCGTGAGTGAGAGCGGCTCGACGGGTTTGCGAGAGACCGCGCGAGCCGCGAGCGAGTCGAGATCCATCTCGTGGACGAGTGTGTCCACGAGCCCGGCCGCGAGCGCGTCTTCCGCGGAGTAAGGTCCGCGGTCGATCAGGCGAGCGAGCGAATCACGCGGAAGGTCGCGCGCGACGGCGAGCGAGTCGACGAGCAAACCGAAGGAGTCGTCGAGCAGTGCCTCGAGCGCGACACGGGCGTCGGGAGAAAGATCCTCGCGCGTGTACTGCTCGACGGCGGACTTGAACGTCCCGACGTGGGCGAAGTTCGGGCGAATGCCCAGCTTGTCGTAGGTCCCCTTGAGGAACATGGCGGAGATGGAGAGGCCGTCGAGGCCGAGATTCGCCGTCGGCGGCATGGAAAGATGATCTGCCGAACTGGCGATCAGGTACGCCTGTTCTCCCCCGCCCGAGAAGCTCGCGTAGATCGGCTTGCCGCTCCGGCGGAACTCGGCGAGAGCCTGGCGGAACTCCGCCACGCGAGCCCAGCCCCATTGCACGTCCCCGATGTGGAGCGCGAGCCCGCGAACGTGATCGTCCCCGGCGGCGCGACGGATCGCGTCGGTGATCTCGAATAGTGTGGGCCGCGACGGCCGGAGGTCGGCGAGCGAAAAGCCGGAGGAGGACGGCACGGACTCCTCGATCTCGGCGGGCACCTCGTAGACCAGCAGCGACTTGGACGTGGAGGGCCCGGAGGCATGCCTCATGCGCATGGCGGCCGCGAGACCGAGCGCGCCCAGCACCACGCAGAGCAGGAACCAACCAAACGCCTTCGAGCGTGATGCCATGCCTTCCCTCCTTGGATGAGTCCGAATCAGAACAGTCTACGGACGTCCAAGGAGAAGTAAAGGCTGCGCGCGTCATCCGCGGAGTCGCGGTGCCACTCCACTCGACCGACGCCGGTACCACGCAGGCGAACGCCACCCGGAATCGCCTGCTCGAGCATCAGGAACATCTCGAGGCCCATGAAGTCGGAATGGGCGGGCTGCAGGTCGAAACCCTCGCCCTGCGACTCGACGTCGTACCGTCGCCAGAGCACCGAGGGGGAAAGCACGTACCACGCGCCGGAGGTCAACGACTCGACTTCGACCAGTGTCGCGAACTCCCAATAGCGTTCGAGCGAGTTCCAGGGGGCCTGCAACCGCTCGCCACGCCCGCCGACCGCGGCACTGAACGCCCCTCCCCACTGCCGGCGGACCTTCGCCTGCGCACGGTGCACCGCATAGTCGAAGTCGAGCAGGCTGTCGGGCTCGGCGAACCGCATCCACTCCTCGTCCGCGCCCAGCGAGAAGGTGTAATTCGGGCCGGCGTAGAGCGTCCAATCGAGCTGGCCGGTCCAGTTGCTGTACCGATCTCGCGTGGACTCCTGCGGCGTGAGTGTGGAACGCCAACTGCCACCGAGTTGGAGCGAGAGATTCTGGTTGCCGGCAAAGTCGCGGCCCAGGCTGGCGTACAGCTGCTGCTCGAGATGATTGCGTGCGGCGGAATCGGGGAACGTCCGGAGATGGGTGCGCTCGTCGAGCCGAAAGTCGACGGACGAAAGGCTGTTCCTCTCATAGGCGGCGCCCAACTGAGCGTTCTGGTGCGACAGGAGGAATGCATCGGACGCCGAAAGCACGTCGAGCAGCTCACCACCGGCTCGCCACTGACCACCTGATCGCCGCTCCAACCGAAGGCTTTCCGCCCCCGAGCGAGAGCCGACGCACGGATCTGGCGGCGCTCGAGCGCGAAGCTCTCGTCCGACAGGAGCTCGACCTCGGGAACGAGGCTCCAGTTCCACCCATCCAGCGCGGTTCTGCGCAGCTCGGTGGAAATCGTGCCTTTGCGCAGCTTGTCACCCAGGACGAAATCCGGGGAGACGCGAACGCTCCAGTCCCCCCCTCCGAGCGCCTGCTTCCAGCTGGCCGACGCGACCATCCCGGAGCGAACCTCCGGGCTTCCCGCGAGGCGCCGCCCGAGAAACGTCGTATCGAGGTAGGCGTCCTGCATGAAGAGCTCGTTCGTGACGTCGGTCGCGGCCCCCACCTCCCAGCGCAGGCGAACACTGTCAGGCGACAGCGTGTCCGCGCGAGCCGTCGCGCCGTAGTTCGCGCCAGGGCAGAACAGAGCCGACACGAACATCACGATCGAGAACAGTGCGAAAGGCCGGCCCGCGTGCAGACGCCCGGGTCGGAAGAGGGCCCGTGCGTCGCGCCCTGATTTCATCGCAGGATTCGTTTGGCCCGAACGCGCGCGACGAGAGTCATGCGCAACGAGGACTCGTAGCGTCCGCGTTGGTACTCCGCATGCGCGTCCGCCTGCAAAGCCTCCGCACTGGCGAGCATCTGCCGATCCTGGGGCGAGGCTCCATTCGAAAGCTTCTCGCGAACGCGCGCGACAACGTCGTCTGTCCGCTGCAACGCCCTTTGGGCATCGACCTGAGTCGCCTCGGAGACCTGGCAGATCCGAAGTGCCTTCTGAAGACGCTCCCGCGCACCGTTCGACAACTGGAGCGCCGCGAGATATCTCCGCCCATCGAGCGCGAGATCCGCGCGCGACTTCATGTCCTTCGCGGCACTCAGAAGGGCCAGGGCGCGGGGCTCGAGACAATCCGCCAGCCGCTCCTGGGCACGTTCGAGTTCATCCTGCGTGCGCTCGAGCTGCATCGCGACGCGCTCGGGATCAGGGAGTCCCTTGATCATGGCGATCGCCCGATCGGCATGTCCTCGAGCGTCCATCGTTGCACGCCCGGCCATGAAGTACTGACCCGACGCATATGCCGAGGTGGCGCGGGACTGCAGTTCCTTCGAAAGAGCGATCTCGCCCGCAACGACCGTGGTCGGAGTCGCACCGGCCAGGGACTCCGCAAGGTCGATGCGTCTCTGGGTCGCATCGATGGCCTCGATGACACGCGGTCCATCCGGAGGCGGAGGAGGCGGCTGGGCGTGCGCGCCCTGCACGCTGGTCAGCCCCGAAAGGCTCACCAGCAAGCCAAGCACAGCCGCGCGACACCAGGCACTCCAACGCATTGTGATCGCCTCACTCGAGACAAACCCGACGACCGGCACCAGCACGGCCGGCTCCCACTCATCTCTCTCGCACCAATCGGGCCGAACCCGAACCGAAGGCAGAATCCACCGAAGTGACTTTCGGAGCAAGCACTTGGGCGAGCGAGGCGAAGGACAAGGCCGGCGTTTCGCAGCGGCCGCTGCCCCCCGGGGTACACCACCCCCTGGACAACGACCCAATCGGGACAAAAAACGGGCCCCGCCTTTCGGCAGGGCCTGAAGATTAAAGGGGCGGCGACCTACTCTCCCACCCGGTCTCCCGGGCAGTACCATCGGCGCTGGAGGGCTTAACTACTCTGTTCGGAATGGGAAGAGGTGTTTCCCCTCCGCCATAGCCACCCCAATACTGGTTTGGCAATCGAATCGAGACGCTGAGTAGACACAGGTGAAGCATCTAAGAAAAACCGGCCAAGCCTCTCGGCTGATTAGTACGGATCGGCTGAAACCCTCACGGGCCTTACACCTTCCGCCTATCGACGTTGTAATCTCCAACGAGCCTTCTGGTGGCATGAGCCACGGGATACCTCATCTTAGGGTGTGTTTCGCGCTTAGAGGCTTTCAGCGCTTATCACTTCCGAACATAGCTACCCGGCAATGCCCTTGGCAGAACAGCCGGCACACTAGAGGTTCGTTCGCTCCGGTCCTCTCGTACTAGGAGCAACTCCCCGCAAGTATCCTACGCCCACGATGGATAGGGACCGAACTGTCTCACGACGTTCTGAACCCAGCTCACGTACCGCTTTAATGGGCGAACAGCCCAACCCTTGGGACCTTCTCCAGCCCCAGGATGCGATGAGCCGACATCGAGGTGCCAAACCCACCCGTCGATGTGAACTCTCGGGGTAGATCAGCCTGTTATCCCCGGCGTACCTTTTATCCGTTAAGCGATGGCCTTTCCATACAGAACCACCGGATCACTAAGCCCTGCTTTCGCATCTGCTCGACTTGTTTGTCTCGCAGTTAAGCTCCCTTGTGCCTTTGCACTCCACGCGCGATTACCAACCGCGCTGAGGGAACCTTTGGGCGCCTCCGTTACTCTTTAGGAGGCAACCGCCCCAGTTAAACTGCCCGCCTGACACTGTCCCATGGCCGGCTAACGGCTCAGGGTTAGAATCCCAATATTTCAAGGGTGGTATTTCAAGGTTGGCTCCACGAGAGCTAGCGCTCCCGCTTCAAAGCCTCCCACCTATCCTACACATGAAAGATCAGGACCCAATATCAGGTTACAGTAAAGGTGCACGGGGTCTTTCTGTCCAGTCGCGGGTAAGCGGCATCTTCACCGCTGCTACAGTTTCGCCGAGCTCTTGCAGGAGACAGCAGTCAACTCGTTACACCATTCGTGCAGGTCGGAACTTACCCGACAAGGAATTTCGCTACCTTAGGACCGTTATAGTTACGGCCGCCGTTTACCGGGGCTTCAGTTCAGAGCTTCGGCTTGCGCCTGACCCCTCTCTTTAACCTTCCGGCACCGGGCAGGTGTCACTCCCTATACGTCGCCTCATCGGCTTAGCAGAGAGATGTGTTTTTGGTAAACAGTCGGTTGACTCCATTCACTGCGGCCCAGCGCGCATACGGGAGCAAGTCCCCTCACGCACCGGGCACCCCTTCTTCCGAAGTTACGGGGCTATTTTGCCTAGTTCCTTCTGCAAGACTCACTCGAGCACCTTAGGATCTTCACCCCACCTACCTGTGTCGGATTACGGTACGGGCACCAGGAGTTGTACCGCCGAGGCTTTTCTTGGCAGCATGATTAGGGTCAGTTGGCGGAGCCAGGCTCCGTTCCCCTGTCGCCTCTCGGATTGGATCCCGTTTTCACCGGGACCTCGTACCTACGGGCTTCGACCGGCATCCGTCAGCCGGCTGACCTTTCACTTCTGCGTCACCCCTGCGTTTAACCTTCCCCTAGTGGTTCAGGAATATTGACCTGATTTCCATCGGCTACGCCTTTCGGCCTCGCCTAAGGGCCCGACTAACCCTGAGCGGATTAACCTTCCTCAGGAAACCTTGGGTTTTCGGTGGACGGGTTTCTCGCCCGTCTTCTCGCTACTCGTTCCGGCATAATCACTTCTGCGTCGTCGACCCAACCTTATCGGTTGAGCTTCGCCCTACAACAGAACGCTCCCCTACCAGACGTCTTTCGACGAATCCAAAGCTTCGGTGGTGGACTTTAGTCCCGGACATTATCGGCGCAGGATCCCTTGACCAGTGAGCTGTTACGCACTCTTTAAATGATGGCTGCTTCTAAGCCAACATCCTGGCTGTCTAAGCGACCCCACATCCTTATACACTTAGTCCACACTCTGGGACCTTAGCTGTTGGTCTGGGTTGTTCCCCTCTCGTCTACGAAGCTTATCCCTCGTAGGCTGACTCCCGCGATACATGTCGACGGCATTCGGAGTTTGAAAGGATTTGGTATCCTGGTGGGGACCCTAGTCCTATCAGTGCTCTACCTCCGTGACACAATGACGCGAGGCTATGGCTAAACATATTTCGGGGAGAACCAGCTATCACGTGGTTTGATTGGCCTTTCACCCCTACCCACGGCTCATCCGATGACTTTTCAACGTTAACCGGTTCGGACCTCCACGGACTTTGACATCCGCTTCATCCTGGCCATGGGTAGATCACACACGCTTCGGGTCTACCGCCTGCAACTAGTCGCCCATTTCGGACTCGCTTTCGCTACGGTTCCGCGTCTTAGACGCTTAACCTCGCTGCAGACGAGTAACTCGCCGGATCATTATGCAAAAGGCACGCCGTCAGCCGCTTGCGGAGCAAGCTCCGCATTAAGCCTCCGACCGCTTGTAGGTGCATGGTTTCAGGTTCTATTTCACTCTCCACCTGGAGTCCTTTTCACCTTTCCCTCACGGTACTTGTTCGCTATCGGTCACGAGAGAGTATTTAGCCTTACGAGATGGTCCTCGCAGATTCCCACCGGATTTCACGTGTCCTGTGGTACTTGGGAGTCTATTCAGAGAGTCAACGCGCTTTCGCCTACAGGGCTATCACCTTCTATGGCCCGCTTTCCCACACGGTTCGACTAGCGTGTTGATTTGTAACTCTCCGGCTCTACGCCGAATAGATCCCGCAACACCTCCGCACGCAAGCGTGCTCGGGTTTGGGCTCTTCCCCTTTCGCTCGCCGCTACTTAGGGAATCGAATTTCTTTCTCTTCCTAGGGGTACTGAGATGTCTCACTTCCCCCCGTTGGCTTCACTCCGCCTATGCATTCAGCGGGTGATGACGAGACATGACTCTCGTCGGGTTTCCCCATTCGGACATCCCCGGGTCGAAGACTGTTTGCGTCTCACCGAGGCTTATCGCAGCTTACCACGTCCTTCATCGCCTTCTCGTGCCAAGGCATCCACCGTGCACCCTTAGTAGCTTGACCGGAAATTCTAAGGTGCTTCAACTGTGTTTACCCAGCGTCTCATATTCGATTGTCAAAGATCGTTTCGGCTCGAAAGCCGCTGTGCACTGAACTAGCGCACGAAGACCTATATATGGCTGAATGATCAGCCATCTCTCGATTCTGGTGGAGATAGCGGGGCTCGAACCCGCAGCCTCCGGCTTGCAAAGCCGGCGCTCTCCCAGTTGAGCTATATCCCCAACCCAATTTCATTGAAGAGCGATGCCGCGGGTGAAGAAATGGTGGGCCTGAGTGGACTCGAACCACCCACCTCACGCTTATCAGGCGTGCGCTCTAACCAACTGAGCTACAGGCCCACTAAGTCCGCGTCGTGGAGGGGATCGAGGTGGGAGCAGTGAATGCTCCGTCACTCCCTCGCCCTAGGGCATCTTCGTTGCCCTTGCCTGGCTATCCAGACCTCGATCAGCTGAGCTGAGAGATCTGCACCAAGGCTCCAGAATGAGAGAAGAATAGCGCACGGACTAGAAGGTCCGGAAGTTCGACCTGGTGAACTGACCAACAGCGCCCCGAAGGGCCTGTGGCAGGTCTCCCTAGAAAGGAGGTGATCCAGCCGCACCTTCCGGTACGGCTACCTTGTTACGACTTAGCCCCAATCACTGGTCTTACCTTAGGCGGCTGCCTCCTTGCGGTTGGCACACCGACTTCGGGTACTACCAACTTTCGTGGCTTGACGGGCGGTGTGTACAAGGCCCGGGAACGTATTCACCGCTGCCTGCTGATCAGCGATTACTAGCGATTCCGACTTCATGCAGTCGAGTTGCAGACTGCAATCCGAACTGAGACCGGTTTTTTGGGATTGCCTCCACCTCGCGGTATCGGAACCCTTTGTACCGACCATTGTAGCACGTGTGTAGCCCCAGACGTAAGGGCCATGAGGACTTGACGTCATCCCCACCTTCCTCCGGTTTATCACCGGCAGTCTCCTTAGAGTGCTCGGCATCACCCGTTAGCAACTAAGGACAAGGGTTGCGCTCGTTGCGGGACTTAACCCAACATCTCACGACACGAGCTGACGACAGCCATGCAGCACCTGTGCATCGGCCCCGAAGGGAGGGTGTGTTTCCACACCCGTCCAATGCATGTCAAGTCTGGGTAAGGTTCTTCGCGTTGCGTCGAATTAAACCACATGCTCCACCGCTTGTGCGGGCCCCCGTCAATTCCTTTGAGTTTCAACCTTGCGGCCGTACTCCCCAGGCGGATCACTTAATGCGTTAGCTGCGGCACTGGAGGGGTCGATGCCTCCAACACCTAGTGATCACCGTTTACGGCTAGGACTACCGGGGTATCTAATCCCGTTTGCTCCCCTAGCTTTCGCGCCTCAGCGTCAGTATTGGGCCAGATGAGCGCCTTCGCCACCGGTGTTCCTCCTGATATCTACGCATTTCACCGCTACACCAGGAATTCCCTCATCCTCTCCCATACTCAAGCCAAGCAGTTTGGGATGCAGGTCCCCGGGTGAGCCGGGGCATTTCACATCCCACTTACTTGACCGCCTACACGCCCTTTACGCCCAGTGATTCCGAACAACGCTTGCTCCCCCCGTATTACCGCGGCTGCTGGCACGGAGTTAGCCGGAGCTTATTCATCCGGTACCGTCAAACGACCAGATTATTCACCTGATCGCACTTCTTCCCGAATAAAAGGAGTTTACAACCCAAGGGCCTTCATCCTCCACGCGGCGTCGCTCGGTCAGGGTTTCCCCCATTGCCGAAGCCTCTCGACTGCTGCCTCCCGTAGGAGTCTGGGCCGTATCTCAGTCCCAGTGTGGCTGACCATCCTCTCAGACCAGCTACCCATCGTCGCCTTGGTGGTCCGTTACACCGCCAACTAGCTAATGGGACGCGAGTCCATCTTCGACCGATAGCTTATAAATAGAGGCCATCTTTGACCTCAGGATCATGCGATCCCGTGGTCTCATGCGGTATTAGCATCCCGTTGGGAGTGTTATCCCCCTGTCAAAGGCAGGTTTCTCACGCGTTACTCACCCGTTCGCCACTCTACTCAAGGGATTGCTCCCTCTTTCGCGTACGACTTGCATGCCTAATCCACGCCGCCAGCGTTCGTTCTGAGCCAGGATCAAACTCTCCATGGTAAAAATATGGAGATCATGCGTGGCCGTAGCCATCGCATGGATCATTGCAAGGTAAACACGTCATTGCGTCAATCAGCGACACAAGACGCGGACTTGCCGGGCCTTCAAAGTCACGTGCGCTATTCAGTTTTCAAAGATCGGAGACACGTCGAACGCTTCTCGCGTGGCGAGAAGCGGACGGGGAACTTAGCCGCTGTCGTTAAAAGAGTCAACTGGACTTTTTTGCGGAGGGCTTGTTCCTGCAGCGCCCGCAATATATGCGCGCCCCCCTCCCCTGTCAAGGGCCCAAAGCAACTTTGTTGTTGTTCGTTGTCTTTCAACGAGTTGGATTTTGATCTGCGCCCTTGTCGGCCCCGGAGCGCTGCACTTCCTGGCGGCCCGCGGCCCGGCTTGTGGGGCGCCAACCGCTTGCTGGGTGGCGTGCCCTCCTTCGGACTTGCTCCGCGCTCCATGCGCTCCTAGGCTGCCGGCCTGAAAGGAGCCCTCCTCGAGCTCATGGCCAATCCCGCAATGCGTGCAGCGCGGCAGTTTCCTTGGAAGTTCTTCCTCGGTGTGGTCTTGGTCGTGGTTTTCGGGTCTGCCGGCGCCGTATTCGGCCTCGCGCAGTGGCTCCGCCGAGACCTACCGACCCCCGCTCAGGTTGCGTCGGTCCAGGCGCCCGTGAGGACGCTCGTCTACGACGTGCGAGGCCGGGTTCTTCACGAGTTTTACCGGGAAAACCGCTCTCCCGTGCCCCTGAACCGGATCCCGCGAAACCTCGTGAACGCGACGCTGTCCACCGAGGATCGCAACTTCTACCGGCATTGGGGTGTCGATCTGTGGGGCGTCGCCCGCGCTGCCGGGACCGACTTGATGCACATGCGCCGCTCGCAGGGTGGCAGCACGATCACGCAGCAGCTCGCGCGCAACCTCTTCCTGACGCACGAGAGAACCTTCACTCGCAAGCTCAAGGAAGTCGCGCTCGCGGTCGAGCTCGAGCGCAACTACACGAAGGACCAGATCCTCGAGCTCTACTTCAACCAGATCTACTTCGGTGAAGGCGCGTACGGTGTCGAGGCCGCTGCGAAGACGTACTTCGGAAAGCCGCTTCAAGAGCTGACGTTGCCCGAGTGCGCGCTGCTCGCCGGCATTCCCGCGAATCCCAGCTCCTACTCGCCCCGAAGGCGCGCGCAGGCAGCGCTGTTGAGGCGCGGCAAGGTACTGAGGAACATGCTGGTCACACGCGCCATCACGCAGGTCGAGTTCGACAACGCGATGCATGCGCCGCTCGGAGTGACGTCCGCGCGCTACAGCAACGACCGCGCGCCTTACTTCGTGGAAATGGTCCGGCTGCACCTCGACGAGAAGTACGGCTCAAACGCCGTGTACGAGGGTGGACTCAAGGTCTACACGACCCTCGACATGGACATGCAGCAGCTCGCCGAGCGTTCCCTTGAGAAGCAGCTCGAATACCTCGAGAACGACATGAAGCTCACCCAGCGGCGCGGCACGTTCGCTACCGCGGCCGCGGGGCCCGGGGGGCGCACTCCGTATCTGCAGTCAGCGCTCGTCGCCATCGACTCGCGCACCGGCTACATCCGCTCGCTCGTCGGCGGCCGTGACTGGAACCACAGCAACTTCAATCGCGCCACGCAGGCGAAGCGTCAGCCCGGCTCCGCGTTCAAGCCGTTCGTTTATGCGGCGGCGATGGACAATGGCTTCAAGCCGACCGACATCATCGTGGACGAGCCGGTCTCGTTCCCGGGTGGAAACGGCGAGACGTACAGCCCGCAGAACTACGACCACACCTATCGAGGTCCGGTCACCCTTCGCTACGCGCTGCAGCAGTCGATCAACGTCCCGGCGATCAAGCTGCTGCGCAAGGTGGGCGTTTCGCTCGTCGCATCGTACGCGCGCCGCATGGGCATCAAGAGCGCGCTCGGGCAGAACCTCTCACTCGCGCTCGGAAGCAGCGAAGTCACCCTTCTCGAACTCACGTCGGCTTACGGCGTGTTCGCCAATCGCGGCATTCGCAACGAGCCCAGCTTCATCCTCAAGGTCGAGGATCGAAACGGTGTGGTGCTGGAGCGCTCGACGCCGCGCCCGTTCGAGGTGCTGTCCGAGGGCACGGCGGCCACGATGACTTCGATGCTGCAGAGCGTGATGGACCACGGCACGGGCTATCCGGCACGCGCACGCGGTTTCACGCTGCCCGCCGCTGGCAAGACCGGCACGATGGACAACTACATGGACGCGTGGTTCGTGGGGTTCACGCCCAGCCTCGTGTGCGGCGTCTGGGTGGGCTATGACGAGAAGCGCGTGATCGGCCCCGGCATGACCGGCGCTCGCGCCGCACTTCCGATCTGGACCGACTTCATGATCGGCGCGACGCGTGGAAGGCAGTCCGAGGACTTCCCGGTTCCGGCCGGAACGATCGGACGGCTCGTGTGCGCGGAGAGCGGCATGCTCGCGACGGACGCCTGCCCGAACACGACGACGGAGATGTTCCTCGAGGGCTCCGAACCGACCGAGGCGTGTTCGACGCACCCCGGCAGGCTGCTCCAGCCGGCTCCCGCCTCGGGCGCCACGGCCCCGCCCGCGAACCTCGAGCAGATGGACCAGGGCGCGAAAGAACGCATTCGCAACTGATCCCACTCGGGCGAAAAAGAATACGGGGGGCGCGGTGAGCGCCCCCCCGTTCGTCGTTCCCCGGCCTACTCGACGCGCTCGAGAAGCGTCGTGCCGCGAGCCGTGGCCGCATCCCCGAGCGTGAAGCACTCCCCGCGCGCTCGACCAGGCCCAGGTCCGGCGACGCCAGATGAAGCTCCGCCAGCGGCTCCCCCTTGCGCACCCGGTCGCCGGGCTGCCGCAGGACGACGAGTCCCACGCGAGGATCGATCGCATCCTCCTTGGCGCGGCGCCCGCCGCCGATCGAGACGATCAGCTCGCCGAGCGCGAAGCAGTCGCAGCCCGAGACGACGCCGTCGCGCTCGGCCGGCACCATCGAAACCACCGGAGCCGGGTGCAGACGCCCCGGAGTATCGAGAATCTTCGCGTCGCCGCCCTGAGCCTCGACCATGCGCAGGAAGACCTCCCACGCCGAGCCGTCGTCCAGCGCGCGCGCCGCGCGAACGCGCCCCGACTCGTCGTCGGGCACCGCGCCCGCGAGCCGCAGCATGAGCGCAGAGAGCTCGACCGTCAGTTCACGCGTGTCGGCCGGCCCCTTGCCGTGCAGGGTTTCGCAGGCCTCGCGCACTTCCAGCGCATTGCCCACCGCTCCACCGAGCGGCCAGTTCATGTCGGTGATCAGCGCCGCGGCGTTCGCGCCGAGCGCCTTCGACGTCGCGACGAGCCGCTTCGCGAGACTGCGCGCCTGCTCCGGCGTCTTCATGAAGGCGCCGCTTCCGCACTTCACGTCGTACGCGAGCGCACGCGCGCCCTCCGCGATCTTCTTGCTGACGATGCTCGAGACGATGAACGGCTCGAACTCGACGGTCGAGGTCACGTCACGAAGCGCGTAGAACAATCCGTCCGCAGGCGCGAGGTCCGGCCCCTGCCCGACCATCACGATGCCGAGGCGATCGAGCTGGGCGCGCATCTCGTCCGGCGGAAGCGTCGTCTTGAATCCGGGAATCGCCTCGAGCTTGTCGAGCGTCCCTCCCGTGTGCCCGAGCCCCCGGCCGGACACCATCGGCACGAGCACACCGCACGCGGCGACGACGGGCGCGAGCATGAGCGAGATCTTGTCGCCCACGCCACCCGTGGAATGCTTGTCGGCGCTCGGCCGGCCGAGGGCCGACCAGTCGAAGACGCGCCCGGAATGCAGCAACGCGTGCGTCAGCGCATCGGTTTCGGCACCGTCCAGCCCGTTGAGGAACGCGGCCATCAGCCACGCGCTCACCTGGTAGTCGTGTACTTCCTTGCGCAGGTACGCCGCGACGAAATCGCGGATGGCTTCGGGGGCATGTGTCTGCCGATTGCGCTTGGTTCGAATGAACTCCCTGGGATCGATCACCGCTCAATAGCCCTTTCCCTGGACGGCTTCGCCGCGAATGATCTTCACGCCGGCCGAAGCCCCGAGGCGCGTCGCGCCGGCCGCCACCATCTTCTCGGCGTCGTCGCGCGTGCGCACACCACCCGATGCCTTCACACCCATCTCGGGGCCGACGGTCTCGCGCATGAGCTGCACGTCCTCGACCGTCGCGCCGCCACCCGCGAAACCGGTGGACGTCTTCACGTAGTCCGCGCCCGCCGCCTTCGACAGCGAGCAGCCCATGATCTTCTCGTCGTGCGTGAGCAGCGTGGTCTCGAGAATGACCTTCACCATCGCGCTCTTGCCCGCGGCCTGCACCACGCCGTGGATGTCCTGCTCGACCAGCGCGTAGTCCTTCGACTTCAGCGCGCCGATGTTGATCACCATGTCCACTTCCTCGGCGCCCTGCTCGATCGCGCGGCGCGTCTCGTACGCCTTCACGTCGGGCAGGTGCGCGCCGAGCGGGAAGCCGATCACGGTGCACACCTTCACGCCGGAGTTGCGCAGCATCTCGCGGCAGAGCGCGACCCAGTTCGGGTTCACGCACACCGACGCAAAGCAGAACTGCGCCGCTTCACGGCAGAGCTGCTCGACTTCGTCGCGCGACGCGTCGGGCTTGAGCAGCGTGTGATCGATGAGCGACGCGAGGCCGTCCGACGCCGGGCAATAGCCCATCGTCGCGACGACGCGCGAGGCCCCGGCCTCGGCCAACGCGCGCGTTTCCTCGGGGCCGCGCGAGCCCGCGACGCCCCAGTTCCGGCAGCGTTCGCAGGACTGCGGATCGTGCGTCACCACGCCCGGATCGAGCGTGACCGCACCGCCGCGATGGGACGGGATCGACGCGGCACGCGTGTTCGGCACCTGGAGCGCCGCCAGCACCTGCCGCGTGATCGCTTCGACGAGTTGATCGCGTTCGGTGCTCATCGCTTGCCTCCCCGCGCGTGCAGCCGGAATCCGTTCGAGAGCAGCGCGTTCACCCGCTTGCGCACGATGCCACCGTCGTCGTCGTGGAAGTACACCCACATGTCGGGCGAAAACTCGTGCAGCACCTGCCGGCACGCGCCGCAGGGCGCCGCGCCATGGCCCTTGCCGGCCGTGACGGCGATCGCCACGAACTCCTGATCACCCTCGCTCACCGCCTTGAAAATCGCGGTCCGCTCGGCACAGCACGCGAGCCCGAAGGACGAGTTCTCGACGTTGCAGCCGAGCACGACGCGCCCCGACTTCGTGAGCAACGCCGCGCCGACGGCGAACTTCGAGTACGGCGAATACGACGCCTTGCGGGCCTTCTCGGCCTGCACCATCAAGTCCTTCGGCTTCATGCCTTCACCTCTCCGAGGAAGCTGCGCCCATGACGCGGCGCCGGGATCGAAAAAACGTCGGCGATGGTCGCGCCGAGATCGGCGAACGTCTCGCGTGTGCCCAGGTCGTGCCCCGCACGCACGCGCGGCCCGGCGACGAGCAGCGGCGTGTATTCGCGCGAATGGTCGGTGCTCGGCGTGGTCGGATCGTTGCCGTGGTCCGCGGTGACCAGGATCATCTCGTCGTCCCGCAGCATCGGCAGCAGGCGCGCGAACTGCTCGTCCCACGCCTCGAGCGCCTTCGCGAATCCGCCGGGATCGTTGCGGTGACCGTACATCGTGTCGAAGTCGACGAGGTTCGCGAACACGAGCCCTTCGCCCGGCTTCGACGCGAGATCGAGCAGCACCTGCGCGCCCTCGTCGTTGCTCTTCGTGTGGATCGCGTCGGTCACGCCGCTGCCCGCGAACAGGTCGTCGATCTTGCCCACGGTGATCGTGCGGTGCCCCGCGGTCTTCAGCCGGTCGAGCACGGTCGGCTCGAAGGGCACGAGCGAGAAGTCGCGCCGATTGCTCGTGCGCTTGTAGTCACCGGGCGCGCCGACGAACGGCCGCGCGATGACGCGTCCGACCGCGTGCTCGCGCACGAGCATCTCGCGTGCGGTGCGGCATGCGGCGTAGAGCTCCTCGAGCGGCACCGAGCTCTCGTGCGCGGCGACCTGGAAGACGGAGTCCGCGGACGTGTACACGATGTACCGGCCGCTCTCCTGATGCTGCTGGCCGAGACGATTGATGATCTCGGTGCCCGACGCGGTGCAGTTGCCGAGCCAGCCGCGGCCGACGCGCTCGCACCACGACTCCAGCAGCGGCAGCGGGAAGCCGTTCGGGTACGTCGGGAACGCCTGGTCGAGCACGATTCCCATCATCTCCCAATGCCCGGTCGTGCTGTCCTTGCCCGCCGAACGCTCGGTGAGCCGGCCGCGCGCTCCCAGCGGCGACATCACCGGGCGGACGCCCGGCAGCGCGACGAGCGTGCCCAGGCCGAGCGATTCCATCGTGGGCACCTTGAGCCCGCCCGCGAACTCGGCGACGTGTCGCAGCGTGTGGCTGCCCTGATCGCCGTACTGCGAGGCGTCGGGCATCTCTCCCATCCCCACGCCGTCCAGCACCACCAGAAAGACCCTCACATCCTCACCCCGGCTGTGGCCGACGCATCACGCCGGCGCAGGTAATCGTCGGCGGCCGCGGTCCACTCGGGACGCTCGCCCACCAGAGTCGTCATGCGAACGGCGCGTCCCGCGCGCCGGTAGAGACGAGTCACGCGCTTGCCGATCGTGCACATGACTTCGTACGGCAGCGTCTCGCTCCAGGCCGCGACCTCCTCGACCGTGATGTGCGCGCCGCCCTGCTCACCGAACAACACCACTTCGTCGCCCACGGCCACGTCCGGCACGTCGGTCACGTCGACCATCGTGAGATCCATCGTCACGCGCCCGAGAATGGGCACTCGGCGCCCCGCGACGAGCATCTCGCCCCGGTTCGACAGCAGCCACGAGTAGCCATGGCCGTAGCCCACGGGCACGATCGCCATGCGGGTCGGACGCTTCGTCACGAACGTGCGCGAGTAGCTGATGCTCGTACCCGCGGGCAGGTCGCGCACCTGCACGACTCGGCTGCGGAGCGACATCACGGGCGCGACGGCGGGCTGCGCGCGATCGTGCGGCGGATGCACGCCGTACGCGATCAGCCCGAGGCGAACGCAGTCGAGGCGCGCGGCGCCGACGTTGACCGTGCCGGCGCTGTTCGCCGCGTGCACGATCGGAGCTTGGATCCCGAGCTCGGCGAGCTGCGCGATCACCGTGCGGAAGCGCTCGAACTGAGCGTTCGTGTAGCTCGTGTCTTCGGAGTCGGCGTCCGGGAAATGTGTGTACAGGCTCGCGAGCCGGAGCTTCGGCAGCGCGCAGACCTCGGCCAGGAACGGCGCCGCTTCTTCCTCTCGCACGCCGATGCGGCCCATGCCCGTGTCGATCTCGACGTGGAAGCGCGCGGGACGCCCGGCGCGGTGCGCCGCCGCGGACAACAATCGCGCGAACTCGAGGTCCCCGACCGTGGGATCGATGTCGTGCGCGAGCGCTTCCTCGATCTCGGAGGGCAGGAGCGGCGAAAGCGCCACGATCGGCAACCGGCAACCCGCAATCCGCAGCTGGAGGCCTTCGTGCAGCGTCGCGACGCCAAGGTAGGACACGCCCTCGGCTTCCGCGGCGTGCGCCATCTCGACGGCGCCGTGGCCGTAGGCGTCGGCTTTGGCCACCAACAGCACCCGCGTCCGGTCACCGACGAGCGTCTGGAGCGCTCGCAGGTTCGTCGCGAATCGGTCGAGGTCGACCTCGACCCAGGTGGATACGGGCATCGGCACGTGAGGTGGCTCCGTGGCGAACGAGGCACCACGGGACGCGTCCCGTGGTGGTGAACGCAGCAGCATAACGACCCGCACGGCGTGGGCGCAATCATTCCGGGAAGCCATGGTCCACAAGTTCCAGAACCGTGACAGCCCCGGTGGGGTGTGGCATCGTCTGCCGAAGCGAACCTCCCTCCCGGCCCGGATGCCCTCATGCACTCCTCCAGCCCCGATCAGCCCCTGCCTCACGACCCGAACTCCGCCGGCTCCGGCGCGGCCGGGAAGTTCGACGTGCAGATGCTCGGGTTGGCGTTTCCGAGACTGCTGGACGCGATCAGCGACGCGGTCGTCGTGGCGGATGCGAAGGGCAACACGGTCGCCGCGAACCGCCGCTTCCTCGAGACGTTCGGTCTCGACGGGAAGGCGATCATCGGCAAGCCTTGCCCGCTCTCGGGCACGTGCATCACGTCGGTCGGCCCGACTCCGCACACGGCCTGCATCGCATGCGAGATCGCGACCACGAAGGAAGCACGCCGCGCGTTGCAGGTCGTGCCCGACGTCACGGGCCGCCAGCGCCGCTGGGAAGCGACGCTCAACCCCGTGCTCGACGACGACGGCAAGGTGAACCTCGTGGTCGAAGTCTGGCGCGACGTCACCGATCGCACGCAACTCGAAGCGCAGCTCTCCCACAGCGAACGCCTCGCCTCGCTCGGCATGTTCGCCGCGGGCGTCGCGCACGAAGTGAACAATCCGCTCGCCTCGGTGCTCGCGGGCGTCGAGAGCCTGCAGCGCTGGCTCGGACGCGTGACACTTCCGCCGGAAGAACACGCCGACGCCGCCGAAGTGCTTTCGCTGCTCGAGCAGGAAACGCGGCGCTGCCGCGAGACGACCGACAAGCTGCTCCTGCTCGGACAGCCTTACGCGACCAAGCCCGTGTGGGTGGACCTCAATCGTGCCGCGCGCGACACGCTCGCGCTGCTCAGTTTCGCCACCCGACGCCAGCGCGTGCTGGTGCGAGCCGAACTCGCCGACGATCTTCCGCAGCTGTGGGGACGCGAGGGCGCGATTCGCGGCGTGCTCATGAATCTCTGCATGAACGCCGTTCAGGCCATGGCCAACGGCGGGCAGCTCACCGTGCGCACGCTCCGCCTCGGAGAAGATCGCGTGCTGCTCGAGATCGAGGACGACGGCCCCGGCATCGCGCCCGATCACCTGAATCGCATCTGGGACCCGTTCTTCACGACCAAGCCCGTCGGCCAGGGCACCGGCCTCGGCCTTTCGATCACGCAGCGCATCGTTTCCTCGCACGGCGGTCGCATCCGCGTGACGAGTGAACCTGGGAATGGCGCTCGCTTCACGGTGACGCTGCCGACCCAGGGAAGTGGAGGAGAAAGTGTCTAAGCGTTCACTGCTCATCGTCGACGACGAGAACTCGTTCCGTACCCTGATCGGGCGCGAACTCGAACGCGCCGGCTACGAGGTCTCGGGCGTCGCGGGCATCGGTGACGCGCGACGCGCGCTCCAGCGCGCCTTCGACCTCGTGCTGCTCGACGTGCGCATGCCGGACGGCTCCGGCCTCGAGTTGCTCCCCGAGATCAAGGAGCAGTGGCCGACGACCGAAGTCATCATGCTCACGGCGTTCGGCACCGTCGAAGAGGCCATTCGCGCCATGAAGCAGGGCGCGTACGACTTCCTCACGAAGCCGTGCAAGCTCGCCGAACTCGAAGCCGTGCTCGAAAAGGCGCTCGAGCGCCAGCAGCTGCAGCGCAGCAACACGGCGCTCAGCCACGAAGTCGAACGCCTGCAGCCCACGGACGGCGTGATCGGCTCGACGAACGACATGAAGGAACTGTTCGACCTCGTCGCGCGCGTCGCGCGCACGGACACCACGGTGCTCATCCGCGGCGAGAGCGGCGTGGGCAAGGAAGTCGTCGCGCGCGCCGTGCACCGCCAGAGCCTCCGCTCCCACCAGCCGTTCATCGTGGTGGACTGCGCCGCGCTGCACGAGAACCTGCTGCAGAGCGAACTCTTCGGCCACGAGAAGGGCGCCTACACTGGCGCCGGCTCGCTCAAGCACGGCCTGTTCGAGGTGGCCAACCACGGCACGCTGTTCCTCGACGAAATCGCCGAGCTCACGCCCGGCCTGCAGGTGCGCCTGCTGCGCGTGCTGCAGAACCACACGTTCCGCCGGCTCGGCGGCAACACCGACATCACGGTGGACGTGCGCGTGATCGCCGCGACGAACCGCTCGCTCGAGAACATGATCAAGGAAGGCTCGTTCCGCGAGGACCTCTTCTTCCGCCTCAACGTCGTACCGCTGCACATTCCGCCGCTTCGCCAGCGCCGCGACGACCTGCAGGCGCTCATCGATCACTTCTGCAAGACGTCGTCGGTCGCACCGCGGCGCGGCACCCAGGTCTCTCCCGAGGCCGTCGAAGTGCTGAAGCGTTACTCGTGGCCGGGCAACGTCCGCGAACTCGAGAACGTGATCGAGCGCGCGCTCATTCTCTGCGACGACGGCCTGATCCGCCCCGAGCACCTGCCGATGGGCGTCCGCATGGCGCCGACGTTCGAGCCCGAGCCGGGCGCGGGCGAATGGCCGACGCTCGAAGAACTCGAGATGCGCTACATCAAGCGCGTGCTCGACCACTGCCGTGGCCACCGACAGAACGCCGCGCGCATGCTCGGCATCAGCGAGCGGAACCTCTATCGCAAGCTCAAGGAGCTCGAGCAGCCGTCGTCGGGTAGCAGCACAGAGTCCTGACAGCCCGACAGCAGGGCTGTCAGTCTGGCAGCGGAAGTCGTTGGCAGTGCACAGGGCCGGTCTCGTTCACGCGAGACCGGCCCTGATTTCGTAACGATTTCCGGGGTTGTTTTCGGTTTCCTCCGCGGCCCGCGTCTTGCTGTAGACCATAGCGAGCGGCAACCGAACCCTGCGAGCTGGGGCGGCCCAACCGGCGTCAAGCCGGACATCTCGGGCCGCGGCGGTTGCCGCAACAAACAATCCGGAGTCCTCCGGGACTCCGTTATTCGGCGCGGCGCTCACGTGCACGCGCGGAAGCTGACGCCCCAACCGTCTCTTCCGAGCGGGGAGGATGGACCGTGACGCCGCGCCTTTCTTCTACCCACTGAGGCAGTATGTCCCGGCCTCGAGCAGCACAGCCCGCGACGTCTTCGTCGCACGCCTCGGATCGCGCGAGACGCCGCCGCCTCGCGGTGGCGCGCAAGGCCCGCGCGTCCAAGGTGCTGATCTGCGAGAGTCCCGCCGGTGACGCGCCTCGCCTGCGCGAAGCGATCGACGCGCTCGGCTACGACACGGTGCACTGCCCGACGCTCGACGACTGCCTGCGCGTGGCGCCGCAGTCCTCTCCCGCCGCCGTGCTCGTCGAACTCCCGGACGACTCCGAGAATGCCGTCAGCCTGCTCCAGTTGCTGCGGCGCACGCTGCCGTCCACTCCGCTCGTCATCGTGGCGCCCAACGCCTCTCTCGAGACGCGTGCGCGCATCCATCCGCTGCGGCCGTACTACTTCGCCGTGCCCCCCGTGCCCAGCGACGAACTCCGCGCCGTGATCCAGGGCGCCGTGACGAGCCAGCCCCACCGCGCCTGAGCCGCTCCCGCCCCATGCACGGGGTGCGTTTCTCGGCTATCGTGCCGCGCCATGACCGAACCCGAACGCCTCGCATTCGAACGTCTCGTCGGTGTGTGCCGCCGCCTTCGCGGCCCCGAAGGCTGCCCCTGGGACCGTGAGCAGACGCTCGAGTCCATGACGCCCTACCTCACCGAGGAAGCCGTCGAAGCCGTCGAGGCCATCGCCTCCGGCGACGCCGAGCACGCCGCGGAAGAACTCGGCGACCTGGGCTTCCTCGTGATCTTCTGCCTCGAGCTGCTCGGCGAGCGCAGCGGTCTCGGGCTCGCGCAGTCGCTCGAGCTGGCGTCCGAGAAGCTCGTGCGCCGGCACCCGCACGTCTACGGCGGGGCCAAAGTGGCCGACGGTGAGCAGGCCTACAAGCAGTGGCAGGAGATCAAGAAGACCGAGAAGCAGCGCTCGGCGGCGCCGCCCTCGCTGCTCGGCGACCAGCCCAAGGGGCTGCCCGCGCTCATCGCCTCGTACCGGCTGCAGGAAAAGGCCGCCGCGGTGGGCTTCGACTGGCCCGACCTCACGGGTCCCGTCGCGAAGATCCACGAGGAACTCGCGGAGGTCGAGGAAGCGCTGCCCGGCCCGGAGCAGGCCACCGCGCGCGAGATCGGCGACCTCCTCTTCGCGACGGTCAACCTCGCGCGCAAGCTGCGCATCGATCCCGAGCGCGAGCTGCGCGCCACGTCGTCGCGTTTCCGCGAACGATTCCTGCACGTCGAACGCCGCCTCGCCGAGTCGGGCCGCACGCCAACCCAGTCGAACCTCGAAGAGATGGACGCGTTCTGGGACGAGGCCAAGCGCCTCGAACGAGAACGCGCGTCGTCCCCCGCCGACACTCCGGAGAATCCGTCGTGACCGACCGCAATCCCTCCCGCGAAGCCGCCCTCTTCCTCCAGCTCGTGCTCGGGCTCCAGCAGGCCGCCATGGTCGGTCTGGGCAAGCTGATGAACCCGGTCTCGGGCAAGATCGACCGCAATCTCGAAGCCGCGAAGAACACGATCGACACGCTGGGCGCCATCGAAGCGCGCGTGCGCGGCAACCTCGAGCCCGACGAGCAGCGCGTCCTGACGCAGGTGCTCACCGATCTGAGGATGAACTACGTGGACTAGCTGAAGAAGGGCGCCTGAGCCTCTAGAGCGCCTGCAGCACCGCGCACTTGAGGTAGTGCGTCTCCGGCACCGCGAGCAGCTGCGGATGATCCGGGGCCTCTCCCGCCCAGTCGAGCACGCGCATCGGGCGCCGCGCGAGCCGTGCCGCCTCGAGCAGCACCTGGCGGAACATCGCGTCGTCGAGGTGGTGGCTGCACGAGCAGGTGACGAGCACGCCGTCCTCCTCGAGCAGGCCCATCGCCGCGCGGTTCAGCTCGCGGTACGCGCGCACACCGGCCGCGTGGTGCTTGCGCGACTTGATGAGCGCCGGCGGATCGACGACGACGATGCCGAAGCGCTCGCCGTCGCGCTCGAGCTTGCGCAGTTCGTCGAACGCGGTGCCACGGCGGAAGGAGATCAGCCCGTCGTAGCCGGCGCGCGAGGCGTTGCCCTGCGCGAGCTGCAGCGCGGGCTCGCTCGAGTCGATCGCGACGACTTCCGTCGCGCCGCCGCGGGCCATGTGCATCGCCCACTCGCCCTGGTAGCAGAAGCAGTCGAGCGCGCGGCGGCCCTTGGAGCGGGATTCCGCGCGGCGCCGATTCTCGCGCTGGTCCAGGAACAGCCCGGTCTTCTGCCCACCGACGAGATCGACGCGCAGCGAGAAGCCACCCACCGAAGTCTCGACGCGCTCGGGCACCGTGCCCCACCAGATCTCGCGCCGCTGCGTCAGCCCTTCGAGCTCACGCAGCGAGGAGTCGCCGATGTAGACCGCGCCCTTGGGCGCGAACACTTCCTCGAGCGCCTCGCGCAGCATGTCCGCGCGCTCGTCCATGCCGCGCGTGAGCACCTGCACCGCGAGACAGTCGCCGTAGCGGTCCACGACGAGGCCGGGAAGCTGGTCGGACTCGCCGTACACGAGGCGCACGCACGCTTCGCCCGGGTAGCACGTCTCGCGCAGGCGCTTCGCGCGCTCGAACCGCTTCACGAAGAATGCGCGGTCGATCGGGTCGCGTCCGCGCGTGAGCATGCGCGCGCAGATCAGGCTGTGGCGGTTCACGTACGCGATGCCGAGGAACGCGCCCCGCGAATCGTGGATCTCGACGAGTCCGCCGTCCTCGACGGCGCCGTCCCAGCGCTCGACTTCGTTGCTGAAGATCCACGGATGCCCGCCGCGCACGCGACGGTCTTCGCCGCGGCGCAGGATCAGGGTGCCGGTGGGATGGGCGCTGGCGGTCATGCTCACTCCTCGTCTGGATGCCGTGAGACGCGAGGGCCCCGGCCGGGTGGTCCGGCCGGGGCCCTCGTCACGGTGCGTACTACGCGGTGCGCGCCGCGGGCCGGCCGACACGCCGGCGCTGGGTGCGCACGGCCTCGGCGGAGGCGCTCATGTCCTTCGGGAACTCCGAGCCACGGTCGAGCACGTTGCACTCGACCTTGCCCATCGCGAACGTGGACTTCAGGTACTCCGTCGCGTACTCGGTGTCGAACGCCTTGCACGAGAAGATGTCGATGCTGACGAGGCTCTTCTCGGGAAAGGTGTGGATGCTGATGTGGCTCTCGGCGATGAGCACGAAGCCGGAAAGTCCCCAGTCCTCGGGCTTCAGGCCGCTGTACTTGAACACGTACGGCGGCATGATCTTGGTCATGCCGATGCGGGCCGGGAGTTCCTCGAGGACGCGATAGATCAGGTTGAGATCCGTCAGCCGCTCTTTGTCGCACCCTTGGCCGTCGAGCATGAGGTGAGGACCGAAGCCGGTCATCGAACCCACCATCTCCGGGCGACGCGGCCGAGCGTGCCGGCCTTCGCCACCGAAACGCAGGACGCGCTCGGGTGAATCTCCGGAGCGCGTCTCTGCAAGGTCTTATTCGTCGTCGTTGCCGTAGTCGTCGCCGCCGCCGAACTCTTCATCCTCGGCATCGAAGTCGTCTCCGCCTTCGAAGTCGTCGCCGAACTCGTCATCGTCGTCGCCGAACTCGTCGTCATCCTCGAGCTCGTCGTCGTAGAGGTCGCCCTCTTCGTCCTCGAGTTCACCGTCTTCGAATTCGTTGGCTTCTTCCTCACCGAAGACGTCGAACTCCTCGTCGCCCTCGCCCTTCTTGCGCTTCATGTCACCCTCGAAAAGACGAATGTCCGCTGTTTGTCGAAGTGCCACGCGCGTTTGCGTGACGATTCATCACGAAAGCAGGCGCAGTATACGGAGCACTTCGGGGGGGTCAATGGAAAACGCGGACGCATTTCGCGTCCCTCACCGGCGCCCGGCCGGGCGTCCGGCCGGCGTCGCCCCTTGCACGAGCCGTGGGGGATCCGCCCCGAGTCGCCGCTCGCAACACGAGTCCCAACCGTCCGCGGCCGCGCTTCGGCCCCGAAAACAGAAAAACGCCGACCCAGGGGCCGGCGCTTCCGTTTCGGCGAGCGAGGGACTCGAACCGAAGAATGTGGTGGCGGGGTTGACGGGACTCGAACCCGCGGCCTCCTGCGTGACAGGCAGGCGCTCTAACCAACTGAGCTACAACCCCACATCCCGATGCGACAGCGACATGGCCACTGGGCACCAAGGCCGCGGAAAATAGCCGCGCGCGCGCGCGCTGTCAAAGGGATCCTCGTCCCTCGCGAGGAAAACTTCAGTACAGCTGCTTCAGGTCGGCCCCGGCGTAGTAGTGCGTGAGGATCGATTCGGCCTTCGCACCCCCTCGCGCCATGGCGAGCGCACCCGTCTGGCAGAGCCCGACGCCGTGCCCGGAACCCGCGCCGGACGCGACGATCATCCCCACGCGCCCGTCCGCATCGCGGTGCACCGCGATCTTGAAGAGGTTCGAGCGCAGGATGCTGCCGGACGCGCCGGGACGGCGCAGCACCTGCCGCAGCGAGTACGCGGGCACGAGGATCTCGCCCGTGGACGTGGTCACGCGCAGGCGCCACACGCGGCCCGAGCGCGAGCGCGCGTCCACCTCGACGTCCCGGATCTCACCGACACCCGCGGCCGGGATCGCGACCTTCTGCGCCGGGCCGAAGCGCGCGAGGTTTCCCGCGAACTCCGCCGCCGTCCACTCCTCGCGCCAGCGGTACTGGGGCGAAAGCGCACAGTGGTCCCCTTCCCCGACGCCGCGATCGGCGACGCTGCGCAGGTAGCTGCGCGCGTCGGCGGGCCACGCTTCCCACACTTCGGCCGACACACCGCCGCAGGTGGAGCAGTAGTTCGCGCGGATCGGCGTTCCTTCGGAGAGCGCGACCATGCCGCGCGTCGTCTCGACGCACTTCGTCGCGAGCGGCCGCTCGGCCTCGACGGGGCTGTAGAGCTGGTCCTCGACCGTGGCGTACAGGTCGAAGCCTTCGGCCCCGCGGCGGCCGCGATAGAAGAGCGAGTAGCTGCGCGCGGCGACGGCCTGCGCGCGTCCGGCCTCCAGCAGCGAGTCGCGCAGCGCGCCGATCTCGCCCGGCACGACGCCGAGCAGGTAGCTCTCGAGCGTCAACCGCGTCACGAGCGTCAGCTTGCCGCGCGCGTTGACGAACACCTTGAAGCGCCCGCGCCAGTGCTTCCCGTTCCACAGGAAGCGCGCGCCCTTTGCCGGCTTCGTCGTTCGCGTCGCCGAGCCACAGCGTGTCGGGCACCTCGAGGATCGCGAGCGGCACGGCGCGCGGCCGGCCGACGCCTTCCACGAGCAGCTGCGTGCCCGAGCGGCGCACGCGCAGCGGCTCGCTCAGCGTGAGCGCGCGCTCGTTCCCGTCCACCGCGCGCCACGCGAGCGACAGGTCGCCCACCGGCTCCACCGTGACGGAATCGAGGTCCACCGCGAGCCCGATGTCGAACACCGGCTCGCGTGAGGACGGCTGCGCGGTCGCGGAGACGGCCGTGCCGAGCATGAGGGCCAGCGAGAGCGCCAGCGCCATCCGGAACTGCTTCATGCGTTCTCCTTCCCCGGCCTCGCGCCGGGAGTGACGGATCCGAGGAGCGCCGCGTGGCGCGCTCCGGTGGCGGACGGGACGTTGCCCGCTTCGCCGCAAAGTGTGAGATGCGCCAGCAGCGCGAACGCCAGCGCCTCCTTCGAGTCGGGGGCGACGCCGAGCGCATCGAGGCGCGCCACCTTGATGCCTTCGAGCCGCCGCCGCAACGCGACCATGAGCGTGGCGTTGCGCACGCCGCCGCCGCTCGCGTACACGGCGTCCACTCCGCCGCGCGGCACGAGGTGGCGTCGAACGGCCTCGGCGATGCTCGCCGCGGTCAGTTCCACGGCCGTCGCGAGCGTGTCTTCCAACGTGAGCCCGAGCGATTCCGCGATCTCGCGCAGGTGCGCCGCGTAGCGCATGCCGAACCGCTCGCGCCCCGTGGAGCGCGGCGGAGCGAGCGCGAAGAACGGATCGGCGAGCAGTTCCTCGAGCAGCCCTTCGTGCGCGCGCCCCTGCGCCGCCATGCGTCCGCCGTCGTCCTGGCGCGCGAGCCCGGCAGTCGCCTCGCTCACGAGGCCGTCGAGCACGGCGTTGCCCGGGCCGGTGTCGAACGCGAGCGTCTGCTCGAGCGCGCAACCCGCGGGCAGGTGCGTCACGTTGGCCATGCCGCCGAGGTTGAGCAGCACGCGCGATTCGGTGGGATCGCGGAACAGCCACCAGTCCACGATCGGCACGAGCGGCGCGCCTTCCCCGCCCACGTCGGTGTCGCGCGAGCGGAAGTCCGAAACGACGTCGATGCCCGTGCGCTCGGCGAGCGCCGAGGGCGAGCCGAGCTGCAGCGTGAGCGCGCGCCCGTCGTTCGCGGCGCGCGGCAGGTGACGCACGGTCTGGCCGTGCGAGCCGATCGCGGCGACGTCCTCGGCGCGCACCTTCGCGCCGGCGAGCAGACGGTGCACGGCGCCCGCGTAGGCTTCGGCGAGCGTGGCGTCGAGACGCATGAGGCGCTCGGGCGCGATCGTGTCCGCGCCCGCGACCTGCAGCACTTCCTCGCGCAGGTCCGCCGGCAGCGGCGACTCTTCATAGGCGACGACTTCGTGCTTCGCGTCGAGCCCGACGCCCGCGAAACGCACGAGCGCCGCGTCCACGCCGTCGGCCGACGTGCCGGTCATGAGGCCGATCACGAAGCGCTCGGGCCGCGTGCGATAGGCGGCGATGCGGTCCCAGACGGTCGACCGGGGAGTCAGCACTGGTCCTCCTCGGCGCAAACGGAATCCACGCTCGCGCGCGCGGGCCGTCCCAGGAAGATCACGTCGAAGAAGACCTGCTCGTACGCCTTTCGCCTCCGCTGCCAGTCCTGGGAGCGGCGTGCGGCCGACTGCGGTCCCTCATCGAGGTTCGACGGCTCGCAAGGCTCGAACCATGTCCGCGCGAGCGCGGCGTCGACACCGGAGGAGGACACGCCGGACCGCGAGGAGGACGCCGAACCCTGCGAAAGCGACGCCGGCAGTTCCTCGCGTGGCGTCGTGACGAGGCTTCTCGCGAATCGAAGTGCGGCTTCCTTGCGGAGCGAGCGGTTGAGACTGGCGAGGCACAGTCCACTGCCGACGAGGTACCGTCGCCGGCGGTCCTGTCGGCGCCGGAAGCACTTCGCGCCTCGACGCCACTCTTTCGCACGTCGAGAAACCTCGGCATGGCGCGCGAACTGGCGACGCAGCAAGGCAGCTTTCCGGAGAGAAACGCGGATTCGATGGAATCCTGGCTCGCGGCGAGGCAATACGGTCGAAGCCGGGCAAGGAGTTCGACACCCGAGACCATCGGGCGCCTGTCCTCGGACCCCGCTGCCGTGTCCGCTGCAGCGACCGGGTCGAAGACCGACCACTGCGCGGCAACGGCGACCGGATAGAGATCATTCGTCGGAAGCGCCCAGCCCGGCGATCCCCGGCGCTGCTTCCACTGCATCGCGAATCGCTCGATGGACTCCCAGCTCTCGAAGGCGACCGAGGGCCGTAGAGCGCATCGCCCACCGAGCAAAGCCCCAGCCCGTGAGCGAGTCGCGCAGGTCCGCGACGCCCGCCGACCAGTCGCTCAGGTCGCCTCGCTCGAGCAGCGCGGGCATCGCGGTCGAATCCAGCACGCACAGGTCGGGGAGCGCGCCCGAAGCCAGGGCCGCCGCGATCGAATCGCGCATCGCGCCGGCGCAATCTTACGCACGTGCACCGTGAGCGTGGGATTCGCGCGTTCGAACCGCGCGATCACGCTGTCGTATCGCGACGCCTCGAACGGCTGCCAGAACTCGACGACCGTTCGCTTCGGCGCGCTGGGCGCGCCAGCGACACGGCGAGTGGGACCGCGATCGCCAGCGCCGCGATCCCGGCGCCGAGAAGCGCACGCTCACGGGTGCTCTTCCTTCCCCGCGCCCATCTCGATCGCGCGGCGCACGAACCCGTTCGTCTGCTGCAGGCGCCGTTCGGCCTCCGCGCGATCGCAACCGCGCTTGAGCATCACGATCGCGGTCTTCACCCGCTTGCCCGCCGACTCGATCGCACGCGCGGACTCGTCGTAGTCCACTCCCGCGATCGTCATCACCGTGCGGCGGCTGCGCTCGACCAGCTTCTGGCTGTTCGCCATGAGGTCGACCATCATGTTCTCGTACGCCTTGCCCGATCGCACGAACGCCGCGGTCGAGATCATGTTGAGCACCATCTTCTGCGCGGTGCCGGCCTTCATTCGCGTCGAACCCATGAGCACTTCGGGACCCACGACCGGACAGATCGCGACGTCCACGGGAATCTCGAACTCCTCGCGCGGCGTGCACGTCAGGTACACCGTGCGCGCGCCGCGCTCGCGCGCGCGTTCGACGGCCGCGACCACGTAGGGCGTGCGACGGCTCGCGGCGATTCCGACGACCGTGTCCTCGCTCGTCACCTGGAGGTCGTCCATCGCGCGCGCGCCCTCCTCGCGCCGGTCCTCCGCGCCCTCGACCGCCCGCACGACGGCGGTGTAGCCACCCGCGATCACGCCCACGACCTGCTCGGGATCGGACCCGAACGTCGGCGGGCACTCCGACGCGTCGAGCACGCCGAGCCGCCCGCTGGTGCCGGCGCCGACGTAGATGAGCCGCCCGCCGGCATGGAAAGAAGCCACGGCGAAATCCACCGCCATCGCGATGTGCGGCAGTTCCGCCGCGACCGCGTCGGCGACCGTGCGGTCCTCGTCGTTGATGCGCTTGAGGATCTCGGGCACGTCGAGCGTGTCGAGGTCCATGGTGCGCGGATTGCGCTGCTCGGTGGCGAGCCGCGCGAACTCTTCGAAACGGGCGCGATCGTCCATGTCGTCCCCGGCGGTGAAAGGTGTGAGAGCCGCCGCAGGATGCCACGCTGCGGAAAGATGGCGCAATGGGGGCGCGCAACTTCGCCGTGGCGCGCGCGCGGCCGCGGGCCTAGCCTCCCCTCGTCCGTCCGCAACCGGAGGAGGAGGAAACGATGACTCGCCGAGCGCTCCTGCTGGCCGCCGCGACATTCCTGTGTGCCACGGTCACGGCCATCGCCGCGCCTGCCCTGCCGAAGTCCGGCGCCGCGCGCGCCCGCGTTCCGGCCCCGTACTCGACCGTCACGTCGGCCGACGGCCGCTGGCTGGCGGCCAACTGGCGTATGAAGCAGGAGGCGCTCGGCGCATTCCTGCTGTTCGACCGCGGCGAGCTCGTTCGCTCGCAAGTGGGCTTCATGGCGGTCGGTTTCGAGCCGGGCACCTCGCGGTTGCTCGTGAACGAGACCGTGGGCGACGACGACACGCACTTCTGGTTCTTCGATCTCGCCAAGGCCGACGACGGTGACTACCACCCGCTCCCCCGCACCGACGTGCATCGCTCGATGGGTTGGACGCTCGAATCCTGGAAGGACGGGCGGCTCGTGTTCCTCAGCGCCTACGAGCCCGCTCTCCGCGAAACGGTGGTGACGGCGAGCGTGCGCTGATCGCTCGCCGCACGGCCTTCGCGCTCGGAGACCTTGACCGCGCGTGACGGCCGCGCCCACCCTGCGCGCCATGCCCGAACTTCCCGAAGTCGAGACCGTGCGCCGCATGCTCGCCGCGCACGTGCCCGGACGGCGCATCGCGAGCGCGGCCGTGTCGCGACATCGCCTGCGCACGACGCCGCTCGGCACGCTGCCGAAGCAGCTCGAGGGGCGCGCGTTCGCCGAACCGCGGCGCACGGGCAAGTTCCTGTTCCTCGATCTCGACGGCGGCGTCACGCTGCTCTCGCACCTCGGCATGAGCGGGCGCTGGCTCTTCGCGCACGCCGGCGAGGCCACGCTCGACCCGGACATGCCGCACGTGCACCTGAAGCTCGACTTCGGCGACGGCGCGCGGCTCTGGTACCAGGACATCCGCCGCTTCGGCATGCTGCGCGTCGTGCCGCTCGACCGGCTCGCGAACGACCCGAGCGTCAAGCTGCTCGGCCCCGATCCGCTCGTCGAGCCCCCGACCGCCGAATCGCTGCGCGCGAGCGCGAAGGGTTCGCGCGTCGCCGTGAAGACGTTCCTGCTCGACCAGCGCAAGCTCGCGGGTATCGGCAACATCTACGCGAGCGAGATTCTCTTCCGCGCGGCCGTCGACCCGCGGCGCGCCGCGGGCGCGCTCACGCTCGCCGAATGGACGCGCGTCGCGCCCGAGATCACCACCGTGCTCGGCGACGCGGTCGCGCGCATGGGCACGACGTTCAGCACGTACCGCACGATCTGGAACGAGCCCGGCCAGTACGGCGACCAGCTGCTCGTCTACGACCGGCCGGGCGAACCGTGCCGGCGCTGCGGCGCCGAGGTGAAGCGCTTCGTGCAGGGCGGACGCGCCACGTTCTGGTGCCCTTCCTGCCAGCGCGGCGCCGGCAAAGGGCGCAAACGCGCGCAGTCCTGACAAAGCCGCCAAATCCGCGGACAACCTTTCTATTGAACGCCCCTCGGGCGGCCCGTAACCTGTGGCGTTCACTCACCTGACCCACAGCCCGCCGCTTCCCTCCCCTCCCCGGCGCGGGCGCTGACGATACGGAGTTCCCGAACATGATGTTCAACACGCTCGGCCTGCCCGCGCCCCTCGTCCAGGCGGTCCGCGCAGCCGGCTGGACCGACCCCACGACGATTCAGGGCAAGGCCATCCCCGTCATCCTCCAGGGCAACGATCTCATCGGCAACGCGCCCAGCGGCTCGGGCAAGACCGGTGCGTTCCTGCTCCCCGGATTCGCGCGCCTCCTCGACGGACCGCAGAAGCTCCGCGCGCTCGTGCTCACCCCGACGCGCGAGCACGCCGCGCAGGTCGAGACGCACGCCCGCGACTTCGCGCGCTTCACCGAGCTGCGCGTCGGCATGGTGCACACCGCCGCGCCGATCGCGAACCAGGAAAAGATGTTCCGCGACCAGGGCGTCGACGTACTCGTCGCGACCGTGGACCGGCTCCTCGAGCTGCACGAGCGCAAGGCGCTCGACTTCGAGGACGTCGAGATCCTCGTGCTCGACGAAGCCGACCGCATGGTCGACATGGGCCAGGCGACCGACATCCGCAAGCTCCTCAAGCTGCTGCCCGAGACGCGCCAGACGCTGCTCTTCTCGGCGACCATGCCGGCCGAGCTCAACCGTCTCGCGAAGGAAGCGCTGATCGAGCCCGTGCGCGTGGACCTCACGTCGCCGCAGCCGAGCGCGGGCATCACGCACGCCATCTACCAGGTGCCCAAGCACCTCAAGATCCAGCTGCTCGACCGGCTGCTTTCGCGTTCGGGCGAAGTGCGCAGCACGATCGTCTTCACGCGCCAGCGCGAAGGCGCCGACCGTCTCGCGCGCCAGCTCGAGCGGCTCAAGTACGCCGTCGCGACGCTGCACGAGCGCAAGAGCCAGACGGAGCGCGAGCGCGCGATGGAAGACCTGAAGCGCGGACGTCTCCAGATCGTCGTCACGACCGACCTCGCCGCGCGCGGCCTCGAACTCGCGGGCGTCGCGCACGTCGTGAACTTCGACGTCCCTCCGACGCCGGAAGACTACGTGCACCGCATCGGCCGCGCGGGCCGTCCCGACGCGCAGGGCGACGCGTTCACGCTCATGGCGCCCGAGGAGCAGCGTCACCTCGCCGCGATCGAGCGCTTCGTCGGCCGCGCCATCCCGCGCGTCATGCTGCCGGACTTCGACTACCAGTTGAAGCCCTCGCAGCTGTAGCAGACGGCGATCTACGACGATGAACGCCTGCGCGCGCGCAAGGCGGCCATCGCGAAGAACCCCTATCTCGCCGGGCGCCAGACCATGCCGCTCGCGGGCGCCCCGCGCCCGACGTCGCCGAACTCGCGCTCGCGCGGTCCGGCGGCCGCTTCGCTGCGTCCGAAGCCGGCGGCTTCCGCTCCGGCGATCGCGCGCATGAAGCCCAAGGGCATCGCGGTGAAGGTGAATCCGGTCGCGAAGCCGGTCGTGAAGCCGGCGCCCAAGCCGGTGGCCAAGCCCGCACCGAAGCCGGTGGCGAAGAAGCCCGCCGCCCCGGTCGCGAAGAAGCCGGCGCCGAAGAAGGCGCCACCCGCGAAGAACAAGAAGTAAACGCACGAAACCCCGCGGCGCAGGCCGCGGGGTTTTTCGTTTTCGACGCGTCAGTGCTTCAGCGCGTCATCGCTGCAGCGCCGCTCGCGCGAACTCGAACGCCGCGCGCGCGCCGTCGGCGTCCGCCGCGGCGATCTGCAGCTGCTCCGGGCTGCCACCGCCCTTCCCGCGCGCCGCCGCGAGCAGTTCCGGCAGCAGCGCCTTGAGGTCGGCCGCATGCGACTTCGCGCGCGCCACCATGACCATGGGCTCGGGCGCGAGCGCCGCGCTCACGACCCACGGCGCGCCGGCGTTCAGGCACGCGAGCGCGAACGCGCGCGCCTCCTCGCGCGAACGCGACTCCGCGAGCTCCGCCACCGCCGCGGGCGGATCGCCCACGCGGGCGCGGGCATCCTCGGCGAGGCGCTTCTCACGCAGTTCGCGCAGCTGCTTCGCCAGCTCGTCGCGCTCTTCCACCGCGCGGTCGAGATGCGCGAGCAGGTCGCGGTCCTTGAGCGTGCGCTTCTTCGCGCCCTCGACGAGCGCCTCGGTGCGCCACACGTGATCGGTGAGCGCGCGTTCGCCGCACAGGAACCGAGCCGTACGTTGCCGCGCACTTTCTCCCACCCCGTCACCTTGACCACGCCCACCTCGCCCGTGCGGCGCGTGTGCGTGCCGCCGCACGCGGACAGGTCCCAGTCCGGGATCTCGACGATGCGAATGGGCCCGTCGACCTGCGGCGGCTTGCGCAGCGCGAAGCGCCCGACGCTCGCGGCGTCCGTCCAGTGCAGCCGGATCTCACGGTCTTCCCACAGCAGGCGGTTCGCGGCGCGCTCGACGCGCTCGATCGTGCGCCAGTCCACCTCCGCGGTGGAGATCTCGATCACGCTGCGCTCGGCGCCGAGCGTCGAGCTGAGCGTCGCCCAGCCGCACTCGCGCTCGAGCGCGGCGGAGAGCACGTGCTGACCGGTGTGCTGCTGCATGTGGTCGAAGCGCCGCGTCCAGTCGATCGCACAGGGCGCCGCGCCGTCCGCGGGCGCCGAAGGCGCCGCGTCCACGACGTGCCACACACGGCCGTCGTCGGCCGCCTGCACGTCGAGCACACTCGCCCCGCCGATCGTGCCGTGGTCGCCGAGCTGGCCGCCGCTCTCGGGATAGAACCAGGTCTCTTCGAGCTCGACCGCCGGCCGGCCGGCGTGTTCGCCGCTCGCGACGATGCGTCCTTCGAAGCTGCGCGTGTAGCCGTCGTCGTAGTACCGCCGCGTGCTCGCCACGTCAGCTCCCCTTGGTGGCGGACCGTGACACGCCCCAGCGCTTGAGCATGCGCCAGAGGGTCGTCCGCGAAATGCCCAGCTGCTTCGCCGCCGTGGTGGCGTTGCCGCGATGACGGTTCAACATGCGAAGGACGTGCTCGCGCAGGACGACTTCCAGGGGACGCGAATCGTCTCCGGGCCGTGCCTCCGGCACGGCGTGCCCAGCGGGGACGACATGCCCGTCCGGAATCGCCGCGCCGCCGAAGGCCGGCGCGTCGCTCGCCACGCCGGGCAGCATGCGCGGGTTGCGGATCGCAGCGGGCAAATCGGCGGGCGCGATGAGCGCGCCCTCGGACAGCGCGACCGCATGCTCGATCGCGTTCTCGAGCTCGCGCACGTTGCCCGGATAGTCGTAGCGCTGCAGCAGCGCCATGGCGTCGGGCGTGAACTCGACCGCGCCACGCTCCTGCCGCCGAGCCGCGCGGTCGAGGAAGAACGACGCGAGCAGCCCGATGTCGTCGCGCCGCTCGCGCAGCGGCGGCAGGTCGAGCTGCACGACGTTCAGCCGGTAGTAGAGGTCGGCGCGGAACCGCCCGTCGGCGACGAGCGCCGTCAGGTCGCGATGCGTCGCCGCGACCACGCGCACGTCCACGATGCGCGGCGCGTTCTCGCCCACGCGGCGCACCTCACCGTTCTCGAGCATGCGCAGCAGCTTCACCTGCGTCGCGAGCGGCATGTCGCCGATCTCGTCGAGGAACAGCGTGCCCTGATCGGCCTCCTCCACGAGTCCCATGCGTTCGGTCGTCGCGCCGGTGAACGAGCCGCGCGAGTGCCCGAACAGCTCGCTCTCCATGAGCGCCTCGGGAATCGCGCCGACGTTCACGGCGACGAACGGCCCCTGCGCGCGGCGCGACAGCAGGTGCAGCGAGCGCGCGACCAGTTCCTTGCCCGTGCCGCTCTCACCCAGCACGAGCACGGTGCTGTCGGTGGGCGCGACGCGCGCGACCAGCCGCAGCAGCCGCTGCATGCGGGAGCTGGCGCCGAGAATAGGCTGCAGGGACACCTCGCCCCTGGCGGCGGGCGTGCGGCCGGCGTCACGGGTGGTGCGATGGCGAGTGCTCAGGGTCTCCTCCGGGGTGGGCGGCGCCTCTCTGATGCGGCGGCGGGCCCGACCGTTTCAAGTTGCCACACCGGCGGAAGCCGGGGCAAGACGGAGGCACGAGAGGGGCTCGAGGGTGGGGCGACCAAGGCGCGCCCCGGAGGGGCGCGGAGTCCGTCTACTCGGACGAAGGCTCGTCGAGGTCCCGCTTCGGGCTCTCGACGAGGCGCAGCTTCGGCTGGGCGCCACCGGCGGCGGCGCGGCGCACGGGAGCGAACGTCGGGGCGGGCACGGCGGCGTTCGCCTCGGCCTCGGCCTGGTCGAGTTCGTCGAGGCGCAGGTAGAAGAACGACCACGCGTACTGGACGATCGGCATGAGCGCGGCGCTCAGGAACGAGCCCACCGACAGCCACGTGTTCCAACTGCTGCCGGGCACGAGCAGGAAGCCCACGACGCACAGGAACCACACCGGCACCACGAGCAGCACCGACATCGCGATCATCTCGAGCCAGCGCTCGAAGCGGCCGTCGGTCAGGTGGTACGAGCGCGAGAACGCCTGCACCGGGTTCTCGCGGCGCAGCACGACGGCTTCCGTGGCGAGCGAGAGCTTGAAGCCCAGGTAGAGGAAGGGCACGAACAGCATGCTGAACGAGATGCCGAACGCGATGTTGCGCAGCGCCTCGGTCAGGTAGAGCACGGGCGCGCGCGACAGGCCGAGGCGGTAGCACTCGCCGATCGGGGCCGGGTCCGCGTGGCCGCCGGCGTGGAACACCGACGCGGCGCGGAAGCGCAGCATCGAAGTCACGATCACGAACGCCACGAACGTGAACAGGTTGCTCGCCGCCTGCACGAGCAGGAGCTGGCTCGTGTGCAGTCCCGGGAACACCAGCGGCGCGAGCGCCGGGGCGAGAGTCCAGGGCGCCCACAGCACGAGCGGCACGACCATCGAGTGCAGCGTGTCGCGCCGCACGGCGAGATCGAAGGCCAGCGCAAAGGCGTGGCGGGCAGAAATGGGAGGGCGTCGGTGTGAGTTCATAGGGGTCGAGCGACGGTGTGGACCGGCGCGCCCGGAGACGGTACGGGCGCCGTACGAGGGGTGTCAATGGCCGACTGGCGAACGGACCGCGATTGACCCGCCCGGGTACCCTGCCTATCTTCCGTTTCGCATGAAAAAACGCCTTTCGCACGTCGATGCCCGTGGCCGGGTCCGCATGGTGGACGTCTCGGCCAAGTCTCCCACCGTCCGCGAAGCCGTGGCCCGTGGGCACGTCTCCATGCACCGCGACACGCTCGACCTGCTCGGCCGGGACCAGGCGCCCAAGGGCAACGTCCTCGCCGCCGCGCACCTCGCGGCCGTCATGGCGGCCAAGCGCACGAGCGAAGTCATCCCGCTCGCCCACCCCGTGCCCCTCGACGCCGTCGACGTGACGTTCGACCTCGACGCGACCGGCCCCGGCGTGCGGATCGAAGTGCGCACGCGCACGACCGCCCGCACGGGCGTCGAGATGGAAGCGCTGCACGCGGTCGCCGCGGCGGCGCTGACGCTCTACGACATGCTCAAGGCGGTCGATCGCGGCATGGTGATCGGCGAGATCGCGCTGTGGGAAAAGCGCGGCGGACGCAGCGGCACCTGGAAGCGCGCTGAACCCGCGAACCGCTCCGAGGGAAGTCCCGAGCGAGCGGCGGCGAGCGCCGCACGTGCTCCGCGTGCCGCGAGCGCCGCACGCGGAACCAAGCGCGCACCTGCGCGCACTCCCGCGCGCACTCCCGCCAAACCCCGCCGCAAGTGAGCCCGCGTCCGCGCGAGCTGACCTACGCCGAGGCGCGCGAACGCGTGCTGGCGGCCGCCGTCCCGCTTCCCGCCGCGCACGAGCCCATCGCACGCGCGCTCGGCCGGGCGTTGCGGCGCGACCTCGTCGCCCCTCACGCGCTGCCGCCGTTCGACAACTCCGCGATGGACGGCTGGGCGGTGATCGCCGCCGATCTCGCGTCGGCCTCGCCCAATGCGCCCGTGCGCGTGCCCGTCACCGGCGTGGCGGCCGCGGGCCGTCCGCTCGAACGCGTGCTCGCGCGCGGCGAGGCCGCGCTGGTCATGACCGGCGCGCCGATCCCCGCGGGCACCGACGCCGTCGTGCCGTTCGAGGACGGCTCGCGCGAGGACGGCGACGCCGCCGCGCGCTTCACGCTCCCGGTCCGCGCCGGCGCGAACATCCGCCGCGCGGGCGAAGACGTCACCGCGGGCGAAGTCGCGCTCGCCGCCGGCCGCGAACTGTCGGCGCACGACCTCGCCCTCGCCGCATCGCTCGGCTTCGCGGAGGTCGAGCTCTCCCCCGCGCCCCGCGTCGCGGTGCTGTCCACGGGCGACGAACTGCTCGATCCGGGCGAGCCGCTGCGCCCGGGCGCGATCCGCGACAGCAACCTGCCCATGCTCGCCATGCTCGTCACGCAGGCGGGCGGCGTGCTCACGCTGGCCGAACGCCTTCCCGACGACGCCGCGCGCGTCGCGGAGCGCGTGCGCGAAGCCGTCGAGGTTTCGGACGTCGTGCTCACGATCGGCGGCGTCTCGGCGGGCGACTTCGATCCCGTGAAGCAGGCGCTCGACGCGATCGGCGAGATCGAGCTGTGGCGCGTGGCGATGCGCCCCGGACGGCCGCAGGCGTTCGGCGCGCCGCACGGACGGCTGTTCTTCGGCCTGCCCGGCAATCCCGCGTCCGTCGCGTGCGTGTTCGAGGCGCTCGTGCGCCCCGCGCTGCGCAAGCTGCAGGGCCACGCCGCGCTCGACCGGCCGCGCGTGCCCGTGCGGCTGGCGTCGGACCTCGAGTCGCGCGCGGGCCGCACGGACTTCGTGCGCTGCGCGCTCGAGTGGCGCCTGGGCGCGCTGTGGGCGTTGCCCGCGGGCGCGCAGGTCTCCGGCCACCTCACGCCGCAGTCGCGCGCGCACGCGCTGCTCGTCGTGCCGGAGGATGCCGGGCGTCTGCAGCGCGGCGACGAAGCCGAGGCGCTGCTGCTGCGCATGCCCGAAGCCTGAAACGAAAGAAGCCCGGCGGCGCGAGCCACCGGGCTTCCTCGAGTTTCGGTACGGGCGTCCTAGAGCAGGCCCATCACGCTGTTCTGCGCCTGGATCCACAGGCCCTGCGCCTGCAGGCCGAAGTACAGCGTCGCAGCCAGCGTCAGCACGATCGCGACCACCGCGGGAGCGCCCCACGAGATCCCGACCGGCTCGCCCTCGGGCTCCTTCATGTACAGCGCCACGGTGACGCGCAGGTAGTAGTAGACCGACACGACGCTGTTGAGGACGCCGGCGATGACCACCCACAGCAGCTGCGGGTGCTTCACCGCTTCTCCGAAGATATACAGCTTGCCCATGAAGCCCGCCATCGGCGGGATACCGGCGAGCGACAGCATGAACGCCGTCAGCGCCAGGCCGAGCAGCGGCTCGCGGAATCCGAGGCCCTGCAGGTCCGACATGAGCACGCGTTCCTCGCGCCCCTTGCCCAGCATCGTGAGCACGGCGAACGCGCCGATGTTCATGAACGAGTACGTGGCGAGGTAGAACACCGCCGCCGACGCGCCCTCGGGCCCGCCCGCCGCGACCGCGACGAGGATGTAGCCCGCGTGCGCGATGCTCGAGTAGGCGAGCATGCGCTTGAGGTTGCCCTGCAGCAGCGCGGTCACGTTGCCCACGGTCATCGTGAGGAACGCGATCACCGCCAGCATCTGCGTCCAGTCCGCCATCACGGGGCCGAGCGCGCGCAGTGCCACGCGGAGCAGCGCCGCGAAGCCGGCCGCCTTGGCGCCGGCCGACATGAAGCCGGTGACCGACGTCGGCGCGCCTTCGTACACGTCCGGGGTCCACATGTGGAACGGAGCGGCCGCGACCTTGAAGCCGAAGCCCACGAACACGAGCAGCGAGCCCATGAGCAGCATGGGATTCGTCGAGAGCGGCGTGTCCGCGAGGAACGCGCCGATCATCGCGAGGTTCGTCGTGCCGGTGGCGCCGTACAGCAGCGCGATGCCGTAGAGCAGGAAGCCCGACGCGAAGGCGCCGAGCAGGAAGTACTTGAGCGCGGCCTCGTTGGACTCCAGCCGCGAGCGGCGGAAGCCGACCATCACGTAGAGCGCGAGCGACATGAGCTCGAGCCCGAGGAACACCGTGATGAGGTCGTTCGACGCGGCCATGACGATCATGCCGAGCACGCTCGACAGCAGGAGCGCGTAGTACTCGGCCTGGTTGATCTTCGTGCGCTTCACGTAGTCCCACGACATGAGCGTCGCGAGCAGGCCCACGGAGCAGAACAGCATCGTGAAGAACACGGTCATCGGATCGTGCACGAACATGCCGCCGAACAGCTCGCGCTTCTCCCCCGCCACGCGCCAGACGGCGTAGCCGGAGAAGAGGAACGTGAGCAGCGAGACGATGCCGCCACGGTTGCCGTTCGCGCGCTGCGGCAGGAACTCGAGAAGCAGGAGCAGGATCGCGCCCACGGTCAGGGCGATCACCGGGCCGAGGGCCCACCAGTCGAGGGCCAGGAACGTCGGCTGCGGGACGATGTTCATCGCGCACCTCCCTGCTCGGCGGGCACCGATACGGCCGCGGGAGCGGCCGGCAGGCGCGAGGCCAGCGGCGCGGTCGCGGTGGCGTCCGCCTGCGCCATCATCTGCGCACGGTCGTTCGTCATCTGCAGCACGCGATCGAGCGCCGGCTGCATGCGGTCGAGGAACGGCTGCGGCGCGACGCCCATCCAGAAGATGAGCACGAGCAGCGGCGCGAACACGAGGCGCTCACGGAACGACAGGTCGGTGAGCTTGCGGTTCTCTTCGTGCGTCACCGGTCCGAACACGACGCGCTGGAACATCCAGAGCATGTAGCACGCGGACAGGATCACGCCCGTCGCCGCGACGACGGCCCACCACACGGAGTGCTTGAAGGCGCCGAGCAGCACGAGGAACTCGCCGATGAAGCCGTTCGTGCCGGGCAGGCCGACGCTCGACAGCATCACGACGAGGAAGATGACCGAGTACACCGGGATGACCGTCCACAGCCCGCCGAAGTCCGCGATCTTGCGCGTGTGGCGGCGCTCGTAGATGACGCCGACGAGAAGGAACAGCGCGCCCGTCGAGACGCCGTGGTTGAGCATCGTCATCATCGAGCCGGCGAAGCCCTGCGAGTTCATCGCCATGAGGCCGAGCACCACGAAGCCCATGTGGCTCACCGACGAGTAGGCCACCAGCTTCTTCATGTCGGGCTGCACCATCGCGACGAGCGCGCCGTAGACGATGCCGATGATCGCCAGCCACGCGATGTACGGGGCGCAGACCTCGAGCGCGTTCGGGAACAGCGGCATGGCGAAGCGCAGGAAGCCGTACGTGCCCATCTTGAGCAGCACGGCGGCCAGGATGACGGAGCCCGCCGTCGGGGCTTCGACGTGCGCGTCCGGCAGCCACGTGTGCAGCGGGAACATCGGGACCTTGATCGCGAAGGCGAACGCGAACGCCAGGAACATCCACAGCTGGCGCGAAGGCGCGAGCGGCAGCTGGTAGAAGGCCTGCAGGTCGAAGGTCGGGATGCCGCTGTACTGCTTCTGCAGGAACCACAGCGACAGGATGGCGACCAGCATGAGCACGCTGCCGGCCATCGTGTAGAGGAAGAACTTCACGGCCGCGTACACGCGCCGCTGTCCGCCCCACACGCCGATCAGCAGGTACATCGGGATCAGCATCGCTTCCCAGAAGACGTAGAAGAGCAGCAGGTCGAGGCAGAAGAACGTGCCGAGCATGCCCGCCTCGAGCGCGAGCACGAGCGCGAAGAACTCACGCGAGCGCTTCTCGACCGACGTCCAAGCCCCGATGATCGCGATGAGCGTGGTGAAGGTCGTGAGGAGCGCGAGCAGTCCGCTCACGCCGTCCACGCCGAGGTGGTACTGCGCCCCGAGGACGGGAATCCAGTCGAGCTTCTCCTCGAACTGGAACCCGGCCTGGCCGGGAATCACCCGCCACCACAGGGGCAGCGAGAACACGAACTCCGCGAGCGCGGCGATCGTGGCCCACCACCGGATGGGCTTGTGCGCGTTCGCCGGCATGATCGCGACGAGAATCGCCGCGGCCAGCGGGAAGAACACGAGCAGGGACAACCAGGGGAGTTGAGCCACTTACGACCTCAGGAAGTGAAGGAACAGGGCGAGGACGCCCAGAGCGATGAACAGGGCGTACGTGCCGACGTATCCGGTCTGGAAGAGACGCAGCAGTGCGGAAACACCTTCGAGGAAGTAGCCGACACCGTTGACGGTGCCGTCCACGACCTTCTCGTCCCAGAAGCGCCAGAGGCGCATGGACGCCTGGTAGATCGGGTTCACGGCGATCGCGTCGTAGAACTCGTCCACCCAGTACTTGTTGTACAGCGCGCGGTGCACGCCGCCGAAGCGCTCGTGCATCGCCGTGGCGATGGACGGCTGCTGGAGGTAGGCGCGGAACGCCATGAAGATGCCGAACGCGGCGATCGCGACCGAGAGGCCCATGAGGCCGAACTCGGTGGACACCGCGAGATGGTGCACGTGCGGACCGGAGCCGAGCACGGGCTCGAGCCAGCGGCCCATCCAGGATTCGCCCTCGATGAACGGCTTGCCGATGCCGACCCAGCCGCCGATCACCGACAGCACCGCGAGCACCGACAGCGGCACGGTCATGTTCCACGGCGATTCCTTCACCGGGCCGCCGTGACCGTGGTCGTGGCCGTGATCGTCGTGCGCGGCGGCGTGGCCGTGCGCGTCGTGAGCGTGGGCGCCGTGCGCGTCGGCCGCGTGGGCGTGCGCGTGCGCGTGGCCGCCGCTCTCGTCGAAGCGGGCCTTGCCCTGGAACGTGAGCACGTAGAGCCGGAACATGTAGAAGGCCGTCATCACCGCGCCGAGCAGGCCGGCGGCGAAGATGCCGTAATGACCGGTCGCGAACGCCTTGGCGAGGATCTCGTCCTTCGACCAGAAGCCGGCGAACGGCGGGATGCCGGCGATCGCGATCGTGGCGATGAGCATGGTCGCGTGCGTGACGGGCATCTTCGTGGCGAGGCCGCCCATCTTCCGCATGTCCTGCTCGTGGTGCATGCCGTAGATCACCGAGCCGGCGCCGAGGAAGAGCAGCGCCTTGAAGAACGCGTGCGTCATGACGTGGAAGATGCCGGCGCCGAACGCGCCGACGCCGCAGGCGAAGAACATGTAGCCGAGCTGGCTCACGGTGGAGTACGCGAGCACGCGCTTGATGTCGTTCTGCACGAGGCCGATCGTCGCCGCCATGAGCGCCGTGGCGGCGCCGACGATGGCGATCACCTCGAGCGTCACGGGCGCCATCTCGAACAGCACGTGGCTTCGCACGACCATGTACACGCCGGCCGTGACCATCGTGGCGGCGTGGATGAGCGCGGACACCGGCGTCGGGCCTTCCATGGCGTCGGGGAGCCAGACGTAGAGCGGGATCTGCGCGCTCTTGCCGGTGGCGCCGAGGAACATGAGGAGCGTCGCGATCGTGATGATCGAGCCGCCGGCCGTGAACAGGTGCGGCGCCGACGCGAAGACGCGCTCGAAGTTGACCGAGCCGGTCCACGCGATCAGGAACATGACGCCGAGCAGGAAGCCGAAGTCGCCGATGCGGTTGACGATGAACGCCTTCTTGCCGGCGTCCGTCGCGGACTGCTTCTCGTACCAGAAGCCGATCAGCAGGTACGAGCAGAGACCGACCCCTTCCCAGCCCACGAACATGAGCAGGTAGTTGTCCGCGAGCACGAGCGTGAGCATCGCGAACATGAAGAGGTTCAGGTACAGGAAGAACCGGCGGAACGACGGGTCCTCGGCCATGTACCCGGTCGAGTACACGTGGATGAGGAAGCCGACGCCGGTGACGACCAGCACCATGATCGCGGAGAGCGGGTCGAGCAGGAACGACACGTCGACCGAGAAGTCACCGACGCGGAACCAGGTCCACGCGGTCTCGACGATCTGCCGTTCTTCCTCGGAGCGACCGGCCAGCGTGAGCACGGCGCGCACCGCGAAGGCGAACGCGAGGCCGACGGCCCCGCAGGCGAGAAACGCGGTGCCCTTCTTGCCGAGACGGTCGCCGAACAACATGTTGAGAGCGACCGCGGCCAGGGGCAGCGCGGGAATGATCCAGAGCATGGGCAAGTTCACGGCCGTCCTAGCCCTTCAACAGGTTGATTTCGTCCACGAACACCGTTTCGCGCAGGCGGAACAGGTTCACGATGATGGCGAGTCCCACGGCCACCTCGGCGGCGGCCACGGTCATCACGAAGAACACGAAGATCTGTCCGTCGAGCGACTGCTGCTGACGCGCGAACGCCACGAACGCGAGGTTCGCCGCATTCAGCATCAGCTCGATGGACATGAAGATCACCAGCGCGTTGCGGCGCACGAGCACGCCGACCACGCCGATGGTGAAGAGCACGGCGCTGAGCGCCAGCACCCACTCGGTCGGGATCATTCGCCCTCTCCTTCCGGCGACGCCGGGCGGCCCTTGGCCATCACGATCGCGCCGACCATGGCGACGAGCAGCAGGATCGAGGTGATCTCGAACGGGAACAGGAAGCGGCTGTAGAGCACGCGGCCGATCGCCGCGGCGTTGCCGCCCGACAGGTCCGCGGGAGCCGTCGCGGCCGGACCGGCGACCCAGCCCTTCTTCGCGAGCAGTCCGGCGAACAGGAGCATCAGCGCGCCGACCATCCAGCCGATGCCGCGACGGACCGCGATCTGCGCGCCCTTCTCGACGTCGTGCGGGAGGTTCAGGTACATGATGACGAACAGGAACAGCACCATGATGGCGCCGGCGTACACGATGATCTGCACCATGCCGACGAACTCGGCCTGCAGGAGCAGGTAGATGCCCGCGAGCGACGAGAACGAGAGCACGAGGAACAGCGCGCTCGTCACCGGGTGTTTGTGCAGGATCACCATGAGGGCGGTCGCGAGGAGCATCGCCGCGAAGCCCAGGAAGAGATAAGGAACCATCAGGCGTTCGCCCTCCAGTACAGCCACACCGCGGCGATCATCACGTTCACCACGGAGGCCGGCAGAAGCACCTTCCAGCCGAAGCCCATGAGCTGGTCGTAGCGCAGGCGCGGATAGGTCCAGCGCACCCAGATGAAGAAGAACAGGAGCGCGAACAGCTTCGTCAGGAACCACACGAGGCCCAGCGGCGCGAACTTGTCGACGCCCGGGCCGTGCCAGCCGCCCAGGAAGAGCGTGACCATGATCGAGCAGATCACGATCATGTTCATGTACTCGCCGAGGAAGAAGAGCGCCCACTTCATGCTCGAGTACTCGGTGTGGAAGCCGGCGACGAGCTCGCCTTCGGCCTCGGGGAGGTCGAACGGCGCGCGGTTCGTCTCGGCGAACGAGCAGATGAGGAAGATGAAGAAGGGCAGGAACAGGTACCAGTGGAAGATGCCCCAGTTCGGCAGCGGCAGCACCGTGTCGAACGCCTTCAGCTGACCCGCCTGCGCGTCCACGATGCCGCTCAGCGACAGCGTGCCCGTGCGCAGCAGCACCGGGATCGTGCTCAGGCCCATCGCGAGTTCGTACGAGATCATCTGCGCGGACGAGCGGAGCCCGCCGAGCAGCGCGTACTTGTTGTTCGACGACCAGCCGCCGAGCGTGATGGCGTAGACGCCGAGGCTCGACATGGCGAGGAACAACAGCAGGCCGACGTTGATGTCCGTGACGACGAACATCGGCGGCGGTCCCATCGGGATCACCGAGAACGTCACGATCGCCGGGAACACCGCCAGGATCGGCGCGATGTGGAAGACGACCTTGTTGGCGCCCGCCGGGATGAACTCCTCCTTGAAGAGCAGCTTGCCCACGTCGGCGATCGGCTGCAGCAGCCCCAACGGACCGACTCGGTTGGGACCGGTGCGCGCCTGGATATGTCCGCAGATCTTGCGCTCCGCGTAGATCAGGTACGACACCACGCCGAGCATGACGCCCAGGATGATGCCGACCTTCACCATCGCCCAGAGCGCGACCTGGAAAGCTTCGTTCTGCATCAGAGCCGCCATCCCCGCTCCCCTACGCCCCGGCCTTGGCAGCCGTGGCGGCCTTGCGGGCCTTCACCCGAAGACCCGCGCCCTTCGGCGCACCCAGACGATTCACGCCGGCTTCGGCGTACGCGTACGGCACGAACACCGCGCTCGGAGGAACCGAATCGTCGATCTCGACCGGCAGCGCGATCGCGCCCCCCGGCCCTTCCAGTTCGAGCATGTCGCCCGCCACCGCACCGAGGCGCGAGGCCTCGGCCGGGCTGACGAACACGCGCGCATGCTTCGCGAGCTTGGCGAGCGACGAGCAACGCTCGCCCACGCCGTCGACGGCGAACAGCGTGCCGCCGGTGAGAAGCCACATGCCGTCACCCGCCGCCTTCGCGTCCGGCTCGGCGTAGCCGAGCGAACCCGCGACGCGCGTGACGTTCCACTGCGCGCCGTTCGGAAGCAGCGACGCCCAGCTCATGCCCTGCCACACCGGAACGAGGCGCGACATTTCGCGGAAGACGTCTTCCGTGGTGCGGTAGCGCCAGTCGGCGCCGAGCACCTGCGCGACGAACTGGAAGACTTCCCAGTCCGCACGCGAGCCACGCTTCGGGCTCAGCGCGCGCGTCGCCTTCTGCGCGCGACGCTCGCAGTTGACCGACGTGCCGTCCTTCTCCGCGAACGACGCCGTGGGGAACACGACGTGCGCCGCGCGGGCGGTCTCGGTCATGAACATGTCGCTCACCACGACCAGCTCGGCCGTCGCGAGCGCCTTCGCGGCGAGCGCCGCGTCGGGAGCATGGCGCAGCCACTGGTCGCCGACGATCCAGAGCGCCTTGATGCGCCCGGCCGCCGCGGCTTCGAGGATTTCCGGAGCGCTCATCCCCGCTTCGCCGTCGAGCGTGCAGCCCCACGACTTCGCGTACGACTCACGGCCCGCGGCGTCCGTCACCGGCACGTAGCCGGGCAGGAAGTCGGGCGTGAGGCCGGTGTCGAGCGCGCCCTGCGCGTTCGAGTTCGCTCCGGCGTACATGACGCTGGACTGGTTCGCCGTGAGGGCGCCCGTGACCCAGCCGAGGTTCTCGATCGCCTGCAGCAGCGCCGGAGCCTGCGCGTGCTCGGTGACCGCGCGGCCGAACAGCACCGCCTTGCGGCCCGCGTCACGCAGGCGCTTCGCGGCCGCCGCGATGGCGTCGGCCGAAAGCCCGGTCTCGCGCACCATGCGCTCGGTCGTCCACGACGCGAGCGACTTGGTGAGCGCTTCGAGGCCCCACGAGATTTCGCCCGGCAGGTCCGCCGGAGCGCCGAGATCGAGCGCGGCCTTGGTCAGCGCGTGCACGAGCGCGAGTTCCGCGCCGGGCTGCACGCCGAGCCAGTCGCCCTTGAACTTCGGGCGCGCGAGCTTCACGCGGCGCGGATGCGCCACCGTGAGGTGCAGGCCGGTCTGGTGCTGGCCGCGGATCGCGAGCGCCTGCGCGTACGGCGATTCGCCCTGGAGGTCGTCGAACAGCACGAGCACTTCCTGCGCGTTCACCAGTTCGCCGAACGTCAGCGAGGGCCGTCCGCCGCCGGTCGCGCGCAGCACCGCGTCGCCCGGAACGCGCGCGACGTTGCGCGTGCGGCCGTCGACGTGGTTCGTGCCGAGCACGCCACGCGCGAGCTTCTGCAGCAGGTACTGCTCTTCGACAAGCAGCTGCTCGCCGCCGAGGAACGCGATCGCGCCCGCGCCGTGCGTCGCCGCGATGTCACGCAGGCGCGAAGCGGCCTGCGCCGAGGCTTCGTCCCACGTCGCCGGCTGGAGCGAGCCGCCCTGCTTCACGAGCGGAGCGGTGAGGCGCTCGGCCGAGTTCACGAACTCGTGCCCGAAGCGGCCGCGCACGCACAGGAACTCCTGGTTCACGCCGCGGTTCTCGGTGCCGCGCGCACGCAGCACTTCCATGCCGCGGACGCCGAGGCGCACCGAACAACCGTTCGAGCAGTGCGGACAGATGGTGATGTGCTGGCGCAGGTCCCACGGACGCGCCTTGAACCGGTACGGCAGCGCGGTGAGCGCGCCGACCGGGCAGACCTCGATGCAGTTGCCGCACTGCTCGCAGTCGAGCGGCTGGCGGTTGAACGACGAGATCTCGGTGTGCGCGCCGCGCTGGTGCGACGTGAGGGCGTCCTCTCCCATAACCTGGTCGCAGTAGCGCACGCAGCGCATGCAGACGATGCAGCGGTTCGCTTCCTTCTTGACGATCGGCCCCAGGTCCTCGGAGTCGAACGTGCGCTTGTTCTGCTCCATGCGCGAGAAGTCCTGGCCGAAGGCGAACGCGAGGTCCTGCAGCTGGCACTCGCCGCCTTCGTCGCACACGGGACAATCGAGCGGATGGTTGACGAGCAGGAACTCCATGACGCCCTTGCGCGCCTGCGTGGCCGTGGCCGACGCGGTCTTCACGTGCATGCCGTCCGACACGGGAGTCGTGCAGCCCGTCTGGACCTTGGGCATCCACGCGATCTCCGGCGTGCCGTCGGGGCCGAGCACCGGCTTGCGGTCCGGCCCCATCTTGGGCGTGCCGACTTCGACGACGCAGATGCGGCACGCGCCGAGCGGCGGGAGCTTGGAGTGCGAGCAGAAGATCGGCACGTGCGCGTCCGCCATCTTGGCCGCGTCCGAGATCAGCGTGCCGGCCGGGACTTCGATCGTACGGCCGTCGATGGTGACCTTGACCATGCTCACGCCGTCACCTCCATCACCGCCTGACGGCGGCGGTTCACCATGCAGCGCTTGTGCTTCACGTGGTATTCGAACTCCTCACGGAAGTGCTTGAGCATGCCCTGCACCGGCATGGCCGCCGCGTCGCCGAGCGCGCAGAACGACTTGCCGAAGATGTTGTTCGCCACGTCGAGCAGCAGATCCACGTCGCCTTCGCGGCCTTCACCCTTCTCGAGGCGCTCGAGGATCTCGCCCATCCAGTAGGTGCCTTCGCGGCACGGCGTGCACTTGCCGCACGACTCGTGGCGGTAGAAGCGGATCAGGTTCCAGAGCGCGTCCACCATGCAGGTCTGGTCGTCGATCACGATCACGCCGCCGGAACCGAGGAAGGTGCCGACCGCGTTCATGGACTCGTAGTCGAGGCCCGTGTCGAGCTGCGACGCGGGAATGACCGGCACCGACGAGCCGCCGGGGATCACGCCCTTCACCTTGAACCCGTCGCGCATGCCGCCGCAGTACTCCGGCGACTCGATCAGCGTGCGCAGCGGAAGGCCGAGCGGGATCTCGTAGTTGCCCGGGCGCTTCACGGGACCGGAGACGCTGAGCACCTTCGTGCCGCAGCTCTTCTCGGTGCCCCACTGCTTGTACCACTGGCCGCCGTTCTTGAGGATGTGCGGCACGTTCATGATCGTCTCGACGTTGTTCACCACGGTCGGGCACGCGTACAGGCCCTCGACGGCGGGGAACGGCGGCTTGAGACGCGGCTGGCCGCGGAAGCCTTCGAGCGAGCTGAGCAGCGCGGTCTCTTCGCCGCAGATGTAGGCGCCGGCGCCGAGGTGCGTGTAGAGCTCGAACTGGAAGCCGCTGCCGAACACGTTGTCGCCGAGCAGGCCGGCGGCGCGCGCTTCGGCGATCGCCTTGTCCATGATCGCCTGCACGTACGCGAACTCGCCGCGGAAGTAGATGTAGCCCGCGTTCGCGCCGATCGCGTAGCCCGCGAGGATCATGCCTTCGACGAGCAGGTGCGGGTTCAGCACCATGAGCTCGCGATCCTTGAACGTGCCCGGCTCGGACTCGTCCGCGTTGCAGACGATGTACTTGGCCTTGGGCGAGTTCTTCGGCACGAAGCTCCACTTGAGACCGGTCGGGAAGCCGGCGCCACCGCGGCCGCGAAGTCCGGAGGACTTCACGATCTCGATGCACTCGTCCGGCGTCTTGTGGCCGAGCGTGCCCGCGAGCGACTCGTAGCCGCCCAGCTTGCGATAGGTCTCGATGCCGGTCAGGCCCGGCGTGTCGATGTCCTTGAACAGCAGCAGGCCGCGGCTCACTTGAGCTTCTCCAGGATCGAATCGACCTTGGCCTCGTCGAGATCCTCGTAGTAGTCGAGACCCACCTGCATGCAGGGCCCGCCGCCGCACGCGGCGAGACACTCGACGCGGCGGAGCGTGTAGCGGCCGTCGGCGGTGGTTTCGCCGTGGCCGATGCCGAGCTTGTGCTCGAGGTGCTTGAAGAGCCGGTCGGCTCCCATGAGCGAGCACGAGAGGGTCATGCACACCTGCAGGTGGTGACGTCCCACGGGCTGCAGGTTGAACATCGTGTAGAACGTGGCGACGCCGAACACCTCGGGCTCGTTCAGCTCGAGGGTGCGCGCGACCAGCTGCATGGCGGCGGGCGGCAGCCAGCCCCACTGGCGCTGCGCGATCCACAGCAGCGGCAGCACGGCCGAACGCTTCACGGGATAGTGCGAGATCGCTTCGGCCACTTCGGCCTTCACGGCCTCGGGCCACTCGAGTACGGCGGGCGCCTCCACGGGCATCACGGGGGCGTGGCTCATCGGTCGACCTCCCCGAGCACGATGTCGATGCTGCCGATGGCGGCGATCACGTCGGCGATCATGCGGCCCTGCACCATGACCGGCAGGGCCTGCAGATTGATGAACGAAGGCGAGCGGACCTTCATGCGCCACGGGCGCGAGGAACCGTCGCTCACGAGATAGAAGCCGAGCTCGCCCTTGGGCGCCTCGACCTTCGAGTAGGCCTCTCCCACCGGCGGGAAGAAGCCGTGCGCGACGATCTTGAAGTGATGGATGAGCGCCTCCATGGAGGTCTTCACGTCCTCCTTGGGCGGCAGCACGTACTTGAAGTCGCGCACGCGGTACGGACCGAACTCGCCGAGTTCGCGGATGCGCTGGATCGCCTGCTTCGCGATCTTCACGGACTCGCGCATCTCCTGCACGCGCACCTGGTAGCGCGCGTACGCGTCACCCGCGCTCTGCACGGGGACGTCGAACTGGTAGGTCTCGTAGCCCGAGTACGGCTCGTTCTTGCGCAGGTCGTAGTTCACGCCCGAGCCGCGCAGCGTCGGGCCGGTCACGCCCCAGGCCACCGCGTCCTTGCCCGAGATCAGCGCGACGCCCTGCGTGCGGGCGAGCCAGATCGGATTGCGCGTGAGCAGGCTCTCGTACTCGTCGATGTGCGCGGGCATCTCGTCGACGAACTTCTCGCAACGCTCGAGGAAGCCCTCGGGGATGTCGCGCGACAGGCCACCGACGCGGAAATACGACGACGTCATGCGGGCGCCCGCGACGTGGTCGTAGATGCTCAGCACCTTCTCGCGCTCGCGGAACGTGTACCAGAACACCGTCAGCGCGCCGATGTCGATGGCGTGCGTGCCCATCCACACCGCGTGCGAACTGATGCGCGTGAGCTCGCAGAGCAGCACGCGAATGGCCTGCACGCGCGCCGGCGGCTCGATGCCCAGCAGCTTCTCGGCCGCGAGGCAGAACGCGAGGTTGTTCGACATCGGCGAGATGTAGTCCATCCGGTCGGTCTGCGGGATGGACTGCGTGTACGTCTTGTACTCGGCCTGCTTCTCCATCCCGGTGTGCAGGTAGCCCACGATCGGCTTGCACGCCACGATGGTTTCGCCGTCCAGCTCCAGGGCCACCCGCAGCACGCCGTGAGTCGACGGGTGCTGGGGACCCATGTTGATGGTCATGGTCTCATTGCGCACGGTACTTGACCTTCTTCGGAGCCAGCTTCTTGAGCGACGGGCTGGGCAGGCGACGGTTCGGAGTGTTGTGCGTGAACGCCACTTCCTCGTAGCCCAGCGGCGAGTCCTTGCGCAGCGGCCAGCCCACCCAGTCGTCGGGAAGCAGGATGCGCGTCAGTTCGGGATGGCCGGTGAACTCGATGCCGTAGAAGTCGTAGGTCTCGCGCTCGTGCCAGTTCGCGGTCGGCCACACGGCGACGACCGACGGCACGCGCGGCTGCTCTTCGGCGATGCGCACCTTGAGCGTGAAGCGCAGCGAGTTCGACAGCGACAGCAGGTTGTAGACGGTCTCGAACCGCGGCACGGCGGGCATGTGATCGCAGCCGCCCATCCACGGCAGCATGCCGAAGTCGAGCTCGGCGTCGTCGCGGAGGAACGTGCACATTTCGACGAGCGACTCGCCCGGCACGTACAGCGTGTAGTCGCGCACGGCGTCGCCGGTCTGGCGTTCGATCGCCGCGTCCGGGAAGCGCTCGCGCAGCTTCTGTTCGACACGTTCGGGGGTCAGCGGCATCACGCCACTCCCTTCTGCTTGAGCACGCGCTTGCGCGGGATCGGCCCGATCTCGGGCTTCGAAGCGAGGATCTTCTCCTGCAGCTTCATGATGCCGTGCAGCAGCGCTTCGGGACGCGGCGGGCAGCCGGGAACGTAGACGTCCACGGGCACGATCTTGTCGACGCCCTGCAGGATCGCGAAGTTGTTGAACACGCCGCCGCACGAGCTGCAGGCGCCCATCGCGATCACCCACTTGGGATCGGGCATCTGTTCGTACAGCTGGCGCACGACCGGGGCCATCTTGATGGACACGCGGCCGGCGACGATCATCAGGTCGGCCTGGCGCGGGGAGCCGCGGAACACCTCGGCGCCGAAGCGCGAGACGTCGAAGCGCGGGCCGGCAATGGCCATCATCTCGATGGCGCAGCACGCGAGGCCGAAGCTGAGCGGCCAGATCGCGTTCGCGCGGGCCTGGTTCATGGCCCAACCGACCATGGACTCGACCTTCGTGAACAACAGTCCACGCTCGACTTCCTCGTAGAGGAGCTCGTCCGCCGTCTTCGGCATGACGAGTTCGCCGGGAGCGGTGGACGGAGCGAGCGTGCGGAGCGGCTTGAACTCAGGCGTGTCGGACATGCGAGACCTCTCGGACACGGAGGGACGGAGGACACGAGAGGAGCGGCGGCATCATTCCCACTCGAGCGCTCGCTTCTTCAGCAGGTAGAAGTAACCCGCCAGCAGGATCAGGATGAAGAGCACCATCTCGATCAGGCCGTAGAGGCCGAGCTGGTGGAAGGAAACGGCCCACGGATAGAGGAAGACCGCTTCGATGTCGAAGAGGATGAACAGCACGGCCACGAGGTAGAACTTCACGGAGAAGCGGCCGCGGGCATCGCCCACGGGCTCGACGCCGCACTCGTAGGGACTGTTCTTCACCGCGTTCTCGCGGCGCGGCACGATGATCGTGGAAAGACCGATCGTCACGGCGCCGAATCCGAGACCGACCAGCACGAACAGCAGGACGGGCAGATAGGCGAGCATCGGGGAGTCGTATCCTTCGATGTTGGAGGGCGCTCCATGCGCCCATCGCGAAACTACGAGCGGCTATCGGGGCCGTCAAGCAGACGGCCCCGATTCCCGCGCATCAGTGCAGCTGCTTGATCGCCGCGGTGAGCGCCGGCAGCACTTCGAAGAGATCACCGACGATGCCGTAGTCCGCGACCTTGAAGATCGGGGCTTCGGGATCCTTGTTGATCGCGACGATGCAGCGCGACGACGACATGCCGGCGAGATGCTGGATCGCGCCGCTGATGCCGACGGCGATGTAGAGCTTCGGGCTGACCGTCTTGCCCGTCTGCCCCACCTGCTCACCGTGACCGCGCCATCCCGCGTCCACGACGGCGCGCGACGCGCCGACGCTGGCGCCGAGCACGCCCGCGAGTTCCTCGAGCATCGCGAAATGCTCGGGGCCCTTCATGCCGCGTCCACCGGCGACGATGGCCTCGGCTTCCGTGAGGTCCACCTTGCCGCCCGACGCGCCGACGACCGCCGTCACCTTCGCGCGCGGCGCCGAAGCGTCCCACGTGAACGCGAGCGCCGAGACCGCGGCCGTCTTGCCGGCCTGCGCCTCGGGAGCGGCGAACGCCTTCGGACGCAGCGTCGCGAGAGCGACGGCGCCCGGGAACGAAACCTTCTGCAGCGCCTTGCCCGCGTACACGGGACGCGTGGCGACGAGCTTGCCGCCGTCCACGACGAGCGCGGTGCAATCGGTCGCGAGGCCCGCGTCCACCTTGGCGGCGACGCGCGGCGCGAGGTCGCGGCCCATGGACGAGCCGGCGAACAGCACGACCTTCGGGTTCACGGACGCGATCGCGGCCGCGACGGCCGCGGCGTAACCGGCGCCGTCGTACGACGCGAACGCCTCGTGCTGAGCGAACAGCACCTGCTCCGCTCCCGCCTCACCCAGTGCGGCGAGGCCGGGATCGGCCGCCGCGCAACACACCGCCACGACCGGACCACCGAAGGTGGCCGCGAGCGCGGTCGCCTGTCCGAGCGCTTCGCGCGAAACCGAACGAACCTGGCCGTCGCGCTGCTCCACGAAAACGAGAATGCTCACGATCGGCCTCCTAGATGACCTTGGCGTCTTCGCGCAGGGCGCGGACGAGTTCGCTGACCGCGGCAGCGCCTTCACCGACGATGCGACCGGCGGCACGCGCGGGCGGGAGTTCGAGCGCGACGAGTTCGACGTGGGCGGAGCCCAGGTCGGTCGCGCGCTCCTCGATGGTCTTCTTCTTGGCGGCCATGATGCCCTTGAGCGACGGGTAGCGCGGCTGGTTCAGCCCCTTGTCGCACGTGATCACGGCGGGAAGCGGCACTTCGATCTGCTCGCGGCCGCCCTCGATCTCGCGCTCGACCTTCGCGGTCGTGCCCTCGAGCGCGAACGACGCCGCGACGGTGACGCACGGCAGGCCGAGCAGTTCGGAGAGCATCGGGCCGACCTGCGCCGCGTCGTCGTCGGACGCGGACTTGCCGAGCCACACGAGCTGCGGATTCAGTTCCTTGATCGCGGCGGCGAGCGCCTTGGCGACCGACAGCGAGTCCGGCGAGGCCGTCTCGTTCTTCAGGTGGATCGCGCGGTCCGCGCCCATCGCGAGCGAGTTGCGCAGCGTCGTCTGCACGCCCGCGCCGCCCAGCGAGATCACGACGACTTCACCGGCGCCCGCCTTCTCCTTCACCTGCAGCGCGCCCTCGACGGCGAACTCGTCGAACGGGTTCATCACCCACGTCACACCCGCGGGATCCAGCGTGCGACCGTCCCCTGCCACCTTCACGCGCGTCTCGGTGTCGGGAACCTGCTTGATGCACACGACCTGCAGCAATCGCCACCTCAGTCTTTCCGGAGCGACCGGCACTCGCCCAACACGGGCCGTCCGGCGGGTGCTCACGTCACCCGCGTGCTCCTTGCTCCCATATTCACAATGTCGAGCGCGGCTCACCGCGGCATGCGATGCGCGACGCGATTCGGCGGAGAAAAACGACGCGGCAGTCTCGGGCGAACACGCCGAAAGTGTCAAGCGTTGGTCCGATGGGACCAGCGCCTCCACTTCTCTATGGAGCCGTCCGGACCCCGAGGCGAAATCGAGCGTTGACCCGAAGGGGTCCACATGCCACCGTGACGACAGGTCCGGTGACTCACCGGACGCGCTTCGCACGGCCCTCCATCCGGCACTGCGTGGCGCCGCCAGCGGGAATCGGTCCGTCCATCCGGGCCGCATCCGTCCGAGGCTATACATGCAGATCGTCGACGTCACGGAGTTGGGCCGTCGCGTCAGGGCTTTGCGCCTGCAACGCGGAATGACGCTGAAGCAGGTCGAGTCCCTGTGCGGGCTGTCCGCCACGCACCTGTCCGAAGTGGAACGCGGTCGCACCTCACCCACGCTCGGCGCGCTGACACGGCTCGCCGGAGCGCTCGGACGCGAGACCGCCTACTTCCTCGAACCCGAGGAACTCCCCGAAGTCGCGGTGCACCGCGGCGAGGACGCGCGGCCCGAGCCGCTCGGCCCGTCGCTCGCCCGCGCTTCGCTCACCGCCGGCATTCCCGGAAGCCAGCTCCACGCGCACGAACTGCGCTTCGAGCGCGGCGCCTCGGCGAAGTACGAAGCCGAAGCCGGAGATGCCGAACAGGAAGCGCTCTACTTCGTGCTGGATGGCGAAGTCGAGCTGCGCATCGGCGACGAGGCCACGCGCCTCTCGCACGGCGACGCGTTGCAGGTCACGCACGCGCTGCCGCACGTCCTGTCGCGAGTCGGACACGAACCGGCGCGGGTGCTGGTCACCAGCACGCGTGCCCCCAAGGAGCACGCATGAACGATCCCGTCGCCGGCGCGTTCGCGCCATTCGAATCCCCCGTCTCGCGCGAGATGGTTTCCGGAAACGCCTCGACGCCGGCTTCCGCGTCCGCCGTCGAACTCGGGCGCCGCATCAAGCGCCTGCGCATCGACCGCGGACTCACGCTCAAGGACCTCGAGGCGCGCGGCGGCATCTCCGCGACGCACGTCTCCGAGATCGAACGCGGCAAGGCCTCGCCCACGGTGGGCGCGCTCGGCCGCATCGCGCTCGCGCTCGACGTGCGTCCCGCGCTGCTCGTGCCCGCGCCGAAGCTTCCGGCCGCGCACGTCGTTCGCGCGACGGAACGCGAAGCCATGACGCTGCGTCGCGGCCCGCTGCAGGTCGCTCCGCTCGCGGGCCCCATCCAGGGCTCGCGCCTCGCGGTGCACCGGCTCACGCTCGCTCCGGGCGAGGGCGCCGCGCTCGAGCATCGGCACGAAGGCGAAGAGTGGCTCACGGTGCTCGCCGGCACGGTCGAAGTGCGTTTCGGCGAGGAGCGTCACGCGCTCGGCGCGGGGGACGCGCTGCACTTCCGGGCGCATCGATCGCACGCGTACGTGAACACCGGGCGTATCGCCGCCGTGCTCGTCTCGGCGTCGCTGCCGCGCCTGACGCACTGAGTACCCCCGCCGCGCGGCTGTGACGGCGTCTAGGACAGGCGCACGTCGCAGTCGCGCAGGCGGAGATCCGCCGCCGTCTCCGCGCGGCGCGCGAGCTTGAGCGCTCCCCCGTCGATCACCACTTCGGCGAGCCGCCCCCTGCCGTTGTACTGCGAGGACATCGCCGCGCCGTACGCGCCGGCGTCGAGCAGCGCGACGAGATCGCCGCGTTCGAGCGGCGGCAGCATCGCGCCCTCCTCGAACGTGTCGCCGCTCTCGCACACCGGACCGACCACCGCCGCCGCCGTGATCGCGCCCGCGCGCGGCCGCACCGGCACCGCGCGATGGCGCGCGCCGTACAGCGCGGGCCGCAGCAGGTCGTTCATGCCGGCGGCCAGCACGACGAAGCGGTGCACCGTGCCGTCCTCGGCGCGGCGCTTCTCCCACAGCACTTCGGCGACGAGCGTGCCGACCGGCGCGACGAGCCAGCGGCCCGGCTCGATGCGCCATTCGAGCGCGCTCTCGCGTGCGTGCGCGCCGAGACGCTCGGCCCACGCTTCGACGGGAAACTCGCGCGTGCCTTCCTCGTAGTCCACGCCGAAGCCGCCGCCCAGGTTCACGAGCCCGAGCGCCGCGCCGCGCGCGCGCGAAGCGTCCGCGAGTTCGCGCGCCGCACGCGCCGCCGCTTCGAGCGGCGAGGTGTCGAGCAGCTGCGAGCCCACGTGCAGGTGCAGTCCGTCCACGCGCAGGTGCGGCCACCGCGCGCGTCCCTCCCACGCGGCGAGCGCCTCCTGCGCGCTCACGCCGAACTTCGCGTCGTGCCCGCCGGTCGCGACGTACTTGTGTCCCGGCGTCGCGATGCCGGGGTTCACGCGCAGCGCGACGCGCAGCGTGACGCCCGCGTCCGCGGCCGCGCCTTCGAGCAGGTCGAGTTCGCCGACGTGATCGGCGCTCACCGCGGCGACCCCACACGCGCACACCCACGCCGCTTCCTCGCGCGTGCGGCCGTTGCCGCTCAGCGTGAGGCGCGCGGCGTCGTAGCCGTTCGCCGCGGCGAGTTCGAGTTCGCCGATCGAGCCCGCGTCGGCGTCGAGCCCGGACTCGCGCGCCGCGCGCACGAGCGCGCCGCAACCGTTCGCCTTGAGCGCGTACGCGACGTGCACGCCCTCGCGACCGAACGCGCCGAGCAGCCGCGCGGCGCGCGCGCGGAACGCGTCCACGTCGTACAGCCAGAACGCGCGTGCGGACGGATCGTGGCGGCGGAGCGCGGCGAGCGCGTCGTCGATCGCGACACCGGAGACGGAATACACGTCGGTCACGTGGGGTGCCTTTCGAGAAGGGCTTCGGCGCGGACGAGATCGTCCGGCGTGTTCACGTTGAGGAAGCGCGTGTCGTCCACCGGCACGATCGCGTGCGGCAGCGCGAGCACCGCGCGCGTGAGCGTGCGCTCGCCGCGCGCGAACGCCTCGGTGAGCGGCGCGACGGCCGACGGCGCGTACCACGCGGCGAGCGGCTGCGGCACGCCGCCGGGCGCGGCGAGCGCGACCGCATGCGCGCCGAGCGCGCCGTGCAGCGCGAGCAACGTCGGCGGGTCGAGCAACGGGAAGTCCACGCCGAGCACGAGCGCCACGCCGAAGGGGCGCGACGAAAGCCCGGCGACGAGGCCGGCGAGCGCGGAGGAACCGCGGCCCGCGTCGTCGCCCGCGCCGGAAGCCGGCGCCGCGTCCGCCACGCGGCGTTCGCTCGCGACGGGCAGCGTGACGCTCTCGGGCGCGCACACGATCCAGTCGTCGCAGCACGCGCGCAGCGTCGCTTCGGCGCGCGCGAACAGCGTCGCGCCGCCCACGACGCGCATCGCCTTCGGCGCGCCCTCGCCCATGCGGCGGCCGGCGCCACCGGCCACGAGGATGCCCAGCCGCGGCGTCACTGCTAATAGCCCGCCCGCTGGTCCACGACGTTGAAGAGCGGCTCGCCCTTCAGGAAGCGCTCGAGGTTCGCGGCGAACTGCTCGCACGCGCGCTCCCAGTAGCGCGGCCCCACGCCGCCGACGTGCGGAGTCACGACGACGCGCGGATGCGACCACAGCGCGTTCCCGGCGGGCAGCGGCTCGGTCTCGAACACGTCGAGCGCCGCGCCGGCCAGTTGCCCGGCGTCGAGCGCGGCGATCAGCGCGCCTTCGTCGAGCAGCGCGCCGCGCGCGAGGTTCACGAGGTACGCGGTCGGCTTCATGCGCGCGAGCAGTTCCGCGCCCACGAGCTTCACGGTGTCCGCGGTCTGCGGCGCGGTCATCACGATCCAGTCGGACGCGGCGAACAGGTCGCCCATGCGTTCGACGCCCCACTGCTCGTCGGCCAGTTCCGGCTCGTGCGCGGGATGGCGGCGCACCGCGAGCACGCGCATGCCGAGCGCCTTGCCGAGCTTGGCGACGCCCTTGCCCGTGTGACCGAAGCCCACGAGTCCCAGCGTCGCGCCTTCGAGTTCGAGGAAGCCGGGCGAAGACTGCCACTGCGGGATCTGTCCCCACGTGCCTTCGCGCTGGCGGTCGCGCGAGTCCGGCAGCTGCCGCGCGATCGCGAGCATGAGCGCGAGCGCGTGCTCGGCCATCGAACGCGCGTGCAGCCCGCGGCCGTTGGTGAGCGTGACGGCGCTGGCCGCCAGTTCGGGGAACAGCATGCCCGTGACGCCGGCGGCCGGGGAATGGATCCAGCGCAGCTTCGCCGCGCTCGGGAGGTTGTGCGGCCGCACGAGGTAGCCGAACACGGCGTCGGCCTCGGGAAGGAGCGCCTCGGCCTCCTCGCGCGTGGCGGGCGAGGCGAAGCGCACGCCGGGAAACGCCGCGGCGAGCCGGGCGATCTCGGGACCGGGCACGTTCCAGACGCCGCCGGAATCGCGCACCCACTCGAGCACCAGGGGACGTGTCATGGGCCGCATGTTGCCACAGTCGGGTGGGCTTCGCGTCCCCGATTCGGCGTCGCCCGTTCGCCTTGCGCCACTTGGGCGGCCCGGATAGTCTGCGCGTTCCGCAAACCGGGATCACGCGCATCTGCTGGAGGAGTGGAATGACCCTGCGCCGTCACCTTTCCGCCGCGCTCGCGGCGGCTGCACTGATGACCTTCGCCGCCTCGTCCGCCGTGGCGGGCCCCTGGTCGCTCGCCCCGGGCGAGTACTACACCGAACTGCGCGGCAGCTTCTTCTCCGCCAGCTCGTACTACGCCGACAACGGCGACCGCATCGCGACGAACACGCTGTACGAGTCGCGCTCCCTGCGCTCGTACTCCGAGCTTGGCTGGAAGAAGCACCTGAGCGTCCAGCTCTCGCTTCCCGCGGTGAGCAACACGTTCCGCGACAGCGACGATCACATCGCGACCAGCAACTCCGGCCTCGGCGACTTCGGCTTCGGCATGCGCTGGTCGTTCGCGAACGGAGCCAAGGCCACCGCGCTCCAGCTCGCCTGGCAGGCGCCCACGGGCTGCAACCCCGCGCTGAATCCCGCGCTCGGTGACGGCAACCAGGCGCTGTCCGCCGCGCTGCACCTCGGCGGCACCGCCGGCAAGAACGCCTTCTGGCAGGCGTCGGCCGGATACAAGTACGACTACCGCTCGGCGGGCGCGCGCAGCACCGACGCCGCGGCCGACGGCGCCGCCGCGGTCGACTGGGCGGATCACTTCACCACGGACGGCGCGGTCGGCCTGTGGATGGGTGACCTCAACGTCGCCGGCCAGTGGGTCGCCGAACTCCCGATGAGCTCGGGACGCGCGCTCGAGACGCAGTGGGTGCTCGCCGGTCCCCGTCTCACCTACCGTGTGGACGAACGCATCGACGCCTTCGCGGGCTCGTGGCACTCGCCGGTCGGCAAGAACGTGCTGCACATCGACGAGTACTACGCGGGCGTCACCTGGAAGGCGACGAAGCTGAACCGCATGCAGGGCTTCCTCGGCGGCAGCAAGCGCCCGTAAGCCTCTCGATCCGGCGGACGCGGTGGCTCGACGCCCCACGTCCGCCGGATTTTTTTGCCAAGGAGCGGCCATTCCTTCCCACCTCGCACGACTGCTTCGACACGCACGGCGCCATCGCGCCGGATTGCTGTGGGGCATCCTCTGCGTCGCGGCCGCCAACCTGATCTCGCTCGCGCAGCCGCAGGTGCTGCGCTACGCGGTCGACGACCTCTACACGGGCGTCACCGCCGAGAAGCTCGGCCGCTACGCGATGATGCTGTTCGGCATCGCGATCGCCGCGGGACTCTTCAAGTACGCGATGCGCCAGTTCATCATCGCGATCTCCCGCCGCCTCGAGTACGAGCTGCGCAACGAACTCTTCGAGCACCTCCAGACGCTCGACGCGCCGTGGTTCCAGTCGCACCGCACGGGCGAGACCATGTCCATCGCGACGAACGACCTGTCGGCGGTGCGCATGATGCTCGGCCCCGGCGTCATGTACACGGTGAACACGATCATCGTGAGCGCGGTGTCGATCGGCTTCATGGTCTCGATCAGCCCGCGACTGACGTTCTACTCGCTCCTGCCGCTGCCGCTCGTGTCGCTGAGCGTGTGGTGGTTCGGCGACCGCATCCACAAGCGCTTCGAAGGCGTGCAGGCGCGCTTCGCCCGGTTGTCCGCGCACGTGCAGGAGAACCTCGCGGGCATGCGCGTCGTGCGCGCGTTCACGAGCGAGCGCCGCCAGGCCGAGCGCTTCGGCGAGCACAACCGCGACTACCTGCAGCAGAACCTCGACCTGATCCGCACGAGCGGCGTGTTCCAGCCCTCGCTCGCGTTCTTCTCGGGACTCGGCGCGCTGCTCGTGGTGTGGGTCGGCGGCCGCGAGGCCGTGAAGGGCCACATCACGATCGGCCAGTTCGTGGCGTTCACCGTGTACCTCGGCATGCTCAACTGGCCGATGGTGGCGCTCGGCTGGGTGATCAACATCTTCCAGCGCGGGCTCGCGTCCTACGGCCGCATCCACGCCATTCTCATGACGGCGCCGAGCATCGCGTCGCCGGAGCCGGCTGCGACGCCGCGCACTCCCGGGGCGCCGGAGGCGCCCGTGGCTGCGGAAGCCGCCCATCACCTTCCGCAACCTCACCTTCACCTACCCCGGCGCGAACGAGCCCGCGCTGCACGACGTCTCGTTCACCGTGCCCGCCGGCAAGACCGTCGCGCTCGTCGGCCGCACCGGCTCGGGCAAGAGCACCGTGCTGTCGCTGCTGCCGCGCGTGTTCGATCCGCCGCCCGGCACCGTCTTCCTGGACGGCGTCGACGTGCGCGAGTGGGACCTCGGCGCACTGCGCGCCCGGATCGCGCCCGCGCCGCAGGAGACGTTCCTGTTCTCCGCCACCGTCGCCGAGAACATCGCCTACGGCGCGTACGACGCGGCGCCCGAAGCCGTGCAGGCCGCCTCGCGCCTCGCGAATCTCGACGGCGACGTGCAGGGCTTCCCCGCCGGCTACGAGACGCGCGTCGGCGAACGCGGCATCACGCTCTCGGGCGGACAGCGCCAGCGCGCGGCGATCGCGCGCGCCGTGCTGCGCGAGGCGCCCGTGCTGCTGCTCGACGACTGTCTCTCCGCCGTCGACACGCAAACCGAGGAGGCGATCCTGCAGGGCCTGCGCGGCGAGATGCGCCGCCGCACCTGCCTGCTCGTCTCGCACCGCGTGAGCGCCGTGCGCGAGGCCGACGAGATCCTCGTGTTCGACCGCGGCCGCATCGCGGAGCGCGGGCGCCACGACGAGCTGCTCGCGCTGGACGGCCGCTACGCCGCGCTGCACCGCGCGCAGCAGCTCGAAGAGGAGATCGAGGCGTCGTGACCGAGCACGAAGAAGACACCGCTCGCGCGTACGACCATCAACTGGTCCGCCGCCTCGCCGCGTACCTCGCCCCCTACAAGTGGCAGGTCGCGCTGGCCGTGTTCGTGACGCTGCTGCAGGCCGCGGTGCAGCTCATGTTCCCGTGGCTCACGAAGGAAGCGATCGACCTCGGCATCCGCCACAAGGATCTCTACGCGCTCGACCGGATCGCGCTGCTCTACCTCGCGTCGCTGCTCGCGGCGTTCGGGCTCGGCTACGCGCAGTCGCAGATCATGCAGGGCGTCGCGCAGCGCGTGATGCGCGACCTGCGCACGACGCTGTTCCGCAAGCTGCAGCAGCTGCCCGCGTCGTACTACGACAAGACGCCCGTCGGCCGGCTCATGACGCGCGTGACGAACGACGTGGACGTGCTCAACGAGATGTTCACGTCGGGCGTGGACGCGCTGTTCGGCGACATCTTCATGCTGATCGGCATCATCGTCGCGATGGCGAACCTGAACGTCGAACTCCTCGCCGTCACGTTCTCCGTGCTGCCGCTGATCTTCCTCGTCACGATGACGTTCCGGATCCGCGTGCGGAAGGTGTTCCGCGACGTGCGCAGCAAGCTCGCCCGCCTGAACGCGTTCCTCAACGAGAACCTGTCCGGCATGACGACCGTGCAGCTGCTCGGCCGCGAGCGCCGCAACGCCGGCGAGTTCGACGCGATCAACGCGGAGCACCGCGACGCGAACCTGCTCGCGAACACGTACCACGCGGTGTTCTTCCCGCTGCTCGAAGTCGTGAGCGCGATCGCGCTGTCGCTGATCGTCTGGTACGGCGGCCGCCAGGTCATGTGGACCGGCATCACGCTCGGCACGCTCGTGGCGTTCATCCAGTACACGCAGCGCTTCTTCCGCCCGATCTCGGACCTGTCCGAGAAGTACGGCATCCTGCAGCAGGCGATGGCGTCGTCGGAGCGCATCTTCGAACTGCTCGACACGCCGGTCGATCCGGCCGCCGTGCGCTTCGACCAGCCCGCACCCTCTCCGCCCGCGCGTGACGGCGGCGCCGAGCGCGGCCTGCGGATCGAGTTCGACCACGTGTGGTTCGCCTACCTCGGCGAGCACTGGGTGCTGAAGGACGTGTCGTTCACGCTCGAGCGCGGCGAGAAGCTCGCGCTCGTCGGCGCGACCGGCTCGGGCAAGACCACCATCGCCAGCCTCCTGCTGCGCTTCTACACGCCGCAGAAGGGCGAGATCCGCGTGGACGGCCGCCCGCTCGCCGACTGGAACGCCGAGGAACTGCGCCAGCGCATCGGGCTCGTGCTGCAGGACGTGTTCCTCTTCAGCGGCCCCGTCGAGGCGAACCTGCGCATGGACGATCCCCGGCTGAGCCGCGAGCAGGTCGTCGCGGCCGCCCACGAGGTGCACGCGGACGAGTTCATCTCGCGCATCCCCGGCGGGTACGACGGCGAGCTGCGGGAGCGCGGGGCGTCGCTGTCGGCCGGCGAGAAGCAGCTGCTTTCGTTCGCGCGGACGCTCGCGCGCGACCCCGACCTGCTCATCCTCGACGAAGCCACGTCGAGCGTGGACACCCACACCGAACAGCTGATCCAGGCCGGGCTCCACCGCCTCATGCGGGACCGGAGCAGCCTCGTGATCGCCCACCGCCTGTCCACGATCCAGGACGTGGACCGCATCGTGGTCCTCCACCACGGCGAAGTGCGGGAAATGGGCACCCACGCCGAGCTCATGGCGCTCGAGGGCCTGTATTCACGGCTCTGGCAGCTCCAGTACCTCGGCGGCCGGCAGGGGGCGCGACACACCGCGCCCGTGGTCACCCTACTGACCTTTGATTTTTCCTGCCGAACACCGTCAAGAATGTTGACGGCTGCTGGTGCCTGTTTTAGCTTTTGTGAACAACCTCCCTCTTATGGAGCACCCCCTTGCTTTGGAGGGCCTGATGCAGAGTGGTAAGAAGATTCGCGACCTTCGCCTGCGGCGCGGACTTACGGTCCAGCAGCTGGCGGAGGCCACGGGGCTGTCGAAGGGATTCATCAGCCAGGTGGAAAACAACCGCACCTCGCCCTCGCTGGCCACTCTTCAGGATCTCGCCCGAGCTCTTGAGACCTCCGTCGCGTACCTGGTGGTCGAGGAGGACCGCGTCCCGCACGTCGTGCGCGCCGCGGAACGCCCCCGGCTCCAGATCGGGGGCAACACCTCGTCCGTCGAGGTGCTCTCGGCCCAGCCCAAACGCAACCTCGAACTCATCATGGTCGAGCTGCCGCCCGGCGTGACCGCCGGCGACAAGCGTCACTACCACCATGGTGAAGAAGTCGTGCTCTGCCTCGAAGGACGCGTCAGCCTCACCTGCGGAGATCACGTCATCGTGCTGGAGACCGGCGACTCGTGCCACTATGACGGACGAGTTCCGCATGCGGCCGAAAACGCCGGGCTCACGCCCGCCAAGGTGATCATCGCGATGACGCCGGCCGCGTTCGAACCGATGTTCCGCGTGCAGGCCGGAACGCCGCACACGATCGACTCCGAAATCGCGGCGGGCAGCGCCACCTGAACCGAGACCACGTTTCACGCTTCTGCTCGGGTGGCGGCTCGCAAGGGCCGCCACTCTTCTTATATCCGGGAGCTTCATGCGCGCGTTGCGCGGCGTGATCCACGACTTCCTCGATGCCGCGCGGCTGTTCTCGCGACCGGCCCGCTTCTACCTGCTCGCCGAGTTCCTCATCTGGACCGCGCACGGCGTGTACTCCGTGCTCTTCAACCTCTACCTCGTCGAGGCGGGCTTCCCGGAGAGCTTCGTCGGCCGCGCGGTGTCCATGAACGCGATCGGCGTGGCCGTGGCCGCCATTCCGGCGGGCATCCTCGCGGAACGCTGGGGACGGCGCCGCAGCCTCATGCTCGGCGCGGTGCTCGAGGGCGTCGGCCACATCCTGCGCGCGACCACGGCGCACGGGCCCACGCTGCTCGCGACCGGCTTCATGGTCGGCGTCGGCCAGTCGTTCTTCCAGATCGCGGCGGCGCCGTTCCTCTCGGAGCACTCGACGCCGCGTGAGCGCACGCACCTGTTCAGCACGTTCTTCGCCGCCGCGCTGATCGCGGGCGTCGTCGGCAGCGCCGTGGGCGGCGCGATCCCGCGCGCGATCGAGACCGTGTGGCCGCACGTCACGCTGTTCACGTCCTACCGCGCCACGCTGCTCGGCGCGGCCGTGCTCGCCATGTGCTCGATCATCCCGCTCGGCCAGATCGGCGGCGGGCGCGAGAACCCGCACGAGCACGAGGCTCCGATCCCGAGCCGCGACCAGGCGCGCGCGCTCGCGCCCGTCGCGTTCAACGCGCTGCTCATCGGCATGGGCGCGGGACTCGTGATCCCGTTCATGAACCTGTACTTCAAGGACCGCTTCGGCTGCTCGAGCGCCAAGATCGGCACGATCTTCTCGATCGCGCAGATCTTCACCGCGACCGCGTCGCTGCTCGGCCCCGCGATCGCGCGCAAGTTCGGCAAGCTGCGCACCGCGACCGCGAGCCAGCTGCTCTCGCTCCCGTTCCTCGTGACGCTCGGCGCCGAGCGCCGGATCGAGATTGCCGCCGCGTCGTTCTGGGCGCGCGCCACGCTCATGCAGGCGTCCACCCCGCTCGTGCAGACGTTCATCATGGAAGCGATGCCGCCCGTGCTCCGCTCGCGCGCGACGAGCACGATCAACCTCGTGTGGAACATCGGCTGGGCCGTGAGCGCCGCCGGGGCCGGGCTGATCATCGAGAAGTTCGGCTTCGCGACGCCCTTCTACCTGACCGCCGGGCTGTACGGCATCGCCGCGGTCACGTTCTGGCGTTCGTATCGCGGCATGCCGGAACACGGCGCCGAGGTGCGCCTGAGCGAGGAAGCCAAGGGCCGCCGGGGCGAAGGCACGCTCACGGACTGACGCGTCCCGAATGCGTCGTCACGCCCCCCTCCCGGGCAGCCGATAACGCCGGCATCAGGCCGGATGTCCGTTCGGACCGAGGGAGGCCCCGATGAAAAGACTGCTCTTCTTCGCGCTCTTCGCCTACGTGGCGTGGTACGGCTGGAATCACCGGGACGGCCTGCGCAGCGGGCCGCACTCCGAAGCCGTGATCGAGAACGCGACCAGCCGGCCCGTGACGCGCATTCGCCTGCGCAGCGGCGGCGAGACGGTCGTGCGCGAGGAGCTCGCGCCCGGCGCGAGCACGACGATCCCGATCGCGCCCGTCGCGAACGGCGAGTTCCACCTCGTGTGGCAGTGGGGCGACGCGCCCGGCGAGCCGCAGTGGAACGGCCACTTCGACGGCTCCGGGGCCACCGCGCGCTATCGGTTCCGGATCGAGGACGCCGGCATCGTGTCGTCGTCGAGCGAGCCGATCCCACTACCCGCCAAATGAAGATCGCGCGGCGCCGGAGCACGGCGCCGCGCGATTTCGTTTTCGGTCCTGCGTGAAGCTCAGGCCACGCCGCTCGCCCGCATCGGCTGCGCGAGCATGTCGGCCGCGAGGTTCTGGCGCTTGATCTTGCCCGTGGTCGTCTTCGGGAACTCGCCCTTGCGCACGAGCACGCGCTTCACGCGCTTGTAGGCCGCGAGAGGTTCGCAGCGCGCCTCGACGTCCGCCTTGAGCGTCGCCTCGACGAACGCGTCGTCGCACGTCTTGCCCTGCGAGCGCGCGAGCAGCTCGAGCTCCGTCATGTTCGGGTAGATGTGCGCGTGCACTTCCTCGCGCTCGCCCTTCGCGTCCTTGCCGCCGGCGACGACGACTTCGAGCACGTACGGGCTGTTCACGAGCTGCACCTCGACTTCCTCGGGATAGATCTTCTTGCCCGCGGCGGTCGCGATCATGTTCTTGAGCCGGCCCGTGATCTTCACGCGGCCGTCGGGCAGGAACGTGCCCAGGTCGCCCGTGTAGAACCAGCCGTCGCGCAGCACCTCGGCGGTCGCCTCGGGGTTGCCGTAGTAGCCGAGCATGACGTTCGGACCGCGCACCGCGATCTCGCCGTTGCCCTCGGCGTCCGGCGCGTCGATCTTCACTTCGACGCCGACCAGCGGCCAGCCCACGCCGCCCGGGTTCGAGCGCTGCGGACGGTTGAGGCAGGCGACCGGCGAAGTTTCGGTGAGCCCGTAGCCCTCGACCAGCACCAGCCGAAGTCGGTGTAGCCCCAGAACACCTCGGTCGAGAGCGCGGCCGCGCCGCACGCGAAGATGCGGATCTTGCCGAGCCCGGCCTTCTCGCGGATCGGCTTCAGCAGGTGCTTGCCGATGCGCAGGCCCGTCGCCATGCGCACGAGGCGCGACGTCCAGAAGAGCGACTTCACCATCAGCTTGCGCGGCGCGGGCAGGTCTTCGATGCCCTTGTGGATCGCCGTGAGCAGCTTCTCGTAGAGCAGCGGCACCGCCACGAAGATCGTCGCGTCGGACGAACGCATGTCCTCGCGCAGCTGCTTCGAGTCGAGCCCGCGCGCGTAGGCGACCGACGAGCCGCAGCGCAGCGCGCAGATGAAGCCGATCGTGCTCTCGAACGTGTGGTGCATCGGCAGCACGCTCAGCATGCGGTCACCGGGACCGCAGTCGATCGTGCGCGCCACGCCCTCGGCGTTGTAGAGCAGGTTCGCGTGCGAAAGCATGACGCCCTTCGCCTGTCCCGTCGTGCCCGAGGTGAAGATGATCACCCCGAGATCGTTGGGTTCGGCGCGCGGGGCGCGCGGCTTCTCGTTCGGGAACTCGCGCATCGCGTCGTCCCAGTTCGGCAGGTCCGCGATCGCGTCGAGCGCGATCATCCGGAGGTTGGGCAGGCGCGCGGCGCGCGCGGCCTCGATCACCGGATGCTGGCGGGCGCTCGTGACGCAGTACGTCGCGCCGGCGGTCACGAGGATTTCGCCGACCTCCTGCGCCTTGAGCATCGCGTCGAGCGGCACCACGACGGCGCCGGCTTCGAGGATGGCCATGTAGGCCAGCCCCCACTCGGGACGGTTCTCGCTCTGCAGGCCGACCCGGTCCCCGGGCTTGACGCCCTCGCGCTCGAGCAGCGCGGTGAAGGAGTGGGTGGCGCGGGCGGCTTCGACGAAGGAGTAGCCCTTCCAGGCGTCGCGCTCGCGGCGGAGCACGAAGGACGTGTCGCCGTATTGCTGCGCGGCGAAATCCATCAACTGCGGAAGGGTACGAACGACCGGGGTGGGTGCGACGGTGCGCGGGCTGTTCATAGGGGCCGAAGGCTAGTCGGCCCGCCGAGCAAACGTCAAGGATTCCGCCGCGCCACCACCAAATGGGAAAGGACTTCCCGCGGGTCGGCGAACAAGCGGTCCAGTCCTTCGCACACCAACTGGACCCCCATGTAGAGGAGCCGGACCGGGATCTCGGTCAGCACCCGAGTGGGTCCGCGATTGATGCGATTGAGCCCCGCGATGGTCGAGAGCCCCACGCGCGACCAGATGCCGCCGATGGGGATGTACTCGACCGGCGTGAAGCCCGCCTGCTCGAGCAGGTGCTTCGCGCCGTAGCGCGTGAAGCGGAAGAAGTCCCACGGCTCGTCGTGCAGCGGCACCATCTGCGTGAACTCGAGGATGAGCACGCCGCCGGGACGCAGCACGCGATGCGCTTCCTCGATCATGCGCACGGGCTCGGGCAGGTAGGTGAGCATGGACAGCCCCACCACCGTGTCGAACGAGCCGGCGCGGAACGGCTGCTGCTCGGCCTTCGCGAACGCGTCGAGGCGGGCGCCGCCCAGGTACTGCGACTGCGACAGGTCGGTGCCCCAGTAGCGCGTGACCTGGCCCTCGAAGATGGGCGCGAACGGCTTGGCGCCGCAGCCCATGTCGAGCAGCTCGCCCTTCGCGTGCGGCCGCGCCTGCTCCAGCGCGCGAATGATCTTGTGGTTCGCGAGCCAGTTGAACTTCCAGAACGACCACTTGCCGGTCGCCCCACCGCTCACGCGTCGCCAGAGTCCGCTCATGCCCTCGTCCACTCGATGAGATGTTCGCCCAGGTTCACCCGGACTTCGGCCATTCCGCCCTCGACCTTGACCTCGCCTTCGCCGGAGCCGTTCGTGCCGCCCGCGGCGCGCAGCACGGCGCCCGTGGCGCCCTCGGGCGCGGCGATACGGATGACCTCGCGCGGCACGTCGTAGTCGCGCAGCAGCGTGCCCCGCGCGCCCAGCGAGCGCGCCGACCAGCCGTGCTCGGTGAGCTGACGCACTTCGGAATCCGTGAGGAACACCGCGCCGTCGGCGGCGAGCTTGGCCAGCAGCTCGCGCAACGCCGTGCGGCTCGCCTCGGACCACGACTCGTCGAGGTGGGCGTAGTTGAGCCGGTGAGAGCTGAGGATCGCGGGGCGTCCCCGCCCCCACGCTTCGCGCGCGCCGCGGTGCGCGGCCTCGACGCCGATGCGGCCGTGCGCGTCGGCGCCGCCGCGCGGCTCGAACGCGATGCGCGGCGGCAGGTAGAACCGCGCGCCGTTCGTGTGCGGGAACTGCAGCCCGAGCCAGCGGCGCCGCAGCGCCGTCCAGCGGCTGCCCGACTGCTCGGGCTTGCCCTGGAACGTGGTGATGCCGAGCGCCTCGGCCTCGCCCTCGAGCCAGTCGTCGAAGCGGTAGTCCGGCGGGCAGAACGACGTCGGCGTGCGCCCGAAGAGCGCCGTGAAGCGCGACACCGCCTCGCGCAGCCCGCGCGCGCGGACTTCGCGCGGCTCGGCCGCGTCGTACTCGCCACTCGCTTCGACCGCGAGGCAGAGCGGGCTCTGGTGATCGAGCGCCGCGCGCGCGTCGTGCTGGCCGCGCCGCAGCGCGTGCAGCCACGTGTGCTCCGGCAGGTGGTGCAGCCCGTGCAGTTCCGCCCACCACACGCCGGACGCTTCGGCGCGGCGCACGGCGTCGAGCATGCCCGGGCGCGCCCAGCGTCCCGTGAGCGCATCCAGCCCGACGAGCGGCAGCGTCTCCACTTCGAAGAGCGGCGGCACGAGGCGCGCGTAGTCGGGCGCCGCGACGATCGTGTTCGCCTGCCACACGGGCGGCAGTCCGTCGCCGCCGCGGAACTCGAGCAGCAGCGCTTCGAGGCGCTGCACGTCGTGCGCGGACTCGAGCGTCGAACGCCCGTAGCGCTGGCCGGCCTCGGAGCGGAACGCGGGCTGGCCCGCGAGCACGCGATGCGCCTGCTCGTCCGGAACCCATGCACACAGGCCCCAGTCGTCGCTTTCGAGAACCACCGCCTTCAGGCGATGCCAGTCGAGATTCACGCGTGAGGCTCCGGGTCGGTCGAGCGGATGCGAGGGAGCGCGACCATAGCACGAGGTTCGCCCTCGCGGCCCGCGGGCATCGCGGCCGTTGCCCGGCTCGCGCCGCTGTGCCACCGTGCCCGGCCATGCGCGACAACGACTCGGCACGATCCGGCAGCGCGTTCGCGGCCACGCTCGCCTTCGTCACGGCGTTCTGGCTGCTCGACCTGTTCGTGCTGCGCGCCGGGGCGCCCGATCCGCTCGACGACTCGTGGGAGTACCTCGCGGTCGCGCGCGCGCTGCTCGAAGGGCACGGCTTCCGCACGCCGGTCATCCATCCCCGCTCTGGACGCTGCGCGACGCCGCGCTCACCGTGCCCGTGCTCGTGCACGGTCCGCTTCTGCCCGTGCTGCTCGCGCCGTTCGTGGCGGTCGCGAAGTCTTCGGTCGCCGGCTTCCTGCCCGTGTTCGCGGCGCTCTTCGCCACGCTCGCCGCCGCCGTCACGCACCGGCTCGGCAGCCGCACGATGAATCCCGCCGTCGGCAGCGCCGCCGCGATCCTGCTCACCACGTCGCCTCTCGTGATTCGCGCGGTGCACCACGACATCGCGCTCACGCTCGGCGCGCTCGCGATGGTGGTCGCGCTCGACCAGCTGCTGCGCACGCGCCCGCACACGACGCGCGCGGGACTGGCGCTCGGGCTCGGCATGCTCGCGCGGCCCGAGTTCCTGCTCGCCGCGCCCGTGCTCGCGTGGATCGCGGGACCGCTGCGACTGCGCTTCGTGCTCGTGGCCGCCGCGTGCGCCGCGCCGTGGTGGTGGCACGGCCTCGCGAACGCCGGCTCGCCGTTCTTCAACCTGTCGAGCTACCTGCTGATCGGCTACTGGGGCGAGAGGCCCGGCATCGCGGTGATGCGCGACTTCGCGCTGCCGCCGCGCGCCTGGCCGCATGCGCTGCGCGAGTCGCTGCTCGCGCTGCCCGCCAAGTGGCTCGACTTCTTCCCGCACGCGCTCAAGTGCGCGTTCACGGCGCCGGCCTCCACGACCGGCTGGCTCGCGCCGTTCGGGTTGCTCGCCGCGACGCAGGGTCCGCGCGCGCGTCCGCTGGCGCTGGTGGCGTTCGTGCTGGCGGCGATCCCCGTGTTCACGATGACCGTGACGCTGTACGACCCGCGCTACCTGACGCCGTTCCTGTGCGGCGCCGCGCTGTTCGCCGCGCGCGGCGCGAGCGAGCTGGGCGAGTTCCTGCCGCGCTGGGGCCGCAAGTCGCGCACGTGGATGACGCTGCTCTTCATGTTGTCCGCTCCCACGACCGGCATGGCGCTGCACGACGCCTGGCGCGAGGGCCGCGAGGCGCGCACGCGGTTGTCGGAGGAGCGCATCGGTCTCGCGGTGCGGTTCTCGGAGGCCGCGTCTCGCCCGGCGATGGTCTTCACGGACACGCCCGACTTCGTCGCGTGGACGACCGGCCGCGCCGCCGTGTGGGTGAGCCGCGAGGAGTACCTCGCGCTTCCGCTCGCCACGCCGGGCGTGGCGCCGACCGACCGCCCGACGCGCAGCGCGGACGACGTGGTGTGGTTCCACTCGGCGGAAGGCCGTGGCGGCGTACTGCCGATCGAGATGCCGGCGGCGGGCGGCGCGGGCGCTGCGGGCGCGGATTCCGTGGCAGCGGACAGCGCGGGGACGGTGACGCCCGCGATCGCGCCGGGGGATTCGGCGGGGCGCTGAGCTCTTCATTGCGGCGCTCACGTCGCCGTCCTGCTCTCGGCCATGCCCCCCAGCACGCGCTCCGCTTCGAACTGGTTGTGCGCGCGACAGAGCACGCGAAGGTTCTCGACGCTCGTCTCGCCGCCCAGCGCGACGGGGATGACGTGATCGAGCTCGAGCCGCCAAGTGGAGCCGCAGCGCTTGCCGTCGGCGCCGACGAACGTGCACGCGGCGCCGTCGCGCGCGAGCACCTGCTGCCGGATCGCGTCCGGGATCGCGCGGGTCGGAGCGTCGGTGCGCTGCGAGCGGCACTTCACGCCGGTCGCGAACTTGCGCTTCTTCTCCTGCTCGACCGCGACCTGCAGCGCGCGCTTGAGCACGCTCGCCATGTCGCCGGTCGGGACGACGTGCGCGAGCAGCGCTTTCAACTCCTCGAACAGCGCATGCGTCTCGCGGTCGACGGTCGTCTGCCAGGCGATGCGGCCGGGCGAGAGCGGCAGCGTGCGGGAGCGCGGAACGATCGCAGTGATCGTCGTCGTCGTCGTCGCGATCGGCGTCGGCGAAACTGGTTCCGTCGGGAGCAGCTCCAACTGCGGTTCGGATGGGACTACTGGTTCCGGAACCAGTGGCTCCGTCGAATCACTCGTGGCGACGACGGTCGGCAGGTCCGGTTGCGGGCAATGCTCGGCGACGAGCTGCTGCACTTCGAGCTTGGTGCGGCCGGACGCGCCTTCGAGCAGCGCGCGCGCGTTGCTCGGAGTCAGCACGGGCGCGAGCGTGACGAGCGCGCTCAGCGACAGCTCGCCGCGCTCGAGCATCGGCAGCACGCGCGGCACTCGGCGCGAAGCGCGCGCGGCCTGGATGCGCTTGTAGGCGGCGTCTTCGGAAAGCCCGAGTTTCGCGATGCACCAGTCGCGCAGCGACGAGTACCCCGCCCGCAGGTGCAGCTTGCGCGCGCCGACCTCGGCGATGTGCGCGACGACTTCGGCGGTGCAGGAGTGTTCGCGACGGACGGCGACCTGCGCGCTCTCGATCAGCGCGGCGTCGGACAGTTGCGACAGCGAGGCGTGCGACATGTGTGCATGTACCGCGGGGGCGCGTTCACTTCACGCGGGGCGTCGCGCTCTTTGTATCACGCGCGTTTTCGACCGCCGCATTCGCGCGGACACGCGACAACGCCGTCCGCGACGACAACTCGCGAGCGACGCCGCGTGCGGCGCGCACCCGCGCGATCCTCGCGCGATACCGCACGCGCCGGCCGGACGCTCTCGATTCGCAGCGAAAAGCCCCGCGAAATCCGTCAAACACTTTCTTCGCGCCCGCCCCACTTTCTCGCCCCCACCGACCCGCACCCGCACGCTAGACTCCCGCCCATGCGCACCCCGCTCGCCGTGCTCATCGCCGCCCTGCTGTCCGCGGCCGCCGCGCTCGCTTCGCCGTGGCCCACGCCACGCGATCGCGCGCCGCTCTCGCCGCTCGCGCCGTCCGATGCGACGCGCACGAGCACCAGCGCCGCCGCCGCGAGCGCCACGCCCACCGCCTGCGCCACACGCATCGACCAGCTGCCCGCGCTGCTCGACGACGCGATCGCGCGCGCCACGATCGAACCGCTCGCGGTCACGTATTCGCGCGACGCCGGGAACATCGCGGTGCTCGAGGACGACGGCACGTTCTTCTACACGAACGCCGGCGGGCAGCCGCTGCTCGACATCGCCGCAGTGACGCGCGCGTTCTATCGCACGCACGGCGACGACTACGACCAGCTCGCCGTCTATCTGTCGACCGGCCAGTCGCAGTGGCTCGGCTCGCCGGGCGCGCTCGCCGCCGCGTGGCTGCTGCGCAACGACACGCAGGGCATCGGGCTCAACCTCTACGACGTCGGCGCCGTGTTCGGCAGCCCCGCGCGGCTGCAGCAGGTGCTCACGATGAACGGCCTGCACCGCTACCCCGCCGACGTGGACGCGAGCCTCGGCGGCGGCGGCGACACGTTCACCACCATGGACGTGCTCGCGCACGAGTTCGCGCACCGCTGGCTCGCGTACACGTTCGTGGACTCCGCGGGCACATCGTCCGACGCGCTGCTCGGGCGCGACTGGCAGCACTGGGGCTTCTTCGCCGACGTGGACGGCTCGTTCATGGAAGGTTGCGGCTGGGCGCAGGTCGGTCCCGACACGTTCGTCACCGACGACGCCAGCTCGCGCTTCGGCCGGCTCGACCAGTACCTCATGGGACTGCGCACGCGCGCCGAGATGGACTCGGTGTTCGTCGTCAACGCGCCCACCGACTTCAACCCGCCCGGCACGTACATCCCGATCAGCATTCCCGCGGTCGGCGTCGGCTGCGACGGCCGTGCGACGTTCTGGAAGGTGGACGACATCGAGCGCGAGAACGGTCCGCGCGTGCCCGACGGCACCGTGGCGACGCGGCACTGGCGCGTCGGCTTCGTGCTCCTCACTCCGCGCGGCGTGGACGCGACGAGCGCCGACCTCGCCGAGCTCGAGAACATCCGCCAGCGCTTCCCGCTCACGATCGCGGAGGGCACCGAGGGCCGCGGCAGCGTGGACGTCACGCTCGACTCGCGCCCCGGCACGCTCGCGATCGCGCCGCTGCCGGTGCCCGACCGCGAAGACGCGCTGCCCGTCACGTTCCGCGCGGCCGTCGGCGTGAAGAACGGCGGACTGGCGCTCGCGACCGACGCCGGCGCGGTGATGCTGCACTGGCGCAGTGGCGAGTCCGGCGCGTGGATCGACGCGCCGCTCTCGCTCGCCACGCCGCCCGACACGTTCGCGGTCACGCTCCCCTCGCCCGGTACGGGCGTCGTGCAGTGGTGGCTGTCGGCCACCGCGGGCGGCGGACAGCTCGCCGCGCAATGGCCCGCGCTCGGGCCCGCCGATCCGGCGGTGTTGCGCATCGGCCCCGACGTCACCCCTCCGCTCGTGCGGCACACGCGCATCAACGCCTGCTCGCGCGACCGCCTGCCCGTCGCGCTGCTCGCGCGCGTGACCGAAAACCTCGGGCTCGACTCCGTGTGGTGCGAGGTGAGCGTGAACGGCGGCGCGCCCGTGCGCGTGAACGCCGTCACGGCCGGCGGCGACTCGTTCACGGTCGCGATCGGCAGCGGCGCGTGGAACATCGGCGACCGCGTCGCCTATCGCTTCGTCGCGAAGGACCGCGCGTTCGCGGGCAATCGCGGCTTCTCGAACGCCGCGTTCGACACGCTGCGCGTGACGCACGACTGGATCGAGGACTTCGAGAACACTTCGAACTGGTTCCGGCAGAACGTGAGCTTCTCGTGGCGCGAGTCGTGGGCACTGGACACGTTGCGGTCGCACCCCGCGGGTGGCACCGCGTGGCACAGCGGCCGGCACGACGGCGCCGCATACGACCCGCGCACCGACGCCGCGCTCTACCTGCCGTGGATCTACGACCCCGGCCCGGGCGTGACGCTGAGCTTCGACGAGTGGCACGACCTCGAGTCGTACGACGCGACGCGCGCCTGGGACGCGGCGCGACTCGAAGTGCTGCTCGGCAGCACGTGGACGCCCGTCGAGCCGACGCCCGGCTATTCGCACGTCATGGCCGGCGGGGGCATGCCGTTCTCGCGCTCGAGCGCGTGCTGGAGCGGCTCGTCGAACGCATGGACGACGCGCACGCTCGACCTTTCGGCATACGCGCCCGGCCCCGCGAAGCTGCGGCTGCGGATGGTCGCCGACGACTTCGTGGGCGGCGGCGGCTGGTGGATCGACCGCGTGCGCGTGCACTGGCCAGACGAGGCGGTGCTCGGCACGACGACTCCCGCATCGGGGACGCTCGCGTGCGGCGCGCCGTGGCCGTCGCCGACGCGCGGCGAGTTGCGCCTGCCGCTCGCGCTGCCGCGCGCGGCGCACGTGCGCTGGACGCTGCACGACGTGCAGGGCCGCGTGATCGCGACGCTCCACGACGGCACGGCCGAAGCCGGCCGGCTCGAGCTCGCTTCGCGCGCGCCGAGCGCCGCGGCGCCCGGGCTCTACTTCTCGCGCGTGAGCGTCGACGGCCATATGCTGGGCACGTCGCGCGTCGTGCTGATTCGGTAGCGCGCCGCACTCTCTTCCCGAACACGGAGTTCGTCGTGCTCGCTCGTTCGCTGCCCGAGTGGATGATCCATGCGTTCCGCGTGCCCTACCCCACGTCGCGATGGGAGAAGACACCCTCGCCTAACCTCGAAGTGGACGTGGTGAAGGGCTCGCTGTCCGGCGTCGAGCTCGGCGACGACGTCGAGCGGCTTTCCTTCCTCGGCCCCGCCGACTCCGCGGGCGAAGCGTGCGCGGGCGTGTTCGGCTACAACGCGCTCGGACTCGCGCTCATGTCGGACAACGGCAAGCTCGCCTCGATCACGCTGCTGCTGACCGGCTCGCCCGGCGGGAAGCACGACGCGTTCGCGGGCATCTTCCGCGTGCGCGGCCACCGTCACGTGCTGCCGCCCGAGACGACCGAGGCCGAGATCGTCACGCTGTTCGGCGAGCCGACCGCGCGCGCCGAAGAGAAGGACGACGAGAGCGGCCATGTCTGGGAACGGAGCCTGCGCTACGTGAACGGAAACGTGCTCTGCGAGGTCGTCTTCGATCCCGAGGGCGCGCTGATCGAGATCAACCTGGAGCCTGCGGGGGACGAGTAGCGCTCACCCGCGAAAACGACATCGGCCCGGACGCTCACCTGCGTCCGGGCCGATCTCATTTTCCGCCAGCTTTCGTCACTCGTACCGCAGCGACTCGATCACGTCGAGGTCCGCCGCGCGCTTCGCCGGGTAGAACCCGAAGAACACGCCGACGAGCGAGGCGAAGCCGAGCGCGAGCAGTACGACCTCGGGCTGCACGGCCGTGGGCCAGCGCGCGATGTTCGTGATCGCCTTGGCCGTGCCCACGCCGATCGCGGCGCCGATCGCGCCGCCGGCGAGCGACAGGAACGTCGCCTCGACCAGGAACTGCACGAGCACGTCGTGCCGGCGTGCGCCGAGCGCGCGGCGAATGCCGATCTCGCGCGTACGTTCGGTCACCGACACGAGCATGATGTTCATGATCCCGATGCCGCCGACCAGCAGCGACACGGCGGCGATGCTCGCGAGCAGCGTCGTCATCACCTTGCTCGTCGACTCCGCCGTGCTCGCGATGTCGAGCTGCGTGAAGATGAAGAAGTCGTCGTTGTCGCCTTCGCGGATCTTGTGGCGCTGGCGCAGCAGCTGCGTGATCTGGTCCTGCGCCTGCGTCACCTGCGCCTGGCTCGCCGCCGACACGTTGATGCCTTGAAGGTGCGTGATGCCGAGCAGCTTGCGCTGCGCGGTCGTCCACGGAATGAGCACGACGTCGTCCTGGTCGCCGCCCATGCCCTGCCCGCCCTTGTAGATCAGCACACCGACGACCTTGAAGGGCATGTCCTTGATGCGAATGGTCTGCCCGACCGGGTCCTCGGTACCGAACAGCTGGTCGCGCACCTTGGAGCCGAGCACGCACACCTTCGCGGTGCCGCGCACGTCGGAGTCCGTGAACATCGCGCCGTTCTCGATCGGCCACTGGCGGATGTCGAGGTACGCCGGCGCCACGCCCTGGACGGTCGTGCCCCAGTTCTGGTTGCCGTACACGATCTGCGCGCCGCGCCGCACGCTGGGCGAGACGGCGACGATCGCGGGGCATTCCTTCGTGATCGCTTCGGCGTCTTCCGGCGTCATCGTGGTGATGCCGCCCATGCCCATGCGCGCGCCACCGGCGGTGACCGTGCCCGGCATGACCGTCATCACGTTCGCGCCGAGCGTGCGGATCTGCGCCTGCACCGCCTCACGCGCGCCCTGGCCGATCGCGAGCGTCGCGATCACCGCGGCCACGCCGATCACGATGCCGAGCACCGTGAGCGCCGAGCGCATGAGATTGCGCGTGAGCGCCTGGAGCCCGATCTCGAGCAGCGTCATGAAGCCCATCAGCGACGCCCGCCGCTGCTGCCACCACCGCCGGGTCGGCCGAACTGCGGACCGCCCATGCCCGGAGGAGGCGTGAGTCCCGAGCTCTTCGGCATCGCGATCTCGAGTCCGGTGACGACGAGGTCGCCGGGCTTGAGCTTGTCGGACTTGATCTCGGTCATGCTGCCGTCGGTGATGCCCGTGACGACCATCACCGGCGTCGGCTTGCCGCCCTGCAGGATGTACACGGTGCCGGGCTTGGCGCCCTTGCCCTTGCCGCCCCAACCGCCGCGTCCACCACGCATGCCGGACGCGCTGTCGTTGGGAGCTCCGGCGCCTCCGGCGCCGCGCATGCCGGGGCCACCCGCGCCACCCGGTCCGCGCATGCCGGGGCCACCCGCGCCTCCGGGTCCGCGCGCACCGCCTTCGCCGCGCATCGCACCGGGGCCGCCCGGCGCGCCCGGGCCGCCGCCGTTGCCACCGCGCTGCGGCATCGAGACGCCCTGCGATTCGAAGTGCTTGCGGATCATTTCGCGCCCTTCATCGCGCGTCAGTTCGCCGCTGCGGATCTTCTCGCGGATCTGCTGCACGTAGGGATCGTTCGCGAACCGCTCGCGATCGGCCGCCGACGGACCGTCCTGCGCGAACGCCGCGGGCACGATCTTCGACACGAGCGCCGCGAAGCTGCGCCGCATGCCGCCCATGCCGCCCGAACCGCCCGAGCCGCCGGCGCCACCCGTGCCGCCGCGCCCGCCCATGCCGCCGGGGCCGCCCGCACCGTTCATGCCCGGTCGGAACCGCAGCGCCGAGTTCGGCACCTTCATCACGTTCTCGCGGCTCTCGACCAGCACGGTCACGTTCGCCGTCATGCCCGGGCGCAGCGAGAGGTTGTCGTTGCGCGTCGCGATCACGGTCGTGTACGTGACCACGTTCTGCTCGGTGATCGGCTCGAGCCGCACCTGCGTGACCTTGCCCTCGAACGTCTCGTCCGGGAACGCGTCCACGCTGAACGTCACGGGCAGGCCCGGACGAATGCGGCCGATGTCCGCTTCGTCGATCTTGGTCTCGACCTGCATCTGCCGCAGGTCGTTCGCGATCACGAAGAGCTTCGGCGCCGAAAGGCTCGCGGCGACCGTCTGGCCCACGTCGATCGAACGCGCGATCACGACGCCGTCGATCGGCGAGCGGATCGTCGTGTGGTCGAGGTCGGCCTGCGACGCGTCGAGCTGCGCCTTCGCCTGCTTCACGTCGGCCTTGCGCTGGTCCACCTGCACTTCGGCGGCGTCCACGTCGGCCTGCGACACGAAGTCGTCGCGCACGAGTTCCTTGGCGCGCGCGTACTGGCGGTTCGCGTCCTTCAGCGCGGCCTCGGCGCGGGCGACCGCGGCTTCCGACTGCGCGTAACGCGCGCGGAAGACGCTGGGCTCGAGCTGGCCGAGGACCTGCCCGGCCTTCACGTGCGAGTTGTAGTCCACGTAGAGCTTGTCCAGGCGTGCCGCTCACCCTGGCTGCCGACTTCGACCTGCATCACGGGGCGCACGCTGCCGGTCGCGGACACCGACGCCGCGAGCGAACCCCGTTCGACCGCGGCGGTGCGGTACTTGGGCGCTCCTTCTTGCCGCGGCCCTTCAGGAACCAGCCACCGCCCAGCCGACCACGGCAACCAAGGCGACGGCGATCCAGCGGGATCGATTCACGACTTCTCCTTCGAACATGACCGGCTATGGGCGACGCGCGCCGGGAGTCGCTCCGGGGATGTGGGGATGAAGCACGACTGCCTGCGAGGGGTATGGACGAACGAATGTAGCCGCCGGGTCCCTCCGGCGCGGCTTCGCGACGACGAGCGCACCCGGTGCGGGCACGAGCGCGACGCGAACCCGCCGACGCCACGGCTCCCGCCCCGCCGGGCCGGAGGTACCCTGGGCCACCGGGGCAGGCGAATCCCTCGCGGATCCCTTCGAGCATCGCTTCGCCAACTTCGCCAACTGCTTGTCGAAAGAAGTGCGTGCGCCTTCGACCTTGCAGCCGCTTGGGCTCCGCCCAGGTCGGATAGACGCGCGCCAGGTTCTCCGGCTTGCAGACGTCGTCGGCCGTCCCCTGCACCACCAGCTTCGGGGTCGGCAGCGTCTTCATCTCCTCGAAGGTCTGCGTGTGGACGGGCGGCGCGATCAGGATCAGGCGCTCGATGTCGGGCTCGCTCGCGGCCAGCCGCGACGCCACCCACGAGCCGAACGAGAACCCGGCGGCCCAGCGCCGCGCGTCCGGATAGCGCTCGCGCAGGAAGCCCAGCGCGATGCGCGCGTCGGCCAGCTCGCCCTCGCCCCGGTCGAACACGCCCGCGCTCTTGCCCACACCGCGGAAGTTGAACCGCAGCACCGCGGCGCCGAGACCGTGCAGCGTGGACGCCACGCGGTGCGCGACCTTGTTGTGCATGGTGCCGCCGTAGAGCGGATGCGGATGGCAGACGACCGCGACCAGCGTGTGGTCGTGCTCGTCACGCTCCTGCAGCAGCGCCTCGATCGGGCCCGCCGCGCCCTCGAGCATCACGGGCAGCAGCCGGGCCGTTCCCGTCACGGGACCGTGCTCGCCGCTCAACGGCGGGACGCGGGATAGCGCGCGGACAGCTTCTGGTGCAGCTCGGCGCTCGTGGTGGCGTAGTTGAGCGCGTTGCCGTCGCCCAGCACCAGCAGGCACTGCGTGTCGGCCATCCACTCTTCCAGGCCGAGCGGCGTGCCTTCGGAGAAGTTCACCGCGTCCGCCGAGATGCGGCCCGGGAACGGCTCGAACTCCTCGTTCCATTCGGAAGAGAAGTACACCTCGTCGCCGCCGCCGAAGAGTCCGACCGAGCTCATGCGCTCGAGCGAACCCGCGTCCACGAGCAGCGTGCCGCGGTGCTCCGCCGGCCGGATGCCCTCGGCGCGGAGGTGACGGCGGACGGCCGGCTCCTCGCCCGGACGCTCCTGCCCTTCGAGGACGGCGACCGCAGCGAGTTCGTAGTGGGGCAGCAGGTCGCCGGCATCGATGACCTCGGCGACCGACGACTGGAGTCTTCCAAAGTAGAGAGAGTCGCTCACGGCATCCCCGGCGAAGAGGGCGCGGTGCGCCCGGAAGGATCGAGGAAGGAAACGCGGCGGGCATCTTAGTGCGCGGGCGGGCCGCGGCCAAACGCGCGTCGCGGACGGCGTCCCGCGCAGGGGCTGCTTGCGGCACGGCCCGCGAATGGCCAGCATGCGGCGCATGTCCCACTTCCCCACGCCCGGCACCGAGACCGTCGAAGCCGATCCGCGCCTGTCCGAAGCGTTCGTGCTCGACCTGGGCCGCGCGCTGCACGCGCTCGGACATCCGTCGCACTGGCTCGAGGACGGCATGTCGCGCGCCGCCGAGCGGCTCGGACTCGAGGGGAACTTCTTCACCACGCCCACGTCGATCATCGCGGCCTTCGGCGCGCCCCCGCACCAGACCACGCACCTGCTGCGCGTCGAACCCGGCGCCGTGCACCTCGAGCGGCTCGCGCGCGTGATCGCCGTCGGGCACGACGTGCTCGGCGGACGCATCACGCCGGTGCAGGGCTCCACGGAGCTCGGCGAGATCATGTCGTCGAAGCCGCGCTACGGCCGGCTGCTCACCGCGTTCGCGTTCGCGCTGTCCGGCGCCGCGGCCGGGCGCTTCCTGGGCGGCGGCCTGCACGAGGTGCTCACCGCGGCGGCGCTCGGCGGCGCGCTCGCGCTGCTGTCGTTCGTCGCGGCGCGCTTCAGCGCGGCGCAGCGCATGTTCGAGCCGATCGCCGTGTTCTTCGTGTCGCTCTCGGCGGCGGCGCTGTCGCACCAGTACACGCTGAGCGTGTACGTCACGACGCTCGCGGCGATCCTCGTGCTGCTGCCCGGGCTCACGCTCACCGCCGCGATGGCCGAGCTGTCGAGCCAGCACCTGGTCTCGGGCACTTCGCGCCTGACGGGCGCCGCGGTGCAGTTCCTCGGGCTCGCGTTCGGCGTCGTCATGGGCACGCGCGTCGCCGCGTCGTTCTGGGGCGCGGCCGCGCACGTGACGCCGTTCGCGCTGCCGCAGTGGACGGAGTGGATCGCGCTGCTCGCGGCGCCGCTCGCGTTCACGGTGCTGCTGCGCGCGCGGCCGCGCGACTATCCGTGGATCCTGCTGACCGGCGTGCTCGCGTTCTTCGCGGGGCGCTACGCCACGCGGCTGTTCGGCGCCGAGCTCGGCGCGCTGCACGGCGCGCTCGTCGCCGCCGGCGTGAGCAACCTGATCGCGCGCCGCCGCGGCACGTCCCCCGCCACGACGCTCGTGCCCGCGATCCTGCTGCTCGTGCCCGGCTCGGTCGGCTTCAAGAGCCTCACGCTCATGATGAACCGCGACGTGCTGAGCGGCGTCGAGGCGGCGTTCCGCATGATCAGCATGGTCGCGGCGCTGGTCGCCGGCCTGCTGACGGCCGGCGTGCTCGTGCCGCCGCCCGCGCTCGGTGAGCACGTGCGGCGGCGCGCCGACGGAGCCGCTATTTCTTGAGCGCCGGCGGCACGGTGAGCACCGGGCACTCGACCAGGTGCCGGACGCCCGAAACCGTCGCGCCGTAGACGACGTCGCGCAGGCCCGAGTGGCCGTGCGAACCCGTCACGAGCAGCTCGGCCGCGGTCTCGCGCACGAGCCGCGCGATCTCGGCCTTCGCGACGCCGTGCCCCAGCCGCACGTGCGCGGTCACGCCGCTCGCGCGGAACGCGTCGGCGATGCGCTCGAGCGCCGCTTCGTCCTCGCGGCTCTCGGCGTCCCGGCTCTGCTCGCCGAGGTAGCGGCTCGCCGCGGATTCGACCACGTGGATGAGCACGAGCTCGGCGCCGGGCCGCAGCTCGAGCGCGCGCAGGTACTCGAGGACCGTCTCGTCGGCGCCGCCCAGTTCGAGCGCGACGGCGATGCGGCGATAGGCCGCCGCCTGCAGCGCGATCGGCGCGGCGAGCGGACCGGCCGCCACCGCACGCGAACCGGCCGCCTGGATCGCGGGCGCGGCCTTGGGGCGCAGCGCGGGCCAGCGCTTCTGCAGCCACGGCGCCGCCGCGACGAACACCAGCATCGCGCCGAGCGCGACCACGAGCGGCACGACGACGAGGCTCACCCACCACGCGCCGCCACTCGTCGCCATCCACCCGCCGACGGTGTCGATCACGAGCTTCGCGTTCAGCCCCGCGATGATCAGCGTGACGATCGCGGCGAGCACGATCACCCACGGCGGGCTCGTGAACTCGCCCATGCGCTCGCGGTCGCTCGTGAACATCACGAGCGGCACGACCGCGAACGACAGCTGCAGGCTGAGCACGACCTGCGACAGCACGAGCAGCGAGTCCACCGCGCGCTCGCCCTGGATCACGATCACGGCGACGGCCGGCACGATCGCGAGCCCGCGGCTGATGAGACGGCGCACCCACGGCTGCACGCGCACGCGCAGGAAGCCTTCCATCACGATCTGCCCGGCGAGCGTGCCGGTGATCGTGCTCGACTGGCCGGCGGACAGCAGCGCGACCGCGAACAGCGTCGAGGCGATCGACGTGCCGAGGATCGGCTCGAGCAGGCGGTGCGCTTCGGAGAGGCTCGCCACTTCCGTGTGACCGCTGCGATGGAACGCCGCGGCCGCGAGCACGAGGATCGCGCCGTTCACGAACAGCGCGGCGTTCAGCGCCACGACCGTGTCCACGAGGTTCATCTTGCAGGCTTCGCGCTTGCCCTCGCGCGTCGCGTCCACCGCGCGGCTCTGCACGAGCGAACTGTGCAGGTAGAGGTTGTGCGGCATCACCGTGGCGCCGAGGATGCCCATCGCGATGTACAGCGATTCGCCGTGCAGGCCGAGCACCGAGAGCCCGCCGCCGGACGTACGCGCGAACAACGTCGGCGTGCCGCTCGCGTCACGCGGCACGAACGACGCGAGGATCGCGGGCAGGTCCGGCCGCGACAGGATCATCTCGACCGCGAAGCAGCCGCCGATCGTGGCCACGAGCGTCACGATGAGCGCTTCGAGCTTGCGCATGCCGTAGCGCGACAGCGCGAGCAGCAGCAGCACGTCGAGCGACGTGATCACGACGCCCCACAGCAGCGGGATGCCCGTGAGCAGCTGCAGGCCGATCGCGGCGCCGAGCACCTCGGCCAAGTCGCACGCGACGATCGCGAGTTCGCAGAGCAGCCAGAGCGGCAGCACGATCCAGCGCGGGTAGCTGTCGCGGCAGGCCTGCGCGAGATCGCGGCCCGTGACGACGCCGAGCCGCGCGGACAGCGTCTGCAGGAGCACCGCCATGAGGTTGCTCATGAGCAGCACCCAGACGAGCTGGTAGCCGAAGCGCGAGCCGCCCGCCAGGTCGGTCGCCCAGTTGCCCGGGTCCATGTAGCCGACGCTCACGAGGTACGCGGGCCCCGCGAACGCGAACATGCGGCGGAACCACGAGCGGGTCTTCGGGATCACCACCGACGCGTTCAGGTCGGGCAGCGATCGCGCGTCGAGATCGCTCACGACGCCCTCCCTTCGCGCACGCGCTCGACGAACACGCCGTCGAGCCCCTGGCTCGTGAGCACGTGCCGGCGTCCGGCGACCTCGATCTCGAACATGCCGTCGTGTTCGTCGGCGTCGGCGACGCGCACCTCGGCCCCGGGCACGAGCCCGGCCTGCTTCCAGCGCGTCATGCGGCGGCGGTCGCCGTCGCGAATCTCGCGCACGACCGCGCACGCACCGGCGGGCAGCCCGGTGAGCGGGTCGAGCCGGCGGCGCGGCAGGCGCCCGCGGCGGTCGGGGATCGGATGACCGTGCGGGTCCTCGGTCGGGTGCTGCATGTGGCGGTCGATCGCGTCGAGCACGCGCTCGCTCACGTGATGTTCGAGCACCTCGGCGTCCTCGTGCACCTCGGACCAGTCGAGCCCGAGCACCTGCACGAGGAACGTCTCGAGGATCCGGTGACGGCGCACCATGCGCAGCGCTTCGCGTTCGCCTTCGGCCGTGAGCTGCGCCGAGCCGCGGTGGCCGAGCGAAACGAGGTTCTCGCGCGACAGCCGCGCGAGCATGTTGGTCACGCTGGGCGCGGACACTTCGAGCGCGCGAGCGAGTTCGGTGACGGTCGCCGCACGCTCGTGCCCGAGCGTGTGGATCGCCTTCAGGTAATCCTCGCGGGATCGCGTCAGCGGGGTCGTGGTCTTCACTCGGTCGGCCTCCGGTGGGGTCGGGTCGGTTGTTATCTACGGCTAACTCCGGTCTTTACTCAAGCTAATTCTCGTCGGGCCCGCCCCGGCGCCCCGGCGCGGGCGCGTTTCCCGCGTTGCGGCGTGTTTCATCGCTCGGCTAACCTGCCGCGTCCCGCACCCCATCCCGGAGAACCGCATGGCCCAGATGACCATGGTGCAAGCCATCACGGATGCACTGCGTGTATCCCTGCGCGAGGACCCGCGCGTCGTCGTGCTCGGCGAGGACGTCGGCAAGAACGGCGGCGTCTTCCGCGTCACCGAGGGCCTGCAGGCCGAGTTCGGCGCCGAGCGCGTGGCCGACACGCCGCTGTCCGAGAACGGCATCATCGGCGGCGCGATCGGCATGGCCATGTACGGCATGCGCCCGGTCGCCGAGATCCAGTTCGTCGACTTCATCTTCCCCGCGTTCGACCAGATCGTGAGCGAGCTCGCCAAGCTGCGCTGGCGCTCGGCCAACCAGTACTCCTGCCCGGTCGTCGTGCGCGCGCCCTACGGCGGCGGCATCCGCGGCGGGCTCTACCACTCGCAGAGCCCCGAGGCGTACTTCTGCCACACGCCCGGCCTGCAGGTGGTCATCCCCTCCACTCCCGCCGACGCGAAGGGCCTCCTGCTCTCCGCCATGACGGGCGAGGACCCGGTGATCTTCCTCGAGCCGAAGCGGCTCTACCGCTCGATCAAGGAAGACGTGCCCGAGGGGCGCTACACGACGCCGATCGGCAAGGCGCGCACCGCGCGCGCGGGCGAACACCTCACGGTGCTCGCGTACGGCGCGATGGTGCCCGTGTCGGTCGAAGCCGCCGACATGGCGGCCGAGCGCGGCTGGTCGGTCGAGGTGATCGACCTGCGCACGCTGCTGCCGCTCGACACGGAGGCCGTGCTCGAGAGCGTGCGGCGCACCGGCCGCGCGGTGATCGTGCACGAAGCGCCGCGCACGTGCGGCTACGGCGCCGAACTTTCGGCGACGATCGCCGAGCACGCGCTCACCTCGCTGCAGGCGCCCGTGCTGCGCGTGACGGGCTGGGACACGCCGTTCCCCTACACGCTCGAGCACACGTACCTGCCGGACGCGAAGCGCGTCTTCGCCGCCATCGAACACGTGATGAACTTCTAGACGCACCCGTCGCGCCCCCGGGCCGCGGCCCCGCGGGGCGCCGGGCGCCCGGCTGTGTGCTGTGGGAGTGCGCCCCGGGAACGAGGAGTTCGATCGCACCGGCCCGACGGCCTTGGTGGAACTGTTCCGCCGCTCGCCGGGCTACGTGAGCACCACGCTCCTGCGCGACCTGCAGGACCCGAACCGCTTCCTGGTCTCGGACCGCTGGGCAGCTGGAGGCTACGAACCCTGCGCACGCAGCATGCCGGCGACTACCAGGCGCTCGACGAGCGCGGGCGCCGTCTCTATCGAGCCGAGCGGGAAGTCGGCCGCTTCGCCTTCTGCGACTGAGCGAGAGGAATCCATGGCTTACGACGTGAAGCTGCCCGACATCGGAGAGGGCGTCGCCGAAGGTGAGATCGTGCGCTGGCTCGTGAAGACCGGCGACGCGGTGAAGGAAGACCAGCCGCTGGTCGAGGTCATGACCGACAAGGCGAGCGTCGAGATCCCCGCGCCGCGCACGGGCACGATCGAGGCGATTCACGTGGAAGAGGGCGCCATGGTGCCGGTCGGCACGGTGATCGTCAGCATCGCCGTGGCCGCCGATTCCGCTCCCGCGCCCGTGATGGCCGCGCACGGCCACGCCGCCCCGGCGGCGGCCGCCGCTCCCGTCGCGGTGGCCGCGTCCTCCGGCGCGCCCGCGAAGGTCGAGGCCACGCCCGCCGTGCGCGCCCTCGCGAAGCAGATGGGCATCGCGCTCGAGACCATCAAGGGCACCGGCCCGCACGGCCGCATCACCGCCGACGACGTCCACGCCGCCGCGAGCGGCGCCGCCACGCCCCCGGCGTCCGCGGCGCTGCCCCCGCGCACCGGCCCCCGCCAACGCCGCGGAAACGCGCCAGCCGCTCCGTGGGTTGCGGAGAAAAATCGCCGAGCACATGCGCCACTCGCTCTCGACCGCGGCGCAGTTCTCGTTCGTCGCCGAGTGCGACTTCACCGAGCTGCTCGCGCACCGCGCGTCGATCAAGGCGCGCACCGACGCCGCCGGCGTGAAGCTCACGCCGCTCGCGTACGTGTTCCGCGCGCTGCCCGCCGTGCTGAAACAGTTCCCGCTGCTCAACGCTTCGCTCGACGACGAGAAGAGCGAAGTCGTGCTCAAGCACGAGTACCACCTCGGCTGCGCGACCAACACCGAGGAAGGGCTTACGGTACCGATCCTCCATCACGCCGACCGCATGACGGGCTCGTTCGCCTCGCGCGCGAGATCGCCGGCTCGCCGTGGCGGCGCGCGACCACAAGCTTAGCTCGAGGAGCTGCAGGGCGGCACGTTCACGGTGACGAGCACCGGCGCGAAGGGCGGCGTGCTCGCGACGCCGATCCTCCACCACCCGCAGGTCGCGATCCTCGGCGTGCACGCGATCACGCGGAAGCCCGCGGTCGTACACGAGCAGATCGTCATCCGCGACATCGGCAACCTGTCGCTGTCCATGGACCACCGCGTCGTGGACGGCGCGGTCGGCGCCGACTTCCTGTACGCACTCATCGAGCGGCTGCAGTCCCCCGCCGCGTGGCTCACCGAAGGAGACCTCTCGTGATCGACGAAACCCTGCGGCAGGTGCTCGACGACGAAGGTCGCGTGACCGGCACGGCGCCCGAGATTCCGGACGCGGACCTTCGCGCGCTCTACCGCCACATGCTCAAGATGCGCACGCTCGACCAGCGCATGCTGTCGCTGCAGCGCCAGGGCCGCATCGGCTTCTACGGCCTCGCGACCGGTCAGGAAGCGGCGATCACGGGCTCGGCCTATCCGCTGCGCGCGAGCGACTGGATCTTCCCCGCGCTGCGCGAGACCGGCGTGTCCCTGTGGCGCGGCACGACCGTGCAGGAACTCGTCTGCCAGCTGATCGGCAACGCGGGCGACGTGCTCATCGGCCGCCAGATGCCCATGCACTTCAGCGACCGCAAGGTGAACTCGGTCGCGTGGTCGAGCGTGATCGGCACGCAGCTCGTGCACGCCATGGGCGCCGCGTGGGCCGCGAAGATCATGAAGACCAGGACGTCATGGTCGGCTACATCGGCGACGGCGGCACGTCGTCGTCCGACTTCCACGCCGCGCTCAACTTCGCGGCCGTGAAGCAGGCGCCGGTCGTGTTCTTCTGCCAGAACAACCAGTGGGCGATCTCGGTGCCGCTCTCCGAGCAGACCGTGTCGAGCTCGATCGCGATCAAGGCCGCGGCCTACGGCATGCGCGGCGTGCGCGTGGACGGCAACGACCTGCTCGCGGTGATCTCCGTGATGCACGAAGCCGTCGAGCGCGCGCGCTCCGGCGGCGGCCCGACGTTCATCGAGGCGCTCACGTTCCGCATGGGCGGCCACTCGTCCAGCGACGACCCGACGCGCTACCGCGATCCCGAGCTCGTGAAGGCGTGGGAGAAGCGCGACCCGGTCGCGCGCTTCGGCGCCTACCTGCGCGGCAAGGGGCTGCTCACGGACGCCGACATCGAGACGTGGACCACGGAGATCAACGAGGAGATCTCGCGGTCGGTGACCGCGGCCGAAGCCATGCCGGCGCCGGCGCTCGAGACGATCTTCACGGACGTCTACGCGACGATGCCCGCCCACCTCGAGACGCAGATGAAGTACGCGCTCGCGCTCGGGCACGGCACGAAGTTCGACGGCGCCTTCCCGCTGTGAAAGCGGTCGCGCTGGTGGCGCTCGGCGGCGGCGCGGGCAGCGTGCTGCGCTGGACCGTGGCGTCGCTGGCGCAGCGCCTCACGCCCGGCGCGGCGATGCCGTGGGGAACGCTCGCGGTCAACGTGATCGGCTCGTTCGCGATCGGCGCGCTGCTCGCGCTCGCGGAAGAGCGCGGCGCGCTCGCCCCCGAGATGCGCCTGCTGCTGGTCACCGGCGTGCTCGGCGGCTTCACGACGTTCTCGGCCTACTCGGCCGAGACGCTCGCGCTGGTGCGCTCGGGCCACGGCGCGCTCGCGCTGCTCTACGGCGCGGGTTCGGTCGTGCTCGGCGTGGGCGCGGCCTGGGCTGGCTGGGCGCTGGTCACGCGCGGCTGAAACGCGCGAGCGGCGCGCCCCGAAGGACGCGCCGACGCAAGGAAGAGGGTGCTCGCGCGCGGTAAAGGTGGGACGCAACGAGCACCCGACGCGGAGGCCACCCCGCGCACTTCCAGTTCGAAAAGCCGCTACTTCTTGCCCGCCGGCGGCAGCCGGAGCTTCTGGCCCGGCTTCACCTGATCGCTGACCAGGTTGTTCTCCATCATCAGCGACGGGACCGAGTTGTCGTACAGCTTCGCGATGTCCGCGAGCGTCTGGTTCTTCTGCACGACGATCTGCGCGGGCCGCGGCGCGGGCGCCGGAGGCGTGACGCGCACCACGTTCGCGGACGGACGAGCGATCGGCTCGGTCGAGGGCGCCGACTGCGGCACGACGACCGGCGCGACGGGCGCGCTCGCCGCGAGCTGCACGGCGGGCTTCGGCGCGACGGCGACGGGCGCTTCGACCGCGGGCGCCGGAGCGGCCGGCTTCACCGGCTCACGCACGATCGCGACGGGCTCGGGCTTCGGCTCGACCGGCTTCGGCTCGACCATCTTGGGCACGACGAGCTTCGGCACGCGCGCGGGCTTGCCGGTCGTCATCGGACGGCGGACGATCGCGACGAGGCGCGCGTCGGGCGTGACGGCGTCGGCGTCGGCCGGCGCTTCGATACGCACGGAGGGCGCGGGCGGCGCGGGCGGCGTGACGGGCACGACGGCCGCGACGGTCTCGCGCGCATCGGTCACACGCAGCACGGGCGCGGGCAGCTTGGGCGCGGACGGCGCCGGAGGAGCGGGCGTCACGACCGCGACGGGCGCAGGCGTGGGCACCGGCAGGCTCACCGCCGGCTTCGCCGGTTCGCGCACGATCGCCACGGGCTTGTCCGCCGGCTTCGCGGGTTCGCGCACGATCGCGACGGGCGGCTCGGCCGGCTTCGCCGGTTCGCGCACGATCGCCACGGGCTTGTCCGCCGGCTTCGCGGGTTCGCGCACGATCGCGACGGGCTGCTCGGCCGGCTTCGACGGCTCGCGCACGATCGCGAGCTGGTCGCTCGGCCCGATCGGCGTCGGCGCCATCGCGAAGCCACCGGGATTCATGAAGCCGGGGTGCACGGAGAAGCTCAGGCGGTGCGCGCCCTGGGTCTCCGACTGGCCGGACAGGAACGCGTAGTCCACCCACATGCCGTTCGTGCCGGCGCCCATGCCGAACGTCGGGCCGCCCATCGGCTCGCCGGCCTGCGATCCGACTTCCATGCGATAGCCGGTGCGCAGCGCGACACGGTTCTGCCACATCCACTCGGCGCCGAAGCGCACGTCGTTGTAGTAGTCGCTCGGGAAGTTCGCGTCGAGATTGAAGCGCAGCCCGCGCACGGGATCCGCCCACGACGCGCCGACGCCGTACACGGCGGGCATCGGGAAGTTGCCCGAGTCAAACTTCATCGAGCCGCCGATGTTGCGCGCGGCGGCGCCGAAGCCGAACGAACCCGTGTGTCCCTGCACGCCGAGATCGAAGCACAGGCCGGAGCCCGTCACTTCGCCGAGGTACTCGTTCACCCACTTCACGCCCGCGCCGAGCGAGAACACCTGGCCGAACGGCCGGGCGAACTGGGCGCCGAACGCGAGGTTCGAAGCGTTGAAGGTGCCGGTCGACGCGCCGAGCGCATCGCGCCCTTCGAAGTCGCCGTCGTTCTCGTAGATCGCGTTCAGCGACCAGCGCGTGGCGCCGTTGCGGAAGCGGCCGCCGGCGGCGAGCCAGTCCTGCGAGGACTCCATCGCGAGCGTCGCGTGCGAGATCGAATACTGCGGGCCGGCGAGCAGGCCCAGCGAGGCGGGATTCCAGGCCGCGGCGTTCAGCGAGCCGCCGGTGCCGATCGCGGCGCCGCCCATCGACAGGATGGCCGCGCCGTTGCCGACGGACAGGAAGTTCGCCGAAGTCGTGCCGGCTGCGTCGATGCCCGCGTGAGCGGACGTCGCGAGCAGCATCAGCGCGGCGAGTGCGAGACGAAAGCGGTGCATGAGCGTGATCTCCATTTCCACCGGAAAGCCGAGCCCCGGCCGAGTTCCGGGCCACCCAACGTCTGCAGCCCTCGTGCCGCCGTTCGGCTTCCGCGCAAAAGCCACGTAAATCGCGGCCGTGGCGTGCGCTCGCGAACGCCTCCGGAACCCGCCGCGCGCGCGCGAAGCGTTTCGTCCGCGCCGAACGCAACGAGAGCCCGTGCAGCGGCGGGCGAAATGCCACGCGGGCGCGTCACGCACGCGTGAAGCGCGCGTTCCGCGCGCGCAGCGCCGCGTACGTCGCGCCGCCATCGAGCGTGCGCCGCACGCCGGTCCCCCGCGCCTACAAACGCGGCGGCCCGAGCCTTTCGGCCCGGGCCGGATCGCGGAGGGACCTGCGGGAAACTCTTACGGCTGGCGCACCAGCTTCACCTGCTTGCTCGTGGAACCCATCTGCAGCCAGGCGCGGTACACGCCGGGAGCGATCGCGCGGCCGGCGTCGTTGCGGCCGTCCCACGTGACGGAGTTCGTACCGGGCGTGAGGCCGTGCAGCTCGATCGTCCGAATGCGTTCGCCGGCGCGATTGAGGATGTCCACGCGGCCGTCGAACGGGCCCGTCGCGGGCACGTCCACGGGAAGCGTGATCGCGTCGCCACCGCGGCTCGGGTTCGGATACACGGGCTGCAGCGTCAGCGCGGAGATGTTCGCGGCGCGCAGGTACACGACGCGGCCGGAGCTGAGCGCGCTCTCGTTGCCCGTCGCGTCGACGGACGACACCGCGTACCAGAGCGCCGCGCTGTCGGGCGCCGACGCGTCGGTGTACTCGTTCAGGTTCACGGGCGTGTTCGTCAGGCGCGTCCACTCGCCGCCCGACTGGATCGCGCGGTACACGTGGTAGCCGGCGAGATCGGGTTCCGAGTTCGCGGCCCACTGCACGTGCACGCCACCGGTGCCCACGGCCACGGCGACGGAAGCCGGCGTCGCGGGCGGCGCGGCGTCGAGCAGGTGATCGACGCGCGGCACGTTCGACAGCGCGGACACGTTGTTCATCTCGTCGAACGCCTTCACCGCGAAGTACAGGTCCACGGAGCGATCGAGGCCCGTGACGGTCACGTTCTGCGCGGTGCCGGGCGTCGCGGGCGTGGGGACACCCGCGCTCACCAGCGTCGCGCTCGCCCAGTTGCCGGACGTGATCGACGACGTGGACCAGCGCACTTCGTAGCGAGTCGCCGTGCCGCTCAGGCTGTCGTCACCCGTCGCGTTCCAGGACAGCGTCACGCTGTTGTCCGTCGTGTTCGCCACCGCCACCACGAGCGCGGCGGGACGAACGTCGTCCGTCGAGGCGCCCGTGGTCCACGTGACGAGATTCGAGATGGACGACCAGTTGCCGGACTCGTCCGCGGTCTTGATCGCGAACCAGTAGGTCGTCGAAGGCGTGAGGCCGGTCACGTCCATGCTCTGCGTCGTGCCGGCGGCCAGCGGCGCGGGCGCGTTGTTCACGCGCGTCGCGGAGGCGAAGTTGCCTTCGGTGATGAGCGCCGTCGAGACGCGCACGTCGTACTGCGAGGCCGTGCCCGTGGAGCCGTCGTCACCGGGAGCGGTCCACTGCAGCGTCACGCTCGTGGGAGTGGTCGCGCCAAACGCCGCGGCGCAGGCGAACAGCCCTGCGAAGGCCAGGATCATGGCCAGCCGTGCGACACGTCGCGACATTGCGAACTCCCACCGTTGAGCGCCGAGCGGCGCCGTACCTGCCGAGGTCTTTGACTCGAAGTGGAGCGCGCCGCGCGTGGCGGCGCGCTCCGGCGGTCGCGGGGGCGCAAGGGCCCGAACGAGACCGCGCAGGTTCACTGCAGCTTGTGTGCCCATGGGGCCGGGTGGTTCGGCCGGGTGGCGCAAGTCTCACGGAGCGAGCGCGCTGCGGGCGGAAATCGCTTCCGGTCGCCCGGCGCGAAAGCGCGGTGCACACGTTTTCGGCTGGCATTCCGCAACGTGCGATGCCCGGTGCACGCCGCTTTTCGCGCGGCCGTGCGTGGGGCACGATCCGCGGAAGCTCAGCGGACGGGCGGCGGCTCCGGCCCGAACGGGGTGCGCACGGGGGCCACGGCGGAGGGCGCGTGGACGCCGCCGCTGCGGCGCAGCGAGAGCGCGAACCGGTGCGAAGTCTCGCCGTTCCCGGCGATCACGACCGCGTAGTCGACCCACGCGAGTCCCGCGCGCGCGCCGAGCCCGAACGTCGGGCCGGTCAGCGGTTCGTCCGCCTGCGCGCCGAGCTCCGTGCGATAGCCACCGCGAAGCGCAATGCGCTCGCGAATCGCCCACTCGGCCCCGGCACGGATGCTGCGGTAGTAGTTCGCGGGCGCGACACCGTCGAGCGCGAGCGTGACGCCGCTCGGCGCGTGCACGAGCGCGAGCCCGGCGCCGAAGCTCGCCGGCATGCGCCAACGCTGGCCCACCCAGCGCATGCCGCCACCGAAGTCGCGGCCCGAAATCCCCAGGCGCAGCATGCCGAATCGCGCCTGCGCGCCGGCGTCGAACGCGAGCCCGAGGCCGCGTTCGTCGGCGATGGCTTCGGTCACCACGCGCGTGCCCGCGCCGAGCGCGAAGCGTTCACCGAACGGCCGCGCGAGCTGGACGCCGAGCGCGAGGGCGTTCGCGCTCACGTCGCCGGTCGGCTGGTCGTGCGCATCGCGGCCGAGAATGACGCCTTCGTCGCGGAACGTGGCCGTGAGCGCCCAGCGCGTCGCGCCGCCGCGCAGCCGGCCGCCCGCGGACGCCCAGCCCTGCGTGCCGCCGTCGCCGACGAGCGCGTGCGCGAAGTACAGCTGCATCGGGCCGGCGCCGGAGAGCGCGGCCACGTTCCAGCTCGCGGCCTGCAGTCCTTCCCCGCCACCGATCGCCGCGCCGCCCATGGCGAGCACCGCGGGACCGCCGCCCTGCGTGAGGTAGGCCGCCGCGCGCGTGCCGGCGCTCTCGTCGCCCGCGCGCGCCATGCCCGGCACGCACGCGAGTCCCGCGAGCAGCACCGCGAGCGCCAGGGGCCCCGCTTCGCGCATCCGTGCGCGGCGCGCCATCTAGGGCAGCCTCGCGATCGCGAGCGACTGACGCACGCCCGGCGCGATGAGCCAGGCGCGGTACACGCCGGGGGCGCAGCGCTGCGCCCGTTCGTTGTTGCCGTCCCAGTCCACCTCGACCACGCCGGTGACGTGGCTGCGGACCGGAAGCACGCGCACACGCTGGTCCGCGGAATCGTGGATCTCGATCTGCGCGTCGGCGCTCACGGAAGGCACGTCGATCGGCAGGTGCACGGTCTCGAAACCGTGGCTCGGATTCGGGTAGACCGAGCGCAGCTTCCACGCGACGGGATCGCGCGAGAGGTTCGCGAGCACGGGCGCCATCGTGGAGGCCGAACGCGCGCTCTCGACACCCGCGCTGTTCACGGCACTCACCTGGTACCAGACCTTCGCGACCTCGAGGGGCAGATGATCGTCGACGTATTCCGGCGTCGCGACGGGCTGCACGTTGAGCCGTTCCCACGGTCCGGTGCTCAAGTCGGCGCGGTAGACGACGTAGCCCGCGACGTTGGCGCTCGCGCTCGCGCCCCAGGTCAGGCGCACGGACTTGCCGCCCTCGACGATCGCGGCGAGCCCGGCGGGCGCGGCCGGCGGCGCGTTGTCCGCGGGCCACGTCCAGCGCACGATGTTCGACAGCGGCGACCAGTTGCCCACGTCGTCGCGACTGCGCACGGCGAACCAGTAGTCGGTGGTCCGGTTCAGGCCGCGGACGACCAGCGTCTGCGACGCGCCCGCGGCTCCGGCAGCGGCGCGTTCGCAAAAATCGTGGCGCTCGAGTAGTTGCCGGCCGTGATCGCCGCGGTGGACATGCGGATCTCGTAAGACGTGGCCGCGCCCAGCGAGCCATCGTCGCCGGGCGCGGTCCACGTGAGTCGGAGGGAATCCGCCTGCGCACGCGCGAGCGCGGGCGCAAGCATCAGCAAGAGGAGAACGACTGCCAGCGCGAGCAGGGCGTGACGATCGAGTGCGGGGCTTCTGCCCGAACTACGGAAGCGCTCGATCGTCACTCGTACCTACCTTGCTCGCTGCCGCGGTGGCGCGGCGAGCGATCCGGTGAAGTCGAACCACACCAGCCCCAGCACGAGGTCCGTGATGGCGGCGGGCGGCTTGGTGTCGGGCGTGGTGACCTGCAGCACGTTCGAAATCGCCGACGCGTTGGAGGACTCGTCCGAAACCTTCGCGGCGAAGTAGTAGGTCACCTGACGCGAGAGGCTGCGCACGGTGTAGCTCTGCGCGGAGCCCGGCGTGCCCGGCGTGGGCTCGCCCGTCACGGTGGTCGCCGAAGCCCAGTTGGCCTCGGTGATGGGCGAAGTCGAGTAGCGAACGTCGTAGCTCGTCGCGGTGCCGGTCAGCGAATCGTCGCCGGTGGCGGCCCACGTGAGCGTGACGGTGGAGTCGGTCGCGCCGGAAGTGCCGAGCGTGAGCGCGGCGGGACGCACGGCGTCGGGCGCCGCGGTCGTGGTGCGCGAAACGACGTTGGAGATGTTGGCCCAGTTGGGAACTTCGTCGGCCGTCTTCATGGCGATGTAGTAAGTCGTCGCCGCGACGAGGCCGGTGATGGTCACGCTCTGGCGCGAACCGGGAGCGGTCGGCGCGGGAACACCGCTCGTCCAACGAGTGGCCGAGGCGAAGTTCGCCGAGGTGATCGGCGAGGTCGAGTAGCGGATGTCGAACGACGAGGCCGTACTGGTCAAACTATCGTCCCCGGGAGTCGTCCACGTCAGCGTGATGCTGTTCCAGGCCTGCTGCGCCTGGGCATCCGTCGTGGTCATCCACGAAGCGAGAAGCAGGAACACAAGAGCAACGAACCAACGCTTCATGAGCGTTGCCTCCACCGCCCGCCCTCAAGTCATGTGAGGACCGGCATACCGCGCGAGCTGAGCAAGATGCAGAGTGCGGCCGTCGAAGCAGGAGCCTGCCGATGGGCCTCGTCTGGGTCCGACTCGCCGCAACACTGCGGCCTTCGGAACCGCGAGGCGATTCAGCAGGAAGCATGCCCTCGGGCGATGTTTTGCAATGCTCCAATCATCAATCACGCACGGCCTTGCCCGGCGCGGTGTATCGCGCACGAGACGCATGACGAAGACTGGCGATCGGCGGGGAGATGGTCCGCGAATCACGCCAAAATGCACTGCGCGGCGAATCCGACTGCAACGAGGGCGACCTTCCCTGGACGCGGCCGGTACTGCGGAGGGAACGCTGGGGGGCAGTCCCTTCCTTGGGACGCATGGTTCTGGGGGGAACCACGCGGAGGGAAAGTGCCAAACGCGTGGGGGCGCGTCCAGCGAAATTCCGACGTTCACCGCGAAAATCGCGCGGAGGACGACTGTCACTACACGGCAGCGAGCGCGTGGTTCCGGATGTCTCGGGCCGCGCGTACTGCACGACGGCGAGAGGCGAGCTTCGTATGGCGTACCTGAACTCGAACGTCGTGATTGACGCGCCCGCGCGCGCCTCCCTATGCTTTTCCGGAAAGACGACCCGCGGTCCTGCCCCTTGCGCGCCTCCGGCGCGTCCCATCCCTTGCGACCGCACGACATGGGCCTCGTACGCCCTTCTCGACCCGACCAGGGTTCGGCGCGCCCTCGCGCGCCGTCCGGACCCGGAACCGATGGACATCCCTCATTGAGCGCTGCTCCCGCGGATCGTGACACCGTGCTGCGCCAGGCCGTCGAACTCGGCGCGTCCGACCTCATCATCTCCGCCGGCTACCCGGTGATGATGCAGCGTTGGGGCGCGCTCGAACCGCTGCCCGGAAGCGCCGTCCTCTCCCCGCTCGACTCACGCCGCCTCGCCGAGAGCTTCCTCAATCCCGCGCTGCACGAACGCTTCACGCGCGACCTCGAGCTCGACACGCGCCACTACCTGCCGGGCATCGGGCACTTCCGCGTCAACCTCTTCATCCAGCGCGGCCACTGGGGCGCGGTCGTGCGCGTGATCCCGCTGCACATTCCGCTGCCGTCCGAGATCGGGCTGCCCGCGCACACGGTCGAGAAGCTGCTCGGCTTCAAGCGCGGCCTGCTCCTCGTCACCGGGCCCACGGGCGCCGGCAAGTCCACGACCATCGCGTCGCTGCTCGAACAGCTCAACCAGGTCGGTCCCGCGCGCCACATCATCACGATCGAGGACCCGATCGAGTTCATCTTCGAACCGCGCCACGCCGTGATCGACCAGCGTGAAGTCGGCGTGGACACCAAGACGTACGCGCGCGGCCTGCGCGGAGCGCTGCGGCAGATGCCGCACGTGATCTTCGTGGGCGAGATGCGCGACCTGACCAGCATGAGCATGGCCCTCAGCGCGGCCGAGACGGGCAACCTCGTCATCTCGACGATGGCCACCCAGTCCGCGGCGCAGACGGTCACGCGCATCATCGACTCGTTCCCGCCGCACCAGCAGCCGCAGATCCGCGCCCAGCTCGCGCTCACGCTGCGCGCGGTCGTGTCGCAGATCCTGCTCCCCCGCCTCGACGGCCAGGGACGCGTCGCGGCGCGGGAGATCCTGTTCGCCACGCAGGCGGTGCAGAACCTCGTGCGCGACGACAAGGTGCACCAGATTCCCAACGTGATCTCGACTTCGCTGCGCGAGGACATGGTGTCCATGGACGACGCGCTCGCCGAGCTCGTGGACCGCTCGCTGGTGGATTTCGAAGTCGCCTACCCGCACTTCGCGGACTCCGAGAAGCGCGCCGCCCTGCAGAAACGCGTCTACCGCACGGCTTCCCTGAAGGGCCACGAGTGAGCACACCGCGCCTCTCCACGCGCCGCCTCGGCGAGATCCTGATCGAGCGCGGCAAGCTCACGCCCGATCAGGTCAACGTCGCGCTGCGCGACCGGCACGACGCGCGCGAGCGCCTCGGCCAGACGGTCGTGCGGCTCGGTTTCATGACCGAGGCGCAGGTCGTCGACGTGCTCGCCGAACAGTTCGGCATGCCGATCGTCACCGCGGAGCAACTCTCGCAGGCCGATCGCGAAGCCGTGCAGCTCGTGCCCGAGGCGCTCGCGCGCGAATCGCAGATCCTCGCGCTGCGCCGCGAGGGCGACACGCTCGAGGTCGCCGTCGGCGACCCGCTCGACGTGCTTTCGCTCGACCACGTCCGCGCGCTCACGAACTGCTCGCTGCTCGTGCGCGTCGCGCGTCCGACCGAAGTGCGCGAGGCGATCGAAGGCTTCTACGCCGAGATGCGCGCGACCGAGCACCTCGGCGAGATCCTCGACAAGATCGACCTGACGCGCGCCGACGAAGACGGCGACGACGTCGACCTCGCGCAGCTGCGCGCCGCCGTCGAGGACGCGCCCGTCGTCCGGCTCGTCAACCTCATGATCGCCGAGGCGATCGACCAGCGCGCCTCCGACATCCACGTCGAGCCGGCGCGCGACCGCGTCACCGTGCGCTTCCGCATCGACGGCGTGCTGCACGAGGTGATGAAGCCGCCGCGGCACCTGCAGATGGCGATCGTCTCGCGCATCAAGGTGCTCGCCGATCTCGACATCGCGATCCGGCTGCTGCCGCAGGACGGCCGGCTCACCGTGCACCTTCCCGACCGCGAAGTGGACCTGCGCGTCTCGACGCTGCCCACGTCGCACGGCGAGAAGGTCGTCATGCGTCTGTTCGACAAGGGCGCCTTCGAGCGCCAGATCTCGAACCTCGGGCTCGAGGGGCGCACGCTCGACGCGTTCCGAAACGCGATCCGCCAGCCGTATGGGATGATCCTGATTTCGGGCCCGACGGGTAGCGGCAAGACGACGACGCTGTACTCGGCGCTCAACGACATCCGCACCGTGAACCGCAACCTCGTCACGGTCGAGGACCCGATCGAGTACCACATCGACGCGGTCACGCAGGTGCACGCGAACCAGAAGGTCGGGCTCACGTTCGCGCGCGCGCTGCGTTCGATCCTGCGCCAGGACCCCGACGTCATCATGATCGGCGAAATCCGCGACACCGAGACGGCCGACATCGCGGTCAAGTCTGCGCTCACCGGCCACCTCGTGTTCTCGACCGTGCACGCGAACGACGCGCCCGGCACGCTCACGCGACTCGCCGACATGGGCATCCCCCGCTACCTCGTGGGCTCGGCCATGTCGCTCGTGATGGCGCAGCGTCTCGTGCGCCGCGTATGCGAACGCTGCAAGGAATCGTGGCGCCCCGAGCCCGAGCAACTCGACGTGCTCGGCGAGGACGCCGAACTGCTGCGCGGCAAGTCGCTCGTGCGCGGGCGCGGCTGCATGGCGTGCAAGCAGACCGGCTACATGGGCCGCGTCGCCTTGTTCGAGGTGCTCGAGCTCACGCGCGGCGTGCGCCGCATGGTGCTCGACGGCCAGAACGAGGACGCCATCAAGCGGCAGGCGATGGCCGACGGCTTCATCACCTTGCGCAAGGCCGGGATCCGAAAGATTCTCGACGGGATCACCACCATCGACGAAGTGCGGTCCGCCACCCTGGGAGACGCCGACTGATGCCGAGCTTCTACTACCGAGCACGTGACGCGAGTGGACGCGCGCACGAGGGCATCGAAGTCGCGGCCACCGAGGACGAAGTGCTCCGCATGCTCGCGGGCATGCAGCTCACGCCCGTATTCATCGAGGCGCGCAACGCCGCCGCCGAGGAAAGCCGCGGCGGGCTGCTCGCGCCGCTGACCGAACAGTTCGCCGACGGCCTGCGCCACATGCGGGCCGGGGTGAAGCCGGGCTCGGTCGCGCTGTTCGCGCGCCAGCTGGCGACCATGATTTCGGCAGGCCTGCCGCTCGTGCGCTCGCTGCGCTCGATCGCGCGGGACCACCACGACAAGAAGCTCGCGGCCGTGCTGCAGCTCGTCGGCGACGACGTGCAGAAGGGCGATTCGCTGGCCGGGGCGCTGGCCCGCCACCCCCACGTCTTCGACGAGGTGTTCGTGAGCCTCGTCCAGACGGGCGAGGTCTCCGGCACCCTCGACCACGTCATGGACCACACGGCGGCCTACCTCGAACGGGCGGAAGTCCTGCGCCTCAAGGTCGAGGCGGCCCTGCGGTACCCCATCTTCGTGCTCAGCTTCGCCGGGTTGGTTTTCCTGACCATGATCTTCAAGATCGTGCCCATGTTCTCGGCGATCTACGCCCGTTTCAAAGTGCAGCTACCGCTGCCGACCCGGGTCCTGCTGGCGGTCAGCCAGGGGGCGACCCAGCACGCCCCGATCGTCCTGGGGCTTCTCGCCCTGATGGTCTTCGGTATCACGTACTGGGCCCGGACCCCGCGCGGCCGGCTGCTCATCGACCGGGCGAAACTCAACTTCCCCCTCTTTGGGCCGCTCATCCGCATGTATGCTATTACCAAGTTCGCCCGGACCCTCGGCATCCTGACCCAGAGCGGCACGCAGATCCTGAGCGCCCTCAAGGTCATGCGCCCGGTGCCGGGCAACAAGGTGCTCGAACGGGGCATCGACGACGTTCGCTCGCAGGTGGAGGAGGGCATCTCGCTCTCCCGCGCCATGAGCGACGCCGCCGTGTTCCCGGACATGTTGGTGCAGATGACGGCGACCGGCGAAGAAACGGGCAAGCTGGACCAGATGCTTCTTCGCACGGCCGAGTTCTATGAGCAGCGCGTGACCGCAAAGGTCGACGGTCTCTCGTCGCTCATCGAGCCCATCGCCATCGTGGTGTTGGGTCTCGTCATCGGTGTCATGCTCCTCGCGCTCTACCTGCCGATCTTCAACCTCGGTCAGGCGATGCGTTCGGGGCTCGTCGGTCACTAGGTTTCAAACATCCCCCGATGGCCTGAAGGTGGTCGGGACGCTCCGTTCGGTTGGGGCGCTCGCGTCTCGCAGGTCCAATCTCCACATCACCGGCAGCAGGAGGACAGCGGCTTATGAAGCGACTGCGCAACTCACAGAAGGGCTTCACGCTGATGGAGCTCATGGTCGTCATCGTCATCGTCGCCATCTTGGCCGCGGTCGCGGTGCCGCTGTACATCAACTACGTCAACGACGCGCGTGACACCGAAGCCAAGGGTGCGATCGGCGCCGTCATCACCGCCGAGCAGACGTACCGCCAGATCAGTGCGGCTCCTACACCGACGCGCTGGGCTCGCTGAACGTGCAGCTCGACCAGGGCCGACGTGAACTGGAGCTTCACGATCTCCGACGTGAGGGCCAGCGGCTCCAGGTGAAGGCGGCCGGCAAGAGCGGACGCCCGACCGACGGCCGCGAAGTGACGTACACGTACCCGAGCGGCGACTGGACTTCCGGCGCTTCCGGAGGCGGCGGTAACTAGGTGAACCGTCGCACGAGCCGTGCATCCACCCGCCGGGCACAGCCCCGGCGGGTGGCATGCGTTGAGGCGGGCTTCTCGCTCATGGAAGCCATCGTCGCAGCCGCGATCGCGAGCATCGCGGTGCTCGGGCTCGCGTACACGTTCGGCATCGGCCGCGGCATGGTGAACCGCTACGAGCTCGCGCGCGCCGCCCTCGGCGTGGCGCAGGACCGCCTCGAGATGTGCACGGGGCTGCCGCTCAACTCGGACTCGCTCGTGGTCGGCTTCGCCTGCCCGCAGTACCCGTTCACGTACGAGGGCGTGCAGTACGGCAACTACTCGTGGCGCGTGCTCGGCTTCGATCATCCCAACGTGCCCGGCACCGTGGACCTCAAGAAGGTCGTCGTCACGGTGCGTTTCCGCAACGGCTCGGGGACCGACTCCCTGCAACTCGACCGTCTGATCCCACTGCCATGATCCTGCGACCGCTGGACGAAAAAGGCCTGACGCTGACCGAGGTCACGATCGTGGCCGCGATCGGCACGCTCGTGCTGCTCGGCATGGGCGGGTTCTACCTGCAGTCGCAGGCGACCTGGCTCGACGGCTCGGCGCAGTCGCTCACGCAGCGCGAGGTCACGCTCGTCACGCAGGCGATCGTGGACGACGTGCGCCAGTCGCACGACGCGCAGGTCACGGCCTCTCCCGACGCGACGCACCACGATCTCGCGCTGTACCTGGTGAGTGGCGGCGGCCTCCCCTTCTACCATTACTGGTGGAGCGCGACGGACTCGCTCGTGCACGGCGGTTCGGCGCCCGGTGCGGCGAACGACCACGCGATGATGCAGTCGCCGGTCGAGAAGTTCGTCGTCGCCAAGACCGGCACCATGGTGCGCGTGTCGCTGCAGGCGCGCGCCGCGACGGGACAGCGCGTCGAGTTCAGCGGCAGCGCGAGGATGCGCAACTGATGCGCGCGCGAACCGGCATGGGCCGCGGCACGCACGCAGGCGAGCGTGGCTTCGTCCTCGTGGGCGTCGTCATGTTCGTGCTCGCGCTCACGATTCTCGGGCTGTCGCTCTACGCGATCTCGGGCTACGAAGGCCAGTTCCTCACCGACACGCAGGCCGAGGAGCAGGCGCTCTTCCGCGCCGAAGGCGGCATGGCGATGGCGCAGTCGCTTCTCCAGGTGCCGCCCTACTCCCTGACGCAGTCGCATTACGCCGAAGGTTACGAGGGCGTCGAGCGGGCGACCGCGTGGCAGATCCGGAACAGCCTTCCGGACTCGACCGGCAACATCGACTGGACCAAGAACATCTTCCTGCGCATCTCGACGCGCGTCGGGAACCAGACCAGGGTCGTGGAGCAGGAGTTCACGCCCCAGCAGCGCTACAGCCCGTACCGCCGGCTCTTCACGGCGCGGGTCATCGACTACACGTCGGCCGACGGCGATGGCCGCAACCGTACGGACTCGGCGCACCTCAATGGCCCGCGGCAGGCCGTGTGGCAGTGGGTGCAGAACTCATCCGACACCTCGTGGGTGCGGGATGTGAACTGGGACTCCGGACGCCCGATGCTGACGGTCGAGACTCCGTCGCCGGACGTGGCGGACTATTTCGCGACGTACTTCGCGGCCGCGGACAGCGTGCCCTATCCGGACAACTTTGGCGGCGAGCACCGCATCGTGCTCGACGCCGGCTCGGACGCCGGCACCAAGGTGTTCCGCAATCCGCGCATCGCGCCGAATGCCGCGAGCCTCGACCTCGCCGATTGCTACGGCTTCTACTGCACTTCCGAACTGAAGGTCGAAGTACGCGGCACCTGCGTGTGGATGGCGCCGGACGGCATCCGTTTCGACAATCGCGTCACGTTCAAGCGCGGCGCGGGCGGCGGCACGCCGACGCTGATCATCGTGACCGGGCCCAACGGGCTCGACCAGAACTACGGTGACTATCGCGACGTCGGGCTGTGGTTCTTCGACGACGGCGTGAAGGTCGAGAACAACGTGCGCGTGATCATCGTCTCGAGCGGCCACGTGCGCCTCGAAGTCGCTCAGCAGGGCGGCGGCGGTGGCGGTGGCAACGCCCGTCCGGACGGCAGCAGGCCGTTCGACGGCGGTGGCGGCGGTGGCGGCGGCTCGTACGAGTTCTCACTGCCCTTCCTCAACGTCTTCGCCGACCACATCACGATGATGGGTCCACGCCCGCAGGACGGCGAGATGAACCTCACCTACTCGTCCTCGATGGATGCGCTCATCGACGACCTCGTCTCGCGCGGCGTGCTGCCGGTGGCGAACGGCGTCGCTGCCGGAGGGTTCACTCCCGTCGCCGGCAGTTGGCGCATGCCCTAGGGTTTGCAGTAATACTCCCGCGATGAACCTGGGCCTGCATGCCCGCCCCTGGGCGGGTCTCGATATCGGCGAGTACAGCGTCAAGCTGATGGCGCTGCAGCCGGGCGTGGGACACGGCCGTCACTACGTGTCCGAAGCGCCGCTGCGCCGGCTTTCCAACGACGTCGCGCTGCCTCCCGAAGCGATCGCCCGGGTGATCAGTGAGTGCTTCTCGCTGGCCGGACTCTCGCCCCGCTCCTTCCGTGGCATCACGCTCGGCCTCTCGGGTTCGGACGTGATCGTGAAGCAGCTCCCGCTGCCGCTCATGGACGACGCCGAAGTGCCGGGCGCGCTGCGGTTCGAGGCGCGCAAGCACCTGCCGTTCGATCCCGCCACGTGCGTGCTCGACTACCAGGTTCTCGGGCGCTACCCGACCGAGCGCCGCCTCGACGTGCTGCTCGCGGCCGTCCCACAGGCACGCCTCGATCGCGCGATGGCGCCGCTCAAGCTGCTCGGCATCGAGGCGGACATCGTGGATGCCGCGCCGCTCGCGCTCACGAACTCGCTCGCGCGCACCGGCGAGCGCGACACCGAAGCGCGCGTCATGCTCGACTTCGGCCACACGGGCTCGTGGCTCACGCTGCAGCAGCGCGGCGCGCCGTACTTCGCGCGCCGGCTCGATTTCGGCGGCATCACGGTCACGCAGGCGATTTCCGACGCCACGCGCGTGCCGTTCGAGGAAGCCGAGGAATGGAAGCTCGAGGCGGGCTCCGACGCGCCGAGCATGCGCGTCACCCCCGACTCTCCCGAGATGCAGGCCGTGCAGTCGTGCATGCGCACGCTCGGCGACGAACTGCGCCGCTCGTTCACCTTCTATCGCACCATGGCGCCGCTGCCCGAGTCGTTCTCGCTCTGGCTCTCCGGCGGCACCGCGCGCCTTCCCGGCGTCGCGGGCTGGCTCGCCGAGGCGCTCGACGTGCCCGTGCTCGTGTACAACCCGCTCGACGTGCTCGGCTCCGACCTGCGCGCGACCCCGCCCGGCGGCCCGCAGTTCTCGCTCGCCTACGGCCTCGCGCTGAGGGCCGCATGATGCCGGTGTACGCGATCAACTTCCGCCGCGAGGCGTTCCAGCAGCAGATCCGCCGCGCGCGCGAACGCGCCGTGCGGCTCGGCATGTGGGTGCTCTACTTCGGCGCGCTCGGCATCGTGCTCGGGCTCTACGGCCTCAACTGCGCGTCGCTGTCCGAGCGCACCACGCGCATCGAGCGGCAGGTCTCGCGGCTGCGCCAGCAGAGCGCCGGTGACGCCAACTGGCGCCCGCGCCCCGACGACGTGCTGCGTGTCTCGACGTACCTGCGCGATCCGAAGCAGTGGCAGCTGCGCCTCACGCGCCTGCCGCAGCTGCTGCCCGCCAACGCGCGCCTCACCGCGGTGCAGTTCAATCCGGACAACGTCTCGGGCAGCGTGGAGGCGAAGCTCGTGCTCACGGGCGAGCTGCGCGCCGGCGGCCAGGACCGCATGCAGGCGGTCATGGAGTTCGTGAACACGCTGTCGCGTGACTCCGTCTTCGCGGCCGGCTACACCAACGTGCGGCTCGTCACGACGCGCGCGAACGCGAGCGGCGACGGCGCCGAGTTCGTGGTGGAGTGCCGATGAATCCCCTGCTCTCCGCCCGATTCCGCCGTCAGGCGCCGATCTTCGGCAGCCTCGTCGTGCTCGCCGTCTTCCTGTTCCTGCACGCGTTCGCGTTCTCGCCGCTGGCGGGCCGCTACCAGCGCGCGCTCTCGCAGGCCGGCAGCCTCGGCGCGATCCTCGATCCGCGCGGCGTGCGCACGCCCGCGATGCCGCCGCGCGTGTACACGCTGCTCATGGACAACTCGCTGCCCGCCGCCGAAGCCGACCGCAAGGGCACGTCGGGCGCGCTCGGCGCCGAACTCGTGCAGTCGCTCTCGAGCGTGGCCACGCAGCACGGTCTCGAACTGGTGATCGCCGAACCCGGCCTGCTCACGCAGCAGGAGACGTCGGTCGAGGCGCGCGCCCACCTCCGCGTGCGCGGCTCGTACTCGTCGTTCGCCGGCTTCCTCGACGATCTCTCGCGCGGCGGCAAGCTCGTCCGCGTCGAGCGCTTCAACATGGAAGAGGCCTCTCCCGGCCGTTGCAACATCGATCTCTACGTCGCCCGCCTCGTCCTCAAGCGCACGGGGGCACGCTCGTGAACCGCGACATCAGCTGGCTGCTCGCCCCGCTCGTCGCGATCGGCGTGTTCGCATTCGTGCTGTGGCAGACCATGGGCGCGCTCTCCGCGAGCGGCGCCTGGGCGCGCGGCGGCAAGGCGCCCATCGCGGCCCCGAACGATCCCTTCGTGCTGCTCGACGCCGTCGTCGCGCCGACGCGGCGCCGCCGCGCCCGCGCGCGCGATCCCTTCCAGACCGGCGCCGCGCCCGCGCCCGCCAAGGCGCCCGCCGCCAAGGGTCCGGCCGTCGCGCCCAAGCCCGTCGCGCCCGCGCGGCCCCTGCTCACGGCCATCGTGTTCGACGCCGATCCGCGCGCGCTGCTGCGCTGGAACGGCCGGGATTACAGCGTCCGCCCCGGCGGGCTCTTCGACGATTTCCAGGTGGTCAGCATCACGCGCGACCAGGTCGTACTGTCGCGCAACGGCGAGAACATCGTCCTTCAACGCAAGCCTCAGGGAGAGTGAGCGTGAACCTCGATCGACTGTTCCGGCGCGCCGTTCTGGTGGCGCTGTTCATGGTGCTGACGGTGTCGGCGCTTTCGAGCGCTCCGGCGCCCGGCAAACTCGTCAGCCTCGACGCGGACGAGGCGAGCCTGCCCGCCGTGCTCAAGATCCTCGCCGAGAAGGGTGAGCTGAACATCATCACCGGCCCCGGCGTCACGAACGGCAAGCTCACCATTCACATGAAGGACGTTCCGGTCGAGCAGGCCGTGAACCTCGTCGTGCGCGCGGCGGGGCTCGCCTACGAGCGCATCGGCAACTCGATCCTCGTCGCCGACGCCAAGTCGCTTCAGGACGAGACCGGGCTCTCCAGCTACATCGTGACGCTCAAGTACGCCGACGCGAACGACGTGAAGGCCGCGCTCAAGGGCCTCACCGAGAAGATCGAAGTCGACCGCGGCAGCAACCGGCTCATCATCGTCACGAGCCCGCGCATCATCTCCGAGATCGAGTCCATCGTGGCGCAGCTCGACCGCCCCGCGCAGCAGGTCATGCTCGAGGCGCGCATCGTCGAAGTGTCCACGGACGACATCATCAAGCTGGGCATCGACTGGAACCAGCTCGCGCGCCAGAGCTTCGTGTTCGTCGAAGGCAACTACGACACGCTCACCGGCGGTGAGGGCGGCGGCCAGCTGAGCGGCCTCAAGGTCTTCCAGAACACGCCCGGCCGGAACGACGTGTTCCAGCTCCGCAACTTCAGCCGCATCGCGCAGGTCTACCGCGCGGCGATCGACCTCGCGATCACGAACGGCAACGCGCGCGTGCTCGCCTCGCCGAAGATCGCGACGCTCAACGGCCGCAAGGCGAGCATGCTCGTCGGCTCGCGCATTCCGTTCGTGATCAGCGGAACGGTGTTCGCCGGCGGCGGCGCCGCGGCGACGCAGCAGGTGCAGCGCGAGGAAGTCGGCATCAAGCTCAGCATCACGCCGCTCATCAACGCCGACGGCTACATCACGACGCTGATCGAGCCCGAGGTGAGCTCCGTGATCGGGTTCAAGGGCCAGAACAACGACCTGCCCATCGTCGCCACGCGCCAGGCGTCCACGACGGTGCGCCTGCGCGACGGCGGCTCGGTGATCATCGGCGGCCTGCTGAGCGAGGAGCGCACGACGACCGTGGCGAAGGTGCCCCTGCTCGGCGACATCCCGATCCTCGGCTACCTGTTCCAGCACAAGGCCACGAGCACGAGCAAGAAGGACCTCGTGATCGAGGTCACGCCGCGCATCCTGCCCGAGCAGCCCTAGGACGGTTCGTGAAGCAGGTGCGCCGCCCGGCCTCTAGAAGTGCATGAGGTGGCGCACCTGCATCACGCCGGCGAGCCAGCCGAGCCACTGCCCCACCGCGACGGTCAGGGCGACCGTGACCAGCCCCAAACCAGCGGTGCTGAGATGGGGGGAGTGCCGCCGATACCGGTAGAGCCGCCAGATGAGCAGCGGCACCAGGGCGCCCTTGATGAGGACGAACAGCAGCCAGTGTTCGTGTGCGATCCCGGCGAGCAGCGGATTGCCTTCGCGGTTGCCGAACCAGTGAATCCCGACGGCGGTCGCGAAGAGATCGAAGCTGTTGGCCACCACGGCCAGGAAAAGCAGGATCCGCATGAGGGGCGCTCGAGGGTTCGGTGCGGTGAGCGGTCGGACGGCGATCATTCTGCCACTCGGCGGAACGAGTCTCTAGGACATCTTCGAAGGGGAACGGAACTCCCGGCATGACGCTCGAAGTCTTCATCGGCATCGTGGTCACACTCCTTGGGCTCGTGATGGGCAGCGCCGTGACGGCGCTCTCCTGGCGCGTCCCCCGCGGCCAGTCCTGGGTGCACGGGCGCTCGAAGTGTTCCGGGTGCGGACACGTGCTCGGGCCGCTCGACCTGATTCCCGTGCTGTCCTGGGCGCTCGCCGGCGGCAAGTGCCGCCACTGCAAGACGCCCGTGAGCGCGCGTTATCCCCTCATCGAGGTCATCTGCGGCGCCTGGGCGCTGCTCTCCTGGGCGAAGATCGGGCTCGTGCCCGAGTGGGGCTTCCTCGCGCTGTGGGGCTTCCTGCTGGTGGCGCTGCTCTGGATCGACCTCGACTTCCAGCTCCTGCCCGACGTGCTGACGCTGCCCGGAACGCTGATCGGCATCGGCTACGCGCTCACCGGCCCCGGCGTGCGCCACGCCATGTGGGGCATGCTCGTCGGCGCCGGGCTGCTGTGGCTCGTGGCCGAGTTGTACTTCCGGATCCGCAAGGTGGACGGCATGGGCGGAGGGGACGTGAAGCTCGCCGCCATGTTCGGCGCCGTGCTCGGGCCCGAGCTGGCGCTGCTCACGATCTTCCTCGCCGCCTTCGCGGGCACGGCCGTGGCCGTCGTCCTGATGGCTCGCGGCAAGGCCGGCATGCAGACGGCGCTCCCCTTCGGCGTCTTCCTCGCCCCCGCCGCGATGGTCGCGTTCCTCTGGGGCGATGGCTGGCTGAGCGCCTACTTCGGGCTGCTGCGGCATTAGGAGCTTCCGGCGCCTCCGCGCCGCAGGCACCGTTGACCGCCGCCGCCCGGGTCGCCCACACTGCCGCACTCTTTCCACCCGGAGGACGGCATGATTCGTTCGCGCATCACCGGCATCGGCTTCCACGTTCCGCCGCGCGTCGTGACCAATCACGACCTCGAACAGATGATGGACACGACCGACGCGTGGATCGTCGAACGCACCGGCATCCGTGAGCGCCATTTCGTCGAAGGCGACGTGGGTTCGTCCGATCTCGGCATCGAGGCCGCGCGCAAGGCGCTCGCCGACGCCGGCCGCACGCCAGCGGACGTGGACTTCGTGATCTTCGCCACCACGACCAGCGGACTGGATGTTCCCGGGCAACGGGGTGATCGTGCAGCAGCAGCTGGGCCTCGGCACCGTCGGCGCGCTCGACGTGCGCAACGCCTGCAGCGGGTTCGTGTACTCGCTCAGCGTGGCCGACGCGTTCGTGCGCATGGGCCAGTACAAGTGCGTGCTCGTGATCGGCGCCGAGGTGCAGAGCACGGGGCTCGACCTGCGCACGGAGGGCCGCGACATGGCGGTGCTGTTCGCCGACGGGGCGGGCGCGGCGGTCGTCGAGCCGAGTACGGACGAGAGCGGCATCCTGTCGTGGTCGCTGCACAGCGAGGGGCAGTTCGCGCGCGAACTGTGGTGCGAAGCGCCGTCCTCGCGCGTGCCCGGCCGTGTGACGCAGCAGATGCTCGACGAGGGCCGGCAGCTGCCGCGCATGAACGGCCGGCAGGTGTTCAAGAACGCCACGACGCGTTTCCCCGAGGTGATTCACGAAGTGCTCGCCAAGGCCGGGCACACGCTCGACGAAGTCGCGCTCGTCGTGCCGCACCAGGCGAACCAGCGCATCGGCGACGCCGTCGTGCAGCGGCTCGGCGTTCCGCCCGAGAAGGTCTTCCAGAACGTGCAGCGCTACGGCAACACGACCGCGGCGAGCATCCCGATCGCGCTCACCGAAGCGCGCGACGCGGGCCTCGTGAAGAAGGGCGACCTGATCGTGCTCGCGGCGTTCGGCGCCGGCTTCGCGTGGGCGGGAACGGCCATGCGCTGGTAGCGGCCGCACCACCCGGACCGCCACGAAAGAAGAAGCCGCCGCGAGCGACGTGCCCGCGGCGGCTTCTTCGTGTCCCGGCGTTCCGGCGATCAACCCAGGTTGTGGAACACCTTCTGGACGTCGTCGTCCTGCTCGAGCTTGTCGATCATCTTGAGCACGGAGGTCGCCTGGTCTTCCGGCAGCTGGGCAATCGTCTGCGGGATGTACTCGTGCTCGGCCGAGATCGGCGTGATCTTCCGGTCTTCGAGCGCCTTCTGCAGGTTGCCGAACTCGGTGAACGCGCAGCGCACGATCAGCTGGGCGTCACCCTTTTCGCCGACACCCTCGCCCATCTCCTCGAGGCCGTGGTCGATCAGTTCGAGTTCGAGCGACTCGGCGTCGAGCCCTTCGGGCTTCAGGCGGAAGACGCCCATGCGCTTGAACTGGAACGACACGCTGCCGGTCGTCGCCATGTTGCCGCCGTTGTGCACGAACGCCGCGCGCACGTTGGCCACGGTGCGCGTCGAGTTGTCGGTCGCGCATTCGACGATCACGGCGATGCCGTGCGGGCCGTAGCCTTCGTAGAGGATTTCCTCGTAGTCCGCCGCGCCCTGACCGGACGCCTTCTTGATCGCGGCCTCGATCTTGTCCTTGGGCATGTTCACGGCGCGCGCGTTCTGCATCACGCGGCGCAGCGCGGGATTGTTGGCCGGGTCGGGCCCGCCCTTCTTCACCGCGATCGTGACTTCCTTGCCGATGCGCGAGAACGCCTTCGACATCTTGTCCCAGCGCGCGAACATCGTGGCTTTGCGTGTTTCGAAAATGCGTCCCATGAGCGGTCCTGGAGATTTTGGGGATGGGGTGTGTGCAAAGGGCTGGCCGGGTCGGCCGGGCGCCGCCGAAAGAGGCGCGGCCGGACGGGCGTCCGGCCGCAGTCTCGCCCACGGTCCCGCTCCGGGGCAAGGAAGGGCCCCCGGAGGGCGCCGTCAGCCCAGCTTCACCTTCGGCAGGTGCGCCATGGCTTCGTCCACGGCCTCCCGCGGGTAGTCGTGGTCGCGCAGTTCGCCGCGGCGGTACGCGTCGTACGCCGTGAGGTCGAAGTGACCGTGGCCCGACAGGTTGAACGCGATCACCTTCTTCTCGCCCGTGCGCTTGCACTCGAGCGCCTCGTCGATCGCCACGCGAATGGCGTGCGCGGACTCGGGCGCGGGCACGATCGCCTCGGTGCGCGAGAACAGCGTCGCCGCCTCGAACGTCGCGAGCTGCTGCACGGCGCGCGCCTCGATGTCGCCGTGGTCCACGAGCGCGCTCACGCTCGGCGACATGCCGTGGTAGCGCAGGCCGCCGGCGTGGATGCCGGGCGGCACGAACGTGTGCCCGAGCGTGTGCATCTTCATCACCGGCGCCATCGCCGCGGTGTCGCCGTAGTCGAACGTGTACTCGCCGCGCGTGAGCGTCGGGCACGACGCGGGCTCGGCCGCGATCACGCGCACGGGCTGGGCGTTCGCGAACTTGCGGTGGAGGAACGGGTACACGAAGCCGGCGAAGTTCGAGCCGCCGCCCGCGCAGCCGATCACGACGTCCGGGTATTCCTCCGCCATCGCGAACTGCTCGATCGACTCGAGACCGATGATCGTCTGGTGCATCAGCACGTGCCCGAGCACGGACCCGAGCGAGTACTTCTTCGCGCCGTTGCTCGACGCCGCGACCTCGACGGCTTCCGAGATCGCGATGCCGAGCGAGCCCGGCGAGTCCGGCGTCGAGGCGAGCACGCTGCGCCCGTAGTGCGTGCGATCGGTCGGGCTCGCGAACACCTGCGCGCCGAAGTTCTCCATGATGATCCGGCGGTACGGCTTCTGGCCGTACGACACCTTGACCATGTAGATCTCGAGATCGATGCCGAAGAAGTGCGTCGCCATGGACAGCGCCGAACCCCACTGGCCCGCGCCGGTCTCGGTGGTCAGCGCCTTCGTGCCGGCTTCCTTGTTGAAGAAGGCCTGCGCCACCGCGGTGTTGAGCTTGTGCGAGCCGACGGGACTGACCGACTCGTTCTTGAAGTAGAGGTGGGCGGGCGTGTCGAGCGCCTTCTCGAGCCGCAGCGCGCGCACGAGCGGCGTCGGGCGCCACACGCGGTAGATCTCCTGCACCGGCTCGGGGATCTCGATCCAGCGCTCGGGGCTCATCTCCTGCGCGAGGATGCTCATCGGGAACAGCACCGACAGGAACTCGGGCGTCACCGGCTCGAGCGTGCCCGGGTGCAGCACGGGGCTCGGCGGCACGGGCAGGTCCGCGTTGATGTTGTACCAGGCGGTCGGCAGGCGGCTTTCGTCGAGGAAGAACTTGTGACGCTCGCGCATGACGGTGCGGCTCCGGATCGAGGGTGTGCGGCGATGCGACGGACGTGGAAGGAAAAGTGTAACCACCGCCGCCGCGGCCCTGTCACGCAAACTCGCCGGCCGGGAGCGCCGGGCGCGTCCTGGCGTTCAGTAGCCGTGCAGGCTGCACGACCGCTATGCTGCCCGCCGTTTCTTTCCCGACCACGTCCCGAAGCCCACGGAGAGTCCGCCGTCATGCTGCTGCTCGTTCAGACCTCGCCCGGCGAGTTCCTCGACAAGGTCACGATCCTCGAGATCAAGTCCGAGCGCATGAGCGATCCGGCGAAACTCGCGAACGTGCAGCGCGAGCTGACGCTGCTGCGCGAGACGTGGGGCGCCTCGCCGCTGTCGGCGCGCGACGTGAGCGCGCTGGTCGCGCAGCTCAAGGGTGTGAACGAGGCGCTCTGGGACATCGAGGACCGCATCCGCGTGAAGGAGTCGGCGAAGGCGTTCGACGCCGAGTTCGTCGAGCTCGCGCGCTCGGTCTACGTGACCAACGACCGCCGCGCCGCGATCAAGCGCGAGCTGAACGTCGTGCTCGGGTCCGAGATCCTCGAAGAGAAGAGCTACGAGAAATACTGATCTCGGCCGGAGGCCGAGGCTCCCGCCAGTCGAAAAAAGTGGCGCGCCGCGAACGGTCGCGGCGCGCCTTCGCACTGTGGGCCAGAAAGCCGTCAGCTCCCGGCCACCCGGCGCTGAAGCGCCTTCCAGCGCGAGTCCACCTGTGCCTGGATCGCCCCGATGTCCTCGTTCTTCAGGTGGCGGAAGCGCCCCTGCTTCGCGAGGTACGGCCCGATCGGGTCGCCCGGGCTGTCCACCGTGATCCGCCACGTCTCGCCGTTCTCGATCTCGAGCAGCGGGAAGATGCGCGCCCGAACCGCCATGCGCGCGAGCTCGATCGTCTCGTCGTCCGCCGTCTTCCAGCCCGGAGGACACGGCGCGAGCAGGTGCAGGAAGCGCGTGCCCTTCGTGGCCTTCGCCTTGCGCACCTTGGCGAGCAGGTCTTCGGGATATGCCGGCGTGGCGCTCGCCGCGTACGGAATGCGGTGCGCCGCGAGGATCGCGAGGATGTCCTTCTTCGGACGCGCTTCCGGGTGCGCGCCGGGCGTGGTGGTCGTCCACGCGCCGAGCGGCGTCGCGCTCGAACGCTGGATGCCCGTGTTCATGTACGCCTCGTTGTCGTAGCAGACGTACAGGATGTCCTCGTTGCGCTCGGCCGCGCCCGAGAGCGCCTGCAGGCCGATGTCGAACGTGCCGCCGTCACCGGCCCACGCGACGACCGTGGTCTCGGTGTCGCCGCGCGCGAGCAGCGCGGCCTTGATGCCCGACGCCACCGACGCGCCCGTCTCGAACGCGCTGTGGTACAGCGGCAGCTTGAGCGACGACTGCGGATACGGCCCGGCGATGATGCTCCAGCAGCACGCCGGCAGCGCGACGACGGTCTTCTCGCCGAGCGCCTTGAGCACCATGCGCATCGACAACGACGCGCCGCAGCCGGGACACGCGAGGTGGCCCGACTCGAGGAACTCCTCGTGCGGCATGATCTCCTTGAGCGGAATCTGCGTCATGGCTTCACCCCCACCCAAAGGTCCTCGCGCGAGGACGACGAGCTCTGGTTGCCGCGCGTGGCGTCGAGGCACTCGCCGATCACGTCCGGCGTCACGTCGCGTCCACCCAGCCCCAGGATGTAGCCGTCCACGCGCGGACGGCGCGAGGAAGGCAGGTCGTAGAGCGCCGAGCGGAGTTCCTCGGCGAAGATGCCGCCGTGGCCCGGCGAGATGTTGCGGTCGAGCACGGCCACCTTCGGGATCCCCGCGAGCGCGCGGCGCAGCGGCTCGGTCGGGAACGGGCGGAACATCTTGATCTTCACGAGCCCGACCTTCTCGCCGCGCTCGCGCCGTTCGTTGATCACGTAGCGCGACGTGGACGTGATCGTGCCCGAGGTCACGAGCACCGTGTCGGCGTCCTCCGTGCGGTACGACTCGATCGCGCCCCACGAGCGCCCGAAGCGGCGGTCCCAGTCGGCGTCGATCAACCGGTAGGCCTCCGGCACCTGGTCGAACGCCTCCTGCTGGCGCTTGCGCATCTCCATGTACACGGCCGGCGTGGTGAGCGCGCCGAACGCGTGCGGATCGCTCGTGTCGAGCTTGAGCGCCGCGTTGCGCGGAGGCAGGAACGCGTCGACGTCGGCGGGCGACGGGATGTCCACCGGCTCCGACGTGTGCGAGAGGAAGAACGCGTCGAGCACGATCATGACGGGCAGGCTCAGCTTCTCGGCGAGCGCGAACGCCTGGATCGTCGTGTCGAGCACTTCCTGGTTGTTCTCGCAGTACAGCTGCACCCAGCCGGTGTCGCGCTGGGCGAGCGTGTCGTTCTGGTCGGTCCAGATGTTCCAGCCCGGCGCCACGGCGCGATTGACGTCGGCCATGACGATCGGCAGCCGCCCGAGCCCGGCCCAGTGCAGCAGCTCGTGCATGAGCAGCAGGCCCTGCGAGCTCGTGGCGGTGAAGGCGCGCACGCCGGTCGCCGAGGCGCCGATGCACGCGGCCATGGCCGAGTGCTCGGACTCGACCTTCACGAATCGCGCGGCGAGGCGGCCGTCGTCGCACATCTCGGCCAGCTCCTCGACGATCTGCGTCTGCGGCGTGATCGGGTACGCGGCGATGACTTCCGTCCGCGCCAGCGCCACGCCCCAGGACACGGCGTGGTTGCCCACGATGACTTTCTTCACAGTCCCTCCCGCGTCATGGTGATGGCTCCGCGCGGGCACTCCGCGGCACAGAGGCCGCAGCCCTTGCAGTAGTCGTAGGCGATGTCGAACTTGCCGTCGTCGCGGCGCGAGATCGACACGTCGGGGCAGAAGATCAGGCACACCTCGCAGCCGTTGCAGACCGCGCAGTTGAAGCAGCGGCGCGCTTCGGCCATCGCGTCCTCGCGCGGCAGCCCGAGGTTCGCTTCGAGGAAGTCGTGGCGCGTCTCCCACGCCGGACGCAGCACGTCCTCGGCGCGGCGGGCGTGCCCGAACTGCGACAGGTTGAGATCGGTGACGCGCACGACTTCGTTCACCGGGTTCACGCGCGCGACCGGATCGTCGGCGCGCCAGCGCGTCATGGACAGGTTGCCGTCGGGCCCGAGCTTGAGTTCGCCCAGCTCGACGTCGGCGCCGGCCTCGCCCGCCTTCATGCGCAGGTAGTGGTCGATGCCGATCGCGGCGCGCTTGCCCGAGCCGAGCGCGAACGCGACCGTGTGCGGCTCCTCGAGCAGGTCGCCGCCCGCGAACAGCGCGGTCCGGCTCGTCTCACCGAGCGCGGTCACGCGGATCGCGCCGCCGTGCAGCTCGGCGGGCAGGTAGTCCGTGTCCGCCTCTTCGCCGAGCGCGGTCACGATCGTGTCGCACGCGATGCGGAACTCGCTGTGCTCGACCCGGCGCGGGGCGCGGCGCCCCGACGCGTCGGGCTCGCCCAGCTCCATGCGCGCGCACAGCACCGCGCTCACGCGCGGGTCTTCGGACGAGCGGTCGAACTGGCCGAACGTGTCCTCGATCGCGCGCAGCGGATCGATGTCGGCTTCACGCGGATCGCCGGTCACCTCGACCGGCATCGTGAGGAAGCTGAAGCGCGCGCCTTCGTGCAGCGCCGCTTCGACCTCTTCGTGGTTCGCGGGCATCTCGTTCCGCGAGCGCCGGTAGAGCACCGTGACTTCGGCGCCCAGGCGCAGCGCGGTGCGCGCGCAGTCCATCGCGGTGTTGCCGCCGCCGATCACGACGACGCGCTTGCCGAGCTGCGGGCGCTCGCCCGCGTTCACCGCGCGCAGCAGGTCGAGCCCGCGCCACACACCGGTGAGCGACTCGCCCGGAATGCCCAGCTCGCGCGACTGGTGCACGCCCGTCGCGGCGAACACCGCGTCGTGCATGCCGCGTTCGGCGAGCGTCACGTCGCGGCCGACGTGCGTATTCGTGCGGAACGTCACGCCGAGGTCGCGGATGCGGCCGATCTCGGACGCGAGGATCGCCTTGGGCAGGCGGTACTCGGGAATGCCCCAGCGCAGCACGCCGCCCGGTTCGCTCTCGGCCTCGTACACGGTGACCGAGTAGCCGAGCCGCGCGAGGTGATACGCGCACGCGAGCCCGGCGGGGCCGGAGCCGATCACGCCGACGCTCTCCGCACGCTTCTCGAGCGCGGGTGCGGCCGGCTTGCCGAGCGCCATGTCGCCGAGCATGCGCTCGACCGAGTGGATCGCGACCGGCTGGTCGAACGACGCGCGATTGCACGACGACTCGCACGGGTGGTAGCAGACGCGGCCCGTCGTGGCGGGCATCGGGTTCTCGCGCAGCACGAGGTCGCGCGCTTCGTCGACGCGCCCCTCGCGCAGCAGGTTCATGTAGCCCTCGATGTCGATTCCGACGGGGCAACCCTGGTTGCAGGGCGCGACGCGGTCGCGATACAGCGGGCGGATGTACTTCCACGAGCCCGTCTTGTTGACGCGCGTGGAGGTCTGGCTCACGGACACCGGCGGCACGCCGTGCGCGATGTCGAGAATGGCTTTGGACTCAGCCACGGGACACCTCCCGCGTGGCGGCGCCGGCCAGCGCCGGAGCCTCGGAGATGCGCAGCACCTTCGCGGCGGCGCGTGCGGCCGAAACGTTGTCGGCGGTCTTGTACGGCACTTCGCTCTCGATCGCCTTGCAGACCGAGTCGAGCGACACGATGCCGGAGAACGCGGCGAACGCGCCGAGGATGGCCGTGTTCACGATCGGCTGGTTCTTGGAGCCCAGCCCGAACTCACGTGCGACCGCGCTCGCGTCGACCGTACCCACGCGGAAGCGGTCGGCGAGCTTCGGGAACGTCTCCGGCCCGCCCTCGGCGTTCACGAGGATGCTGCCGCCGTCCTTGAGCCCGGCCGCCACGTCGACGGCCGCGATCAGCGTCGGGTCCAGCACGATCAGCCCGTCGGGCTTCGTGATCTCGCACCGGAGCAGGATGGGCCCGTCGCTGGTGCGCAGGAACGCCGTCACCGGTGCGCCCCGGCGTTCGACGCCGAAGGCCGGGAACGATTGAACCGACTTCCCTTCGAGAAACAGGGCCGTGGCCAGGAGCTTGGAAGCGATGACCGCTCCCTGCCCGCCACGCCCGTGGATTCTGAGTTCGCGCATCGCTGCCTCCCGTGGCGCGTGTTCCGCCCACTCGGAGGTCGGTCTCGCTCCCCCAACGAACGGGCCGATCCCTCCCGGGTCGGACCTGAGTTCGAGTACCACCTTCGGGCAGGCATCCCCCGTGCCGCGGCGCGTGGTGATTTCGAGGCGCCGAAGGGCCGCTAAGGCGTGCGCCTGCAAGCGCGGCGCGGCGACCGCACGCACGGCGACGCGCGAGCGCGTCGCGAGGCCTGACAGCTTGGGAAAGACTCCTGACAGGTGGTCAGGACCGCGCGCGGCGCACCCTCACGGGAGAAACCGCGGGGCCGCGGCTCAGGCCTGCGGGCTCTGCTCGTGATCGCGCGACCGGTCGCTGATGTCGCGCAGCATGCGCAGCAGCAGCTTCATGTCGAGCGGCTTCGGCAGGCACAAGACCCCACGCCGCGACAGGAACTGCTCGGACGCGGGCGTCACGGCGCCCCCGGTCATGAAGAGCATGCGTTCGCGCAGCTGCGGATCGCGGTGCGCGAGTTCGTCGGCGAGGGCCATGCCGGAGATGCCCGGCATCATGAGATCGCACAGCACGACGTCGAACTTGCCTCGCTGCACCTCGAGCAGCGCTTCCGCGCCGTCCTTGGCGAACGTCACGCGCCAATCGCGCTCGAGCGCCTTGCCGAGCAGGCGCAGCACGAGCGGCTCGTCGTCCACGATGAGCACCGAGGGCTTCTCCTCGCCCGCGACGGGCTTCGCCGGCGCGACGCCTTCCGCGGCGGGCTCTTCCGACGACGCGGGCTGAACGCCCGCCGCGGCCGGAAGCACCATGCGAGCGCGCGTGCCTCGTCCCGGCGACGACTCGAACTCGAGCCGGCCCGAATGCGCGTCGAGGATGCCGCGCGTCACGAACAGTCCGAGCCCCATGCCGCCGCCCGGACCGCGCGTGGTGAAGTACGGCTCGCCGAGATGCTCGCGCACCGACTCGTCGATGCCCGGTCCGTCGTCCGCGACCTCGATGCACGCTTCGCCGTCGCGCGTCGCGTACGTGCGGATGCGCACGTGCCCCGCGCCGGCGCGCTCGGAGACGGCCTGCGCGGCGTTCACGAGCAGGTTGACGAGCGCCTGCACGAGCCGGGACTCGTCGCCCATGACCGCGAGCGCGGGCTGCAGGTCGGCCTCGAGCTGGGCGACGTGGCGGAGGTTCGGGTTCGCGACCTTCATCGCCGCGCGCACGATGTCGCGCGGATCGAGCGCGACGCGCTCGTCGCCGCGGCGCGAGTACGTGCGCAGCCCCTCGACGACCTTCTGGATGCGATTGACGCCGTCGTGCGCCTGTCCGAGCGACTCCCACACCTGCGCGGGGGTGCCGAGGTGCGAGAGGTCCTCGCCGATGCGTTCGAGCGCGAGGCGCACGTAGGCGAGCGGGTTGTTGATCTCGTGGCCGACACCGGCCGCGAGACGGCCGAGCGAAGCGTGACGTTCGGCTTCGACGAGGGCGTGCTGCGCACGATCGCGCTCTTCCGTGCGATCGCGCACTTCGCCGCGCAGCTGCCCGGTGAGCTCCTGCAGCCGCCCGGCGTCCGCGACGAACCGCTTGAGCAGTTGCGTGGACACCGGAATCAGCGCGACGAGGAACCCGAGATCGGCGGGCGACAGGAAGTCGAGCATCTCGGCGGCGACGAGCGCCTCGACGAGGATCGTGACGACGAACAGCGAGAAGCCGACGGCGACGAGCCCCATGTCCGGCTCGCCCGCACGAGCGCGGCGGATGAACTGCGAGAGCGGCAGCGCCAGCCCGAGAGCGAGTACGCCGGAGTAGGCGTCGCCGAGCCACGTGTTGGAGACGTAGTGATAGGTGACCTGGGCCCAATCGATCGTCAGGTGATGCAGCGGCCCCTGGATGTGCCAGCCCGTGACGGCGAACAGCACCGTGAGCACGAGCAGGCCGTAGGCGTAGAACCGCGGCAGGCGTGGAAGCTGACGGAGGTCGAGTGTCTCGAGCCCGTACGCGTACGGCAGCCACGCCACGAAGTGCAGGCTCGCCCACACGTACTGGCCGCGCAGGGCGGCCTCGTAGAGTTCGAGCGGCAGGTCGTGCAGCGTGAAGATGATGTTGCCGCAGCTGTACAGCGCGGCGGTGCACGCGACGAACGAGAACGTCCGCGCGATGCGCCAGCCGGGCGCGCGCGAGATGGCCATGTGCCCCACCGCCATGGCCAGATTGAATGTCGCGGTGAACAGCGCGATTGCAGTCGCGACCTGCATGCGTCCTCGGAACTTCGGGCCTTGCCGCCGGCCCTGTGAACAATGCGAGGGGTGGGATTCCTAGCATCGGCGGCGGGAGAAGATCCGAGAGGGTTTCGGGCGTGAAATGCCCGGACCCGGACTCGCACGTCCTGGCGCGGCCGCGGCTCCGAGGGGAGTCACCGTCCACACTCTAGCGCACGGGAGCCCCGGTAAGTCGCGGGAAGTCGTGCGCCTGGGTGTTTCAGTGAGTCGCGTGCTTGGCCGCCATCACGAGCGCCGCACCCGTGAAGTAGGCCACGACCCAGTAGACGTACGCGAGGCGCGAGTACAGGTGGAGCCCGCGCGGCAACTCCGCCATCCCGCTGGCCTTCCAGTGCCGCCACAGGAGCGTGACGTCCACGAGCATGAGCGTGAGGGCGGAGTAGCCGAGCCAGCCGTGCACGGTGGCTTCGAGGCTCCCGGAGGCCACGATCATGAGGGCGGTGGCGACGATGTCGAAGAACAGTCCCGCGGACAGGAACCCGCGCGCGGCGCCGGTCGCCTTGCGGCTCTGGTGCGCGCGCAGCGTTCCGATCGAATAGAGGATGAGCGCGAGCGTGACGGTCCCGACGGCGGCCATGCGGATGGGGTTCATGGTGTCCTCGTGATGGGTCTATGGGTGAGCCGGTGGGTGGGCCGCGAGTGAACCTCGGCATGACGAACCGGACATTTTGGCAAACCTCTCTCCCACGCCCCCGCCCGCGGGGTCCGTGGGTTGTGGTCTCCAGAATGTTGCTGGCCCGCGTCGCGCGGGTAACTCGTTGCCGTTCCGTCGGCGATCCCGGCGGAAACCCCTGCTTTCGGGGGCAGCAACATTCTGGAGACCACTAGGCACGGGCAGTGCAGGCATGTTGTGGACCAGCTTCACTCTTCAACGACATGTCACGCCGAGGGCTTCGACCCCGCCCCGGCTTTTCGGAGATCGCCGCCATGCCTCAGCGCATTCTCCTCGGTGACGAAGCCGTCGCCCTGGCCGCGGTGCACGCGGGTATCAGCACCGCCTACGCCTATCCCGGCACGCCGTCCACCGAGATCCTCGAGTACCTGCTCGAACACAAGGAACGCGAAGGCGGACCGCACGCGGCCTGGTGCGCCAACGAGAAGACGGCCTACGAAGAAGCGCTCGGCACCTGCTTCGCCGGCCGGCGCTCGATCGTCTGCATGAAGCACGTCGGCCTCAACGTCGCCGCCGATCCGTTCGTGAACTCGGCCCTCGTCTCCATGCACGGCGGCCTCGTCGTCGCCGTCGCCGACGATCCGGGCATGCACAGTTCGCAGAACGAACAGGACAGCCGCTGGTACGCCGACTTCGCGCGCGTCCCCTGCCTCGAGCCCGCGACGCAGCAGGAGGCGTACGACATGACGCGCGAGGCGTACGACGTCTCCGAACGCTTCGGCCTGCCCGTCATGCTCCGCCTCGTCACGCGCCTCTCGCACAGCCGCACCAACGTGCAGGTCGGCGAAATGCGCGGCGAGAACGCGCTGCACAAGGCGCCCAAGGCCGACACGTGGGTGCTGCTGCCCGGCAACGCGCGGCGGCAGTGGAGCTCGCTCGTCGCCCGCCAGAAGGACGTGCTCGCGTGGTCCGAGGCGTCGCGCTGGAACCTGCTCAACCTGCGCCCGGGCCGCACGCTCGGCGTCATCACCACGGGCATCGCGCGCAACTACTACCGCGAGAACGTCGCCGCGCTGAAGGAAGCGCCCTCGCACCTGCACATCGGCACCTACCCGATTCCCGAGGCGCAGGTTCGCGCGCTCGCGGCGCACTGCGACGAGATCCTCGTGCTCGAGGACGGCTATCCGTACGTCGAACGCATGATGCGCGGCATCCTGCCGGGCAAGACGAAGATCATGGGCCGCATGAGCGGCGAGCTTCCGCCGACGGGCGAACTGTCGCCCGAGATCGTGCGCGCGGCGCTCGGCCTGAAGGCGCTGCCGGTCCTCGACCTCGACGGCCTGCTGCTTCCGAACCGCCCGCCGCAGCTCTGCCAGGGCTGCCCGCACGGCCACTCGTACAACGCGCTCAAGGAAGCGCTCGAAGGCTTCGGCGCCACGATGGTCACCGCCGACATCGGCTGCTACACGCTCGGCGCGCTGCCGCCCTACTCGTCGATCGAATCGTGCGTCTGCATGGGCGCGAGCATCGGCATGGCGAAGGGCGCGGCCGAAGCAGGCTTCGAGCACGTCGTCGCCGTCATCGGCGACGGCACGTTCCTGCACTCCGGCACGGCCTCGCTCGCCGACGCGGCGGCGGCCGACACGCCCATGACCGTGCTCATTCTCGACAACCAGGCGACCGCCATGACGGGCGTGCAGGATCCGCTCATCGCGTCGAGCCGCCTGCAGGCGATCGTGCTCGGCGTCGGCGTGAAGCCCGAGCACTTCCACATCGTCGACGCGCACCCGCGCAAGGTCCACGAGACCGCCGCGGTGCTGCGCAAGGAAATGGAACACCGCGGACTGTCGGTCGTGATCGCGGTGCGTGAGTGCAAGGTCGCGCACGCGAAGCATGCGCGCATTCCCGAGGCGGTGGGCTCGTGAAATACGACATCGTGTTGAGCGGCGTGGGCGGACAGGGCGTGCTGTCGATGGCCGGACTCATCGGCCGCGCGGCGGTGCTCGAAGGCCTGAACGCGAAGCAGTCCGAAGTGCACGGCATGGCGCAGCGCGGCGGCGCGGTGCAGGCGCACCTGCGCCTGTCCGACGGCGTCATCGAGAGCGATCTCATCCCGCGCGGCGGCGCCGACCTCGTGCTGAGCCTCGAACCGGTCGAAGCGCTGCGCTACGTCGCGTGGCTCTCGCCCACCGGTACGGTCATCAGCTCGGCGAACGCGCTCGTGAACATCCCGAACTATCCCGACACCGACGCCATCCTCGCCAAGATCCGCGCGCTGCCGCACTCGTGCGTGATCGAGGCCGAACGGCTCGCCGACGAGGCCGGCCACCTGCTCGCGGTCAACACCGTCATGGTCGGCGCCGCGTCGCGGCTGCTGCCGCTCAAGTTCGAGTCGCTCGAACAGAGCGTGCGCCAGACGTTCGCCCGCAAGGGTGACGCCGTGCTCGAGCTGAACCTCAAGGCCTTCGCATCGGGAAGGAAGGCGTTCGCATGAGCACCGTGGAGGCCGCGCACGATGCCGGGCCATTCGACGCACTGATCGCCCGCGCGAGCGCGCGGCCCGAACGCGTGCTGCTCGAATCCGAAGGGATGACGCTGCTCGAGATGCTCGGGTTCGCCGTCCCCCGCCGCGAAGTGGTCACGGGCGCCGACGCGATCGCGCGCTGGACGGCTTCGCCGTTCGAAGGCGAGCGCGTGGTGCTCAAGGCGCTCTCGCCGCAGATCCTGCACAAGACCGACGCGCACGCGGTCGCGGTGCTGCCCAACCGCGTCGCGGCGCTGCACGAAGCCGCCTCCGAAATGGAAACGCGTCTCGCCGGCCGCGGGCTCGAAGGCTTCCTCATCTGCGAGTTCGTGCCGCACGAGAGCGGCCCGGGCCGCGAGTTCCTGCTCGGACTGCGCCACACGCGCGACTTCGGTCCCGTGGTGACGCTCGCCGCGGGCGGCGTGCACGCCGAGTTCCTCTCCCGCGCGCTCAAGGCCGACCAGGCGACCGCGCTCTTCAGCCCCGAACTCGACCGCGACGACGTGATCGACGAAGCGATCGACCGCCTCGCCGTCGCACGGCTCGCGATCGAGCCGCAGCGCGGCCACCGCGCGCTGCTCTACCGCGCCGAACTCACCGGCGCCGTACGCCGGCTGCTCGCGTTCGCGCGCACGCCGCACGCGAACGCGCTCGAGGAGTTCGAGATCAATCCGCTCGTCGTGAGCGACGGCCGTCTCGTGGCGCTCGACGCGCTCGCGAAGCTCGCGCCCTGGCGCGAGGACCCGCCCGCGCCGCGGCCGATCGCGCGCATCCGCACGCTGCTCGAGCCGCGCACGATCGCCGTCATGGGCGTCTCCGAGCGCATGAACCCGGGCCGCATCATCCTGCGCAACGTGCTGCGCGAGGGCTTCGATCCGGCGGACGTCACGATCGTGAAGCCCGGCGCGAACAGCATCGACGGCTGCGCGTGCGTGCCCTCGCTCGCCGACGTGCCCTCGCCCGTGGACCTGCTCGTGCTCAGCATTCCCGCGCCGCAGGCCGCCGAGGCGATCACGCAGGCGGCCGACGAGCATCTCGCGGAGAGCATCGTGCTCATTCCCGGCGGTCTCGAGGAGAAGGCCGGCAACGAGGCGATCGTCACGTCCATGCGCGAGGCCATCGCGCGTTCGCGCCGCACCGATTGGGGCGGGCCGGTCGTGAACGGCGGCAACTGTCTCGGCGTGCGCTCGCTCCCCGGGCACTTCGACACGCTCTTCATTCCCGAGCACAAGCTGCCGCGCTCGGCGCGGGCGGCCGATCCGATCGCGCTCGTCACGGGCAGCGGCGCGTTCGCCGTCAGCAAGGCGAGCAAGCTCGCCGGGCTGCAGCCGCTCTACACGATCACGATCGGCAACCAGAGCGACCTCACGATCGCGGACTACCTCGAGTACCTCGTGGGCGAGCCGCGCGCGCAGATCGTCGCGGTGTACCTCGAAGGCTTCCGCCCGCTCGACGGCGCGCGCTTCGTGCGCCAGATCGAGGCGCTGCGGCGCGCGGGCCGCCCGGTGATCGTGTACCTCGCGGGCCGCACCGCCGCGGGCGCCGCGGCCGCGGCGAGCCACACGGCCGCCGTCGCGGGCGACCACGCGGTCGCCACGCAGCTCGCCCGCGCGGCGGGCGCGGTCGTCGCCGAGACGCTCGAGGACTTCGAGGACCTCGTGCGGCTGTTCGCGCGGCTGCGCGGCCGCAAGGCCGGCGCGGGCCGCCTCGGCGCGCTCACGAACGCCGGCTTCGAGTCCGTCGCGATCGCCGATTCGCTCGGCGCGTTCACGCTCGCGAAGTTCACCGCGTCCACGCAGGCCTCGCTCGCCGGAACGCTCGCGCGCGCGAAGCTCGCGGACATCGTCGCGGTGCACAACCCGATGGACGTCACACCGATCCTCGGCGACGAAGGCTACGACTCGGCGCTGCGGGCGATGCTGTCCGATCCCGGCGTCGACGCGGCCGTGCTCGGCTGCGTCCCGCTCACCGCGGCGCTCGACACGCTGCCCGTGGGCGAAGGGCACGGCGACGACCTCGAACGCGAGGACGGCGTCGTCATGCGCCTGCGGCAGGTGTGGACCGAGAGCATGAAGCCGTGGGTCGCGGTCGTGGACGCCGGTCCGCTCTACGACGCCATGTCCGCGGCGCTCGAGGAAGGCGGCATTCCGGTGTTCCGGACCGCCGATCGCGCGCTCCGGCTGTTCGGCACGTGGGCGCGGGCGGTGCACCGGCTGGAGCACTGACGAGCGTTTTTCGTGGACGCGGCCCGAAGTTTTCCCTGTCGGGCCGCGCGGGCACATGGGTAGATTGCGCACCATGACCCAACCCAAACGCTTCCTTCCGCCCATCGACAGCCCGGGCTATTACCTCCTCCTCGGCGCGGTCGCGATCTTCATTCTCGGCCCCCTCGGCGGCATCACCGCCGCCTACATGAACTTCTCCATCGGCTTCTTCGTCGGCGGGCAGGTGCTCGCCGGCATCCTCGGCAGCGTCGTCACCTACGGCTACGGCTCCGAGGGCAAGCACGGCGCGAACTACATCCAGACCATGGCGGCCTCCGTCGCCGGGCTCTCGGGCATGGCCGTGCTCATCCAGGCCATGACGTGGCTCGGACTGCCCGAGCCTCCGATCTGGCAGTTGATCGTGTACTTCATGTGCATCGGCATGTTCGGCGTCGGCGTGGGCATGATGTACACGCCGATCCTGGTCGACCGCATGCAGCTGTCCTTCCCCTCGGGCTTCGCCGTCGCGAACATCCTGCGCGCGCTGACCGACATCCGGCTGCTCAAGGAATCCATCTGCAAGCTCGGCGGTGGCACGGCCGGCGGCCTGCTGAGCGGCCTCGCGCTCGCGTCGCCGCGTCGCCGCGTGGGTCGGCAGGCTGGCCGAGCCGGGCCCGGCCGCGTTCTTGGGCGGATGATCGCGAACTACTCGGCCTCGACGCTCGGCGCCGGCATGATCGTCGGCGCACGCATCGGCATTCCCGCGATCGTCGTCGGCGGCATCGGCATGGCGCTCACGCCGTGGCTGCGCACGCACGGGCTCAACGATGCGGCCGGCGTCATGACGCCGTTCCTCGGACCGCACGATCCGTTCCGCAAGATCGCCTTCATCTGCGCGCTCGGCATGATCATGGGCGCGGCGATCGTCGACATGGCGATGCTCGCCGGCACGGCGATCTCGACGTTCGGCAAGTCGAAGGCGGCCGAGCCCGCCGAGGACTGGAAGAAGACCGACTCGCGCTTCCTCTGGTCGTGGGTGGCGTTCTGGGCGATCGCCATCTTCGCGATGGGCGTGTTCGTGCTGCATCTTCCCGCCCTGTTCGTCGGCGTCGCGATCGCGCTCGTGTTCGTGTTCCTCATGGTCAACGGCATCTCGCTCGGCATCTCGGACAGCAACCCGATCTCGAGCGCGTTCGTGCTGACCGTGTTCATCCTCGCGACCATCGGCCTCAAGGATCCGGTCACGGGCCTGCTCTGCGCGACGATCCTCCTGATCGCCACGAGCGTCGGCGGCGACATGCAGCAGGACCGCTCGACCGGCTGGCGCCTCGGCACCAACCGTTCGCTGCAGTTCCGCTACCAGGTGATCGGCATCGCCATGGGCGCCGTGATGAGCGTCGTGCTCGCGCGGCTGTTCATGAAGGCGTACCCGGTGCTCGCGATCAACCAGTTCGCGAACCCCGGCACGCCGGGCGCGGAAAAGTGGCAGGCGGCGATGACCTACAAGTTCGTCGGCGCCCTGAACGGCCTCACGCACCCGAACCCGAACGTCATGCTCGCGCTCGGCATCGGCATCGCGATCGGCCTGATCACCGAAGTGCTGCGCAAGGCGATCAAGCGCAACGGCGGCTACAAGGCGTGGGTCGCGCGCGGCGGCTTCGCGTACTACTTCGACCTGTCGCTCGACTGCATCTTCCTGCCCACGCCGTACGCGTCGAGCTTCGGCGGCTTCGTCGAGTTCGGCACGTCGCTGTGGTTCGGGCTCGGCGGCACGTTCAGCTCGCTGCTGCAGACGTGGCAGGCGAAGCAGGCCGAAGCCAAGTCGGCCGCACGCGCGGCGGCCGGGCACGAGGACCTGCCCGAGGACATGAGCACGATGTCGCTCGTCGGCGGCGGCCTGATCGCCGGCGACTCGCTCGCGGCGCTCGGACTCGGCATTTACGGTCTGCTGCAGACGGTCGTGAAATAGCCGCTCGACGGAAGTGCGAAGGCCCCGCCGGCGAACCGCCCGCGGGGCCTTCGTGCGTTCCGGCCGAAAGGTGCGGTGGCTGTCGTCCCTTCGGACCAGTAGCCGCGACGGCGCGGCTGCGGTTCAATGCGCTCGAGACCCGGCCGGCGTCCCGCTCACCCGGCCACTCGAGGAGCCCCATGACAGAAGTCACCGATTTCGACGGCGTCCTGCAGCGGGAGTTGTCCGCCCATTTCGTCCGAGCGGTCAGCGGCATATTCGAATGCATGGGGCGCGCGCTCATCTGCCTCGACGTCGAGTTCCGTGTCGTGCACGTGTCCGACGGTCTCGACGCGATCGCGGGCCCGGGCGCGAGCCGCGTCGCGGAGGACCTCCACGCCGAGCAGGTGCTGGGCGAAGACCTCTTCGGACCGCAAGGCGTGCTGCGGCGCGCGCTGCTCGCGGGCGAACGCCGCGAGGGCTGGGGTGCGACACTCACGCTTCCCGGCAGGGCGCCGGTCCTGCTGTCGGTCTCGGCGGCGTCCGTCGCGTCGATGCTCTCGCCGCTGTGCGATCCGCGCGTGGTCTACATGGTGGTCGTGCGTCCCATCAGCACCGCTCCTCCGACGGAGGAGCCGCCGGTCCGGTTCTTCTCCGGCATGATCGGCCGCGCGCCGGTGATGCTGCGCACGTTCGAGTTCATCCGCAGCCTCGCCGAGAGCGAAGCGACGGTGCTCGTCACGGGCGAGAGCGGCACGGGCAAGGAGCTCGTCGCGCGGGCGCTGCACCTCGATTCCCCGCGGCGCGCGGGACCGTTCGTCGCGGTGAACTGCGGCGCCCTTCCCGGGGAGCTGCTCGAGTCCGAGCTGTTCGGACACGTGCGTGGCGCTTTCACGGGCGCGGTCCGGGACCGCCAGGGCCGCTTCGAGCTGGCCCGGGGCGGTACGCTGTTCCTCGACGAGGTCGGCGACCTCAGTCTCGCGCTCCAGGTGAAGCTGCTGCGCGTGCTGCAGGAGCGGACGTTCGAGCGCGTCGGCGAAAGCCGCTCGACCGCCACCGACGCACGGATCATCGCCGCGACGAACCGCGATCTTCCCCGCGACATCCGGGAAGGGCGCTTCCGCGAGGACCTCTACTACCGGCTGCGGGTCGTGCCCATCACGATGCCGCCGCTTCGCGAGCGGCGGGAGGACATCGAGCCGCTCGCACTCCACCTGCTCGGGCGCGTGAGCGGCCGGCTGGGGCGCTCCATGCTGATGTCGCCCGACGCCCGAAGAGCGCTGCTCGAGTATCACTGGCCCGGGAACGTGCGCGAGCTCGAAAACGCGATCGAGTACGCCGTCGCCGTGTGCCGCGGCCAGACCATTCACGACACCGATCTTCCCGTCGAGGTTCGGGAAGTCCGGCTGACGGGAAGCGCGGCGCCCGCACCGCCCGCGTTCGCACGCACCGACGACGAAGTCGAGCGGGACCAGCTGCACCGCACGCTCGAACAACATCGGTGGAATCGTGCCGCGGCCGCGACGGCGCTGGGCATCAGCCGCACCACGCTCTGGCGCCGGATGCGCGAACTCGGGCTGGATCGCTGATCGTTCCCGGCGCGAGCTCGTGAAACGAATCGTCCAGTCTGGGACGAAACGTTGAAACACGCCGTCGCCACCCGACGGTGATCCGGTTCGGCGAAGGTCGCGTCGTGGGCCGCGCGCCCGGCGGACGGAGCGCGTCCGCGCTCAATCACCGCACGCGCCGTCGTTTCGTCCGCACGCGCGCACGCGCATGTGGCGCGCTCATCGTCGCGCGGGCACACGCGATGGCGAGCACGCCTCGCGGCACGCGCCGCGCCGCCTGACGTTTCGCGAACGCGCGTCAGGATCTGTTCGCGCCGCGCGCGCCGCGAACTCTTCCGCGAAGTTGCGTGGTTCGCTTCTTGCAGCCGACCCGTGCGGCCACTCGTGCACGTCGTGCGAACGCACGCGGCACGACTGCAATGATCCAGACGCTGTTCGGAGGGTTCCACCATGATGAGAACATTCGCCGCTGCGGTCCTGCTCGTGGCGGTCGCTCCTGTCGCGGCGCTCGCCGCGCCGATGAACGCGAAGGTCGCGGTCATCGATAAGCCGCACGTCTGCCTCGTGGTGTCCGCGAAGCCCGAAGCCTGGATGAAGAAGGGCGCGAACATCCGCGTGTTCGGCGGCAAGGCGAAGATCGTCAACATCGTGGGAGACACGCTCTGCGTCACGAGCCCGAACTCGGCGAAGGCCAAGGTCGGCACGACGGTGACGCTCGAAAAACCGCGGCCCAACGCCGCCGGCTGCTGACCCGCAATCCCGGCCGGTGGACGGCGAAGCGTCACCCGCTCCCATCGGCTGCTGTTTCGTGGTGCGTCCGCGGGACGCACCCGACCGACGCCATCAACGGTTCTCCTGAGGAGGCACCCATGCTGCGGAAACCCCGGATCGCGAAGCAGGCGGCGTTCGTCGCCCTGCTCGGCATTCTCGCGGGTCTCTCGCTCGCGCTCACCGGATGCGGCAACAATCCCACGAGCTACGTGGATCCGACCGCATCCATCACGACGACGAAGACCCCCACCGCCCTGATCGAGGCCGCCACGCTGAAGCAGTGGATGGACGAAGGGCTCGTCAACAACACGCAGCCCGACGCGCGCGACCGCGTGGTCGTGGTCACCGTGGGCACCACCGCCACGTACGGCACGTCGCACATTCCCGGCTCGGTGCTGCTCAACTCCTCGACCGAACTGACGACCGGTCGGCTCGAGGCCGTCTCGCCCCTGACGAGTGAAGTGCCGGACGGCGCCCAGATGGACCTGATGCTGCGTCGCATGGGCATCGACCGCCACACGACGGTCGTGTTCACCGTGAGCACGGGCCAGAACTTCCTCAACGCGACGCGCGCCTACTTCACCTTCCGCTACTGGGGCTTCCCCCGGAACCGGCTGAAGGTGCTGCAGGGCGGCGACAACGGCTGGACCGCTGCGGGCCAGACGCTCGTCACCGAAGTGCCGGCCGTGCGGCCGTCCACGTTCAGCGTGCGCGAATACTACGATGCACCGGCGCGTGCCTCGCGTACCGCATGCCCATCGGCGACATGATCGACGTCGTGGACCGCGTCAACGCCGGCTCGCTGAGCGCGACGGCGACGACGGGCATCACGATCCTCGACGTGCGCGGCGGTGTGGATCCGGCCGTCGGCCCGTACGTCGCGAACGCCAAGATCGACGATTGGAACCAGTACTACGTCGTCGGGCAGTCCTCGACGTTCAAGCCGGTCAGCGACATGGTCGCGCGCCTCGAGAGCTTCGGCATCACGTCGAGCAAGAGCATGACCTACGTGTACTGCGCGTCGGGCATGCGCGCCTCGAGCGTCTACTTCGTGCTCGACGGTGTGCTCCAGTGGCCCGTCCGTCTGTACGACGGCTCGAGCGGCCAGTGGTTCGGCTACCGGACCGCGAACAACGTCGGAACCGCGTGGCGTGTGGACACGAACTCGCCGGGCACGAGCCTGCCGCGCACGTTCGGCACCATCGCGAGCGGCTCGCTCACGCTGGATCCCACGGCCAACATCATCCTCACGAGCATCACCGATCGCCGCGCGAACCAGATCGCGGTCGAGGACCTGATTTATCTCTCCTCCGGCTCCACGGCAGGCGGTGGCGGCGGCGGCGGCGGTGGCGGCGGCGGCTCGAGCGGCTGCTGACCCATCACACCAACCGACTCGCCGTCGATGAACGACGGCCACTCCCTCACGAAGGAGAGACCTCGATGATCCGCAAAACCATGATCCGGCTCGCGGTGTTCACCGCGCTCGGCTCGCTGATGCTGGCGACGGCCGCGGCGGCCGGGCCCGAATGGACCTTCGGCCCCGAGAACCAGGGCACGCTCAAGTTCGAATACAAGGGCCAGTTCCAGCTCGTCGCTCGCGACGACGGATCCGGCTACCAGAACGACGAGAACACGTACCACTTCAACTTCCGCCGCAACCGGCTGGCGTTGATGGGCACGTACGGCGAAGTGATGAGCGTCTACGTCCAGACCGAGTTCACCGAAGACTTCAACGTCGGGACGCTCGCGGTGGCCGACCAGGACCAGGGGTCGGAGTTCCAGATGCTGGACGCCGTCGTGCGCTTCGACCTGCATCCCGCGTTCAAGGTCAGCGTGGGCAAGTTCAAGTACAACTTGTCGCGCGAGAACCTCGAATCGTGCGAGAACCCGCTGACGCTGGATCGCTCGCTGTACATCCGTGCTCCGTTCGTCACCACGCGTGACGCCGGCGTCGCGGTGTGGGGCAACCTGTACGGTGACCGCCTGCAGTACCGCGCGGACCTGATGGAAGGCCGCAAGGCCGTCGGGTACGCGACCGCCCCGAAGTCGAACTTCCGCTACTCGGTGCGCGGGCACGTGAGTCTCCTCGAGCCCGAGAGCGAGTACGGCTATCGGGGCACCTACCTGGGCAAGAAGAAGGTGTTCACGCTGGGCGCCGCCTACCAGGTCGAACCCAACGCCGTGTTCACGGACACCGTGACGAAGCTCGGCGTCGCGCACTACAAGGGCTGGACGGCGGACGCCTACGCCGAATACCCGCTCGAAGGCGTCGGCACGTTCACGTTCGGCTCGGCCTACGAGAAGGTCGACTTCGACGAGTCGTACCTGACCCTGCATCCCGAACTCGGGGCGCTCGGCCTGAACGGCGAGAAGAACGGCTGGTACGTGAAGGGCGGCTACCTGCTTCCGAAGCACCCGGTCCAGTTGTTCGGGCGTTTCGAGCAGTGGCGCTTCGCGATGCTGAACAACGTGTACGACCAGGGCGTGGACTGGTTCGGCGCGGGCGTGAACTACTTCGTGCGCGACCAGCAGCTGAAGCTCACGTTCGAAGCCAGCCGCACGAGCTTCGACCGCACGGGCACGTTCGACGGCCTGCAGGGCGCCGGACTGACGACGCGCGACTTCAACACGTTCACGACGCAGCTGCAGGTGGTCTTCTGCGAGCGGGCGGCCCTCCCGGCGGGCTCGGTCTTGTCCGGCGCGGCCTGACGGCGGCTTGGCCGCCGTCGCCTTTCGGCCAGGGCGGACGATGGCGGCCAGCGGGCATCGGCGAAGCCGCGAGGGCAGGTCGCCTGGGCAGGTGAGTGGACGGGACTGGGTGGCAAGGTGGGGCGGGCGCATGCGGGCGTCGGACGATGGCGGGCGCCGCGCTGGTGTGCGCGGCCGGGCCTCGTGCTGCACGGGCTGCCGCTCGCGCAGGACTCCGGCTCGTCCTGCCCTGCCATGCCATGGGGACTCGAGACCGCTTCCGCCACGCACCAGGGCTGCGTGCCCTGTCACGGCGGGAACGAACGCGGAACCACGGCCGAGGCGGCGCACGCCGGAATGTTCGGTGCGGCCGACCCCTCCTATCCGGCCCGCTGGGAACGAGGCTGTGGCTCGTGCCACCGCGACCAGGTGGACCGCATGACGAGCAGCCAGATGTTCACGAACGCCGGAATGGTCGCGCAGATCCAGGCGACCTGGGAGGGCGAAGCACACGGCGCGAACTTCGCCGCGCATTCGGGCGCGACCTTCCGCGCGAACGGCGACACGCTCACGCTGCGCTCGGTCGCGGAGCTCGACCATCTCTCGGGCGAGCTGTACCGGAAGTTCTGCGCGCGCTGCCACGTCGGCAAGCAGAACGACGCGACGGACGGCTCGGGACATCCCGCCGGTTGCGCGGCGTGCCACTTCCCGTTCGGCCCGGGCGCCGCGTACGAAGGCCGCGATCGCACGATGCGCGGCAAGCGCCGGCACAGCCCGACGCACGCCATGCAGGCGCTGCCGACGATGAGCGCGTGCACGCGCTGCCACCAGCGCAGCGGCCGCATCGCGCTCTCGTACCAGGGCCTCAACGACGGCAACAACGCGCTCGTGCCCACCCGCGGCGGCATGCCGGGGCCGGTACCGGGCAGCGACGACCGCTCGTTCACGCACATCGCCGCCGACGCCCACTTCCTCGCCGGCATGGAGTGCATCGACTGCCACACGTCCCGCGAAGTGATGGGCGACGGCTATTCCTCGGAGCGCATGAAGGGGCAGCTCGAGGTCGCGTGCGAGGACTGCCACGGCGACGGCACGAAGCGTCCGCGCTTCGTCACCGCGGTGCGGGAGCACGAGCCGCCGCTTCGCGAGTCGCGCCAGTACGGCTATCCGCTCCAGTCCGGCGCGCGCGTGGCGCTCACGAGCCGCGGGCGCCCCTTCTCGAACGTGTTCGCGCGCGACGAAAGCGTGATGGTCGCGCTCAAGCGCAGTGGCCGGCTGCTGCGCTCGCCGGTCGTCACGGGCTCGGCCGAGCACCGGATCGCGGGGCACGATCGCATGGCGTGCTCGACGTGCCATTCCCGCACGGTGACGCAATGCTACGGCTGCCACACGACGTACGACCGCCGCGAGAGCAGCTGGGACTTCGTGAAGGACCAGGAGACGCCCGGGCTCTTCACCGAGCACGAGGACGTCCGCAAGCTCTATCCCTTCCCGCTCGCCGTGGACGGCGCGGGCCACGTCGCGCCGATGACGCCGGGCTGCCAGACGTTCGTCACCGAGGTCCGTGAGGACGGCGTCGTGACGCGGGACGACGCGGTCGCGGTGTTCCGCGGCAAACCGCAGCTGCGCTTCGCGCCGTTCTTCGGGCACAACACGGGAACGAAGGCGATCGGCTGCGCCGAATGTCACGGCGACCCCACGTTCGTCGGCTTCGGCCAGCACGCCGTCGAGGCCGGCCGCATCCGTCCGACGCTGCTGTGCGAGAAGAACTCCGAGAAGCCGCTCGACGGATTCCTCGCGATGGACGCGAAGGGTGTGACCTCGCACGCCGCCATCGCCCGCGACGGCGGCCGCCCGCTGCTGCCGCGCGAACTCGTCCGCTTCTTCGCGGTCAACCTCTGCCTCGACTGTCACGCTTCGGCCTCCGATCCCATCTACCGCAAACGACTGGACTCCCGTGCGCTGGACGACACTCTTCATCGCCGCCTGCTGGGCGCTGGCCGCTGACGCGAGCGCGTGGAGCGCGACGCGCGCGGTGACGCCGCCGCGCGCGATGCCTCCGACACGCCACGCTGCGCGACACCAGTTGCGTGCGCTGCCATGCGGCGCAGCGCTCGATCCTGTCGAGCCGGATGGCGACGCGCGCCGGGGAACGGGAGTTCGCGCGCCGGGCGTTCGGCCGCGACGGCGACGCGTTCTTCGCGCAGTCGTGCAACGGCTGCCACGTGCGGTCGTGCGACGACTGCCATCGCGAGGGCCGTACGTTCGTCGCGAAGCCGGCCGATGCCGCGTGCCTGAAGTGCCACCGCGGCGACAACGTGGGCTGGGACTATCACGGGCGGGCCGCGCGCGAAGATCACGAGCGCTACCAGCGCGGCGCGACGGCCGACGGCCAACGCGTGCTCAAGATGGTGCCGGACGTCCACCCGAGCGGGGCCATGGCCTGCGCCGCCTGTCACGACGTGCACACGCTGCACGAAGGGCGCGGTCGCGTGAAGACGTGCCGCGAGTGCCATCCGCGCCCCGACGCCCGCGTCGCGGAGCACGCCATCACCGCGCATCTCGACCGCATGCAGTGCTCGAGCTGCCACTCCGCGTGGGCGTCACAGGAGTACGGCACCTTCCTCGTTCGTCCGCGAACCCCGGAGCAGCAGGAGGCGTTCGAGTCCCTGCCGTCATGGGGCGAGTGGAAGAAGAGCGGCTACCTCCGTCTCCAGGACGCGCCACCACTGGGACTCGACTCACACGGTCTCGTCTCGCCCATCCGCCCGCGCTTCCTGCTCTTCGCCACCGACACCAAGCGCGGCTGGGAGAACCGCCCGCTCGCCGCGGAGTGGCGCGCGTTCTTCCCGCATACCGTGCGGCGCGGAACCGTCACGTGCACGGGCTGCCACGATGCGCCGCGCCGATTCTTGCTAGAACGGGATGAGGATCGTCGCTACCGCCCCGACGAGGACGGGCTCCCGCTGAAGTCGTTCTGGAACACGCAGGGGCAAACACTCGTCAACGGCCGGTTCTTCCCGGCCGAGCGCTTCCAGCAGATGAATCGCAAGACCCCGCAATATGT
>JADJLL010000009.1 GCA_016710095.1 Candidatus Eiseniibacteriota bacterium | reverse complement strand
CGCGCGAGGATCTCGGGACCGTCGAGCCCGTCCATCGCCCAGTCGAGCACCACGAGCCTCGGGGCTGTCGGCGCGCTTGAGGATCTCCCACGCCGCGAGTCCGTCGGCCACGCCGATCGTACGGAAACCGCCCCGCTGCAGCGCCGCCTCGACCGCACGACGCGCCACGATGTCGTCCACGACCACGAGTACTTTCACGCCGCCTTCCTTCCCGGCTCCGGCAACGCCTCGAGGGCGCGCCGCAACCGCTGCATCTCGATCCGCAGGTCCTGCATGCGGTCGAGCGCCTGGACCAGCTCCCCTTCGCGTGCGAGACCTTCGATCTCGCGCGCCAACGGCGCCACCGCGCGAGCCGAAATCGTCGCGCTGGCCCCCTTGAGTCCGTGCGCGGCCCGCTCGATGCGCTTCGCCTCACCGCTGGCGCGCGCCTCCTCGAGCCGCTGCATCATGTGATCCGAGTCCTGCAGGAACAGCCGCAGCAACTCGTGAAGCACGAGTTCGTCGCCGTCCATGCGCTCGAGCGCTTCCGCCCAGTCGATGACTTCGGCGAGTTGCGGCGGAACGGCGTCGACGGGCGCGCCGGCGGGCAGGTCCCCGACGCACGTGCGGATCGTGCGCACGAGTTCGTCCGCCTGGATCGGCTTCGAGACGAACGCGTCCATGCCGGCTTCGCGCGCCGCCTCGCGATCGTCGTCGAGCGTGTGCGCCGTGACGGCGACGACGGGCGTGCGTGCGAGGCCGTGCTCGGCTTCGAACGCACGGATGCCCTGCGTCGCGGAGATGCCGTCCATGACGGGCATCTGCATGTCCATGAGCACGACGTCCCACCCGCCTTCGCGGAAACGCTCGAGCCCGTCGCGCCCGTCCTCCGCCACCTGCACCTCGAAGCCGGAGCGCTCGAGCAGACGCGTGGCGACCTTGCGGTTGACCGCGTTGTCCTCGACGAGCAGCACGCGCATCGAGCGCCGCTGTTCGCGAAGCAGGTGCCGCGTGACGAGCGTGGGCGCCTCGGAGCCCGTGGCCTGCAGGGCGAGCAGGCGATCGAGCGCTTCGTCGAGCTCGGCCACGCCGAGCGGGTACGTGAGGTAGGCGCTCACGCCGACCTCGCGGCAACGGTCGGCGTCGCCGCGCTGCCCCGCGATCGCCACGAGCACCGTGGGCGGCTGCGCCTCGGCGAGAGCTTCGTGCACGCGCTTCGCCACCTGGAACGCGTCGAATCCACCGCCGCGTTCGTCGAGCACGAGCGCGCTGACGCCGCCGCGCGACTCGCGCACGATCGCGATCGCGGCCTCGGCTCCGGGCACCGCGTCCACGCGTGCGCCGGCCTGTTCAAACGACGAGGCGACCGCCGCCCGCATCGCGCCGCCGCCGTCCACGAGGACGATGTGCGCGCCGTCGAGACGGCTACGCGCGGAAAGCTCCGCGGGCGGCACGAGCGTGAGCCCCGCCACCGGCGGAGTCTCCGCGAGTTCGAGCGGCACCGAGAACACGAACGTGCTGCCCTTGCCGGGTTCGCTCGTGACGTTCAGCTGCCCGTCCATGCGCGCGACGATCAGGCGCGCGAGCGTGAGCCCGAGCCCGAGTCCGCCGTAGCGGCGCGTGCTCGAACCGTCGGCCTGTTCGAACGCCTCGAAGATCGCGCTCTGGCGGCGCGCTTCGATGCCGATGCCCGTGTCGTGCACTTCGAAGCGAAGCCGCCAGCGGTCGTCGCCCGACGGCTCGGCGCCGATCTGCACGCGCACCTCACCGCGGTGCGTGAACTTGAGCGCGTTGTCCACGAGGTGCAGCAGCACCTGACGCAGTCCGCCGGGATCGCCGAGGAACACGTCCGGCGCCTGCGGTGAGATCTCGAACCGCCACGCGAGCGAGCGCGCCTCCGCCCCCGCAGCGAGCTTCTCGCGAACCGGCCCGAACGCCTGGCGCAGCTGGAAGCGCACGCGGGATTCCTCGGGTACGCCGTCGCCCAGCTTCGTGAAGTCGAACAGCTGGCTGATCACCGTGAGCATCTGGTCGGCGGACGATCGCAGCGTGACGAGATCCGCGCGCTGCGCGGCCGACGGTCGGACTGCTGAAGCAGCTCCGCCATGCCGAGGATGCCGTTCATCGGCGTGCGCAGCTCGTGGCTCATGTTCTGCAGGAACTCGTTCTTCGCGGGGGCCGCCGCGAGCGCTTCCTCGCGCGCACGGACCAGCTCGCGCGAGCGCCGGTGCTCTTCCGTGACGTCCTCGAAGAGCCCGACGTAGTGCGTCGTGCGATGATGCGAGTCCTTGAGCGGGAACACCGTGAGCCGCGAGCGGAACGTCTCGCCGTTGCGCCGGTGATTGAGCAGCTCGCCCTGCCAGCGTTCGCCGCGGCCGAGCGCCTCCCACATGTCGCGATAGGTGTCCGCCGGCGTCTGCCCCGAAGCGAGCATGCGCGGCGTGCGCCCCAGGACCTCCTCGGCCTTCCAACCCGTGATCCGCTCGAAGCACGGATTCACGTACTCGATTTCGCGGCGCTCGTTCGTGATCATGCAGCCGGCCGGGCTCTGCTCGACCGCCTGCATGAGCTTGCGCAGCTCGAGGTCGCTGCGCCGGCGCGCGGTGACGTCGAGGAAAGTGGTCACGGCCCCGACGGGCTTCGGCTGGCCCGGCGTGAAGATCGCGTTCGCTTCGGCGGAGATCCACACCTTCGTGCCGTCGGGACGCTGGATGCCCATCACGACGCCCGAAACGGGCCTGCCCGGTGGAGAGCGCGATCATGGACGGATGCTCGTGCCCCGGAAGGTCGGAGCCGTCCTCGCGCGTCGCGCGCCAGCGCGGATCGTAGGAGTTGCGTCCGGCCATCTGCTCGAACGTGAGGCCGAGAATGCGCTCGGCGGCGGCGTTGCACTTCCGCAGCGTGCCGTCCGCGTCCTGGATGACCAGTCCTTCGGTCATCGAATCGAGCGCCGAGCGGAAACGCGCCTCGCTCTCGACGAGGCTTTCGCGCGCGGCGCGCGCTTCGGTCACGTCGTGGAACGTGACGATGCAGCGCGGCTCGTGAACGCCGTCCCCATCCACCGACACGATCTCGACCGCGCCCCAGATCTCGCGACCGTCGCGCGCGCGCAGCGGCGCCTCGGCGTGGAAGACGCCTCCGAGCTGCAGCGTTTCGCGGATCCGTTCGCCGATCTCGGGCGACGACGAGCCCAGCAGCCACTCCGGCACTTCCCTTCCCGCGATCTCGGCCGCGGTCCAGCCCGTCAGGTGCGTCAGCGCGGCGTTGGCCCACAGCAGCCGTCCGCCGCGGTCGGTCACGAGTACCGCGCTCGCGGTGTGCCGCGCGACGAGCGCGAGCTGTGCGATGCGCTCCTCGTGGCGCTGCACCTGACGCGTGCGCTGCACGAGCCGCAGGAGCACGAGCACCAGCGCGCCGAGCAGCACGGCGGTGAAGAGCGCGACTCGAACGAGGTCGGAAGCGCTCGCGGCCTTCTCGAGCCGGCCGAACGCCTCGGCGTAGGTGACGCACGCGGACTCGAGTTCCTCCGATCGGCCGCGCAGGGAAGCGCGCACGGATTCTTCACGATCGCCCGGCCCGTTCGCGACGGCCAGTTCCGCGGCGAGCAGCCGCACGTCGCGCTCCGCCTGCATCACGCGCTCGAGCGCGCGCTCCACGGCGCGCAGCTCGCGCTCCGGCCCCTCGACCGTACGCGAGTCGAGCTGGCCGTCCGCGGGAAGCTCGACTCCGAGCGCGCGCACGGACTGGCGCAACGCCACGATCGTCGGCGCTTCGTCCGCGCGGACGCGGCCGGCGGCGGTGCGCACGCGGACGGAGGCGGCGACGATCTCGTTCGCGCGCGTCAGCTCGCGCACGTTGTGCGTGCGCACCGAACTGAGGTGCTCGAACGCGGCGAGCAGCACGAGCAGCGCGAGCATCGGCGCCAGCGTGAGCGCGACGAGGCTCACGGGGGTACGCCGCGGCTTCCGGGATGCTCCGAGCTCTGGGGATTCGGCGAACGGATCGGGACTCACCGGTGTGGGCGCACCACGCCACGCCATGCGCTCATCCTGTTCCGAGGGATGTGGGGGTACGGAGCGGCAAGGGATCGTCTCGACGGAGCGGCCCAACGTCGTGGCCCACCCAGTATCGGCCGCGAGACGATGTTCTAGAGCGCGCCGCCGCCGTGGAATGCGGCCGGGAACGCGGAGAGGTCCGCGTTGCCACCGGACAGGATCAGCCCCACGCGACGACCGCGGCACTGGACGCGACCGGACAGGAGCGCCGCGAGCGGCAGGGCGCCGGTCGGCTCGACCACGAGCTTCATGCGCTCCCACAGCCAGCGCATGGCGACGAGCACTTCGGCGTCCGTGCAAGTGACCACGTCACCGGCATTCCGCCGGATCAGTTCGAGCGTCAGGTCACTGAGCGAGGGGGTGCGCGCGCCGTCGCAGATCGTGTCGGGCGCGTTCACGGTCTCGAGCCGTCCGGAGCGGAAGGACCGCGCGCCGTCGTCACCGGCGGCAGGCTCGACCCCGACGACGGTGCATCCGGGCGCCAGCACGCGGGCCGCGATCGCGGTGCCCGAGAGCAGCCCTCCGCCCCCGAGCGGGGCGAGAAGCAGGTCGAGCGGTCCGGCATCCTCCAGGAGTTCCGCCGCGGCGGTGCCCTGCCCGAGCAGGATGTCCGGGTGATCGAACGGCGGCACGAGCGTCATGCCCCGCTCCTCCGCGATCCGCGAGGCGAGCGCCTCGCGCCCTTCGCCGAGCAGGTCGTAGTGCAGCACCTCGGCGCCGTAGCCCTTCGTGCCGGCGATCTTCGCGGCCGGGGCGAACGACGGCATCACGATCACCGCGGGCGCGCCCAGTTCGCGCGCGACGAGCGCGACGGCCTGCGCGTGGTTGCCCGACGAATACGCGACCACGCCGCGCGCGAGCGCTTCGGGCGAAAGCTGCGAGATCAGGTTCCAGGCGCCGCGGAACTTGAACGCGCCCATGCGCTGCAGGTTCTCGCACTTGAGGAAGACGTGCGCGCCCAGGTGCGCGTCGAGCGTGCGCGACGTCGCGACCATGGTGCGGTGCGCGACACCGGACACGCGGCCGCGCGCTTCGAGGAAGCGCGCGGCCAGCGTGGCGTCTTCGGGCACGCCGTGTGCGGCGGCCCAGCCGGCGGGAGCGCTCATCCGCCCGCGCCGCCGCCCATTTCGAGCCCGGGCTTCGTCTGGCGAGCCGGGTCGAGCGCGGCGTCGATGTCCGCCTTCGAAAGCGTCGTCATCTCGCCCGCGAGTTCGCGCACGGGACGGCGCTCCTTGAACGACTTCTTCGCGATCTCCGCCGCCTTGTCGTACCCGATGAGCGGATTGAGCGCGGTCGCCATGCTCGGCGAGATCTCGATGTAGTCGCGGCACGTGTCGGCGTTCGCCACGAGTCCCGCGAGCGCCTTGTCCGCGAACACACGCGAGACCGACGCGAGCAGCTGGATGCTCTCGAGGAGATTGCGCGCCATCATCGGCAGCATCACGTTGAGGTCGAGCTGGCCCCACTGCGCGCCCACGGTGATCGCGACGTGATTGCCCATCACCTGCGCGCCGACCTGGATCACCGACTCGCAGATCACGGGGTTCACCTTGCCCGGCATGATGCTCGAGCCCGGCTGGATCGCGGGCAGCGTCACTTCGCCGAGCCCGCAACGCGGACCGCTGTTCATGAGGCGCACGTCGTTCGCGATCTTCATGAGGCTCGCGGCGACCGAGTTGAGCGCGCCACTCGCCCACGCCGCGCCGTCCTGCGCGCCCTGCGCTTCGAAGTGGTTCGTCGCCTCGGAGAACGACGTGGCGGTCAGCTTGTGCAGTTCGCTCGCGACGCGGCGCCCGAACTCGGGGTGCGTGTTGAGCCCGGTGCCGACCGCGGTGCCGCCGATCGCCAGCTCGCGCAGGTCGGGCAGCGTCGCCTTGACGCGCGCGATGCCGTGCTGCACCTGCGAGGCGTAGCCCGAGAACTCCTGGCCGAGGCGGATCGGCGTCGCGTCCATGAGGTGCGTGCGGCCGGTCTTGAGGACGTCGTGGAACTCCTTCGACTTCGCGTCGAGCGCCTGCCACAGATGCGCGAGCGCCGGCAGCAGTTCGCGCTCGATCTCGAGCACGGCCGACACGTGCAGCGCGGTCGGGATCACGTCGTTGCTGCTCTGCCCGAAGTTCACGTGATCGTTCGGGTGCACCTTGGCGCCGAGGATCTCGGTGGCGCGGTGCGCGATCACTTCGTTCGCGTTCATGTTCGACGACGTGCCGCTGCCCGTCTGGAACACGTCGATCGGGAACTGCGCGTCCCACTGCCCGCCGGCGACTTCCATGGCGGCCTGCTCGATCGCCTTGGCGACGTGCTTGTCGACCGTACCGAGCTCGGCGTTCACGCGCGCCGCGGCCGCCTTGATCAGGCCGAGTGTGTGGATGAACGCGGGCGGAAGCGGCTCACCCGAAATGGGGAAGTTCTCGACGGCGCGCTGCGTCTGCGGGCCGTACATGGCCGCGATGGGCACCTGCATCTCACCGAGACTGTCTTTCTCGATGCGGAACTCGGACATGGTCTGCTCCCGGTTCAGGAATGCACGCGAACGGATTCGCGAAAGAGGGTCGTGTCGGGACTCCGCCGTCCTTCGCGCGCGAACGCGGGGAGCGGAGCGAAGCCGGGCCGGATGCTAGCCCTTCCGGAGCGCGTCCCGCCACTCGGCGAGACACCCGGATTTCTCGTGACGGGAGCGCCGGGTCGTCGTCCCAGATGCGACGACCGTCCGATCCCCTCGAACCGGGCCACCATGCGCCCATCGCCGTTCGCGCTTCTCGCCTGCGCCCTTCTCGCCGCGCTCGTCCTCCTGCCCTTCACCGCGCGCGAGACCGCCGCCGCCTACTGGTCCACGGACTTCGAGTCCGGCATGCCCGCCGAGATGACCACGCTCGGGACCGCGATCGAGGGCACGCAGGGATGGGCGGCGCTCGGGCACCCGGGGAACACGTACGGGGCGCACTTCCTGCGCTACTCCTCGATCACGCTGTACGACACGAGGCTCGTGCTGCGCGGACTGCCCGCGCACACGCACGTGTCGCTCGGCTTCCTGCTCGCGCTGATCGATTCGTGGGACGGCACCGAGCTGTACCAGGTCACGGTCGACGGCGACCTGCGGTTCAACCACTGGTTCCAGCTCGCCACCGGCGACACGAGCAGCTGGCACGCCCCGCTCGGCGCGACCCTCTCCCGCGGCACCAATCTCGGGTTTTCGAACGGCTCGTACTACGGACGCGACCGCGCATACGACCTGGGATTCGAGCCCGCGTTCCAGGACATCCCGCACACCGCCGACTCGCTCGTGGTCGTCTGGAAGATGAGCGCGATCTCGGGCGGCGCCGCGCAGCAGTGGCAGGGCGGCACCGACGAATCGTGGGCGATCGACAACGTGCGCGTGTCGCTGCGGCTCGCGGGCACGGACGTGGACGACGCGGCGAGCGTGAGCGGGCTCGCGCTGGCGATCGCCGGGGCACAGCCTTCCGTGTCGCGCGAGGTGCGCGTCGCGTTCACGCTGCCGCGCGCCGGGGGTGCGAGCCTGCAACTGTTCGACACCACGGGGCGCCGAGTCGCCGAGGCGGACGCCGGCGTGCTCGACGCGGGCCGGCACACCCTCGCGCTCGGCGACGGCCGGCTCGAGCCCGGGCTCTACTGGGTGCGGCTCACGCAGAACGGCGCGACGCGGACGGCGAAGGCGGTCGTGCTGCGCTGACTCAGGCTTCGATCACTTCCCAGCGCGACGTGACCGGCATCTGCGGATCGAGCGTGAAGTGCACCGAGCAGTACTTGCTCTCGGAAAGCTTCACGGCCTCTTCGACCGCGGACTCGGGAATGCCGTGGCCGGTGACGCGGTGCGTGAGCGTGATGCTCACGAAGCGCTTCGGCGGCGCTTCCGCGCGCTCGCCCGTCATGACGACTTCGTACGCCGTCACCTCGAGCCGCTTCTTGCGGAGGATCGAGATGACGTCCATGCCCTCGCACGCGGCGAGTGCGCCGAGCAGCGCCTCGACCGGACTCGCGGCCGACACACCCTCGCCGCTGTCGTACGTGGTCTCGTGTCCCGAAGAAAAACGGGCCCCGAAGCGGAGGCCCGTTCCTTCGACCGTCTGCAGTCGCAGAATGCCGTCGATGCTCATGCCGCTTTGCGATCCTCGATGTCACAGGGAAGCTGCGTGTACTGCGACGCGTCACCGAGCGCGCGCAGCTTGTTGAAGCCGTTCAGCGCGGCGACCTTGTAGCACTCGGCCAGCGTCGGATAGTTGAAGACGTTGCCCACGAAGTAGTCGAGCGAGCCGTCCAGCGCCATCACGGCTTGTCCGATGTGCACGAGTTCGGTCGCCTGCGTGCCCATGCACCATACGCCGAGGATTTTCTTCGTGTCGATGTGGAAGATGATCTTCAGCATGCCGTTCTGGTCGCCCAGGATGTGCCCGCGCGCGATCTCCTTGTAGCGCGCGACGCCCGTCTCGTACGGCACGCCGGCCTGCGTGAGCTCGGCTTCGGTCTGCCCCACCCAGCTGATCTCGGGGATCGCGTAGATGCCGAACGGATACAGCGTCGGCATGCTGCGGGTCTCGACCTGGAACATGTGGCACGCGGCGTGACGCCCCTGCTCCGCGCTCGTCGAGGCGAGCGACGGAAAACCGACGACGTCGCCGACGGCGTAGATGTGCGCCATCTTCGTCTGGAAGTGCTCGTTCACCGTGATGCGTCCGCGCGAATCGGCTTCGAGCCCGGCCTTCTCGAGCTGCAGCCCGTCGGTCGCGCCCTGACGGCCGGCCGAGACGAGCACGCATTCGGCGACCGTGCGCTTGCCGCTCTTCATGGTGATCACGGCCTGGCCGTTCGACGTGGTCTGGATGCTCTCGACCTGCTCGCCGAGCCGGAACGTGAGCCCCATCTCGCGCGCGTGGAACGCGAACGCGTCCACGATCTCGCGGTCCACCATCTCGAGCAGCTGAGTGCGCATGTCGAGCAGCGTCACTTCGACGCCGAGCGCCGCGAGCATGCTGCCGTATTCGAGGCCGATGATGCCGGCGCCGACGACCATCATCTGGCGCGGCAGCTTCTGGATGCGCAGCAGGTCGTCGCTCGTGAGCACGACCTGATGATCGACTTCGATGCCCGCGGGAAGCCCCGGCACGGTGCCCACGGCGATCGCGACGTTCGCGGCCTGCAGCGTGGTGATCTCGTCGCCGTCTTCCACCTGGATGGTGTGCGGCGCGGCGAAGCGGCCGTTGCCCGTGAGCATGTGGATGCCGTTGCGCTTGAGCTGCTGATGGATGATGTCGCGCTCCGACTTGCTCACCTCGTTCACGCGCGCGAGGAGTTCCTCGGCGGTCGGGCGGCGCTTGGGCGCGAACTCCTCGCCGTACAGACGGCGCTGGCGCATGCCCGAGAGGTCGAGCACGGCTTCCTTCATCGTCTTGCTGGGGATCGTGCCGGTGTTGATGCAGACCCCGCCCATCTCGTGGCGGCGCTCGATGAGCGCGACCTTCTTGCCCAGCTTGGCGGCCTGCACCGCGCAGCGCTGCCCGCCGGGCCCGCTGCCGATCACGACCAGATCGAAGGATTCCATTTCGCTCCCGCCCGTATGAAGTGAAGTCAGGCTTTCACGTCCCTGATGAAGATTTGGCCGAGGCATGGCGGCCCCGCGCATTCCGCAGTGTCGGTTGGGAACGCGGAGACTGGAGGGCCCCGGCGCAACTCGCCCCGGCGCCGCCATGTATGCACGCGATGGGTTGCGGACCCGGCGGCGCATGCGGCAGCGTGCGGCCCATGACGCCCCGGCTCTCCGTGCTCCTGCCCGTCCGCGACGCCCGCCCCTGGCTGGCCGCCTCGCTCGCCTCGTTGTGGCGGCAGTCGTTCACGGACTTCGAAGTGATCGCCGTGGACGACGGCTCGAGCGACGGTTCGGGCGAAGCGCTCGAGGAGGCCGCGCGCCACGAGCCGCGCCTGCGCGTCGTGCGCACCGCCGGCGCCGGGCTGCCGTCGGCGCTCAACACCGCGCTCTCCCACTCGCGTGGCGCGCTGCTCGCGCGGCACGACGCGGACGATCTTTCGCATCGCGAACGCTTCGCGCGACAGGTCGAGTTTCTCGACTCACGGCCGGACGTGGACGTCGTGGGTTCGCGCGTGCGCCTGTTTCCACACTCGGCGTTCGGTGCGGGCATGCGGCGCTGGATGCTCTGGCACAACGCGCTGCTCGAGCACGACGCCATGAAACACGAACTGCTCATCGACAGCCCGATCGCGCACGGCTGCGTGACGCTGCGCCGAGAGGCGCTCGAACGCGTCGGCGGATGGCACGAACACGGCTGGGCGGAGGACCTCGATCTCTGGATCCGGCTCGTCGAGGCCGGTGCGCAGTTCGAAAAGCTGCCGCGGTCGCTCTACTCGTGGCGCCAGCACGACCGCAGTTCGACCCGCACCGACGCGCGTTACGCGCACGAGCGCTTCACGGCGCTCAAGATCGCGGCGCTCGATCGTGGCTTCCTCGCCGGCGGCAGGCGCGCGACGCTCGTGGGATCGGGCGCGAGTCTTCGGCGTTGGGAGTCGGCTCTCGGCGCCCGCCTCACGCGCACGATCGAGGCGAAGCAGCCACCGGCGCCGGACGCGCCGGCGAACGGCAGGGAACCAATCGGGTGGGAAACGAGGGAGCCGCTCGTGCTCGCGTTGCTCTCACCCAAAGCACGCCGGCGGTGGCGCGACAGCCTGATGTCCAGAGGATGGCAAGAGGGACTGCATTTCATATTCGTCGCATGAGGGCACTCGCCGGGCACAATCCGATTGACCGCCCCCCCGGGGGACTGTTAGCACTGCGCGCAGCCACACAAACCGCAGTTCCCCCGAACGAACGGAGCAACACATGGCCAAGCGAGAGCGGAAGACCTACTCGGATTCGCAGCGCGAGGAAATCCTCGCGACGGCGATCAAGGACGGCCTCACCGCGGAAGACGTGCAGAAGAAGTTCGGCGTCACGCCCGTGACGTACTACTCGTGGCGCAAGAAGAAGGGCATCAAGGGCCCGCGCGGCCGGAAGCCCGCTTCGGCGAAGGGGCCGGAGTCGTGGCGCGAAGCGGCGACCTGAGCTCGCAGGTGCGTGCGGGCGTCCAGGCGAAGGTGCGCGAACTGCTGCCGGGCATCGTGCGTGAAGAGGTCGAGCGTTACCTCGACTCCATCTTCGGCGGCGGCAGCGTCGCATCGAAGCCACGCAAGAAGGTGGCGAGGCGCAAGAAGTAGCCTCGAGACGCGGAATCGAGAAGGGCGCGCCGGATGCAGGCGCGCCCTTCTCGTATTTCCGGCTTTCGCGCGAGTCGCGTCAGTCGTGCGCGAGCAGCGCCGCCGCCTCGGCGTCGAGCAGCCATTCGGCACGCGGGTCGCGCGCCAGCCGCGCGGGCGTCACCGCCACCGCGCCGTTCGGCTCGAGCCCGGCGCGTGCCGCTTCCGCCTTCGACGTCCCGCTCGCGAGCACGAGCAGCGCCCGCGCCTCGAGCAACGTGCGCGGCGTGAGCGTGAGCCGCTGCGGCGGAGGCTTCCGGGCTGTCCATCACCGCGGCGACGCGCGCCTGCATCTCGCCGAGCAGCGGAGAACTCGGGAACAGAGACGCGACGTGACCGTCCTCGCCGAGCCCGAGCACGACGAGGTCGAGCGGTTCCTCGAGCAGCGCGGCGTAGTCGTGCGCCTCGGCGGCGAGATCGGCCACTTCGCCACGCATGCGCTCGCACCGCGGCGCGCGCTGGCCGAGCGGCGTGAGCAGCGCCTCGGTCACGAGCCGGTGATTGCTCTCGGGGTCGGCCGCGGGCACGGCGCGCTCGTCGGAGAAGAACACGATCACGCGGCTCCACTCGATCGCGTCGGCGAACGGCGACGCCGCGAGGCGTTCGAGCATGCCGCGCACGGACCGCCCGCCCGGAAGCGCCACGCGGAACTCGCCGCGGTCCTCCATCGCGCGTTCGGCGCGATCGGCGAACACCTCCGCCGCGGCGGCCGCGAGCGCACCGGCGTCCGCGACGACGCGTACGCGCGGCTCGGTGCCTCTCACGGATTCCGCCACTGGCGACGGTCCACGTGCATGAGCCGGTCGGCCGCTTCCGGTCCCCACGAGCCCGGCTCGTAGTTCGGCAGGTCCTTCGGCGGATTCACGTCCCAGTAGTCGAGGATCGGCTGGATCCACTGCCACGACGTCTCGACGGCGTCGCGGCGCGAGAACAGCGTCGCGTCGCCGCGCATCGCGTCGAGCAGCAGCCGCTCGTACGCCTCGGGCGGCTCGCCGCCGAAGGCTTCCGTGTACTTCATGTCCATCACGACCGGCGTCACGGTGAAATCGTGGCCCGGCATCTTCGACGAGAACGACAGCGTGATGCCTTCCTCGGGCTGGATGCGCAGCGTGAGCACGTTGGGCTCCACGTGCTCGCACAGGTCCCCGCTGCCGAACAACGACAGCGGGATCGGCTGCATGTGGAACGACACCTCGGTCACGCGCTTCGCCATCTTCTTCCCGGCGCGCAGGTAGAACGGCACGCCCTGCCAGCGCCAGTTGTCCACGAACACGCGCATCGCGGCGAACGTCGGCGACGTGGAGTCCGGCGAGACGTCGGGCTCGGAGCGATAGCCGCGGTACTGCCCGAGCACCACGTCGTTCGGCACGGTGTCCGACCACGGCGTGCGGAGCGCCTGGAGCACCTTGAGCTTCTCGCCACGCACGTCGTCGGCGTCGCCGCTGTTCGGCGGCTCCATCGCGCACAGCGTGAGCACCTCGAGCAGGTGGTTCTGCACGATGTCGCGCAGCACACCCGTGGACTCGTAGAACTTGCCGCGCGTGCCCACGCCGACGGTCTCGGCCGCGGTGATCTGCACGTGGTCGACGTACTTGCGGTTCCAGAGCGGCTCGAAGATCGCGTTGGCGAAGCGGAACACCATGATGTTCTGCACCGTCTCCTTGCCGAGATAGTGGTCGATGCGGAACGTCTGCGGTTCGTCGAGCACCTCGGCGACGAGCCCGTTGAGCTGCCGCGCCGTCTCGAGACTGCGGCCGAACGGCTTCTCGACGATCACGCGAGAAAACGTCTTCGAGTTCGGCGGCACGATCAGGCCCGCGTCGCGCAGGTTGCGCAGGATCGTCCCGAACTCGTCGGGCGGCACGGCGAGATAGAAGAGCCGGTTGCCCTCGGTGCCGAGCTTCTCGTCGAGCGCGGCGAGCGTCGCGCTCAGTCGCGCGTACGTCGCGGGATCGGCGAAATCACCGGACACGTAGTCGAGCCGCGGCTCCAGCCACTCCCACGTGCGCGCGTCGAGCTTGTTGCGCGAGAACTCGTCGACGCCGGCGCGCATCTGGCCGGCGAACTCCTCGCGCGTCCACGGACGTCGCGCGCAGCCGACCGCGGCGAAGCGGTCGCGCACGTGACCACCCGCGGCGAGGTTGTAGAGCGCCGGCATGAGCTTGCGGCGCGTGAGGTCACCCGTCGCGCCGAACACGACGGTCACGCACGGCGGCGCCTCCGGCGTCTGCTTCTGGTGCGGAACGCCGATCGGCACCTCGATGCGGGTCGACACCGCCTACTTCTCCTTCACCGCGTGACCGCCGAACTGGTTGCGGAGCGCGGCCAGCACGCGGTCGGTGAAGGTGTCTTCCTGGCGCGAACGGAAGCGGCGCATGAGCGACAGCGTGAGCACTTCGGCCGGGATGTTCTTGTCGATCGCCTCGAGCACCGTCCAGCGCCCTTCGCCCGAGTCCTCGACGAAGCCGCGGATCTTCTCGAGCTTCGGGTCCTGCTTGAACGCGAGCTCGGCCAGTTCGAGCAGCCACGAGCGCACCACGCTGCCCTGGTTCCAGAGGTGCGAAAGCTTCGCGAGGTCGTAGTCGTACTCGCTCGCCTGCAGGATCTCGAAGCCCTCGGCGTACGCCTGCATCATGCCGTACTCGATGCCGTTGTGGATCATCTTCGAGAAGTGCCCCGAGCCCACGGCGCCCGTGTGCAACCAGCCGTCCGGCGGACCGAGCGTGTCGAGCGCGGGCGTGAGCCGCGCGATGTCGTTCGGCGCTCCGCCGGCCATCATGCAGTAGCCGTTCTGCAGCCCCCACACGCCGCCCGACGTGCCGACGTCGGCGTAGCCGATGCCGTGCGTCGCGAGCGCGGCGGCGCGGCGCTTGTCGTCGTGGAAGTTCGTGTTGCCGCCGTCCACGATGAGATCGCCCTTCGAGAGCAGCGGCACGAGCTGGTCGATCATGTCGTCCGTCGCCTTGCCGGCCGGCAGCATGATCCACAGCACGCGCGGCGCGGCGAGCGCGCCCACGACCTCGGCGACCGACGCGGCGCCGACGGCGCCCTGCGCGACCGCTTCCTGCACCTTGTCCGGACTCCGGTTCCAGGCCACCACACGGTGCCCGCCGCGCAGGAGGCGCAGCGTCATGTTGAATCCCATGCGGCCGAGGCCGAGAAATCCGAGTTCCATCGCCACTCCCTTCGATGGGACGCGCGAACGCGTCCGACGGTCCGTCGTCGTGCGGGGCCGGTTCGCCCCTCGATTCCCGGCGCATGAAACGGCAGCGCCCCACGGCGCGCAACCCCGAAGGGGCCTGCGGCCGGGATCCTGTCCGCCCGTCATCGGCGGAAGTCACGTGTCGCTGCACGGGCTTGTACGCCGGAGGTCGCGCCGTCCGGGGGCGCGGCGAGCGTGCGGCGGCGGGGCCGCGCCCGGGGCCCGCAGGGCGGCGCGGCGGGCGCCGCCCGTGCTAGCTTTCCGCGCGTGAATACCCTGCCTTCGCGCGGCTTGCCGCGCCCGTTGCTCATGATCCTCGCCGCCTCGTTCGCCTTCTCGCTCTACCTCGCCCTCGCCTTCCCGCTGATCGACCCCGACGAGGGGCGCAACGCGGAAGTCGCCCGGGAGATGGCGGTGAACGGCGACGTCGTGATTCCCCATCTCGCGGGGCTGCCGTATCTCGACAAGCCGCCCGCGCTCTTCGCGGCGGCGGCCGCGTGCATCCGCGTGCTCGGCCCCACGCCGCTCGCCGCACGGTTGCCCGCGATGCTCGCCGCGCTCGCGGCGCTGCTGCTCCTCGCGCGCGCTTCGCGCCGGCTCGAGGACGACGCGCACGCGACGCTCACCGTGGCGCTCACCGCGTGCGCGCCGCTGTTCGCGGTGCTCGCGGCCTACGTGATCTTCGACATGCCGCTCGCCGCGTGCGTGACCGCCGTCTGGACGCTGCTCGCGGTCGAATGCGAGCGCGGAGTCTCGTCGCGCCGGCGCGCGTGGATGTTCGCCGCCGTCGCGCTCGGCGTGCTCGTGAAGGGGCCCGTGATGCTGGCGTGGGCGCTGGGCGGCAGCGTGGCCGCCGCGCTCGTCATGCGCAGCCGCGCGCCGTTGCGCTGGCTCGCCTGGTGGCCGGGATGGGTGATCGTGTTCGGCGTCGCGGGCGGATGGTTCGCGTTCGCGCTGCGCCGCCATCCCGAGTACGCGCGCTACGCGTTCCTCGAGGAGTCGCTCGAGCGCATGACGTCGGGCTCGTTCAAGCGCGAGCAGCCGTGGTGGTTCGTGCCCGCGGTGCTCGCGGGTGGCGCGCTGCCGTGGTCGCTCGGCACGCCGTGGAAGCTGCCGCGCTCGACCGGCGCGCGCGTCGCGCTCGGCTTCGTGCTGTTCGCGGCCGTGTTCTTCAGCGTGTCGCGCAGCAAGCTCGTCACCTACCTGTTGCCCGCGATCCCCGCGCTCGCCTGGGTCGCCGCGAGCGCCTGGAGAGCGGCCGGCCGCCGCCCGCGCCCCCTCGTGACGGCGCTCGCACTGGGTGCGATCCCCCTCGCCGTGGTGGCCGCGAGCCCCTTCGTGTTGCGATATGCCGAGTCGCAGTCCGGCGCGGCCCTCGCCCGCGCCATTCGGGCCTCCGGAGGCGGGACAGTCGTTTACGAGCGCTGCTATAGTCCCGGCACCGATTTCCTGCTGGGCCGCTCGAATCCCGTGCTCTCCGACCTCGGCCACGAGATCACGAGCACGTACGTCGTGCGGTACCGCGAGTCGTTGCGCGCGCGCGGGTTGTGGACGCTGCGAGCGGAGACCGATTCGCTGCCGGCCGACGTCATCGTCCAGTCGCATCACCGCCCGGGCCCCGCGCCCGGCGCCGGCTGGACTCGCATTCACGAAGGACCGCGCTTCACGGCCTGGCGCCGTGAGAGCGCGACCGAACGCTGACGGGAGCATCCGACAACTCATGTGTGGCATCGCCGGCCTGATCGCGCCGGACCTCTCCGCTCCCGAACGTCTCGACTTCGTCCGCGCCATGGTGCGCCGGATGCGGCATCGCGGTCCCTCCGGCGAAGCGCTGTGGGGCGGCGAGAGCATCGCGATCGGCATCGCGCGGCTCGCGATCGTCGCGCCGAACCAGCCCGCGCGCACGCTCGAGAGCGAGACCGGCGACGTCGTCGGCGTCGCGAACGGCGAGATCTACAACCACGACGTGCTGCTGCGCGAGCTGCGTTCGCGCGGGCACGACGTGCCGGAAGGCCCCGACACCGCGCTGCTGCCGCACCTCTACGAAGAGCGCGGCGACCTGTTCCCCGAGACGCTCGACGGCATGTTCGCCGTCGCGTTGTGGGACCGCGCCACGCGCACGCTGACGCTCGCGCGCGATCGCGCGGGCGAGAAGCCGCTCTTCTACACGACCGCCGGTGGCCGCTTCGCGTTCGCGTCCGAACCCGGCGCGCTCGCGGCGCTGCCGTGGGTCTCGCGCCGTCCGTCGGCCGACGCGATCTCGCGCTACCTCGTGCACGGCTACTTCGCGGGCGCCGACTCGGCGTTCGCCGAACTCAGGCAGCTGCCGCCCGCGCACACGCTCACGTGGCGCGACGGCGCGCTGCGCACACGCCGCTGGTGGCGTCCGTGGGACGCGCTGCTCGCGAGCGACGTGCGCCATCCGGTCGAGGCCACGCCGGCGCTCGCCGAAAGCGCGCTCGCGCAGGCGGTCGCCTCGCGCGTGCCGGGCGAAGTGCCGTTCGGCGTCTTCCTGTCGGGCGGCGTGGACTCGGGACTCGTCGCGACGCTCGCGGCGCGGCACCTCAAGCACGCCTTCCCCACCTTCAGCATGCGCATCGCGCACCGCGGCTACGACGAGTCGGCGTACGCGCGCCGCGTCGCCGAGTCGATCGGCGCGGAGCACCACGAACTCGTGATGACCGATCGCGAGGGCGAAGAAGCGCTGCAGACCTGGGCCGTCGGCATGGACCAGCCGCTCGGCGATCCGAGCGTGCTGCCCACCTGGGCGCTCGCGCGATTCGCGTCGGCGCACGTGCCGGTCGTGCTGACCGGCGAGGGCGGCGACGAACTGTTCGGCGGCTACCCCACCTACCTCGGCCACCGTCACGCGGGTTTCGCGAACCACGTGCCGGGCCCGATCGCGGCGGCGATCGTCGCGCTCGCGCGGCGCTTCCGCCCGAAGCATCACCACGTCACGATCGCGCACCTGCTCGAGCGGTTCCTCGGCGTGCGCGGGCTGTCGCCGTTCGAACGCCACCTCGCGTGGTTCGGCACCGCGCGCGCGGAAGAGGCGATGGCGCTGCTCTCGCCCGAGCTGCGCGCGGCCGCGAGCGCGTCGGCGCCGCTCGCCCACGTGCGTCACCTCGAGAGCGTGCTCGGCGACATGCAGATCCTGCAGCCGGGCGGGCGCGCGGGCATCACCGCGTACCAGTTGCTCGACTTCGAGACCTACCTGTCCGGCGACCTGCTCACGAAGGTGGACCGCTGCACGATGGCGCACGGCGTCGAGTCGCGCGCGCCGTTCCTGCGCGGCTCGCTGATCGAGTTCGCGCTCGCGCTGCCCGACGACGCGAAGCTGCGCGGCACGAGCGGCAAGTGGGCGCTCAAGCAGGCCGCGAAAGCGCTGCTCCCCGCGGACCTCCTCGCCCGCCGCAAGCAGGGCTTCTCGCCGCCGTTCTCGGCGTGGGCGCGCGGTCCGCTGCGCGGCATCGTGCTCGATGAGCTTTCGACCGCGCGCATCGAACGCGCCGGAGTGCTCGACGCACGCGCGGTGCAGCAGGTCGTGCGCGAGCATCTCGAGGGCCGCGAGGACCGCGGCCGCACGCTGTGGACGCTGCTCTCGCTGCAGTGCTGGGCGGAACGCTGGGTCGCGTCCGCGCCCGCGCCGGAGCCCGTGCTCGAGGAGTTCGCGCGCAGCTGAACCGCGCGCGGACGCGTCAGGCGTTCGCGGACTCGGTCGTCACCCGTCCGCGCCTCGACGGCTCGATGCCGCGGGCGCAGAGCGCCCCCACCGCGATGAGGCTCGAGAGCGCCATGAGCGCGACGCGCAGCCCCGAGTGGTCGGCGAGCGCGCCGATCGGGCCGACGAGCAGTGCGCCGACGCCCCACGCCGCGCCCATGAGCAGGCTCGAGATCGTCGAGGCGTGCCGCGGCGACAGTTCCTGGCCGAGCACGACGTTGACCGGCAGTGACGCCTGCAGGAACGCGTAGCCCGCGACGAGGCACACGAGCGCGGGCGTGAGCGGCAGCAGGAAGAAGGCGACGAAGAACGGCGCGGCGATCCAGGAACGACATGCGCACGACGCGATGCCCGCCGATCCGGTCCGCGATCGCGCCGCCCGCGAATCCGCCGAGCGCGCCGCACGTGAGGTAGATCGTCGTGAGCAGGCCGCCGGCCTCGACCGACCAGCCCTTCTCGTGCACGTACAGCGGCAGGAAGGTCGCGAACCCGGACGAGACGGCGGAACGCGTGACCACGGTCAGGTAGAGCATGCCGAGCGGACGCGCGACGGGCGCGAGTTCGGAGAGCTTCGCCTGTTGCCGCGCCGCGTGCGGGATCGCCGGGACGCGCCGCAGCCAGAGGAAGAGCGCGAGCGAGAGCACGATGCCGGGCGCGGCCGCGATCCACGTGCGCTCGAGGCCGAACACGCGCGCGGTCTGCGTCGCGAACATCGGGCCGAGCGCCCAGCCGAGCGTGCCACCGGTCACCCAGAAGGACATCGCCATGCCGCGCGACGCCGTGCTCGTGCCCGCGAGCGAAGCGGTCTGCGGATGGAACGCCGCGACGCCGATGCCGCCGGCGACGAGCAGCGCGACGAGCGCCGCGTACGTCGGAGCCGCGCCGATGCTCGAGAGGAACACGGCCGCGACGAGCGGACCCGCCGCCACGAACCACGGCCGCGACAACCGGTCGGACAGCAGCCCGAACAACGGCTGCGAGAACGACGAGGACATCGAGCCGAGCGCGACGAGGCTGCCGACCATCGTGTAGTTGAGGCCGAGGCGATGGACGAGCAGCGGCAGCAGCGGAATGTAGAAGCTCGAGTACGAGTCGATCGTGAAGTGCGCGAGCGACAGCACCGCGAGCCGTGGCGTGATGTGGGAGCGCATGAGCGGCGCACTCTAGCACCCGCGGCACGCGAGCGAGCCGGTCCCGCCGGCGGCGCGGCCGCCGGCAAGAAACACGACGAGCGCCCCGGTCGAACGGGCGCTCGCGTGGTTTGCGGCCGCGTGCGTGCGCGGCCGCGCGTTGCTTTGGGCTTCTCAGGCGGCTTCGCGCAGCACCATCCGCTCGAAGCGCTCGATGAACACTTCCGTGCGCGCCACTTCCGCCCGCCCGGCCGACAGCAGTTCGTGCCCGTCGCCGAGACGGCCCTCGCGAGCGCGCTGCTCGATCTCGCCGAAGAGCGTCGTGCAACCGGTCGCGCCGATGGTGGCGCACATGCCGTTCAGCCCATGCGCTTCGAACTCGATGCGCACGGCGTCACCGGCGTCGATCGCTTCCTGCAGCCGCGTGAGGCGCGGATACACGTCGCCGAGGTAGGTCTGCAGCAGCGACGTGCGCAGCGCGGGAAGTCCCATGCTCGCGAGGTTCAGCTGCTCGAGATCGATCGCGGGGCCTTCCGGCAGCGTCGGCACCGACTGGTCGATCACGACCGGCTCGTGCTCCGGCACTTCGACGAGCGCGAGCGTGGGCGCCGCGGGCGTCGCCGTGTGCGCCGGGACGGACGCCGCCGCGTTGCCGCCGGCTTCCGCCACCGTGTTCGCCGCGATCGCCTCGATCCGGGATTCCGCGCGGAGCGTCCAGCGCTCGACCGCGGTCGTCAGCTCGGCGAGGTCCACGGGCTTGCCGAACACGTCGTCCATGCCCGCCGACATGCAGCGGTCGCGGTGCGCGGCGTGCGAAGCGTGTCCCGTCAGGCCGAGGATCGGCGTGCGCCACACGCCGCGTTCGCGGGCGCGGATGGCGCTCGTCGCGCTGCAGCCGTCGAGCCCGGGCATCTGCATGTCCATGAGGATGAGGTCCCAGCGCTCGGACGTCGTGCGCTCGATCGCCTCGCGCCCGCTGCCCGCGACTTCCACGTGGTAACCGACACGGTTGAGCGCGCTCTTCGTGACGAGCTGGTTCACGAGGTCGTCCTCGACGAGCAGGATGCGCAGCCGGCCGCGGCGGCTCTCGGCGAGCGAGTGCCGCGTCACGAGCGGACGCTCCTGCGGCGCCATCTCCGCGTGCGAGCGGCCCGTCACTTCGGCGAGCGCGTCGTAGAACTGCGCGACCTCGACCGGCTCGAGCAGGTAGGCCGAATAGCCGAGGTCCTTCACGCGCTGCGCGTCGCCCGGACGGCCCTGCTCGGTCGTGAGCATGAGCAGCGTCGGGTCGAGTTCGCGGTCCGCGCGGATCGCGCGGCCGAGGTCCTCACCGTCGAGCCCGGGCAGGTGCATCGAGACGACGGCCACGTGGTACGGCGAACCGGAGGACGCCGCGCGGCGCACCGCGTCGAGCGCCTCCATGCCGGTCTCGGCTTCCGCGGTCTCGCAACCCCAGGCCTGCGCGACGTCCGCCATGAGGCGGCGCACCGCGGCCGAAGGATGCGCGAGCAGCAGCCGCACGCCCGTGAGGTCCACGTTCTGCGGGTCCTGCGCGGGAACGGCGGCCTGCTTCTCGAGGGTGAGGCGGAACCAGAAGGTGCTGCCCTGCCCCGCTTCGCTCTCGACGCCCATCTCGCCGCCCATGAGCTCCACGAGCCGGCGCGAGATCGCGAGCCCGAGACCCGTGCCGCCGAAGCGGCGCGTGATGGACGGATCGGCCTGCGCGAACGGTTCGAAGAGACCGCGCTGCTGCTCGGACGTCATGCCGATGCCGGTGTCCGAGATGCGGAAGAGCATCGTGACGCGGCTGTCGTCCTCGCTCATGCGTTCGACCGACAGCGACACGCCGCCGCTCTCGGTGAACTTGACCGCGTTGCCGCACAGGTTGAGCAGCACCTGGCGCAGCCGGCCCGGATCGCCCTGCAGTCGCGAAGGCACGAGGGCTTCGACGCGCGACTCGAACTGCAGCGACTTCTCGGCCGCGAGCGGCGAGAGCAGCTGCGCGACCTGGTCCACCGCGCGGCGGAGGTCGAAGTCGATCGCGTCGATCGCCATGCGGCCCGCGTCGAGGCGCGAGTAGTCGGTCGTGTCGTTGACGAGCGTGAGGAGCGACTGCCCGGACTGCTGCAGCAGCTCGACCATGTTGCGCTGCTCGAGCGACAGCGGGCCCTGCGCGAGCATGCTCGCCATGCCGAGCATGCCGGTGAGCGGCGTGCGCAGCTCGTGCGACATGGTCGCGAGGAACTCGCTCTTCATGCGGGCCTGCGCCCGCGCGTCGTCACGCTCGCGCAGCAGCACGTCGTGCTCGGCGCCTGTGAGCGCCAGTCGCTCGCGCATCGCCTCGAGCTCGGCGTCCGGACCCGCGGTGCGCTGACGGGCTTCGGCCAGCGCGCCCTCGGTCTCGACGTAACGCTGGCGCATCACGGCGAGATCGGCTTCCGCGTCCTCGAGCCGGCGGCGCAGCGCGAGCAGCTCGGCGTTCGCGACCATCGCGCGCGGGGTCGGCGTCTCCCACGAGTCGGCTTCACGCGCGATGCCCACGAAGTAGCGCTCCGAGTCCGAGCCCTGGATCAACCGGACGCGCACGCTCATCCGCACGCTCGAGCCGTCCTTGCGCAGCATCGAGAGCTGGCGCTCGCTGAACGAGCTGCCGCGCAGGAGCTGGCGCGCGAAGTGACGCAGCACGCCGGTGCGCTCGGAGGACGGGATGAGATGGGCGAACACCGAACCCACGAGGTCGCTCGACCGGTAGCCGGCGAGCAGCTCGAACGCCGCGGAGGACCACACGAAGCGTCCGTAGGAGTCGCAGCAGAAGACCAGGTCCGGAGAAGCCTCGAGCACTTCTCGCAGCCCGATGGCCGGAGCGAAACTGGGCGCGGTCGCGCCCGTCCGCGACGGGAATACGCGGTCAGTCATGAATGGCCTCGCGAGGGTTCGAGGGCGCGGCCCACGGTGCGTCGTGCACCGTGCGAGTCGCGCAATTTGCGGGAAGCATCGGCTTTGGGCGGCCCGCTCTTGAGGGCGAATCCGGTCGGGGTCCCCTCGGAGGCATGAAAAAAGGCTCCGGTCCGCGAACGGACCGGAGCCCAGAGACTGTCGGTGGTGGTGGCGTTGGGTTCCCCGCAAAGGGATCGGCGCCACACAGCGTCCGGGAGTCCCTACGAGGACGTCACCTCCACCGAACTACAGCGACAACTGTCCAATGGACCACCTCCTTTTCGGGGCATCCCAGCTTGGAGGGACCCAACCCTCCCGGTGTCGAAGGCTGCCCGGCCTCCGGCACCGCGCGCGGTGATCCACGCGGGTGGAACTGCTGCAGGAAGTTTCGGCCGGGCCGCGGGCCGGGTCAACGGCTTTTTTCCGTGCTCGTCTTCCAGTGTTTGCGCCGCCGTAACGTCCAACCGTGATAGTTTGCTCGCCCTCGTTCGGGCCCGGCTTTCGCCGCGGCCAGAGTCCCACCCCACATGGAAGGAACCATGGAGAAGAAGCCCAAGGCCTCGCCGCGCGCGCGCGCCACCGCGAGCCCCGCGAAGAAGACCACGACGCCGAAGACCACGGCCGCGCCGCGCAAGCGCACCGTGACCGCGAAGGCAGCCGCCGCGCCGGCCACCACTCCGGCCACCAAGCCGGCCGTCACGAAGACGGCGAGCGTGCACTCGTCGCCGACCTTCGCGCCGAACCACGGCCAGATCGCCGCGTTCGCGTACTCGCTGTTCGAGCAGTCGGGCCACCAGCACGGCCGCGCGGTCGAGCACTGGCTCGAGGCCGAGTCGCGCCTGAAGCAGGGCCTGAAGCTCTAGGGACTCCGCGGCCACACGAGCCCGTCGCGCACACGCGCGGCGGGCTTCGCCGTGCCTACTCCCGCGGAAGTCGCGAGACGCGCGTCACGATGCCGAGCACGAGCCGCGCGGACACCCGCTCACCCTCGGCGAGGTCGGGCGGGCACTCGGTCGCGCTCACGCGACTCGTGACCGGCTCGAGTCCGGGCTCGTCGAAACGCAGCGTCACGTCGAAGAAGCGGTCGCCGTGAATGTCCACGGCGCGCGACGCGAGCACCGTGGCCTCGCGGGTCTGGGGCAGCAGCAGGTTCATGGGGCCTCGAGAGGAACCGCGGCACGATCGCCGGCGGGCGCGAAGCAGTACCCCGAACCGGCAACGTCGTAAAGTCGGCGTGCGTGCGCAACCGAAGCCGCGACCGCGCATCGAACGCTCGCCCCGAACTCCTCCCCTTTCGCCGTCCGTCTCCGGAGTGCCGACTTGCGCCGTCTCCTTCCGATCCTGCTCGCGCTGTGCTCGCTGTGCGTCGTGGTCCCGCAGGCCTTCGCGGCCGGCGTGCTGCGCGGCCTGGTGCTCTCCGCCGAAAACAACCAGCCGCTCGCCGCGGTCCGCGTACAGCTCCAGGGCGCGCGGCTCGGCGCGCTCACCGACGCGAACGGCCGGTTCGTGATCACCGACGTGCCCGCCGGCGTCTACAACGTCGAGTTCTCCGTGCTCGGCCGCAAGCGCGAGACGCGCTTCGAAGTGGCCGTGACGCCCGGCCGCCCCGTCTCGCTCGAAGTGTCGCTCGAGGAGGAAGTCGTCGCGGGCGACTCCGTGACCGTGACCGCTTCGCCGTTCCGCCGGCCCGCCGAATCGCCGGTCTCCGTGCAGAACATCGGCGCGGCCGAGATCGAGCGCTTCCCGGGTGGCAACCGCGACATCTCGCGCGTGATCCAGAGCCTGCCCGGCGTGGCGAGCGCCGCGACCTACCGCAACGACGTGCTCGTGCGTGGCGGCGCGCCGAACGAGAACCGCTTCTTCCTCGACGGCGTCGAGGTGCCGGTGATCAACCACTTCGCGACGCAAGGCTCGTCGGGCGGCCCGGTCGGCATGATCGACGTGAACTTCGTGCAGGACGTGGACCTCTTCACCGGCGCGTTCCCCGCCGCGCGAGGCAACGCGCTCAGTTCGGTGATGGAGTTCCACATGAAGGACGGCAACGACGAGCGGCTCGCGCGCAGCCTCACCGCGGGCGCGTCGGACTTCGGCGTCACGCTCGACGGCCCGGTGAACGCGACGAACCGCGTGATCTTCTCCGCGCGGCGCTCCTACCTGCAGTACCTCGCGAGCGCGATCGGCCTGCCGTTCCTGCCCACGTACAACGACGCGCAGCTGCGCTGGCACTGGCACCCGAACGCGCGCGACCAGGTGACGCTGCTCGCGATCGGCGCGATCGACCAGTTCGAACTCAACACCGACGCGAACGAGACGGAGTTCCAGCGCTGGGTGCTCGACAACCTTCCCGAAACGCCGCAGTGGAACTACACCACCGGCGTGACGTGGAAGCGGCTCGGCACCTCGAGCGTGCGCACGCTGGTCGTGAGCCGCAGCCAGCTCGACAACCGCGCGAAGAAGTACTTCCGGAACGACGAGACGTCCGAGTCGAACCTGCTGCTCGACTACCGCTCGACCGAAACGCAGGACCGCGCGCGCGCGGAGTGGACGCGCCGCGCCGGCCCGTGGCGTTGGACGTGGGGCGCCGGCGGCGACCACCACGTCTACACGAACTCGACGTTCCAGAAGACCGTGACGCCGGCGCAGGTGCTGACCGTGGACTTCGACTCGCGGCTCTCGCTCACGACCGGCGCGGCTTTCGCGCAGGTGACGCGCGCGTTCGACGCCGAGCGTTTCACCGCGTCGTTCGGCCTGCGCACGGACGCCGCGGACTATTCGTCGCGCACGCGCAATCCGCTCGACCCGCTCTCACCGCGACTGTCGGGCACGTGGCAGGCGAAGCCCGCGCTGCGCGTGAGCGCGAGCGCGGCGCGCTACCAGCTGCCGCCGTACGGTGCTCGGCTATCGCGACGGCGCCGGGGCGCTCGTCAACCGTTCGTCCGGCGTCGAGTGGATCCGGGCCGACCATCTCGTCGCGGGCGCCGAATGGTCGACGAAGACGAACTCGCGGCTGACCGGCGAGGCGTTCTTCAAGCGCTACTCGCGCTATCCGTACCTCACGCGCGACTCGATCTCGCTCGCCAACCTCGGCGCCGACTACGGCGTGATCGGCAACGCGCCGGCCGATGCGCGCTCGCGCGGCCGCGCCTGGGGCTTCGAGCTGCTCGCGCAGCAGCGGCTGCACCGTGGCTGGTACGGCATCGCCGCGTACACGTTCGTGCGCAGCGAGTTCACGAACGGCGACGGCGCCTACCTTCCCGCGTCGTGGGACAACCGCCACGTGGTCTCCGTCGCGGGCGGCAAGCGCTTCGGCCGCGGCTGGGAAGCCGGCGGCCGCTGGCGGCTGCTCGGCGGCGCGCCGTACACGCCGGACGACGTCTCGCGCTCCTCGCTGCGCGAAGTGTGGGACGTGACCGGCCGCGCCGTGCCCGACACCCGGCGCATCAACTCCGCGCGCGCCGGCGTGCAGCACCAGCTCGACCTGCGCGTCGACAAGACCTGGCCGTTCCGCAACGGCAGCCTGCAGCTCTACCTCGACGTGCAGAACGCGTACGCCTTCGCGGGCGAACTCGCCCCCACGCTCTCCGTGGAGCGGGGCGCCGACGGACTGCCGCTCGTGAATCCGGACGACTCCTCGCGCTACCTCGTGAAGACGCTCGAGCCCGAATCCGGCATGCCGCTGCCGACGATCGGATTGCGCTGGTCGTTCTGAGGGCACTCGACGCCCGCGAAGTGACGCTGTACGCCGGAGCGGCCGGAGGGGCCGGCGCGGACTTTTCCGTTTGCGGTTCCGGAGTCGCGCCCCCAGCATGCGGGCCATGACTCGAATCGGCGGACTTCCCCCGGGGCTGCGACGGTCGATCGCGGCTGCTCTGCTCGCACTGATGGCCGGCGCTCTGCCCTGCGCCGCGCACGACGACTCCGCCGCGTTCCGCGAGCAGGCCGCGCGGCGCGGACATTGGGACACGATCGCGCGGGAACTCGCGGGAGCCGAGGCGGCGCTGGAACGCGACGACGACGGCGAGGTCCGCGCGGCGCTCGGCCGCGCGCGGGCGAACGCGCCGAACGATCCGCGCGTGCTCGCCTTCGCGGCGGCGCTCGAGCTCCACGAGGGCCGCGCCGCGGCGGCGGACTCGTTCGCGACGCTCGCGCTCGAGCGCGGCCACGAGACCGCGGCGATCCTCCGCGTCCGCGCACGCGCGCGGCTCGCGGTGCACGACGCGCCCGGCGCGCTGGCGGACTTCGACCGATGCGCCACGCTCGAGCCGGGGCACGAAGAGGAAGTCGTGCTCGAACGCGTGCGCGCGACGCTCACGCTGCTCGGACCGGCCGCGGCGCTCGAGGCGCTCGAAGCGCGCACGGCCGAGGGACGGTGGACGCCCGCGCGCGTGGCGCTCGCCGCCACGTTCGAACGCTCGCTCGGCGTGACGCCGCGCGAGCGCGCGGGGATCTCCGCGCCGCCCGCACGCGAGCCGCGCCCCGCGACGCCGTTCGCGGCGCAGGCGTTGAACGACACGCTGCTGCGGCGCGGTGCGACATGGCGCTGGTTCGCAGGCCCGGCGTACCCGGCCGGAACGTGGACGCAGCCGGCGTACGACGACGGCGCGTGGGGCTCGGGCGCGGGACCGTTGGGCTTCGGCGAGACGCGCATCGTGACCACGATTCCGGACGGCGGCGTGCCGGCGAACCGCTGGATCACGACGTGCCTGCGCGCGCACTTCACGGGCCCTTCGGCCGCCGCGTTCAGCCTCGTGCTGCAGGCGGACTACGACGACGGCTTCGTCGCCTGGCTCAACGGCGTCGAGATCGCGCGCCGCGGGCTGCCCACTTCGAACGTCGTGTGGGGGACGCTCGCGACGAACCACGAGTCGGGCGCCTACGAGACGATCGTCGTCGCGAACCCGTCATTGCTGCGAGCCGGCGACAACGTGCTCGCGATCGAACTGCACCAGACCACGGCGTCGAGCTCCGACCTGCTCTGGGACGCAGCGCTCCTCGCCGACTCCTCGAACGCCGCGATCACGCGCGGGCCGTACCTGCAGAACGCGGCGCCCACCGCGATCACCGTGCGCTGGCGCACGGCGGCCCCGGTCGTGGGCCGGGTGTCCATGGGTCCGCCCGCCGGGCCGTACACGTTCGACGTCGACGAACCGACCGCGCGCACCGAACACGAAGTGCGCGTCGGCGGTCTCTCTCCCGGCGTCCTGTACGCCTATTCCGTGCACGGCGCGCTGGAGCCGGCCGAGCCCGTGAGCGCCGCGCGCACGTTCCGGACGCCGCCCGTCGCGGGCGCGACGGTGCCGGTGCGCATCTGGGCGATCGGCGACTCGGGCTACGGCAACGTGGCGGGCCAGCAGGTGCGCGACGCGTGGCTCGCCTGGTCCGGCGCGCATCGCGAGGACCTCTGGTTGATGCTCGGGGACAACGCGTACACGACGGGCACCGACGCCGAGTACCAGGTGGGCCTGTTCGACGAGTACCCCGTGACGCTCGCGCGCAGCCCGCTGTGGTCGACGCGAGGCAATCACGACCTGCTCTACGCCGGCGCCGCGAACGACTACTACGACCTGTTCACGCTGCCGACGGCCGGCGAGTGCGGCGGAGTGCCCTCCGCCACGGAAGCCTGGTACTCGTTCGACTGGGGCCCGGTGCACTTCGTCTGCCTCGACTCCGAGGGCAGCGACCGCTCGGTCGGCAGCCCGATGCTGCAGTGGCTGCGCGCCGATCTCGCCGCCACGTCGCAGCCGTGGGTCGTTGGCTTCTGGCATCACCCGCCCTACACGAAGGGCTCGCACGATTCGGACGACGTGCTCGACAGCGGCGGCCGCATGCGCGACATGCGCCAGAACGTGCTGCCCATTCTCGACTCGCTCGGAGTGGACCTCGTGCTGTCGGGACACAGTCACTCGTACGAACGCTCGGCGCTGCTGCACGGGCACTACGGCACGTCGGGGACGCTCATCCCCGGCATGTTTTCCGACGCGGGTGACGGCCGCCCGGACGGCGACGGGGCTTATGAGAAGACTCCGGGCCATGCGCAGCCTTTCGAAGGCGTCGTGTACGCGGTGAACGGCAGCGCCGCGCAGAACTCGGGCGGCACGCTCGATCATCCGGCGATGATCGCGTCACTCGACGTGCTCGGCTCGATGGCGATCGACGTGGTGGGCGACCGCCTCGAGGGGCGCTTCCTCGACGCCGGCGGCGTGGTGCGCGACAGCTTCGTGATCCGCAAGCCGGCGCTCGTGTCGGTTCCGGAAACCGGCGGGCTCGGCGTGGGACTCGCGCTCGCGCCCGCGCGGCCGACACCGTTTTCGGATCGCACCGAGGTGAGCTGGACCATGCCGCACGCGGGAATCGCGACGCTCCGCGTGTACGACGTGCTCGGGCGGCGCGTGCGCACGCTGGCCGATGGCGCGCGGGCGGCGGGAACGCACACGACGGCGTGGGACGGCCGCGACGGTCGCGGCACCCGGGTTCCGGCGGGCGCGTACCTCCTCGTGCTCGAATCGGAAGGAGTGCGCCGCGCGCGCCGTGTGGTGCGGCTTCCCTGACCGCATCGCGGCGACGGGCATGAAGAAGGGGAGCGTCCCCGCGGGGCGCTCCCCTCTTTCGTTCCGGCGCGGCGCGTCAGTTCCCGGCGGAGTCGTCCTCGCGGCCGATCCAGACGCGCACGCGCGAGTCGGGCGAATCCACGTCCACGAGCCCGATCCGGCCACGCTCGCGCAGGATCAGGGCCAGATCGTCGGTGCGCAGGCGGCCGTCGCGGCGCAGCACTGCTTCGATCACCGGCGCGGGAATGCGGATGCGCGTGCCGTCGTGCGAAGCGTCGTCGAGCGGTTCGAGCACGAGCAGGCCGTCGCGGCGCCATGCGCGCGTGCGGCCGCTCTCGCCGTGGATGACCACCGAGCGCCCTTCGGGCATGCGACTGAGCATCGACCACGCGGCACGAAGGCGCTCGATCTCGGGCCGGTCGTTCGTGTCCGAAACGAAGTCGAACGGGCTGCTGCCGTTCGAGAGATCCCACGGAAGCGCCACGTCCACACCCTTGCCCTTGTGCGCGTCCGAGATCTTCAGGTGAAGCAGGTAGCTGCCACCCGCCCACGCCGGCAGCACGACGGCGGCCGAGAGACACAGCGCGAGGGCGGCGGATCGGATGTGCGGGCGGTTCGGGAGCAAGGGGCCCTCCGGCGAAGAAGTTCGAGACCTGCGGACGCGGCCTTCTACGGGGGCATCTCGGTCCGAGTTGCGAGGCGGGCGAAATGAGGAGGCGCCGCACGAACGCCGGGGGCGGAAACGAAGAAGCCCGCTCCTCACCGGATCGGGAGGACGCGGGCCCGTCGGAACGCGGCTCGAAACTTCCGAGCGGTTCGAGAGACTCTTCAGGAGTGGAGGCGGCACCCGGATTCGAACCGGGGAATGAGCGCTTTGCAGGCGCTTCCCTTACCACTTGGGTATGCCGCCAATCGGTTGCCGTTCAACGGCGTCGGTCGCGTACTTCGTGCGATGCGTTCGCTCGCGATGGACTGCGGGAACGGTCCCGAGGGGACACGCCGTGGTTCGGGGAGCGCGGAGATTACAGGCGGGCGGCGGGGTTGGCAAGGGAGTGGGCCGAGAGCGCGATCGCCCTCGTTCGAGCGCATGCGCAACGCGACGCGCCCCGCCGCATCCAACACGGCGCCGATCCCCTCCACTCCATCCTTCGAGGAAATCCCATGAGCTGGTTTCTCCCCCACGGTCCGCTCCGCCTGGCCGCCCTGCTCGCGCCGCTGGCCATCGCGGCCGTGATCGTCCCCACTCTCGTGACCGCCAAGCCTGCTGCCGGAGACCGACCCGTGAACGGCAAGACCCTCCACTCGTTCGAAGTGCGCACCATCGACGGCAAGAAAGTCTCGCTCGCCCAGTACCGCGGCAAGGTCGTGCTCGTCGTGAACACCGCGTCCAAGTGCGGGCTCACGCCGCAGTACGAGGGCCTCGAGTCGCTCTACGAGAAGTACCGCGCGCAGGGCTTCGAGATCCTCGCGTTCCCCGCGAACGACTTCCTCGGCCAGGAACCCGGCACGAACGAGGAGATCCAGGAGTTCTGCTCGACGCGCTACGCGGTGAAGTTCCCGCTCTTCTCGAAGATCGCCGTGAAGGGCAAGGAGCAGGCGCCGCTCTACCAGTGGCTCACGAAGGACTCCGGCTACCCCGGCGACATCGAGTGGAACTTCGCGAAGTTCCTCGTCGGCCCCGACGGCAAGGTCGTCGCGCGCTTCCATCCCAAGACGAAGCCGCTCGACGCGACGGTCACGGCGGCGATCGACTCCGCGCTCGCCGCGAACACTTCGAGCGCCGGGCACTGACGCGACACCGACGTCCGTACGCACGAACGGCCGGCCCCTCTCGGGACCGGCCGTTCGTCTTGGTTCGTGGAGCCCGTGCTCAGGCGCGATTCGCGATCGGCACGTAATCCCGCTTCGTGGCGCCCGTGTAGATCTGGCGCGGACGGCTGATGCGGAAGTCGGGGTCCTGGCGCATCTCGAGCCACTGCGCGATCCAGCCCGGCATGCGGCCCATCGTGAACATCACGGTGAACATGTTCACCGGGATGCCGAGCGCCTTGTAGATGACGCCCGAGTAGAAGTCGACGTTCGGGTAGAGCTTGCGCGAGACGAAGTAGTCGTCCTTGAGCGCGATCTCCTCGAGCTTCATCGCGATCTCGAGCAGCTTGTTCGAGACACCGACGCGCGCGAGCACGACGTCGCAGTGCTTCTTGAGGATCGCGGCGCGCGGGTCGTAGTTCTTGTAGACGCGGTGGCCGAAGCCCATCAGGCGGGCCGTCTCGTTCTTGTCCTTGGCGCGCCGCGATGAACTCCGCGCTGCCCCTTCGGCGTCGATCGCTCGAGCATCTCGATCACCTGCTGGTTGGCGCCGCCGTGCAGCGGGCCCCACAGGGCGCTGATGCCCGAGGAAATCGAGGCGTACACGTTGGCCTTGGAGCTGCCGACCATGCGCACCGTGGACGTCGAGCAGTTCTGCTCGTGATCGGCGTGCAGGATGAGGAGCATGTCGAGCGTGCGCGCGAGCACGGGATCGACTTCGTACTCTTCGCACGGCGTACCGAACATCATGCGCAGGAAGTTCGACGCATAGTCGAGCTTGTTCTGCGGGTACATGAAGGGCTGGCCGATCGAGTGCTTGTACGCGTAGGCCGCGATCGTCGGCATCTTGGCGATCAGGCGGACCATGCTCTCGTCGCGATTGTCGTTGGTCTCCGGCGCCTGATAGAACGTCGTCAGCGCGGCGATCGACGCGGCGCAGACCGGCATCGGGTGCGCGTCCTTCGGGAACGCCTCGAAGAACCGGCTGAAGTTCTCGTGCAGCAGCGTGTGCCGCGTGACGCTGGTGGTGAACTCCTTCAGCTGCGTTTCCGTCGGCAGTTCGCCGTGGATGAGCAGCCACGCGACTTCGAGGAACGTCGCGTTCTCGGCGAGCTGGTCGATCGGGTATCCGCGGTAGCGCAGGATGCCCTTGTCGCCGTCGATGAACGTGACCGCACTGCGGCACGCGCCCGTGTTCCCGTACCCCGGGTCCACCGTGATCATCCCGGTCTGCGCGCGCAGCTTCTCGATGTTGACGCCCGTCTCGCCTTCGCTGCCGCGAATGATCGGAAGGGGCAGGGTCTTGCCGTCGAACGAGATCGTGGCTTCGTTCTGAGGCACGGTCGTGCTCGGCATGGATCCTCTCCTGTCTGTGCGTACCACTAGTTCATCGCAGCGACGCGCGTCGTCACCGCCCTCGCGCGCCACTCGCTGTCGTGATCAGGCCGCGGACGGCGCTCATGGAATCGGCACGCTCGTCCCCGGAACGGAGCGCAGTCTACCAGCATGTCCACCGGATGGAGATGGCCGAATCGCTGGTCCGAAAGGCCCGCTCGGCCCCGGCAGGCCCGGCGGCGCCGGGCTCAGAACGCGCCGTGCGCTCCGTGCGCGTACTGATCCGCGCCCGGGTCCATGGACCGGCCGCTCACGTCCGTTCCGCTGAACGAGAACACCCAGTGCGAGGGATCCATGACGGCATTGCCGTTCGCGTTCTGGGACACCCGGAAGTAGAGCGTGGCCGTCTGCTTCTCCTTGTCGTACGCGACCGCGATCGGGTACGGCATGATGTAGGCCTCGTTCTCGGGATGCAGGTTGGCGCCGTGGTTGTAGACGCCCGCTTCGCCGCCGGTGGCCTTCGAGATCGTCCAGTTCCAGATGTCCTGGACCGAGTTCGGATCCATGTCCTGGTTGAACTGGAACGACATCGTGAAGGTCACCGAAGCGCCGGGCGTGGCGAGGCGCTCGTCGAGCGTCGACAGCGACGTCCCCGGGCCCAGCAGCGTGTTGAACGAGCTGTGGATGTAGTCCTGGAAGAGGATCTTGGGCGTGTCGATGTACCGCGACGCCGTGTACGCGAGCGAGATGCTCTCGTTCGTGTTCATGTCGAGCAGCGCCGTGACCTGCTCTTCGGCCTTGTCCTTCTCGCCGTTGTCGAAGTACGCGTAGGCGAGTTCCGCCCGCGCCGCCGCGTAGGCGGGCTTGATGTCGATCGCGCGCTCGAGCTCGGTGATCGCATCGCCGAGCTCGCCCTTCTTCGCGTGGACGAGGCCGCGGCTGTAGTGCGAAGCCGCGTCACGCGGCGCGAGCTGCAGCACGCGGTCGAACTTCGTCTCGGCCTCCGCGATGCGCCCCTGCGAAAGATAGATGTGCCCCAGCGAGGCGATCGGGCCGGCGGAGTTCGGGTTGTTGCGCACGATGACCTTGAGCTCGGCTTCGGCCTCGGCATAGCGGTTGTGCGTCATGAAGAACGAGGCGAGGTCCTGGCGCGAAAGATCGGAGGACGTGTCGGCAGAGATGCCGCGGCGATACGCGGAGACGGCTTCCTCGTCCCGGCCGAGCAGCTCGTACACGCGGCCCATGTTCCGGTACGTGTCCGTGAGCGTCGGGTCGTACGCGGCCGCGCGCTTGAACTCGGTCAACGCGGTCTCGTAGTCCTGGGCCTGCACGCGTTCGGCGCCACGGCCGAGCGCGCCGCGCGCCAGCGCGGCGTACTGCGTCGAGCGAGCCGAAAGTGCGGCGCCGACGCTGTCCACCAATGGGAACGAAAAGTCCATGACCTGCTCCTTCTCGAGGGCCCTCGGACGCTTCTGCGGCCGGTGTGACTCCGCACGTGTGGACGGCGCTGGCCCGTATGGCCGTCCCGGAGTTCGACTGCACGTACGAGTCTCGCCGGTTCGCTCACGAACTTGAGGGCCCGGCCCCAGCGCCGTGCACAACGCAACGCGCCCCGGCCGTGAGGGCCGGGGCGCGTCGAGCAACGGGCGGAGTCCGCTCTTCTAATAGTTCGGGTAGCGGAGCCCCACGGAAGCCTGGACGAAGCCCGGATCGTCGCCGGAAGCCCAGAGGTCGCCGTCGTCGGTCATCGCCTGGAGCCAGCGGCCCGTGCAGACGAGGTCGAAGTTCCGGGCGACGCGGAACGACAGCCCGCCGCCGGCCGACCACATCACGTTCTGCTGGTAGCCGGTCAGCGTGAGGACGTCGGCACCGGACTCCGTGAGCTTCACGCGGTCGCGCCAGGTCATCAGCCCGGTACCCGCCTCGACGAAGTACTCCGCCTTGGGACCGGCGGCGCGGCGGTACTGGAGTACGCCCGAGAACTCGGAGGTCGTGAGCGTGCGCTTCATGCCGAAGGGCCCCGCGCCGGGAGGCGCGGTTCCGCCCGGCAGCGTGAGGTCGCCGAACGTGAAGTTGCCGTCCTTGGAGCCGCTGAACGTGCCGTAGCGAAGTCCGAAGTGAAATCGTCGCGTGATGCCGAGCGTACCGAGGGCCCCGAATCCGGGACCGCCCGAATAGACGTCGGAAAGCGAGGCGCCGGAGGACGCGTACGAGCCGGTCGGGAGCCCGAACAAACCGGAGAACTCGATCTGGCCGCCGTTCTTGTCGGCCGCCGACGCGAGCGAAGGAATCGCGACGAGCGCCGCGAGAAGCGAAAGTCGAACGAAGGAACGCAAGTGAACCTCCCTGAAGTGACGAGCCCGGACCTTATAACAACCGGGCCGGGATTGTCGCGGCCCGGGGCCGCTTGCCCGCTCGTCGGGAACGGGACTAGATTCGCCGCGCCGCAGTTCCGTCTCGACGCTTCGCGCACGGCTTCCGTGCGCTCTTCCGCCTCACGAGGGTCCACCATGCTTCGCGCCTTCCGCCCCCTGCTCGTGCTCGCCGCGCTGTCGCTCGCGGCCGTACTCGCGTCCTGCGCCTCGAACGACCTCACGAACCAGGTGCTGCAGGCACACGTCGGCGTCGTGTCCGTGATGCCGAAGAACGACTCGACCGGCGTGAGCGTGCTCGCTCCCGGCGTCGCGAGCTTCCTCGACCCCGTGGACTCGCGCGAGGCGTCCGTCCTCAGCTGGACGCTCACCGACGCCGACGGCCACGCCGTCCCCGGCACGGTCGACGTGCAGGGCTCGACGGCCTCGTTCACTCCCGACGCGGCGCTGCAGCCCTTCACGGCCTACCGCTACACGATCACCACCGGCGTGCGCATGCAGCGCGGGCAGCTCGTGCGGGACCTTTTCGAGTGGAGCTTCTCGACAGGCGCCGCGCCCCCCACGCGCCCGAACTGACCGCGTTCCCGGCTCGAACAAGCCCGGCGTCCCTCATCGGACGCCGGGCTTGTTCGCGCCCGCGCCCCGAGTCCGTGGTGAAGAGCCCGGCCCGGGTTGCCGATGAACCGCTCGAGCGCGAGCCCGTGGCCACGGGCGTACGTGCACGTCACGGAGGACTCATGGGCGAAGTGAACAAGGTGGTGGCGCGCTTCCTCGACGGGAGCACCCTCAAGGGGACGACGGAGGATTTCTCGGCCCTGCGCCCCTCGTTCCATCTGCACGGCGTCGGCGAGACGTCTTCGCGCGAGATCCAGTGCGCGAAGCTCAAGGCCGTCTTCTTCGTGAAGGACCTCGCCGGCGATCCGACGCGCAAGGACATCCCCGGCTTCCCTCCCACGTCGTCCGTGGGACAGGGCAAGCGCATCTCGGTGCAGTTCCGCGACGGCGAAATCCTCTGCGGAACGACGATGGCCTACTCGGCCGAACGGACCGGCTTCTTCATGGCGCCGGCCGACGACCAGGGCAACAACATCCGGGTGTACGTGCTCAAGCACGCCGCCACCAAGATCGCAGTGGGGGCGCCCGCGGACGCGCTCGCACAGATGGCGCAGGCGCGCGCGGCCTGAACGCGCGCGTCCCCCGGAGACTTCACGCCCATCGCGCTCACGCGCGGTGGGCGTCGTCGTCGAACACGCCTTCCCAGCGCGCGACCACCACGCTGGCGAGGCAGTTGCCCATCAGGTTCACGCTCGTGCGCGCCATGTCCATGAGTTCGTCCACGCCGAAGATCATCGCGACGCCGATGGCGCCCCACGGCGTGGGCAGGAACGTGTTCACGGTCGCGAGCAGGATGACGAGCGACGCGCGCGGCACGGCGGCCACGCCCTTCGACGTCACCATGAGCGTGACCATCATCGCGAGCTGCTGCGGCCACCCGAACGTGAATCCCGGCACGGTCGTGCTCACGGCCTGCGCGATGAACACCGACGCCATCGCGAGGTAGAGCGTCGTGCCGTCGAGGTTGAAGCTGTAGCCCGCCGGAATCACGAAGCCCACGATGCGGCGCGGCACGCCGAACCGCTCCATCGCCTCCATCGCCTTCGGCAGCGCGCTCTCGCTGCTCGTGGTCACGAACGCGAGCGTGAAGGGCTCGCGGATCGCCTTGAGGAATCCGAGCAGCGGCAGCCGGATGATCGCGGCGACCGCGCCGAACACGAACACGACGAACAGCACGAGCGCCAGGTAGAGCGAGCCGACGAGCATGCCGAGATTGCGCAGCACGTCGAGCCCCTGATGGCCGACGGTCGCCGCCATCGCCGCTCCGACGCCGAGCGGCGCCGTGTACATCACGTACTCGGTGAAGCGGAACATGACCTGCGCGAGCGCCTCGCAGAACGCGAGCACCGGCCGGCCTTTCTCGCCCACCGCCGACAGCGCGAGGCCGAAGAGGACGCTGAACGCGACGATCTGCAGCACGTCGCCGCGCGCGAGCGCGTCGAAGATGCTCGTGGGGAACAGGTGGACGAGCGTCTCGGTGAGCGTGCTCGGGTGATTCTCCGCGACCTTGCCGAGCACTCCGGGATCGCCCGCGAGATGAATGCCGACGCCCGGCTTCGTGAGGTTCACGACGGCGAGCCCGAGGAACAGCGCGAGCGTCGTGACCACTTCGAAGTACAGGAGCGACTTCCAGCCCATGCGCCCCACGGCCTTCGGCTCGCCGCCGCCCGCGATCCCGACGACGACGGTCGAGAACACGAGCGGCGCGATGATGGACTTGATGAGGTGCAGGAAGATGTCGCGGATCCAGCCGATCTTCGTCGCGTGAGCGGGGTCGGCCCAGCCGAAGACTCCGCCCGCGACGAGCGCGATCAGGATCCACTGCGTGAGCGACGGCCCCTTCACGCGGGCCACGTCAGTTCGCCTTCTTCTTCGCGGCGTCTTCCATCGCCTTGCGAAGCGCGAGCGCCATGGTGGTCGGCTCCGGCGGGCCTTCCGGCTTCACCGGCATCGACCACTCCTCGCGCGGTTCGCGCGGCGGGCGCGAGCCACGATCGCCGCGGCCACCGCCACCGCCTCCGCCGCCCGGGCGCGAGCCGCGGCCACCGCGGTCCGATCGCTCGGAACGTTCGGACGGCGCGCTCACGCGCACTTCCGTGGGCGGCAGGCCGGCCGAGAGCAGTTCGCGCATCGAGAGCGAGATGCGCTTCTTCTCCGGCTCGACCGCGAGGATCGCCGCCTCGATCTCCTGTCCGACCGAGAGCACGTCCTTCGGATGGTTGATGCGCTGCAGCGCGATCTGCGACACGTGCACGAGCCCGTCGATGCCGGGCGCGAGCGTGACGAACGCGCCGAAATCCGCGAGTCGCGCGACCTTGCCCGTGACCTTCTGGCCCGGCGAGAACTGCGTCACGCCTTCGATCCACGGATCGGGCGCGGCGGCCTTGAGCGAGAGCGCGACGCGCGGACGGCCGTCCTTGCCCTGCTCGATGCGCAGCACCTTCACGCGCACCTTCTGCCCCACCTGCACGACGTCGCCGGGATGCGAGACGCGCGTCCACGAGATCTCGGACACGTGCGCGAGGCCGTCGAGACCGCCGATGTTGATGAACGCGCCGAACGGCTCGAGGCGCGCGATCACGCCGTCGCGCTCGTCGCCCGGCTTCAGCGTCGAGAGCGCCTGCGTCGCCTGTTCTTCCTCGACGCGGCGCAGCACCGCGCGGCGGGAGAGCACCACGCTGCCGCGGCCTTCCTCGACCGCGGTCACGAGGAACTCGAGCGTGCGGCCGACGTACACGGACGGATCGGCGCAGAAGCCCGACTCGATGTGCGACACCGGGCAGAATCCGCGGACGCTGCCGATCTCGACCGTGAGGCCGCCGGTGTTCGTGCCCGTCACGCGTCCGCTCACCGGCACCTTGGCCGCGTGCGCCTCGCGCAGCGAGCCGAGCGCCGCGCGCGGATCCGTGCGCATGGAGCTCGCGAGCGTGACCGGCTCGCCGGCCGACGTCACGAACAGTTCGAGGTCGTCGCCCACGGCCACGCGCATCGTGCCGTCCTCGTTGCGGTAGGCGCGCGTCTCGACGGCGCCTTCGCTGCGGCCACCGTAGTCCACGAGCAGCACGTCGTGGCCGATCGAGATGACGCGGCCGCGCACTTTGTCGCCGACGGCGAGCTCTCGCGTCGCGTCGGTCGCGGCCGCCGCGGGGCGGGCCTCGGTTTCGTAGGCGGCGAGCGCCTGCGCGAAGTCCTCGGAAGGCTTCTCGTCGAATTCGGGATCGTTCGGAATCTCGGGATTCTTGGTCATGACGTCGTTCTCGAAGGGCTGCCGGTGGCGGTGGGTGCGGAGGGTCGATCCAGCCCGATGTCGTCGTAGGAGGCGGGATCTTCCAGGGACTCGAGGTGCGTGAGTACGTGTGCGTTCGGTACGGCGAGCCGGATGTCGGCTTCCATGCGTTCCAGCAACTGGTGCCCGTCGTGCACGGTCCAATCGCCGGGCACGAGCACGTGCAGCGTGACGAAGCGGCGCGATCCCGACTGGCGCGAACGCAGCGCGTGCCAGTCCACACCGTTCACGCGGTAGGGTTCGAGCGCGGCGAGCAGCGCCGCCTGTTCGGGACGGTCGAGCGCGGTGTCCATGAGACCGAAGACGGAGTCGCGCACGATCCGCACGCCGGTCCACACGATGTTCGCGGCGACGGCGAGCGCGACGACGGAGTCGAACCACGCCCAGTGGGTCGCGGCCACGAGGCCGACACCGAGGATGACGCCGACCGAGGTCCAGACGTCGGTCATGAGGTGATGTGCGTTCGCCTCGAGCGTGATCGAGTCGTGACGCTTCGCGGCGCGCAGCAGCACGATCCCGACGACGAGGTTGAGCAGCGCGGCGATCGCCGAGACCGCGAGGCCGACGCCGACCGACTCGAGCGGCTGCGGGTGGCGCAGGCGGTCGAGCGCGGCCCACGCGATGCTCGCCGCGGCGATCAGGATGAGGGTGCCCTCGACGCCGCTCGAGAAGTACTCCGCCTTGCCGTGGCCGTACGGATGGTCGTCGTCCTCGGGGCGCGCGGCCACTTCGAGCATCGCGAGCGCCATGATCGCGCCGGCGAGATTGACCAGCGATTCGAGCGCGTCCGAGAGCAACCCCACCGACCCGGTGAGGAAGTACGCCGCGGCCTTGAGCGCGATGGTGGCGAGCGCGGCGGCCATGGAGAGCAGCGCGAATCGTGTGAGTGGCGGTCGGGACATGACGGGGTCGGCTGGACGCTCGGCGTTGGGGGCGGTCGTTCCCGCGTTCGTCGCGCGGCGTGCGCGAACGGACCTCGCGGGGCGCGGCATCATGTCAGTTTCCGGGCGCGGTGTCCCGCCCGATTGACGGGTCCCGGACTCCGGCCGCAACCTCCTGCACTATCATGAGCGACGCCCGGCTTCGGCCGGCGGCCCTCTTCCTCATCACTCTTGCCGGAATGCACACCATGACGCTCCCCAAGCTCCTCATGATGCCGCGCCTCCCGCGCGTCCCGGGCCGTGGACGCTTCGGCGCCTGCGGCGCCTGCGGCGCGCTCGCGCTCGCCGTGCTCGCGCTCACCGCCGGCGGCTGCGGCAAGAAGACCGCGCCGCGCGCCCCGCGATCCTCCGTCACGGTCGCGCCCGCCGAACGCCGCGACATGCCGGTTTACCTGCTGGCCTCCGGCACCGTGGACCCGATCGAGAGCGCGTCCATCGGCTCGCAGGTCGGCGGCATGGTGACGCGCATCGCCTTCCAGGAGGGCGACGACGTGAAGGCGGGCCAGGCGCTGATCGAGCTCGACGCGCGGCCGTTCCGCGCCACGCTCGCGCAGACGAACGCGGCCCTCGCGCGCGACCGCGCGCAGTCCGCCGTCGCGCGAGCCGAAGCCGCGCGCGCCGCGCAGTTGCACGCGCAGCAGCTGCTCTCGCAGGCGGACTACGACGCGAAGCAGGCGGCCGCCGAAGCGCTCGCCGCGACGGTCGCCGCCGACTCCGCGGCCGTGCAGCGCGCGAAGCTCGACCTCGAATACGCCACGATCCGCTCCCCCATCGCCGGTCGCGCGGGCGAAGTGAAGGTGCACGTCGGCGACTACGTGAAGGCCGCGACGAGCGAGCCGCTCGTCACCGTGAATCGCGTGCAGCCGATCGACGTGCGCTTCACGCTGCCCGAAGCCGACGTCGAATCCGTGCGCCGCCACCGCTCGACGGCCACGCGCGTGTTCGCGCGGCTCGCCGCCGGCGACTCGACCGAGCTCGAAGGGCGGCTCGTGTTCGTGGACAACGCGGTCGATCCCGCGACCGGAGCGTTCGCGCTCAAGGGACGCTTCGACAACTCCGGCGACCGGCTGTGGCCCGGCGCGTTCGTCGAAGTGCGGCTCGAGCTCGAGCGCCAGAAGGACGTCGTCGTGATTCCGTCGGTCGCGGTCAGCGCCGGCCAGAAGGGCACGTACGTCTACGTACTCGAGGCCGACTCCACCGCCTCGCCGCGCCCCGTGAAGGTCGCGCGCTCGGACGACGACTTCGCGGTGATCGCCGAGGGGCTGCAGCCCGGCGAAGTGGTCATCACGGACGGCCAGTTCCGTCTCGCGCCCGGCAGCAAGGTCGTCGTGCGCGGCCCCGCGGGCGCCGGAGGCGGCGAAAAGGACAAGGGCGGCGAACGCGGCGGGAAGAAGAAGTGAACTTCTCCGCCCTCTTCATCCAGCGTCCGATCGCGACCACTCTGGTCATGATCGCGATCCTGCTCTTCGGCATCGCGGGCTACACGCAGCTGCCGGTGAGCGACCTGCCGAACGTGGACTACCCCGTCGTCCAGGTGAGCGCGTCGCTCCCCGGCGCGAGCCCCGAGACGATGGCGTCGGCCGTGGCGACGGTGCTCGAAAAGCAGTTCAGCACGATTCCCGGCCTCGACGTGATGACGTCGTCGTCGAGCCAGGGCAACACGAACATCACGCTGCAGTTCACGCTCGATCGCGACATCGACGCCGCCGCGCAGGACGTGCAGTCGGCGATCGCGCAGACGCAGCGCCGCCTCCCGACCGGCATCATTCCGCCGTCGTACCAGAAGGTGAACCCGGCCGACTCGCCGATCGTGTTCTTCGCGGTGTCGTCCCGCCTGCTCGGCCTCACCCGGCTGAACGAGTACGCCGAGAACACGCTCGCGCAGCGCATCAGCATGGTGAACGGCGTCGCGCAGGTGCAGGTGTTCGGCTCGCAGAAGTACGCCGTGCGCGTCCGGCTCGACCCGCACGCCCTGCGCGCGCGCGGCATCGGCATCGACGAAGTCTCCGCCGCGATCTCGAGCGGCAACGTGAACCTGCCGACCGGCATCCTGTGGGGCCGCAACCGCACCGCGACGATCCAGGCGAACGGCCAGCTCTCGGACGCGAAGGACTTCGGAAACCTCGTCGTCGCGTGGCGCGACGGCTCGCCCGTGCGCGTGCGCGACCTTGGGCAGGTGATCGACGACGTGCAGAACAACCGCGTCGCGAGCTGGGTGCACGGCGACCGTGCGATCGTGCTCGCGGTGCAGCGCCAGCCGGGCACGAACACGGTGCAGGTCGCCGACCGCGTGCAGGAACTGCTCGATCGGCTCAAGCCGCAGATGCCCGCGTCGGTCGAGGTGTTCAAGCTCTACGACCGCTCGATCTCGATCCGGAACTCCGTCGAAGACGTGCAGAACACGCTGTTCGTCACGTTCCTGCTCGTCGTGCTCGTGATCTTCCTGTTCCTCAAGAACCTGCCGGCGACGGTGATTCCCAGCCTCGCGCTGCCGCTGTCCGTCGTGGGCACGTTCGGCGTGATGCACCAGCTCGGCTACAACCTCGACAACCTCTCGCTCATGGCGCTCACGCTGTCCGTCGGCTTCGTCGTCGACGACGCCATCGTCATGCTCGAGAACATTCACCGGCACATGGAGATGGGCAAGCCGCCGGTCGAAGCCGCGCTCGAGGGCTCGCGCGAGATCGGCTTCACGATCCTCTCGATGACGCTCTCGCTCGTGGCCGTGTTCATTCCCGTGCTCATGATGGGCGGCCTGCTCGGACGGCTCTTCCACGAGTTCGCGGTCACGATCTCGGCGGCGATCCTCGTGTCGGGCTTCGTGTCGCTCACGCTCACGCCGATGCTCTGCAGCCGCTTCCTGCGCGCCGAGCACACGACGCAACACGGCCGCTTCTACCGCACGGTCGAAGCCGGCTACGAGGCGATGTACGCTTTCTACGAGCGCACGCTGAAGTCCGCGATGCGTCACCGCCGCCTCATGCTGCTGTTCTCGCTCGCGATCCTCGCGGGCACCGTCGTGCTGTTCCGGCTCGTGCCCAAGGGCTTCATCCCGAACGAGGACACCGGCCAGCTGCAGGTGACGACCGAGACGGCCGAGGGCACGTCGTTCGAATCCATGATGGCGCACCAGCAGGCCGTCGCGGCGATCGTCGCGGCCGACCCGAACGTGCAGGACTTCATGTCCACGGCCGGCGGTGGCGGCGTCAGCTCGAGCAACCAGGGCCGCATGTTCCTGCGCCTCAAGCCGCGCGGCGAGCGCAAGCTCTCGGCCGACGAGGTGATTCGCGAGCTGCAGCCGAAGCTCGCGAAGGTGCCGGGCATCCGCTGCTTCGTGATCAACCCTCCCGTCATCAACACGGGCGGGCGGCCCTCGAAGAGCCAGTACCAGTTCACGCTGCAGAGCAGCGACCTCGCGACGTTGTACGAGTCCGCGGCGGCGCTCGTGTCGAAGCTGCAGGACGACGAGCACCTGCAGGACGTGACGAGCGACCTGCAGATCCGCAATCCGCAGGTGCAGGTCGACATCGACCGCGACCGCGCCGCTTCGCTCGGCGTGACGGCGCTGCAGATCGAGCAGGCGCTCTACGCCGCGTACGGCTCGTCGCAGGTCTCCACCATCTACACGCCGAACGACCAGTACTGGGTGATCATGGAGCTCATGCCGCAGTTCCAGCGCGATCCTTCGGCGCTGGGCCTGCTGTCCGTGCGCTCGAAGACCGGCAGTCTCGTGCCGCTCGGCACGGTCGCGAAGCTCTCGCGCGCGGTCGGCCCGCTGTCCGTGAACCACTCGGGGCAGATTCCGTCGGTCACGGTGTCGTTCAACCTCAAGCCGAACGTGTCGCTCGGCGACGGCACCGCGGCCGTCGAGAAGACGGCGCGCGCGGTCCTGCCCGCGAGCATCAGCACGAACTTCTCGGGCACCGCGCAGGTGTTCCAGTCGAGCCAGCAGGGCCTGATGTGGCTGCTGCTGCTCGCCGTGCTCGTCATCTACATCGTGCTCGGCATCCTGTACGAGAGCTTCATCCACCCGATCACGATTCTCTCGGGACTTCCGTTCGCCGGATTCGGCGCGCTGCTCACGCTGCTCGTCTTCAAGACGGAGCTGAGCATCTACGCGTTCGTCGGCATCATCATGCTCATCGGCCTCGTGAAGAAGAACGCGATCATGATGATCGACTTCGCGCTCGACGCCGAGCGCAAGGAAGGCAAGGCGCCGGCCGACGCGATCGTCGAAGCGTGTCTCGTGCGTTTCCGCCCCATCATGATGACGACGATGGCCGCGCTCATGGGCACGCTGCCGATCGCGATCGGCTTCGGCGCGGGCGCCGAGTCGCGCCGCCCGCTCGGCCTCGCGGTCGTCGGCGGACTCGCGTTCTCGCAGATCGTCACGCTGTACGTGACGCCGGTCTTCTACACGTACCTCGACCGGTTCGCGAAGCGCTTCGGACGGCGTCCCGCCGCCTGACGGCGGCCGTCGCGATCAGCGCCGATCGCGCGGACGGCGATCGAGCAGGGCACGAAACCGGACCTCACCGCGCAGCACGGTGAGGTCCGGATCGTTTTCGATCCGGTCGAAGTCGGCGTAGCCGCCGTCCACGGCGCGTTCGAGCGCGCTCAGCGCGGCGGCGGTGTCGCCCGCCGATGCACGCAGGCACGCGAGGTTGTACGCGAGCCGCGGCTCCATGCGGGGCGCTCGGGCCAGCGTCTCGAGCTGCGCGCGGGCCTCCGCCGTTCGGCCGAGCACGAGCAGCACGTCGGACGCGAGCGCCTGCGCGCCGGGATCCTCGGGCGCGAGCTCCAGCGCACGCCGCACCGTCGCCCACGCGTGCTGCGCCCGGCCCTGGCTCAGCAGGCACTCCGCGAGCGCGACGTCCGGCGCCGCGCTCCCCGCGAGCAGGCCGCGCGCGGCGTGGAACTGCGTGTAGGCGGGCACGAACAGTTCGGCATCCTGCAGCGCGCGGCCGAAACGCAGGCGCAGCGCGCCGTCGTCCGGCCGCGCGCCGACGGAGTCCGCGATCACCGCGATCGCCGCGAGCCGGGCAGGCCATCGCCGCGCCGCGGGCGTGGTCACCGCGAGCGCCGCCGCCCGGCTCGCGGTGCGCGAGGCGGCGGCGAAGTCGAGCGTCGTCGCCTCGGCGAGCGAGACGCGCCACAACGCGAGCGCGGCGAACGGATCGCGCGCGTCCACGTGCGAAAGCGCGTCGGCGACCAGTTCGGGACGACCGTGCCGCAGCAGGTGGTCCGCGTACGCGAGCGCGGGCCGCGGATCGTCGCGCAGGGCGAGCGCGGCCGCCTTGAGTCCGCGTGCCGCGGGCACCTCGCGCCCGGCGCGCGACCACGCGAGGTCGCGCTCGAGTGCGATGCGCCGGCCGCCGCAGCGCGCGGCGAGCGAATCCCAGCCCGCCATGCGGACGCTGTCGGGCATCGGCACGCTCGCGTCGAGCAGCCGCCGCGCGAGATCGCTTCCGCAGGCCGGCAGCGCGAGGGAATCGGCGCGAGCCACACTTGCGCGGGCACGCGCGGCCGGCGGAAGCGTCGCGCCCATCGCGCGCGCGATCTCGCCGGCGACGTCCGCGAGCCGCGCGGGCGCCACCGCGGCACCCGCGAAGTCCGCCGCGAACGGCACGAGCGTTTCGCCGGATTCGCGCACCGCGGGACGTCCGCAACCGACGAGCACGACGGACGGGCGATCCCCGGGCGCACGCTCGCGGATCGCGGCGAACAGGTGCGCGAGCGCGCGGTCGATCTCCGCGAGCCGCGCCGCGCGGCGATCGTCTTCCGCGGGGCCCACGCCGTCGGCGCGGCGCCACGGGTCGGTCGTCGCGCCGGTCGAGAACGCGAGCCACACGAACGCCTTCCCCGGGCTCTCGAGCCAGGCCAGCGCCGAGTCCGCGCGTTCGACGGCTTCCAGCGCGGGCGAGACGGTGGCGTAGCGCTCGAAGCCCTGCGCCAGCCCGGACTCCGAGTGGGCGAGCGGGTCGGCGGGCAGCGCGAGCGTGCGCACGCCGGAACGGATGAGCGCCGTCGCGAGCGAGCGGCCGCCCGAGGACCAGCCGCCCGAGATCTCGTCCCGGACGCCGGTGCGCGTGCCGTCCGCGCCGGCGAGCAGTTCCACCCAGGAGGGAAACGCGTCGCGCGGCGAGCGCAGCGAGCGTTCGTGCCCGGCCGCGAGGAATCCCGAGAGCGCCGGCAGCGCCTCTCGCCCTTCGGGCCGCGCGTCGAGTCCGTCCACGCTGACGAGCACGAGCTTCTCGACGACGGCGGCGGCGCAGTCCGCTCGCGCAGGCGCGAGCGCGAAGCCGAGCGACAGCACGGCCGGCAGCAAAGCGGAGAGGCCCCGAAGGGGGCCTCTCACGCACGCCGACCGATGCCGGTTCGAACCGATCAACGGTAGATGGACTTCAGCTTTCCCCACGTCGTGCCGTTCGCCGGAGTGCTGCACTCGTTCACGGTCGTGCGGAGCAGGAACGGTCCGCCGTAGGCCGAGACGTCGTAGCAGGCCGGAGCCGTGGTCGCGTCGTTGATGATCACCGGGCACGCGACGAAGAGCTGGTTGTCGTACACGAGATTCGGGTAGCAGTCGGTCGGGCTGTTGCAGGTCTTCGCGCGGATGCCCACGAACATCGAGCCGGCCACGTTGATGCCCGTGCCGCAGAAGCTCACGGTCTCGACCGTGTTCGTGTACACGCTGCTCGCGGCGACGAGGTTGTACTTGCCCGAGACGAGCGTGCAGCTCGCCGGATCCCACACTTCGATGTCGTAGTTGTAGGGGCCGACCGTGCCGTAGTCGTAGTGCGTGAACGAGACGCTGCTCAGCGCGCCACCGGTGCCGAAGTCGAACACGTTGCCGAGCCGGTCGTCGGCGTACTGGAACCAGCCGCCCCACGTCACACCGTTGTCGCATCCGAGCACCGAGAACGCCGAAGTCGGCTGCACGATGCGGGTGGGATTCACCTGGTTGGGATGGCTCTGCAGGTCCAGCGCGAGCGCGGGCACGGCGAGCACGGCGCCGAGGGCGAGCGTCAACAGGGGAAGCGAAAACTTCATGGGGAACTCCTGCGCGAAGGTGAACGGCCCTGATGCGTAAGGAAACGGTACGGATGATAACGCACCGGCATCCGCGCCCGACACGGCTTTCGCGGCGGGATTTCGCCCCGGCGGACGGCCCTGTTTGCGTGTCCTCAACTCTGATTCATATGCCCGCACCTTCCATCAGCTCGACCGCAGTCGCGCGTGCGTCGACCTCCGACTCGCGGATCGAGCGGAACGCCTCCTCGATGCTCGCCGCCGTGCTGCCGCGCGGCAGCACGAACTCGACCGGGCGCTGGCGCAGCTCGGCGATCTCGCGCGCGAGCGTGTTCACCTGGTCGTGCAGCGCCGTGATCGCACGTGCCGTCGGATCCGGCATCCGGCCGTGCTCGAGCTCGTGGCCGGGTCGTTGTTCGTCGGCCGCCTTCTCCTCGAGCACTCGGCCCGGGATGCCCACGACCGTGGAGTGCGGCGGGCACGACTTGATCACGACCGAGCCGGAACCCACGCGCGTGTGGGCGCCGAGCGTGATGTCGCCGAGCACCTTCGCACCCGAGCCCACGACGACGTGCGCTTCGAGCGTGGGGTGGCGCTTGCCGGGCGAGAGGCTCGTGCCGCCGAGCGTGACGCCCTGGTAGATCAGGCTATCGTCTCCCACCACCGCCGTCTCACCGATCACGACGCCCATGCCGTGATCGATGAACACGCGGCGGCCGAGCGTCGCGCCGGGATGGATCTCGACGCCTGTCAGGAAGCGAGCGAGGTGCGAGAGGAGACGCGGCAGCACGGGCACGCGCAGGCGCCAGAGCGCGTGCGCGACCCGGTGGAACCATTGCGCATGGAGCCCGGGATAGCAGAGCAGGATCTCCACGACGTTGCGCGCCGCCGGATCCATGCGGCGGATCGTGCGGACGTCCTCGAACAGCCGTGTCATGCGCGGACCGCCTCGGCGGGCACGTCTTCGGGGAAGTCGAACAGCGGCGTCGACAGGTAGCGTTCGCCGTGGCTCGCGAGCACCGCGACGATCAGCTTGCCCGCGAAGTCCGGGCGCGCCGCGAGGGCGAGCGCCGCGTGCGCGACCGCGCCCGAGGAGATGCCGACCATGAGACCCTCCTCGCGCACGAGCCGGCGCGCCATCGCGAAGGCCTCGTCGTTCGAGACCTTCACGATCTCGTCGATCAGGTCGGTCCGCAGGATCGACGGCACGAAGCCCGCGCCGATGCCCTGGATCTTGTGCGGCCCCGGCGCGCCGCCCGAGAGCACGGGCGAATCCGTGGGCTCGACCGCGATCGCGCGGAACGAATCCTTGCGCGCCTTGAGCACTTCGGCGACGCCGGTGAGCGTGCCGCCCGTTCCGACGCCCGCGACCACCGCGTCGACGCGGCCGTCGGTGTCGTCCCAGATCTCGACCGCGGTCGTCTCGCGGTGCACCTTCGGATTCGCGGGATTGTCGAACTGCCCAAAAATCACCGAGCCCGGCATCTCGACCTGCAGTTCCTACGCGCGCGCGATCGCGCCCTTCATGCCCTTCGGGCCCTCGGTGAGCACGAGCTTCGCGCCGAGCGCGAGCAGCACCTTGCGGCGCTCGACCGACATGGTCTCGGGCATCGTGAGCACGAGCTTGATCCCGCGCGCCGCCGCGACGAACGCGAGCGCGATGCCCGTGTTGCCGGACGTCGGCTCGATGAGCGTGGTCTCGCCGGGCTTCACGCGCCCCGTGGCGATCGCGTCGTCGATCATCGCGCGGCCGATGCGGTCCTTGACGCTCGACATGGGGTTGAACGACTCGAGCTTGAAGACCACCTCGCCCGCGAGTCCCTTCTGCAGGCGCGGAGTGCGCACGAGCGGAGTGTGGCCGATGGTGTCGAGGATGCTGTCGTGGATGCGTGCCATGGGAACCTCTCCTCAGGGGTGCGATGGGGCGGGAAAACGAAAAGGCAGCCGTCCGCGCGGGTGCGGAGACGGCTGCCTTCTGTCGGGAATCGGGATGAGCGCTACACGATCACGTGCGCGAGCCCGCCGACGGGAGACGGTCGTCTCTCCGGCGACAACAACAGCTCGGACAGGTACAGGCGTGGCGCTTCATGACGCGCGCGAGTCTAGCAGCACGGAAGGGCATGCTTCTACAGATGTCCCGCGTCCGGCCGCGTTTCGAAGTGTTTTCTAGTGCCCGGGAGATTCCACCTCGAGCCGCCGGACGTCCTGCCAGAGCCGGATCCGGACCCGGGTGACGAGCACGACCCCGACCAGGACGAGGCCGACGACCAGCCCCCACCACAGGCCGACCGGACCGAACTTCAGGTGCAGGCCGAACCAGAGGCTCACGGGCAGGCCGACGATCCAGTAGCCCACGAGGCTGGCGATCATGGGCCAGCGCGTGTCCCCGACACCGCGGAGCAGGCCGATCGAGACGACCTGCGTGCCGTCGAAGACCTGGAACACGCCGGCGATCGGGATGAGCGTGGACGCGAGCGCGATCACCTCGGCGTCCGACGAGTAGACGCGCGCGAGCACGTCCGGGATCGCCCGCAGCACGAGCGCGCTCACGCTCATGAAGCCGACGCCGGCCACGAGCGCGGCGAGCGCCGAGCGGCGCGCCATGGCGAGGTCCCCCGCTCCGACCGCCTGCCCGACCAGCACCGAACCCGCGATCGAGACGCCGAGGGGCACCATGAACGTGAACGACGCGATGTTGAGCGCCACCTGGTGCGCGGCGCCCGCGACCGGGCCCATGCGCCCCATGATCAGCGCGATCGCCGCGAAGATGGCGAACTCGAACTCGTACTGCGCCGCGATCGGCAGGCCGATCCGCAGGATCCGCCCGATCGGTCCCATCCGCAGGCTCTCGCGCGACCATCGCAGCCACGGCCGCACGTGCGGCCACGCGAACGCCACGAGCATGCCGAGCATGAACACGCGCGCGAGCGCGGTCGCGATGCCGGCGCCGAGGGGCCCGAGCACGGGGAACCCGAACTTGCCGTACACGAGCGTCCAGCACACGACACCGTTGAAGACGTTCGAGAGCACGATGCTCCAGACGATCGGCTGCGTGACGTGGTTCGCCTGCAGCGTCGTGCGCAGGGCGATGAAGAGGAAGAACGCCCAGTAGGTCGGCGCCTGCGCGACCACGTACGCGACCGCGCCGTCCACGACCTCGGGCGGCTGGCCCGCCGCGGTGAGGAGCAGGCGCACGGGCAGGCACGCGAGCGCCGCGCCGACGCCGAGCACGCCCGAGAGCACGATGCCGCGCTGCACGCCGCGAGCGACGGCGGGCGTGTCGCCCGCGCCGACGGCCTGCGAGATCACGGGGTCGAGCGCGTTGAGGAGTCCCATGCCGAACACGCCGAGGCAGAAGCCGTACACGTTGCCGATCGCGACGCCCGCCTGCGCGGCCGCGGAGACGTGCCCGATGATGATCGTGTCCGCGACGCTCATGCCCATGAGGCCGAGCTGCGCGAACACGACGGGCACCGCGAGCGCGAGCAGGCGGCGATAGTCGGCGGCTTGTGGCGGATGGAAAGACATGAGGCGCGCAAGTTGTCACACGAGCGCGGTCAGTGGCCAGTCGCCCCCGTCGAACGCGCCGCACCGGCCGCCAGCCGCGCGAGGAGCACGGCGACGCGCTTGCCCTGGATGGGCAGCGCGCGCAGGTCGGCCCACTCGGAGGACGTGTGCCCGCCGTCGCCCTTGAGCCCGAGCGCGTCGAGCGTCATGGGCACGCGGTCGCCGACGAACGAGACGTCCGCCGCGCCGGCGCGCATCGGGTCCACGGCTTCGATCGCGCCGAAGCCCAGGTCCACGCTCGCGCGGTCGAAGAGCGCGAGCAGGCGCCGGTTGCCCTCCGAGGGCTCGAGCACCGGATAGCCGTCCGCGAACGTGAAGACCGCGTCCGTCCGCGCGTCGTGCCGCGCCGCGATGCGCGTCATCACGGCGCGCGCGTGTTCGAGCTGGGCGCGCGAGAGCGTGCGCAGGTCGCCCGTGACGTACGCCGTGTCGGCGACGACGTTCGTCTTGCCGGAGGCGGAGCCGCCCGCCGAGGACGAGTCGAGCACGACGTCGCTGCCGCCGAGCACGAAGCCCGGATTGAACGTGAGGTACGGCTCGCCCGCGAGCGAGTCGCGCACCTCGGCGAGCACGCGCGCCGCCTCGAAGATCGCGCCCGGGCCGATGTCGGCGCGGAAGATCTGCGAGCTGTGCGCGGGCGTGCCGCGCACGCGCAGCTTCCAGTCGCTCGAGCCGCGGCGCGCGGTGATCGCGCGCTGCAGCGCGCCGTCGCCGTCCTCGAAGCCGAGCACGGCCGATGCTCCGGCCGCCGCGGCGACGAGGTCGGCGCGAGCGAGCGCCTGTGGCGAGCCCGACCGTTCCTCGTCGCCCGTGAGCACGACGCGGATCGTGAGACCGTCGAGCAGCCCGGCGTCGCGCAGTGCGCGCACGGCGAGCAGCTGGATCACGTCGCCGCCCTTCATGTCGGTGATGCCGGGCCCGCGCACGGTCGTGTCCGAAAGCACGGTCCAGCCCGTGAAGCCGCTCGAGGGCTCGAACACGGTGTCGAGGTGCCCGACGAGCACGACCACCGGAGCGCCGCGGCGGCCCGGGCGTTCGGCGAGCAGGTGTCCCGCCCGGTTCCACGCGGCGCCGTCCACCCAGCGCACGCGGAAGCCGAGCGCCTCCCACTCCGGCTGCAGCATCGCGCCGACCGCGCGCACGCCGGCGAAGTTCAGCGTGCCGCTGTTCTGCTCGACCAGCCGGCGCAGCAGCGCGAGGTGCGACGGCACGTTCCGGTCCACGGAAGCGACGAGGCGCCGCTCCGCCGGGCTCAGCCCCGCCGCGTGCGCCGGGAGGACGTTCGCGACGAGCAGCGCCGCGAGCAGCGCGGCCGGCGCGAGGACCTTCGCCGCCCGCATCACGGCTCGGGCTTCAGGCGCGAGGCGAAATGCGCGCGCAGCTTGGCCACCTTGGGCGCGATCGCCGCCTGGCAATACGGCTGCTGCGGGTTCGCGCGGTAGTAGCCCTGGTGATGCTCCTCGGCCGGGAAGAACCGGTCGAAGGGCGCGACCTGGGTGACGATCGGGTTCGGCCACACCTGCGCGGCGTCGAGCTCGGCGATGAGCGCGGTCGCGGTCGCCTGCTGCTCGGCCGAGTGCGTGAAGATCGCCGAGCGGTACTGGGTGCCCACGTCGGCGCCCTGCCGGTCCAGCGTCGTCGGATCGTGGAAGACGAAGAAGAGCTGGAGCAGTTCGGCGTAGCTCACGATCGCGGGATCGAACGTCACCTGCACGACCTCGGCGTGGCCGCTCGTGCCCTCGCAGACGGCGCGATAGCTCGTGATCGCGGGATCACCGCCGGAGAAGCCGGACTCCACGCGCTCGACACCGCTCACGCGCTCGAAGATCGCCTCGAGACACCAGAAACACCCTCCGGCCAGCGTCGCGACTTCGCTCATGCTTCCTCCGCGCGGACGTTGCGTGAAGACCCGCGGCTACCCTGCCATGCGCGCCACCGCGCGAGCAACCGGCCCCCGAAACGACCGCGGCCGCCCCCGCGTGAGCGGGAGCGGCCGTGCCGAATGCTTCGCGCGAGACCGGGAACTACCGGTAGAGCGCCTTCAGCTGGCCCCACGACGTCTTCGACGTCGGCGTGACCTGGCTCGTGGAGAACGTGATGTCCGCCCACGTGGCCTTGAGGTGCGCCGGGTTCGCAGGGAAGCTGTTGGGATCCATGCGCGCCTGGAGGAAGCCACCCGCGTTGCCGTTGTTCAGGATGCCCCAGAGACCGTGCGGCGGGTCTTCGGACGGGTTCGCCTCGTCCATCGCCAGCGCGCCCGACGTGTAGGGCGTGCCGAGCCACACGATGTCGTACTTCATCGTGCCGGGGCTGATGGCGGTGTTGCCATTCGACTCATACGTCATGCTGAGGGTGATCGGGGTGTTCATGGCGAAGAGCACGCCATTGGCGCCCGTGAAGCTGTAGAAGGGCATGCGGCCGCCGAAGCAGGCGACCTCGCCGTCCGGAACGCGGCAGTTGATACGGCCGTCGGACATCGAGCCGTCCCACCAGGGAGCGATGTTGATGCCGCACTCGCCGCCGTTGGCGTCGTCGCCCGTCAGCGTCATCGTCGCGCCGAAGGAGAACTGCGAGTTGTTCGGGAACTGCGCGACCGAGGCGCCGCCGTCGGCCGAGAAGCGCCAAACGTGCTGCTCCGCCCACGCGTTGCAGATGAGCAGTTCGTGCTCGATCGCGACGGACGAGGGATAGTTGTTGGTCGTGGTCACGGGCGTGCCGGGGCACGTGTTCCAGTTGTTGATCTGGAACTTGACGTCGTTCGGAATCGGCGTCGTCGCATTCGCGACGGCGGCGAAGGCGAGCGTCGCGAAGACCGCCAGAGTCTGGTAACCGATCCGCTTCATGGGTGATTCCTCCTTGCTGTGATGTGACTGGGGACGACAGTGCGGATCCTGCATGTGGAACGTTGCTGCGTGATGAGGGTGTTGCGAGGATCTCGACGGCACTCGAGGTGACCGAGTTGGGCCCTTGCGACAGATTTCGCGGAGCTTGCGCTGACGCGAACTGCTGGCTGACGACGGTCCATTTCCGGGTGTCGGCGAAAGCGTCGAGCCTTCGTTCGGGAGGTACTGCACCCCCTGTCCGGCTCATCGGTGAAAACGATTACATGGGCACTGGAACACGTCAACGAAAAGGCCCATGAAACTGCAATGACAACTGTTACATGCCGGATTGCGAGTGCGGAATGCTGTAACGCCGACTGGCCGTTTCAGCCCCCTCCCTCACGGGTCAGGCCCCCGCCCCGAGGATCAACTCCAGCCGGTGCCGGCCGGTGAGCGAACCCACCGGGACGCGAACTTCTCCCGCCTTCACCGGAACCGGTTGCCCGTCGATCGTCGCGCCCGTGACGGCACGCGAACAGCCCTCGGGATTGCTCACCCGGATCTCGAGCACCGCCTGCGTGCCGGGGACCCGGTAATCCATCTCGTATCCCGGCCATTCGTCGGGAATGCACGGCTTCACCCGGACGGACTCGCCGTTCACGAGCGTCACACCGAGCACCGACTCGACCGCGATACGGAACATCCAGCCGGCCGACCCGGTGTACCAGGTCCAGCCGCCCCGCCCGACGTGCGGCGCCTCGCCGTAGACGTCGGCGACGATCACGTAGGGCTCGGTCTGGTAGCGCGCCACGCGCTCCGCGGTCGCCGTGTGGCGGACCGGGCTCAGCATGGCGAGCAGCGCCGCGGCGCGGTCGCGCCGGCCGAGCTCGGCCATCGCGCGCACCACCCACAGGACGCCGTGCGTGTACTGGCCGCCGTTCTCCCGGACGCCCGCCACGTAGCCCTTGATGTAGCCGGGATCGTGCGGCGTGTCGCGGAAGGCGGGCGTGAGCAGGCGGATGATGCCGTCGCCCTCCGAGATCAGGTGCTTCTCGACCGAATCCATCGCCTGGTTCGCGCGATCGGGCGGGGCCGCGTGCGAGAGCACCGACCACGCCTGCGCGAGCCCGTCGATGCGGCACTCGTCGCTGTCCTTGGAGCCGAGCGGCGCGCCGTCGTCGTAGTAGGCGCGGCGGTACCACTCGCCGTCCCAGCCGCCGTCGTTGAGCGCGACGCGCAGCGCGTCGCGGTGGCGCTCGTAGCGCTCCGCGCGCTGCTGGTCGCCGCGGCGCTCGCAGATGGACACGAAGTCGCCGAGGATCATGTGGAGGAAGAAGCCCATCCACACGCTCTCGCCGCGGCCTTCGCGGCCGACGCGGTTCATGCCGTCGTTCCAGTCGCCCGTGCCGAAGAGCGGCAGCCCGTGCTCGCCCACGCCGAGCGAGCGGTCGATCGCGAGGCAGCAGTGCTCGTACACGTCGGCGAACGTGCCGGAGTCGGTGGGCACGAGGAAGACCTCGTCCTCTCCTTCCTCCAGCGCGGGCGCCGTGAGGAAGCGCGCCGACTCGTCGAGCACGCTCCAGTCGCCCGTGGACTGCAGGTAGTACGCGGTCAGCAGCGGCAGCCACAGCAGGTCGTCGGCGAAGCGCGTGCGCATCCCCTTCGAGAGCGGCGGGTGCCACCAGTGCAGCACGTCCCCTTCGACGAACTGGTGCGACGCGTTCAGCACGATCTGCGCGCGCGTGAGTTCGGGCTTCAGGTGCAGCAGCGAAGCCGCGTCCTGCAACTGGTCGCGGAAGCCGAAGGCTCCGCCGGACTGGTAATACGCGGTGCGTCCCCAGATGCGGCAGCTGAGCGTCTGGTAGGCGAGCCAGCCATTGACCATGAGGTCGATCTCGGGCGACGGCGTGCGGACCTGCACGCCCGAGACGAGCCGTTCCCACGACGCGCGCACGTCCTCGAGCGCTCCCTGCACGGCGCCGGGCGCGCGCAGCGCCTCGACGATCGCGCGAACGTGCGCCTCGGACGGCGCTTCGCCGAACAGGAACGTGCACTCGGCCGTGGCGCCGGGCGCGAGCGTGAACTCGAGCTGGTCGGCGAAGCACGGATCGAGTCCCGCGCCGCATGAGCCGGAGAGCGTCGTTCCCGCGGCGACGGCGGCCGGCGCCGCGATCGCCCCACCGACGCCGAGGTACTCCTCGCGATCGGCGGTCGCATGATGGCGCGCGCCCTCCGGCGCGACGACCGCCGAGAACGCGACGCCCTGCGCGAACTCGCCCGCGGTGGCGTTGGTGGCGGTCAGCGCGAGGTCGCCCTCGAGCCGTCCCGAGACCACGTGCCGGCTGCTCACTTCGGGCAGCACGCCCTGCACGAGCCGCGCGTAGCCGTACAGCGAAAGCCGGCGCTCGCGGCCCGAGGTGTTCGTGACGCGCACGCGCGTGCAGCGCACGGGTTCGCGCTCGTGCGCGAACCAGCACACTTCCTGCGCGAGGCCGTGGCTCTCATGACGCGAAACGCTGTAGCCGAAGCCGTGGCGCATCTCGTACGCGGCGAGCGCGGGCGAGGGCCCGGCCGCCGGCGACCACCACTCACCCGTCTCGTCGTCGCGCAGGTGGAGCGCTTCGCCGTGCGGATCGAGCACCGGGTCGTTGTGCCAGGGCGTGAGCCGATGCTCGCGGCTGTTGCCGTTCCACGTGCTCGCGGCGCCCGTCTCGCTGACGAGGAAGCCGAAGCGTTCGCTCGCCATGATGTTCACCCACGGCAGCGGCGGCTTGCGATGGCCGCTCACCGGGTCGTACGGCATGCGGATGACGTATTCGCGGCCGTCGGCCGTGAAGCCGCCGAAGCCGTTCCACTCGCGCAGCGGCTCGTCGACGGCGACGGCCTTCTCGGCGGCGAGCGCGCGCACGGGCGGCAGCGGCCGGGCGACTTCGAGCGCGAGCACTTCCTCGGCGACGTCCAGCAGCGGCGCGACGAACACCGCGGCGGCGAGCGACGCGAGCGCGTCGGTGTCCTCGCGGCCGAGATCCGAAGCTTCGAGCGTGCGCGCGGTCGAGCCTGCCGCGAGCACCGCGTTCGGAGCGAGCAGGCCCACGGGCTCGCACGCGAAACCGAGCTCGTTCCAGTAGCCGCACGCGCGCTCGAGTTCGCGCAGGCGCGCGGTGGCCGTGCTGTTCTCGCACCACGCGAGCACCTGCGACACGGAAGCGCGCAGTCCGAGCCGCTCGTGCAGCCCCGGGCGCGCGACCTGCCGCGCCTGCTGCGCGCGGCCGGCGCGGAGGCCGGAGTAGCCGTACGCCATCGCGGCGGCGATCGCCTGCAGCCCTTCGGCCGCCTCGGCGCCGACCAGATGGCGGGCGCGACGCTCGACTTCGTGCGCCGCGGCGTTCGCGAACGCCGCGTCCACGGCGCCTTCGCGGCGCAGTTCGCGGACGACGTCGAGCGCGCGTTCGCGCTCCGGCGCGAGCGCGAGCACGAACGTGCACGTGACGCTCGCACCGGGCGCGAGCGCGCACTCGCGGCGCAGGCTCACGACGGGATCGAGCACGTTGCCGGCGGAAAGCCCGAGCGACCCCGGCCGGCGCATGGCGCGCGGCGCGGCGGGCGAACCTTCGCGCCCCATGAAGCGGACGCGATCGCTCTCCCACGAGACCGGACCGGCTTCGACGAGCGCGTGCGCGAGCCACGGATGGTGTTCCTGGTTCGCGCGCGGACGGCGGCGTGCGAGCAGCGTGGCGTCGGCCGCGTCCCACTCCGTCTGCACGAAGAGCTTCGAGAACGCGGGATGCGACGCGTCGGCCGCGGGCTGGTTGAGGACGACGTCGGCCCACGAGGTCACGTCGAGCGTGCGCGGGGACGCGCCGGTGTTCGTGATCGTGAGACGGCGCAGTTCGGCGTCGCGGTCCGCGAGCACGCACACGTCGAGACGCGACTCGAGCCCCTGCCCCTGCCGCACGAAACGCACGCGCCCGGGCGCGCTCGAGAAGACGCGCGATTCCGCCGCGGCGCCCGCGGGTTCCTCGGTGACGGAGAAGAACGAACCCGTCGCGGTGTCGCGGACGAACACGAAGAAGCCCGTGCGGTCCTCGATGCGGTCGGCGGTCCAGCGCGTCAGCGCGTAGCCCGACGCGCGCGACCAGCCCGTGCCCGCGCGGGTGACGAGGACGGAGTAGTTGCCGTTCGACAGCCAGCGGCCGCCCGGAGTGGGTGAAGCGAGCCGTTCCGGCGTCGTGAGTGCGGCCATGTTGGGACTCGTGGTGCTCATCGTGCTCCGATTTCGCCGGCGCGCTCGCGCCGGACGGTCACTTGAGAAGGACGGCGCGGGCGCTGTAGCTGCCGCCCTGCGTCTCGAGACGGTAGAGATAGAGGCCGGGCGCGAGGTGCGAAGCGTCCATGGAGATCGTGTGCTCGCCGGCGGCGCGGTCGTCGTCGACGACCGAGGCGACCTGCCGGCCCTGCGCGTCGAACATCCTGAGGCGCACGTGCGAAGCGGTGTTCAGGCGGTAGCGCAGCGTCGTGCCGCCGCGGAACGGATTGGGCGACGCGCCGAAGAAGGCGGCCGCCTGCGGGCGCGGCGGGCTTTCCTGCACGCCGGTCGCCACCGGAAGGAAGCCGGCGAGCGAGAGCCCGCGCTGCACGTCGGCGTTCTTCATGAAGCGCGCCCAGATCATGTTGTTCCGGTAGTTCTCGATCATCATCACGATCGGGCCCTGGTCGATGCCGAGCACGTCGAGACCGACCCACGGGCTCTTCACCGGGTTGAACGCGTCCGTGAAGCCGTACTTGCCCCACAGCGGATACACCTTGTAGCTGCGGTAGAGATTGCGGATGCAAGGCCACACGGAGTCGGCGCAGAACGGCAACGAGCTGATCGGCGCCGTCGGCGTGATGGTGCCGTTCTCCGGGCTCCAGTTCGGCGCGCCGTGCGCGGCGTAGCCGGCCGGGTCGTCGCTCGCGGTGAAGCCCCAGAGGCTGTCGCTCTCACCGAGCTGGTAGGCGGGGTTCGTCGGGAAGTACTGGTTGAGCACGCCGTTGAAACGGGCGTAGGAGATCTGCGCGAGCGTGGCGCGGCGCGAGTTCTCGAAGTAGGTGATGCCCTTGTTCCGCATGTACGCGTCGTTCTGCTGGCGGAAGTCGATCCAGCAGTGCGAGTACTGGTGCCCGAACAGCGGGCCGAACGTCACGTACGGGCCGACGTTCGCGTAGAAGTTCTGCCACGAATAGCCGCTGGTCCACACGTTCCAGTCCGAGCCCGGGATCGGGTGACGCGGCGAACCGATGGCGAGGATGTACATGATCATCGCCTCGTTGTAGCCGATCCAGCGGCCGAACCCGCTGAAGCCCGTGCTCGGGTTCCAGCCCATGTAGATGCCGCCGCTCGCGTGGCGCACGAACGTCCAGTCGGCGCGCCACGTGATCGAGTCGGAGAGCGCGCGGATCTGGTTCTCGCTCGTCTCGTTCTGCGAGAAGTACTCGCGTGCGTGCAGGATGCCGGCGAAGAGCAGCGCCGTGTCGATCGTGCTCAGCTCGGAGTTCCAGTCGGCGCGTCGCAGGCCCGTGTTCATGTCGAGCCAGTGGTAGTAGAGACCCTTGTAGCCGATCACGCCGGTCGTCCCCGGGCCCTGGGGCTTGGTCCAGAACGTGTTCAGCGTGGTGAGCACGCGCTGGCGCGCCTGCGCGCGCGTGATCCAGCCGTGATCCGCCGCCACGCAGATCGCGCTCAACCCGAAGCCCGTGGACGCGATGCTGCACACCGAGTTCGGAGTGCTGCGGTCCTTCACGAGACCGTTCGAGGGATTCGCCTCGTCCCAGAAGTAGCGGAAGCCCGTGTACTGCAGGGAGTCGAGCACGACGTCGCGCGACTGCGCGAACGCGCTCGTCGCGCCGAAGGTCAGCGCGAGAACGGCGAACAGCGTGGGGATGAGGCGCTTCATCGTTCTGCCTTTCGAGCCCGCGCCCGTGGAAGCGGAGCGGGAAGTCGTATCGGATGCACCTGCGGCTCGAATCTCCAGCGACCCCGCGGAGCGTTTCTCCGTGAGGCTCCGGCGCCGGACGCCGGGGATTTCCACGGGCGGCACCCCGCACACGGCGGGGGCCCGCCCAATTTTAACCACGTTTAGAAGCCGATTCCCACCGTGAGTCGATGGGCGCTGCCCAGCCGGCCCTGATCGGTCCAGCCGTAGTCGCACCGGTAGCGGTAGCCCTCGAACCGGCCGTTCACGCCCGCGCCGAGGGTGAGTCCGACTTCGGAGTCCTGCAGGAAGATCCCCTGGTACCCCGCGCGCACCGCCACGACCTCGCGCATCGCGTACTCCGCGCCCACGTTGACGCTTTCGGAGTTGTCGTTGGGGTGGAACGCGTCGGCCACGAACAGCAGCCGGCCGTCGTGCCCGACCTGGTAAGGAAGACCCAATCCGACCCGGAACAGCACCGGCACCGAGAAGGCGTCCGTGTAGCGGATGCCCGGCAGGCTGCTGTTGTCGCCGTTCTGGTTCGGGTCGTTGTCGTACGTGAAGCGCAGGTCGCGGCCGTCGAACGCCGCCCGCGTGCCGAAGTTCGAGAGGCTCGAGCCGATGCGCAGCCCGTTTTCGGAGACGCGGTAGAGCGTGCCGATGCTCATCGTCACCGCGTTCGCCGAGGTGTGCCAGATCGTCTCCTGCACGTAGTTGACCTGGATTCCCGCCGAGAAGCGCTGCGAGATCTGCCGGCCGTAGCCGACGGCGATCGCGACGTCGGAGACCTGGAAGAGTTCGCCCGTGCCGAGCGGCTGCTCGACCGTGCGCACCTCGAGGTCGCCGGAGTTGAGGCTCGTCGCGCTGACGAGCGCCGTCCCCCACCCGCCCATCGGGATGGCGGTGGCGACGTAGTCGTGACGGATGTCCGCGATCCACGCGTTGTGCGAGAACACGACCTGCGCGGACTTCACCGCGCCGATCGATGCGGGGTTGTAGTACGCGGAGCCGAGTCCTTCGATCATCGAGACGCCGGCGTTGCCCATGGCGGCGATGCGCGCGCTCGGCTCGACGAGCGTGAACGAACCGATCGTCGTGCCCGTGTTCGTCTGCGCGGACGCGAATCCCGCGCACGTCAGGAGAAGCGCGACGGCCGGAAGCGTGAGGCGTGCGAAGCGGTGCATGGCGTTCTCCTTTCTCACTTGATGATGGCGAACTTGCCGATGTACGTGCCGAGCGACGGAGCGTCCACGTGGAACACGTAGAGGCCCGGCGCGACGTCGAGGTTGTCCTTCGTGCGCAGGTCCCACGGCACGAAGCCGTTCACGGACCCGTCCTGCCGCAGCGTCTGCACGAGATCGCCGTGCACGGTGTAGATGCGGATCACCGCGCCCTGCGGGATCGCGCGGAACTCCATGCGGCGGTCACCGCGGCCGGACACGTTGAAGCGCTGCGGCTCGAAGCTCGCCGCGGCGACGTACGGGTTCGGGACCACGTACGGCTTCTGGTTCCACGCGGCCTGCGCGCCGGCGCGATTCACGCCCTGCGCGCCCGTCACGAACGTGAACGTGTCCGCGACGCCGAGCGTCGTCGAGAGCCGGAGGTCCCACACGTCGCCGAGGTTCGGGCGTGCGAGCGTGTCCGGCGAGACGACGGCGGTGGGATCGAGGGTGATGCGCCACGTGGGCTGGTAGGTGTTCGGGGCCCACGGCGCCTTCGTCTCGATCTCGATGTAGTCGGCGGCGGCGTTGATCGTGCCGTCGCGGCCCGCGTCACGGAACCGGAACTTGAGCCGCTGGTCCCCCGTCGGCGTGTGCGCGACGACGTAGAACTTCGCGGGGTTCGCGCGGTCGCTGCCCGAGATGCCGGTCACGCCGGTGTCGCGGACGACGTTGTCGAAGACGATCGAGATGTCGTCCGGATACCCGACGCGCCGCAGGTTCGGCGAGAGCGTCGGCGTGAACAGGTCGTTCACGAGGAAGCGCGCGTTGGTCGTGGACGAGGCCGTCCAGCCCGTGCTGTCCGTGCGCACGACGACGTCCTTCGTGGACTTGCGGACGTACGGCAGCAGGCCCGCGCCGATCGGTCCGATGCCGGCCGAGTCGAAGTCGGCGCCCGTCTTGAAGAACGTCACGTGCTCCGTGCTGTCGCGGAACACGTAGCGCATCGCGCGGATGCTGTCCGGCGAGTCGGTCGTGAACGTGAGCGTCATGAGGTGGCCGTCGGGCACGACGTCGGAGTTCACGACTTCCATGCCGACGTTGCCGAGACCGCGGCCGGTCGCGTGCGTGGCCGGCGTGACGGTCGCCGCCGTCCAGCCGCCGACGCGCGGGTTCGGGCGCACGGCGACGACGTTGCTCGGCAGGATCAGGCCGCCGCGCGCGGTGCGCGAGACGGGGATCGAGTTCTCGGACGGATAGAACGACGTCGAGTCCGCGCCGGTGTCGAAGCCGTGGTCGTACGCGCAGACCGCGTAGTAGTACTGCATGCCGTTCACGGCGGTCGTGTCCGTCCACGTGTGACGGATGCCGTTGTTCTCGCCGAGCCAGTACTGCACGCCGCTCACGGCCATGCGCGAGTAGCCGGCGTACGCGTTGTCGAGGTCCATCTGGTACGTCGGCTGGCCGTTGCCGACCGGCTGCGTGCCCTGGCCGTTGTAGACCTTCTGCACGTCGCGGAAGTCGGGATCGGTCGAGCGGTAGATACGGTAGCCCTCGAAGTCGAAGTCGTGGTTCACCGGATCGATCGAGCGCTCGGCGACGTCGTCCCACGAGAGCCGCACGTAGCCGTCACCGGCTTCGCCGGTAACCGTCGGACGCGTCGGGGGCACGGCGAACTGGTAGTTCGCGTCGTAGATCTGCTGCACCGTCTGCACGGCCGCACGCAGCTCGTTCAGCGTGCTGCCGTAGGCGAGCGCGAGGCTGAAGCGCTCGCGCTGGCCGGCCTTGAGCGTGAACGGCCCGGACGCGAACAGGAACCCGATGTTGAAGTTCGAGGCGAGCGTCGAATCGAAGCGCGCCTGCGTGACGGGGTTCGTGAAGGTGTCGTACAGGATGAGCGGCCAGTTCTTGCCGTCGAAGTCGCAGAAGAGGACGTTGTGCAGGAACTCCTGATGGTCGGTCGTCGCCGTGATCAAGTTCATCTTGAAGCCGGTGAGCCCGATCTGGTCCGACTCGCTCACGTCCGTCTTGTCGAAGTTCGGCTCGCCGGCCGTCGGCATGCCGTCGAGTTCGCCGGTGTCCTGCGTCTCGGGCACGCCGTCCGCGCCGACGTCGTCCAGCTCGGCGTTCCAGTCCATGTCCTCGTCGCCGGTGTACCAGCGCGCGAGGCGGTACGCCGAGTGCTTCTCGTAGCGGCCGAACGCCTTGAACCACTTGGTCGTGTCGTAGTGCGACTCGACCCACGCGCGGATCGCGTCCTGGCCTTCGATCAGCACGCCGACGCCGCCGTCGCGAACCTCGTTGAGCATGCCGTCGTCGTCGTTGTCCACCGCGTCGATCGCGTTGCCCGGCGTCTCGAGGTACGCGTAGCCCATGTAGCCGGTGCGCGCGCACGAGCCGTCGAGGCTCTTGCCGTGACCGTACGTGTCCCACGTGTACACGAGGTTCATGCCGAACGACTTGTCGAAGAACGCGTTGTCGTCGTCCGACTCCGCGAGGCCGTCGCACGAGATGGCCGAGCCGCCGACGCCGGAGTCCATGTAGATGCCGAAGATCACGTTGTCGTCGTAGTCGGTCGTGCCTTCGTTCGTGATGTCGTAGTGCCAGAAGATGACGTTGCCGGCCTGCGGATTGGCCCACTGGAATCCGCGCGTCTCGACGCGCAGGCCGAGACCGCGGCGCGTGAGGTCGCGCGAGTCCGGCGTGAACCGCCACGTGCTGTAGAAGTCGTCGTCCATCACCGTGTAGCTTTCCTGGTCGGCCGCCGGGCGCTTGCCGAAGTAGCCGTTCCAGGAGCCGGCCCAGCCGGCGTCGTCGGGATCGTCCGCCTTGTCGGGCCACGTGTCCGGCCAGGTGCGCGGGTCGTGGCTGATCGCGGGCGAGCGCGCCTTGTTGATCGTCGGGTCGGGCTGGAAGAAGCCCGGGCGCGGCTCGAAGCGCATGGTGCGGTTGAGCGGATCGTTGCACTGCCGCTCGCGGTAGCCCGTCTCCATGATGTACGAGTCGTTGCCGTCGGTCTGGCGGATCTTCGCGAGCACGAACGGCGTGATGCCGTCCGAGTAGTTCATGCCCGAGCCCTTCGGCGCTTCGGCCGAGTGGAACACGGACAGGTCCACGTTGATCGGATCGGACGGATAGCCGCCGACCATGCCCCAGTTGTGGAAGATCGTGCGGATGTTGTTCGCGTCGTGGAGGCCCTGGCGTTCCGCATCGATGCGTCCGCGCAGTTCCTGCGGCACGAGCGGCTCCAGCTCGCCCGCCGCGTACGCCGCGGCGGCCACGCACACGCAGACGAGCGCGGCGAGAACGGCGGCGATGATCTTTCGAATGGTCATGTCACTTCCCTCGTGACGAGTGTTCGTGCGCATCAGTTCGACACGTTCAGCGTGAGGCCGAGTTCGACGCGGCGCGGTCCGTAGAAGCGCGTCGGATCGGCCAGGGTGGCGGCGTCCGTGACCGGGAAGCGCGAGTAGTACGGGCTGCCCGAGTTCGCGAAGACAAAACCATTGAACGAACGCGTGTCGGCGAGATTGAAGATGCGGCCGAAGACCGAACAGCCGAGGCCGAACAGCTTCACCTCGCGCGACGCCCGCACGTCCACGACGACGCCGGCGGGCTTGCGGCCGGAGTTCGATTCGAGACCACCGCCGAACCCGTTCTCGATCTGCGGCGTGTACGGCTGGCCGCTCGCGATCTTGATCGCGGTGCTCACGTTGTAGACCTGAGGACGCGCCATCGTGAGCGTGAGGTTGAGCGTGTGCCGCTGGTCCCAGTTGAACGGCACCGAGCGCGGACGCGGATCCTCGCCGCCGGCGGCGCGCGACGCGGTCTCGCGCGGATCGCTCGAGTTGCCCTGCGCCGACTGCCACGTGTAGTCGAGCGTCGAGCTGAAGGCGCCCTTCGCGCGCTTGTTGATCGAGACCGTGAACCCGATCACGCTGCCGAAGTCGACGTTCGTCAGGCGCGAGTACTGCGCGCCGTTGTAGGTGTCGATGAACTCGACACCGAGCAGGTCGCGCACGTCCTTGTAGAACGCCGTGACGTCCACGCCGGTGAACTCGTTGAGCGCGTGCTTGTAGCCGAACTGGTACTGCACGGTGCGCTCGGGCTTGATGTCGGGATTGCCCATCGTCGGGGACGACTCTTCCGCCTGCAGGTCCTTGAGCTCGTCGTAGTCCGCGTGCTCGAAGATCTGGCCGAGTCCCGGGAACTGGTAGAAGTGGCCGTAGGCGAAGAACAGCGCCGCGTTCTTGCTGATCGGGTACGACACGCCGACGCGCGGGGCGAGCGAGTACTTGCGCGTCGTGCGCACCGGGTGGGACTGCGGCACGCCGCTGATCGAGTTCGCGGGATTCGAGAGATCGCTCGGCAGGTAGGAACGCGAGTCGAAGAACTCGAAACGCGCGCCCGCGCGGACGGTGAGGTCGTTCCACTCGAGTTCTTCCTGCGCGAACGCCGCGCCGATGAACGGGCGGTATTCCTTCACGCCGGGGAACTCGGGCGAATAGGTCGTCACGCGGCCGAGCGAGTTGCCGCCGCCGTTCAGCGTGTCCGCGCCGAAGCGCAGGTAGCCGGGGACGCCGAACGACACGTGCGGCGCCTGGAACTCGGCGCCGACCTTGAGCGACCGCTCCTTGCTCAGCTGGTCCACGAACGAGCCCTTCAGCACGGCGCCGTTCGTCTTCTGGCGGAAGCGCGTGAAGTCGGCGCCCTGCACCAGCGCGCCGTTCTCGTACTCGGCCGCGCCGACCACGGGACCGTACTGGTCGTAGCGCGGATCCCACACGCTTTCGAAGAGGAAGTCGCGATAGTTGAAGTAATTCTGCCGCGCGCTGAGCGTGTAGAAGCGCGTCGTGGACAGCGTGTGCGTCACGTCCATACCCTGCACGAGCGAGATCGTGCGCTGCTTGCTCGCGCCCTCGGGATTGAGGCGGTACGACCACTTGAGCGCACGGCCGTCGGTCACGTTGAGGATGGCCTGGTAGCTCGCTTCGATGTTCCCGAGCGAACGATTCGTGAGCTTGGTGATGCCCGACCACTCACGCGTGTAGCCCAGCGGCACGGTCGCGCCGTCTCCCGTCGGATGGAACCGGAGGTTGTTCACGTCGGACGAGTCGTACGGATTGAACCGGCGCTGCCCCCACACCCAGTCCTCGCTGCGGTAGTGACGCGCGCTGAGCAGGTAGGTGGTCTTCGGCAGCTTCGTCGGGCCGTGCATCGTCACCTGGTAGTTCTGCTGGGAGGCCGGTCGCGACTTGAAGTCGATGATGCGATCCGTGGTGCCCGGGTAGAACGGCCCGCCGCTGAACACTTCGGCGTCCCAGTGGAACTGCTCGGTGCCGCGCTTGAGGACGGCGTTCACGACGCCGCTCATCGCCTGACCGTATTCCGCGTCGAACGTGCCGCTGATGACCTGCACTTCCTCGAGCAGCGAACGGTCGAGCTTCAGCGTCGACGAGTTGTTGTAGGCGTTGTTCACGCTCACGCCGTCGACCTGGTACTGCACTTCACCGGTGCGGCCGCCGCGGAAGTGGCCGTCCACGACGCCGGCCTGCAGGTTCACGATGTCCTGCAGCTCCTGCACCGGGAGCGCCTGCAGCTGCTCGCGGTTCACGGTCGCGATGTTGCTCGTGCGGTGCACTTCGACCACGGGGCGACGCGCGCTCACGATGGTCTCCTGCATCTGCACCGCGGATTCCTTCATCTCGATGTCGAGCCGCGTCGTGTTGTCCGCGGTGATGTCGACGTTCTGCACGGCCACGGGTCCGTAGCCGATGAGGCCCGCCTTCACTTCGATCTTGCCCGACGGAATGTTGAGGATCATGAAGCGGCCGGTTTCGTCCGTGATGCCGCCGAGCGGCATGCCGACGACGCGAACGGTCACGCCCGGCAGCGGCTCCTTGCGCTGGCCGGTGACCTTTCCGGTCAGCTTTCCCGTGGTTCCCGCGCCGGCCACGCCGGCCCACAGCGCGGTCAGCAGTGCCGCTCCCGTGACTGCCCGCGCGAATGCGCGCCCGATGCTCCCGCGATCCATGACGGTCTGCCCCTCTCCTGGTGCGACGGCCGGCAGACCGAGCGGGGCGGGCGTGAAGCCCGCCCCGCAAGGGCGCCGGTGACGAGTGTCTAGTCCAGCACCATCATCTTGCCCGACAACGACGCGGTCTTGACGCCCGCGGTGTTGCGGATGTTCACGCGATACAGGTACACGCCGGCCGCCGGAGCGAACTGCGGCAGACGGATCTCACGCAGGCCCGCGGCCTGGAAGCCGGCCGAGCGGGACGCGACCGTACGACCCTGCAGGTCGAACACTTCGAGATCCACGACCGAGGCTTCGGGCAGCGTGTAGCGCACGACCGTGCCCTGCTTGATCGGGTTCGGGAAGCTTCCGAGCAGCGCGAAGCGGCTCGGCGTCGGCTGGTCACCGTCGTCCACGCCCGCGAGCGTGTAGCTCGGGTTCATGAACGCGACGCAGGCGCCGTCGTTGTTTTCCCACTCACGGAAGAACCAGCGGCGCGTGCCGTAGCTGTCCGTGACCGGCGAGTACGAATCGCCGTCGAGGAGATCGAGCGAGAAATACAGCGTGTGGTCGCCCAGACCGGCGGGATAGCCGAACTGGCGCAGGTTGATCGCCATCTCGGCCGTGTAGCCGGCGTCGGTGTCGACACCGAGCGTGTCCACGGTCGTGCCCGGCTTGAGTGCGATGTTGCAGCGCACCGCGCCGAGCGTGTCGCGCAGGTAAGTGAGCTCGTCGGCCGTGCGGGTCGTGCCACCGGCGCCGACGTAGAACGTCATCTTGTGGCCCTTCAGGTTGCGGTCGTCACCGCGGGTGACGCGGTCGTTCAGCGCGACGACGAAGCCGTCCCAGCGATCGCTCAGGGAGTGCGTCTGCACGGCCTGGTCGTTCACGTCGAAGCCGAGGAACAGCGAGTCACCCTTGAAGAAGTACTTCACGATCGCGTCGCCGGGATCGGCGATGAACGCGGTGCCACCGTTGCCGTTCACCGGAGCCTGGTACTGGCCCGAGCGATACGGGCCGACGCCGGGATAGGCGTCGAGCTGCGCGGCGTCGTCGAACGTGAGCCGGACGCTCGGAGCGCTCGCCCACACCGACTCGTTCAGCAGGCCGTCGATCGACGGAGCCGGCTGCGAGCTCGCCTGCGGAATCTCCAGGTCGGGCGCGTAGGTCGGCAGCGTGCCCGACGCGGTCGTCACGGTCGGACGCGCGAGGATGTGGAGGTTGTGGAACCAGGCCGCGTTGCCCCACGGACCCTGCACCCACGTACGGCAGACCGAGAACCGGAAGAAGTTCGTGATCGGCCAGAAGTTGTCCATGTCGTACAGCGAGCAGTTCCACTCCACCGCGTCGCCGTCGGCATCCGTCACGTCGTAGCCGTTCATGCCGAGGTCGAAGCGCATCTCGACCGTGTAGCCGACGTCCGAGGTCGTGTCCGAGTTCACCTTGCCGTTCACGACGTAGCGCGCGTCCCACGCCTGCACCTGATCGACCGTCGGGGGCGTTCCCGGAGGCCAGGTGCGCCAGTGACCGACCATGCTCATCGGCTTGTCGACCGCGAGCGGATTCAGGTCGCCGCTCTCGGGCGGCCACCACCACGAGATGAAGTGCTCGCGCGGACCCGAGGGACGGCCGGCATCGTCGTGGCCCTTGAGGCCCATGAGGAGGCCGTCGAAGCGATTGAAGAGCGCCGAGCCGCCGATCGAGCTGTCACGCACGGTGACGCCGATCCACAGCTGGTTGTCGACCACGAGGAAGCGGAAGACTCCTCGGTTCGGGTCGGACGAAACAAAGCCACCCTCGTCCTTCCAGCCCGAGCCGGGAATCGGCCCGTCCTGACGAGTGGTGATGATGAGCGATTCCGCCTGCGCCCACTGGGGCTCGCTGAGCTGACCGTCCAGCGTCAGCGCCGCACCCGAAGTGGAACGCGCCCAGATGTAGTCGTAGCGCTGGAACTGCGCCCAGGCGGGCAGCGCAGCGCAGAGCAACGCACCCGTCATCAGGGCGGTCACCAATCCTGCCTTTTTCATGATGGGAACCTCCTCCGTGGAGAAACGACTCGGTGCAACCGATGCAGATGAAGAAGGACACTCGTACTGGAAACGTTTTCCTACTGCGTCGAAAGCGCCCACTCGGCGCTCGTGGATCGTGGTCGCATGTCTATGGCGATGGGCCCCTCCCTCGCACTCGTGTGCTCGCGGTTCAGGCGGTCGCCCCATCGCCGTTCGCGGTGAGACGTTCTTCCCGATGATGCGATGACGTGCCGTGCCCGCGACGGCGCGCGCGTCCACCCTGCGGCTCGGCCGCCGACGGCTGCGGAGCGCCGCACGACTGCCGGACGACGAGAGAGGCCGCGAGCTGCTCGCGCTGCCCGTCGGCGGGGCGGCGCGAGCGCGCGAACGGCAGCAGCTGGCGCAGCGCACGCTCGCCGAGCGAGCAGGCGTCCACGTGAACGGTCGTGAGCGCGGGCGTGAGGTAGCGCGCGATCGCGATGTCGTCGAATCCGACGATGGCCATGTCCTGCGGAACGCGCACTTCGGCGTCGCGCAGCGCGCTCAGCAGGCCGATCGCCATGTAGTCGTTGGCGCAGAAGACCGCGCTCGGGCGCGGGCGCATGTGCACGAACTCGGCGGCGGCGGCGAAGCCGGCCGATTCGCTGAAGTCGCCCGCCACTTCGAGCGACGGCTGCCACTCGAGACCGGCGTCCTTGAGGGCGTCGCGCCAGCCGCGCGCGCGCTCGTCCGCGTCGAGGTTGCCGACCGGGCCGCGAAGCAGGCCGATGCGCTTGTGGCCGAGCGCGGCGAGGTGCGTGACCGCGGCGTAGGCGCCGTCGTAGTTCGCGATCGAGAGCGCGCCGCACTCGGGCGCCGTCGCGCCGGGATTGAGGAGCACGACGGGGAAGCGCGTCGCGAACTCCTGGATCGCGGTGTGCGCGTCGGCGTCGGGCACCATCACGATGAGGCCGTCGATGCGTCCGCGCAGCGCGCGGATCGCGCTCACGATGGTCTCGGCGCTGGCGTGGAAGCTCGAGACGAGCACCTGGTACTTCTCCGCGCGCGCCGCGAGGTCGATACCGCGGATGACTTCGGAGAAGAACTCGCCGTAGAGGTCGGGCAGCAGCACGCCGATCGCGTGCGTGCGGTGCGTGATGAGGCTGCGCGCGGCGCTGTTCGGCCAGTAGTCGAGCCGAGCGGCGATGCCGCGCACGTGCGTCGCGGTCACTTCGCTCACCAGCGCCGTCTGGTTGAAGACACGCGAGACTGTCGCGATCGAGACTCCCGCTTCACGCGCCACGTCACGAATGGTTGCCACGGCCGACTCCGATGCGTTTGGGGGACGAATGCTGTGCTCGGCGTGAGGCACGGGCGCGCCGCAGAGGGGCGTGCGCACCGCGAACGATGAAAACGATTACATGCGGATTGCGTCTTTGTAAAGATGGTCTTTTGGACCCGGTCCCCGATGCGCCGAAAGTCTCCCTGGCGGCCCCGGCTCGCGACCGCCGATTCCACCGCAACGGCATGCCATGAAACGTCTTGTCACTCGCTCTGCCCGGCCCGGGAGTGGCGCCGGGGTGGACGGGCCGAGGCTCGCTCTCTATCCTGCCGCGACTCGAACCCACACCACTCACGGCAAGAGGAAACCAGTCGAGATGAAAACGTTTCCCGATGACTTCATCTGGGGCGCCGCGACGTCCGCCTATCAGATCGAAGGCTCCCCTCTCGCCGACGGCGCGGGCGCGAGCATCTGGCACCGCTTCACGCACACGCCCGGCGCGACCGAACTCGGCCACACGGGCGACGTCGCGTGCGATCACTATCGCCGCTGGGAGTCCGATCTCGACCTCATGAGCGAGCTCGGCCTGCGGTCCTACCGCTTCAGCCTGTCGTGGGGCCGCATCCTTCCCGAAGGCCGCGGCCGGGTGAACGAGAAGGGTCTCGACTTCTATCGCCGGCTCGTCGACGGACTGCTCGAGCGCGGCATCCGCCCGAACGTCACGCTCTACCACTGGGACCTTCCGCTGGCGCTCGACGAGGTGGGCGGCTGGCTGCACGGTGATTCGCCCGAGTGGTTCGCGGAGTACGCGCAGGTGGCGTTCGACGCGTTCGGCGATCGCGTGCCCATGTGGGCGACGCTCAACGAGCCCTGGGTCGCGGTGGATGGCGGCTACCTGCACGGTGTGCATGCGCCGGGGCAGCGCGGGGTCGCGAAGGCCGCGACGGCGGCGCGCCACCTGCTGCTCGCGCACGGCGCGGCGCTCGAACGCTATCGCGCGAGCGGCGCGAAGCAGTCGATCGGCATCGTCGTGAACCTCGAGCCCAAGGACGCCGCGACCGATTCCGAGGAAGACGTGACCGCGACGGCGCGCGCACACCTATTTCAACGAGCAGTACTGCGACCCGCTCCTGCTCGGCCGCATTCCCGAGGGGCTGCCCGAGATCTACGGCGAGGGCTGGCGCGACTGGACGTCCGCCGAACTCGCGCGCGTCTCCGGGAAGCTCGACTTCCTCGGCATCAACTACTACACGCGCGCGCTCACGAAGCACGATCCGGCGCACGTTCCCGTGTGCGACGCGCGCACGTTGCCCGAAGGCGCGCTCCGCATGACGACCGGCTGGGAGTTCTACCCGGAAGGACTGACGCGCACGCTGTGCTGGGTGAAGGAGCGCTACGGCGACCTGCCGCTCTACGTGACCGAGAACGGCGGCGCGTTCGCCGACCCGCCGACGGCGACGGACGGCCGTGTCGACGATCCGCTGCGCGTGCGCTGCTATCGCGAGAACCTGCGCGCCTGCATCACGGCGATCGAGCGCGGCGTGGACCTGCGCGGCTACTACGCGTGGTCGCTCATGGACAACCTCGAGTGGTCGGCCGGCTTCTCGCAGCGCTTCGGGCTCGTGCACGTGGACTTCGACACGCAGGTCCGCACGATCAAGGAGAGCGGCAAGTTCTACCGTGAAGTGATCCGCACGAACGGCGCCGCGCTGGCCTGACGGCGGCCGCGGTCACGGCCGCGGTGAAGACGAAGACGCCCCGCACGATCGTCTCTCGCGCGGGGCGTCTTCGTACTGCGGCGCGCGTCAGCGGCGCTTCGGCTTCGCGGACTTCGCCGGCTTCGCCGCCTTCGCGGGCGGCGGCTCCGGCCACCACGACACGTCCGCCGGCAGCGAGTGCAGCACCACGGTGCCGTCGGCCGACGGCGCGCGGCGCTCGCCGTCCACCATCAACGACTTCGCCCAGGCCGCCGGCAGGTCGAGCACGACACCGCCGCGCGGCACGCGCATGTCGTTCGACTCGATCGTCGCGAACATGCGCGGCGCGCCGCCCGGCCCCTTCTGCCGCCGCAGCGTGAAGCTCGCCGTGCCCCAGCGCGTGTGCAGCCCGCGCACGACGACGCCGCCGTCGAGCCACGCCTCGCTGACGCCCGCGCCGATCACGAGCGACGAGTCCGCCTCGCGCTCGTACGCGAGCATGTCGAGCACGGAGCGCACGTAGTCGGTGCCGCACCACGTGTGCGGCATGTCGCCGATGAAACGCGGCTCGCGCACGTCGCGCCCGACGACCTCCGCCCAGTGCTGGAAGCCCAGCGGGCGGCGGTTGCCGAGGAACCACTGCAGGGATTCCTGCGCACGGTCGCGCCAGCCGAGCCGCACCATCGCGCCGACGTTGCGCCACTCGTAGGGCGTGTACACGTCCCACGGCTCGCGTCCGTCGCGGCGCGCGGTGAAGAACTCCCAGTACTTCTCGTACGTGCGCTCGAGCGCGCCCTTCGGCAGGATGCCGGCCGCGTCGCCGGGCGTGAGCCCGATCGACGTGCTCGTCGGATCGAAATCGCCGAGGTCCGCGCAGCCCGGCAGGTAGTCGATGCCCTTGTCGCGCATCGTCGCGTTCAACGACGCGACGAGGTCGTGCGTGAACTCGTCGCGCGAACGCTCGAGCGCGGCGCGCTCGGGCTTGCCGAGCAAGCGCCTCGGCGAGGAACGCCGCATCCTTGTAGCCGCGCAGCGCCCAGAAGTCGTCCCAGTACGAGTGCATCGGCTTCGCCGAGTAGCCCTCGTGGCTGATCGACGGCGGGAGCAGCCCGGTAGAACTCCGCCACCTTCCGTGCGCCACGCCGGCGTGCGCCGCTGCGAACGCAGCGTCGAGGCTAGGCCGCGGCGACGACGTGCGGCCAGAGCGAGTCGGCGAACGCGCGGTCGCCCGTGTAGCGGTAGAACTCGGTGATCAGGTAGATGAGCTCGCCGTGGCTGTCGTGCTCGGGCACCGGATCGGCGCCGCGATGGTCCACGCAGCACGGCACCTTGCCGTTCGCGTACTGGTTCGGCGCGAACCAGCGCAGGAAGTCGCGCACGGCGCCGGTCTCGCCGAGCCGCAGCAGCGCGCTCGACGTGAGCGAGCCGTCGCGGATCCACGAGCGGGCGTAGGAGCGCGTGCCGTGCTGGATCGCAGGGCCGTCACGGTTGACGAGCACCTACGCCAGCTGGGCCTTGAGCGCGTGCACCGCGTCCGTGTCCGGCAACTGGATCGTCGACGCGGTCCTGCCGGTCCGCCACCGGCGTCTTGCGGCGCGCTGCATTTCGTCCGGCGTACGCCGCCCGTCGCGGAGTCGCCCGGCAAGCCCGGTTCGCGCGGCGGATCGTGCAGCGGGAACAGCGCGACGACTTCGGCGGTTCCGCCCGCGGGCACGTCGAGCACGTAGGCGAGCGCGCCCGAGGCGAGGCCTTCGGAGTCCGTCATGCGCGCCGGGCGCGGCAGCGTCCCCGCGCGAAGGAAGTCCGTGATGTCGCCCTGCGCGAAGGCGACCGCGCCGAAGTCCGAGGGCGGCGTGAGACTCGTCACGCCCTGGTCGCCGTTCACGACCACCGCGGTCGTTCCACGAGAGCTCGCGGATCGGCGCATAGCCTCCGGCGGTGTTGAGGAACTGCGTCGGCGGATTGACCTGGTAGGGACGCAGGGCGAGGTAGAGCGTGTCCCGCCGCGCCTCGGGGCCGCGGTTGCGCAGCCGGTATCGCGCGCACGGCACGGCGGCGTGTCGCGTGCACCGATCCCGAACGCCGTCATGGTCAGGCGCAGCTCGTCCGCGGTCCACTCCGCTCGGCATTGGGCAGCTGCCACCGCGCAGCGACTGGGTCACCGCCACGTCGTTCCAGGTCACGAGCCGGCCGCGATCGCGCAGGAACGGCTCCACCGAAAACCGGCCCATGCCCGTCTCGATCCGGCCGTACTCGTCGACGAGTCCGTCGTTGGAATCGCCGTCCACGCCGACGATCGTCCAGTAGATCATCTCGCCGAGCATCGCCCGCGGGTACGACCCGCGCGGCGCGCGTGCCGCGACGGCGGCGAGGAAGCGGTCGCGCGTCGCCGACCACTCGAGCGGCTGCACGATCGAGGCGAGCGCGACGCCTTCGCCTCCCCGCACGCGCAGCGGCACGCAGCCGCACGAAGCGCGCCTCGGCGTCCGGCTCGAACAGGTAAGTCCTCGCCAGCCGTTCGCGCCACGCACCGTGCGCCTCGCGGCCACACCTTGCCGTCGTCCGAGAGTTCGACCACGTAGTCCTGGCGCGTGCCGGCCCGGCGCCCAGTCGAGCTCGATGCCGCCGAACTCGCGGTCGGCGTCCGAAGTCGAGCGTCAGCGCGGGCTCGCGATCGCTTCGCCGCGGGCTCCACGCGGTCGCAGGCGCCCCGTCCACGGCGAGCGCGGCGGGTGCATGCTCGAAGCGGACGGCGACGATCGGGCGAGGCGTCGCGTCCGCCGCCGGAAGCGGCTCCATCCGGAAGTCGTCGATCCACACCGAGCCCTTGCCGCCCTGTCCGGCGGTCACGGCGAACTCGATCGCGGCGACGTGCGTGAGCTCGCCGCCGCCCTTCGGGCCCCACGCGAAGCTCACCTGGCGCTTCTTGATCGTGACGGTGGTCCAGTCCTGCGAGAACACTCAAGTCCCGCCGGTTGCACCACCAGACGTTCTCGCCGCTCGCGTCGATGAGCTTGAACTCGAGCGTGTTCGGGCGGCAGGCGCCGCGCAGCTTGAACGTGAAGCGGTAGTTCGCGGGCAGGTCGAGCGACACCGCGCGGTGCGCGACGGCGTAGCCGCCACCGCCGTGGAAGTCGAAGTCGAGCCGCATCGCGCGGCCGTCCGCGCCGGCGTCGGACGCGAGCGCGAGCGCCACGCCGTCCGCGGGCTGCGCCTTCCAGGGCGCGGTGGATTCGAAGGCGTCCACGACGACCGGGCGTGCGGGCACGCGGACGCGGCGTGGCGGCGAGCGCCACGCCGAACAACGGCGCCAGCAGGAACATGGGAATCAGCCCTTCACGGAACCCATGAGCACGCCCTGGATGTACGAGCGCTGCATCACGAGGAAGACGGCGAGCACGGGCAGCACGGTGAGCACCGAGCCGGCCATCATGAGCTCGGTGTCCTGGACGTGCTCACCCACGAGATTGGCGAGCGCGACGGGCAGCGTGTACTTGGTGTCGTCGCTCAGCACGATGAGCGGCCACATGAAGTCGTTCCACGACGACAGGAAGCTGAACGTCGCCATGGTGACGAGGATCGGCTTGAGCACGGGCATCACGATGTTCCAGTAGATGCGCCACTCGCTCGCGCCGTCGATGCGCGCGGCGTCGAGCAGGTCGTCCGGGATGCTCTGCGCGAACTGGCGGATCATGAAGATGCCGAACACGCCGGCGAGCCCGGGAATCATCACGCCCCACGGCGTGTTCACGAGCCCCATGCCCTTCACCATCAGGAAGAGCGGCATCATGCCGACCTGCGCGGGAATCACCATGGCCGAGACGAGCACGCCGGAACCGGCCTCGCGGCCCGCGAAGCGCAGCTTCGCGAACGCGTACCCGGCCATCGAGTTCACGACGAGCGAGAACAACGTGACGCTGATCGTGACGAGCAGCGAGTTCCCGAAGTCGCGCGCGAGGTTGAGCCGCGTGAACAGGTCCACGTAGTGCTCGAGCGTCGGGTGCGTCGGCAGCAGCGGCGGCGGGAACGAACTCGCCTGCCCGGTCGGCATGAACGACGCGGACACCATCCAGAGCAGCGGCGTCAGCGTGACGATCGCGCCGAGCACGAGCAGCGTGTGGATCAGGATCGAGGGCAGTGCGCGCTTCATGACTTGCGGCCCTCCCCCTGCAGACGCATCTGGATGAGCGTCGCGATCAGCATGATGACGAACAGCACGAACGCGATCGCGGTGGCGTAGCCCATCCGCCACCAGCGGAAGCCCTGCTCGTACATGAGCATCACCACGCTCACCGTGGAGCGCAGCGGTCCGCCCTGCGTCATGACGTACGGCTCGGCGAAGATCTGGAACTGCCCGATCATGGTCATGATGCCGACGAACAGGAACGTCGGCCCCAGCGACGGCAGCGTGACGTGCACGAACTGCGCGCGCGCGCCGGCGCCGTCGAGCTGCGCGGCCTCGTAGAGATCGTCCGGGATCGACTGCAGGCCGGCGATGAAGATGAGCATGTTGTAGCCGAAGTTCTTCCACACGGCGAGCAGCACGATGGCCGGCATCGACCAGTGCGGGTTGCCGAGCCAGTCGATCGGGCCGATGTGCAGCACCCGAGCGCACCGGTTCACGAGGCCGTACTTCGGGTGCAGCAGGTAGCGGAACACGATCGCCACCGCGACCATCGTCGTGACGACGGGCAGGAAGTAGATCGTGCGGAAGAGCCCCTTGAAGCGCGCGACCTTCGCGTTCACGAGCAGCGCGGCCGACAGCGACGCGATCACCGACAGCGGGCCTCCGACGACCACGAAGTAGAGCGTGTTGCGCAGCGCGCGCCAGAACTCGGGATCGGTGACGACCTGCCGGTAGTTCTCGAAGCCCATGAAGCGGATCGTGTCGGGCGAGCCGATCGCGTAGATGTCGAAGTCCGTGAAGCTCATCACGAACCCGGCGAGCACGGGCACGAAGAAGAACACGCCGATGAGCACGAGCGCGGGCGCGAGGAAGCCCCACGCGGCGCTCGCCTGCCGGCGTTCGGACGTGGCGTTGCTCATCGCGTCCCTCCCTGGCGCCGCGCGTGCAGCCAGCGGCGTTTCTCGAGCATGCGGTCCACCTGCGTGGAGAGATCCGAAAGCACGGAGTCCGGCGGCGCGGCGCGGCGCACCGCGCGCTCCACCTGCTCCTGCACGCGGATCGCGATCTGCTCCCACTCCGGCACCTTCGGCGTCGCGACCACGCGCGTGAGCTGTTCGCCGAATGCGCGCATGTTGGGATCGGCCTGCAGCGCGGGGTCGCGCCACGCCTCGACGCGCCCGGGCAGGTCGCCCGAGAGCCGCCAGAACTCGAGCTGCACGTCGGGCCGCGCGAGGAACTCGATCAGCTTCCAGGCCTCCGCCTTGTGCTTCGACGCGCGGTAGAGCACGAGGCTCGAACCGCCGGCGAGCGAGACGCCCGACGCGGGACCGGTCGGGCCCGGCAGCGGCGCCGTCCCCCAGTCGTCCTGCAGTTCCGCGGGCAGGCGGTTGCGGAACTCGCCGAGCTGCCACGGCCCGCTGATGTACATGCTGAAGTAGCCGCGCGCGAACTCCTGGTAGAGGTTCGCGACTTCGTTTCCGGAGATCGAGGGCGCGAGTCCTTCGAAGTACAGGTTCATGTACCAGTCGAAGCCGCGGCGGAACGCCGAGTCGCGGAACGCCGCGCGCGTGCCGTCGTCGGAGAGCAGCGGCGAGCCGGCCTGCAGCCCCGCGATGACCGGAGGGTTCCATTCGTTGGTCGGCAGGAAGATCGCGAACTTGTCCTTGCCCACCACGCGCTTGACCGTCGCGCAGGCCTGCGTCGCCGGCCCGGTCGCCCGGCACGATGGTCGTGCCGCGCCTGCGCAGGATGTCCTTGCGGTAGAAGAGCACGCGCGTGTCCACGTACCACGGCACGCCGTAGGGCTCGCCGTCGAGCACGTTCGTGTCCCAGATGCCCGGGAAGAACGCCGAGCTGTCGAACGCCGAGCCGGGCGCGACGCGCGCGTTGAGCGGCTCGATCGCGCCGAGCGCGGCGAACTCGGGCATCCACGTGTTGCCGAGCTGGCTCACGTCGGGCGTCGACTTGCCGACGTACGCCGTGATGAGCTTTTCGTGCGCGGCCGACCACGGCACCTGCTGCACGATCACGTGCACGCCGGGGTTCTCGCGCTCGAACGCGGGCAGCATCTGCTGCACCACCTCACCCTCGCGTCCCATCGCCCACATGCGCACGATCGTGCGCGAATCCTTCGGCGCGCAACCGGCGAGCGCCGAGAGCGCGAGCGCGCCGAGCATGGCGCAGGCGAGTACGGCCGACCGGCGGTCGTTCACCGCGTCACGCCCGCGGAGTCGAGCCAGCCGCCGCCGAATCCCGCCTGCTTCAGCCCGCGTACGAGATGGTCGTTGTGCCGCATGCGCTCCCACACGAGTCCCGTGCGCCAGTTCTCCGCCATCAGCACGATCAGCCCCTGGTCGATGCCGAGGTAGTCGTGGTCGTACCAGCCGTGCTTCGGATCGATGCCCTGCGCCTCGCGCCCGGGAAGGCGCAGCGTCGGGTTGTACGCGTCGAGGAAACCGTACGCGCCCCACAGCCGGTCGCCGTGGCGATCCTTCATCGCCATGAGCGTGGGCACCACGATCTCCGGCGCGAACGCGATCGAGCCCGCGGCCGCGTTCGGCGTGAGCGTGCCGTCGTCGAGCACCTCGGTGTGCGAGGCGCCGCGCGCCCAGTACGTCTGGAAGTGGCGCTTCTTGCCGTCGATCACGAAGTCGCCGTCGATGCCGCCGTCGCAGGCCGAGAGTCCCCATTCGAGCGGGCCGTACGCGTCCCAGCCGCCGGGATTGTCGATCGCGTACTGGCGCTGCGCGTACGTCGCGCGGCGCGAGTTCTCGAAGTAGTCGATGCCCTTGGCCTTCATGTACGCGTCGCGGATGCCGCGATAGTCCACGAAGATGTGCGACGACTGGTGCCCGAAGAGCGGCGCGAAGCCGAGGTGATCCTGACCGTGGAACGTGCCCCACCGGTAGCCCTCGGTGTACTTCCGCCACGTGTCCGGATGCGCGGGATGCGTCGGGGACGCGATCGCGAGCAGCAGCATGAGCGTCGTTTCGTTGTAGTGCCCCGTGTCGTACGGCAGGTGACCGTGCTCGGGCGTCCAGCCGAGCGACATGAGCGGCGCGCGCGGCTGCATCCACGCCCAGTCCACGCGCAGGTAGATCGAGTCGGCGTACGCGCGGATGCCGCGCTCCTCGGGCGTGTCCCGGTCGAAGTACTCGCCGCAGAAGAGCGCGCCCGCGACGAGCAGGCCGGTGTCGATGAACGACAGTTCGAGCTTCTCGAAGCGCGTGCCGTCGTGCGGATGGAGGAAGTGATAGTAGAAGCCGCGATAGCCGATGCTGCGCGTGGACGCCGAGTCCATCGGCGCCTCGTACAGGAAGCGCAGCGTCTCGTACGTGCGCTTCGCTCCCGCTTCACGCGAGACCCAGCCGCGCTCGACGCCGACCGGGTACGCCGCGAGACCGAAGCCCATCGCGGCGACGCTCGCGAACGATTTCGTCGGCCAGCGGTCGGGCGTGAGGCCCGTCGTGGGATCGGCGGTGTCCCAGAACCACTGGAACGTGACGCGTTCGAGCGTGTCGACGAACGCGCGCTGCGCGGGCGTGGCGGCCGAGTACGCGAGCGGCGCGGAAGTGGAGGACGGCGCGGCCGGCGCCTCCGGCGCGCGTGCGATCGCGCCACGGCTGGCGCAGCCGCCGAGCGCGAGGCACGCGACCACGGCCACGGTGACGAAGGTGAGTCGTGCGGCGTGACGCGGGCTCGGGATCACGTGGGGGCTCCGGGTACGGCCGTCAGTCGATCGAGGCCGGGATCGTGCGATTCTTGCGCCAGCGCAGCGCGTCCTCGCCGCGTCGTGGACGCGAACCGCAGGACGAGCGGACGGCGAGCGAGGTGGGCAGCAGTTCGTGCTGCTTCACGTCGGGATTGGCGGAGCGCCGCGCGCGCAGCAGCAGTTCGACCGCGCGCTCGCCGAGCAGCGACGTGTTCACGCGGACGGTCGTGAGCGGCGGCGACGTGTAGCGCGCCATGGCGATGTCGTCGAAACCGGTGACGGCCATGTCGTTCGGCACCGAGAGGCCCGAGTCGAGCAGCCCGCTCAGCACGCCGACGGCCATGTGGTCGTTCGCGACGAACACCGCCGTCGGGCGGTCCTTGCGCCGCGCGAGTTCGATCGCGGCTTCGTAACCGGAGGGCTCGGTGAAGTCGCCCTGCAGCTCGAGATCGGGAGAAGGCGCCAGCCCGGCCTCGCGCAGCGCGGCGCGGTAGCCCTGCAGGCGCTGCTCGGAGTCGAGGTTCTTCTGCGGCCCGCGCACGAACGCGATGCGCTGGTGCCCGAGCCCGACCAGGTGACGCACCATTTCGGAAGCGCCTTCGGCGTTGGCGATCGCGATCGTGTCGCACTGCTCCACCTCGCCGCCCGGATTGAGCAGCACGACGGGGCAGTGCACCGCGAAGCCGCGCACGGCTTCGGGCGCGTCCACGTCGGGCGCCATGACCACCATGCCGTCGACGCGGCCGCTCATCGAACGCAGCGCGTCGGTGAGCGCTTCGCTGTCGGCGTGCGAGCTGGACACGAGCAGGTGGAAACCGTGCTGGCGCGCCGCGAGGTCGATGCCGCGGATGACGTCGGAGAAGAACTCGCCGTACATGTCGGGAAGGAGCACGCCGAGCGCGTGGGTGCGGCTCGTGATGAGCGAGCGCGCCACGCCGTTCGGCCAGTAGTTGAGCTTCGAGGCGACCTCGCGCACGTTGCGCACGGTGGCTTCGCTGACCAGCGAGCTGTCGTTGAAGACGCGCGACACCGTCGCGATCGACACTCCCGCTTCGCGTGCGACATCCCGGATGGTCGCCACTGGACTCCCCTTTCCGTGGGTTCCGAGCGTGTGCGGATGGCGCATGAAGAAGAGGCGCGAAGACCCGCAGGACGGCGGCGCTGCTCGAACCGTGATGTAACCGTTTACAGCCGTCGAGGGCCGGGTGTCAAGAACTCGTCTCCCGACCGATGCCGTCGATGGCGTGACGGGCGCGCGCGGCGGCGCAGCGCGATCGCCCACGACCCCGTGCTAGCTTGCGGCATGATCCACTCCCCGCGCTTCTCGAGCAGCGCCGCGCGCGCGCGGCCGCCGCATTCGCCACCGATTCCGAAGTCGTGCTGATCGCAGCGGGCGAACCCATCGGGGTTCCCGGCGGGGCCGACCAGACCTACCCCTACCTCGCGCACGCCGAGTACTTCTGGCTCACCGACCACGAGCATCCGGGCGCCGTGCTCGCCTACGACCCGAAGGAAGGCTGGACGGACTTCGTGCCCGAGACCACCGTGGCCGAGCGCGTCTGGGAAGGACGCGGCGACGCCCCGGGCACGCCGCTCTCGAAGTTCGCAAGCTGGTTCACCGCGCGCCGGGGCCGCCGTGTGATCCTGCTCGGCGCCGGCGCCGCGGGCATCAAGCACATCGCGAACGACGACGCGCGCGCCGCCGAACTGCGCGAGGCGCTCACGCACGCGCGCCGTCCGAAGGACGCGTCCGAACTCGATCGCCTGCGCGCCGCATGCGCGGCGAGCGCCGTCGCGTACGAGCGGCTTCGTCCGCGGCTGCGCCCGGGCGTGACCGAGCGCGAACTGCAGATCGAGCTCGAGGCCGACTTCTTCCGTGCCGGTGGCGACCGCACGGGATACGGCTCGATCGTCGCCGCGGGCTCGAACTCCGCGGTGCTGCACTTCGCGCCCGGAGACCGCCGACTGAACGCGGGCGATGCCGTGCTCGTCGACGCGGGCGGCGAGATCCGCCGCTACACGTCCGACGTCACGCGCACGTGGCGCGTGGCGGGCGGCGATCCCGGGTTCTTCCGCGAGCTGTACGCCGTCGTGCTCGGCATCGAGGAGTGCGCGGTCGCGGGCTGCCGGCGCGGCGCGGAGTGGCGCGACCTGCACATGCAGGCGCGTCCCGGCGTGCCTGGCCGGGCCTGCGCGAAATGGGACTCGTGAAGGGCGATCCGGCCGCGCTCGTCGAGCGCGACCTGCACGCGCTCTTCTTCCCGCACGGTCTCGGACATCTCGTCGGACTCGGCGTGCGCGACGCGAGCGGCTACCTGCCGGGCCGCGTTCGCAGCACGCGTCCCGGGCTCAACATGCTGCGCACGGACCTGCCGCTCGAACGCGACTACGTGATCACGGTGGAACCGGGCGTGTATTTCATCCCGGCGCTGCTCGACGATCCCGAGCGCCGCGCGCGCTACGCGGACTGCGTCGCGTGGGATCGCATCGACGCGCTCAAGAGCTTCGGCGGCATCCGCATCGAGGACAACGTGCGCATCACCGACGGCGAACCGGAGAACCTCGCCGCGGCGATCCCGAAGTCGCTCGAGTTCGCGCTGCTGTCGTAGCTGGGGGCGGCCCTGCGCTCAGGGCCCCGCGATTTCTCGGTGCGTTGGTAGCCCGGTCCGTACAGCTCGCGCAGCCGGTCGCGCCACGCCGGGCTCGAGCGTGCGCAGCTCCGCCTGGGATCGCGCACGGGTGGCTTCGCCGGCGTGAGCAGGTCGAGCGTCTCGAACGCGAAGCCTTCCACGCCGAACTGCCGCCAGTCGCGCTGCAGCGCCGCGTTCGGGTGCGAGCCCATGTCGAGCTGGAAGCGCTGGCGGTTGAGCATCGCCGGCACATCCAGGCTGGCGCCGATGAACCAGCGGTTGCTCTGCTTGTTGCATACGCGGAACACGCCCATCGGGCGCGCCGTTTCCTTGTACTCCCGCTGCAGTGCCTTGCGATCCATGCCGCCCCCCGTGGGTTCACGTCGGTATTGCAGCACCGCCACGCGGCGCGGGCCGTTCCGGCGAGGACGGCGGCCGCCCCCGGCCGCGCGCGCCGCGCCCCCGCGGCCCGGCGCCGCACCCCCCGCCCCCGGCCGCCCCGGCGCGGCGCCGCCGCGCGCCGCCCCCCGGCCCGCGTGTCCTTGTGCGCACATGCGGCGATGACCACACGCCCATCGGGCGGTCGCTCTCGAGGTATTCGCGCTTGAGCGTCTTGCGGTCGGCGCCGCTCGGACCGCTCACGCGGCGTACCGCAACACGGCCACGAAGTGACACGCCGTACCCGCCATCACAGAAGCGCGGGTGATCGCGCACGCGAAGACACGCGCTGCGCGTTCATCGTCACGGATAGAGCGGGGACGCGGTGCGGCGTCGTCGCGCACACGCGATGCCCCGCGGTGTAGGCGACCCCGCCCCGCCCGGGCGATCAGCCAGCAGAGGTCGGCCCGGCCATGTGTTCACCCGAGCTCCTCGCGGGCGGCTGCCCCCGGTCGCGGCGATCGTCGCCTCGCCCATCGTGGGCGCCCCCATCGCGAGATAGATCGCGTTCGAGAGCTTCGGCCAGCGGAACCCGCCCGACGTCTTGAACACGATGCCCGCGGCGGCCAGCGTCCAGATGATGCCGAACAGCGACCAGCCCCACGGGCCGCGCAGCACGCCGAGCGTGAACGGCGTGTAGCTGCCCGCGATGAGCAGGTCAGATCGCGGGCTGATCAGGCGTCGCGGAACACGCGCTTCGCTGCGCCCCTCGGATTCGTGGCCCGTGATAGCGCGTGGACGTGCTGTTGCACCAGCGCGAGCGTGCCGGCGAAGACGCTCGCGCCGACGACCGCGGCGGCGCCGCGCGGCATCGCGTTGACGACGAGCACGGGCAGCGCGACGAGCGCGAGCACGAAGCCCACGCCGTGGCTCACGCTGTTCGCGATCTCCTCGCCCCCCCCCACCCTCCCCCCCCCCCCGGGGCCCTCTCAACAAAATGGTCGTCTTGCGACGACCGGGGGCCGCGGTGCGTCTGACGATGAGGCGGGCGTCAGACCTTCGCGCCCGCGCTCTGCAGGCGCTTCTCGAGCGAGGCCAGTTCGTCCTTCAGGCCCTGCGGGAGCTTGGCGCCGAACTTCTCGTAGTGCTTCTTGATCTCGCCCAGCTGCGCGGACCAGCCGTCCACGTCCACCTTGATCAGCTCGTCCATGGCCGCCGGAGCGACGTTGAGCCCCGTCGTGTCGAGAGCGCCCGGAGCGGGCAGACGGCCGATGGGCGTGTCCACGGCTTCGGCCGCGCCGGTGACGCGCTCGAACACCCACTTCAGCACGCGGCTGTTCTCGCCGTAGCCCGGCCAGAGGAACTTGCCTTCCGCGCTCTTGCGGAACCAGTTCACGTAGAAGATGCGCGGCAGCTTGGCGCCGTCGGCCTTGGCTCCCACCTTCAGCCAGTGACCAAAGTAGTCACCCATGTGGTAGCCGCAGAACGGCAGCATCGCGAACGGGTCGAAGCGCAGCGCGCCGACGGCGCCCGCGGCGGCGGCCGTCGTCTCGGAGCTCATGATCGAGCCGAGGAACGTGCCGTGCTGCCACGAGAGCGCTTCGTTGACGAGCGGCATCACCGTCGCGCGGCGGCCACCGAACAGGATCGCCGAGATCGGCACGCCGGCCGGGTTCTGCCACTCCGACGAGATGACCGGGCACTGCTCGGCCGGAACGCAGAAGCGCGCGTTCGGGTGCGAAGCCTTGCGGCCGCTGGTCGGCGTCCACGGGCGGCGGAGCCAGTCGGTCAGCTCGGCCGGAGGCGTGTCGGACATCTCTTCCCACCAGATGTCCTTGTCGGGCGTGAGGCCGCAGTTCGTGAAGATCGTGTTCTTCTCGATCGACTTCATCGCGTTGAAGTTGCTCTTCTCGCTCGTGCCCGGCGCGACGCCGAAGAAGCCGGCTTCCGGGTTGATCGCGTAGAGCCGTCCGTCCGGACCGAACTTCATCCAGGCGATGTCGTCACCGACCGTCTCGATCTTCCAGCCCGGGATCGTGGGCTGCAGCATCGCGAGGTTGGTCTTGCCGCACGCCGACGGGAACGCGGCCGCGACGTAGATCTTCTCGCCCTTCGGGTTGGTGATGCCGAGGATGAGCATGTGCTCGGCGAGCCAGCCCTCGTCGCGCGCCTGCACCGACGCGATGCGGAGCGCGTGGCACTTCTTGCCGAGGAGCGCGTTGCCGCCGTAGCCGGAGCCGTACGACCAGATCTCGCGCGTCTCGGGGAAATGGCAGATGTACTTCGTCTTCGCGTTGCACGGCCACGGCGTGTCCTGCTGCGTCGGGCTCTCGAGCGGCGCGCCGACCGAGTGCAGGCCGCGCACGAACTCACCGTCGCCCAGCGCTTCGAGGACCTTCGAGCCGACGCGCGCCATGATGTGCATGCTCGCGACGACGTAAGGCGAGTCCGTGAGCTCGACGCCGATCTTGGCGATGGGCGAGCCGATCGGGCCCATGCTGTAAGGAATGACGTACATCGTGCGGCCCTTCATGGCGCCGGTGAAGAGCGGCGTCAGGAGCGCCTTCGTCTCGGCCGGGTCCTTCCAGTTGTTCGTCGGGCCGGCGTCGTCCTTCGAGTTCGAGCAGATGAACGTGAACTCCTCGACACGCGCCACGTCGGCGGGATCGGAGCGCACGTAGATGCTGTGAGGACGCTTCGCTTCGTTGAGGCGGATGGCGGTGCCACTCTGTTCCATCAGGTGCATCATGCGGTCGTACTCGGCCGGGGAACCGTCGCACCACACGACGGCATCCGGCTGGGTCATCGCCGCGACTTCCTTGACCCAGGTCTCGAGCTGCTTATTCATGGCGTGAACCGCCTTTCATTCTGGAGAGGTCGGTGTCGCTGGAAATCCGTGTTTCAGTCGTACGCATATCGGCCATGCGCCGTGGGGGCGCGGGACAGCGGACGCCGGCAGTCTAGCCTCGACGCGGGCCGGATGCCACGCACCCCAAAGGACCAGTCCAGCCCGATTGGGTACGCCGGCGCCCCCGAGGTGTACCGCGTCGGACACACCCTCGCACCGCACGCTCCCGCCTTGGAAGCGCCCGGCCGCTCTGGTGTTTCGGCCGGCCGGCTGCGGCCGCCGCCGGACGGCCGGGCCGGCCCGTTCGCCCGCCCGAACTCGTCCCGCGCCAAGTCTGCGGGGTGGCACCTCGTCACGATCCCCCCGGCCCGGAGTCCCCGCATGCCGCCTCTCCACCGAACTTCGCACCTCGCGGCGCTCGTGCTGTCCGCGTTCTCGCTCGCCACGCCGCTCCCGGCGCCGGCGATCGACTTCCGGGGCACGCCGCTGACGTCTCGGGGCGACCGACGTCCGCCCGCGCAGCGCACCGCCCGGCCGGCGCGACCGGCCGACGCCGATTCGCGCCGCGCTACGACTGTCGGGCGAAATCGCGCTCGCGCGTTCGGCGAACAAGAAGATCTCGCTCGCCGTGCTCGGCGACCCGGCGTGGATCCGCGATTCGCTGCACGCGCAGACGTACTCCTATCTCGATCGGAATCCCAATCACCCGACGTTCGGGGACACGCTCTTCGGCTACGTGCCGTGGGACCCGGTCTCGTGCGCCGGCCGCCGACCGCTCCCACGCGAACGACCCGCGGTCGTACGCAAGACGCCGAACATGCGCGCGGCAGCCCGACACGCCGCCGACGGCGCCTTAGGCGTACCCGACGACGCCGACACCGACGCGCGCGCATGATCCCGCTGCCGAGCTCATGCGCTCCGACACGCCGGGGACCACGGGGACACGCTCCCTTCGGACCGACGCCGCGGCGCGCACACCCCGACGAACGAACCACGCGCGCGCAACCCGACCTTCGCGCCGAGGACCCGCGGCTGCAACCGGCGGATGCGCCGACGCTGCCGTGATGCCGCGCATCCCGAGCGCACCGCGCGCAGAGCTGTGGACGAGGACGCCGGCGCGCATGAACAAGTGCGGCATCGCCCGACACGAGCGCCGGCCGACCGGCGACGCGAAGGAAGCGCTCGGCATGCGCTACTTCGAGATCTACCGCATCGACGTGCTCGACGCGTCGCTCACCGAAGTGCTCACCGACGCGAAGGCGCGGCTCGACGCGCGCTTCCCGGCGACCACGGGCGTCGCCCCTCTCGCGGATCCGGGTGCGCTCGCGCTTGCGGCGCCGTGGCCCAATCCCGCGCGCGGAGCGGTCACCGTCCGCTTCTCGCTCGCGCGCGCCGCGCGCGTCACGTGGGCCGCGCACGACCTGCTCGGCCGTCGCGTCGCGCACGGCGACCACGGCAGGCTCGAGCCGGGCGCTCACGCGTTCACGCTCCCCAGCGGCACGCTCGCGCCGGGCGTCTTGCGGCGCGCCGGCGCCGAACGCCGCCGCAGCCGCGCGCGCGCACCGCCCGTGCGGCTGGCGAGCGGCGCGGATGCTGGTCCATACTGCGCCGCTCGCGAAGCACTCCTGATCACCCCGGAGCGGTCCCCGCATGTCCGCCGACTGGTTGCAGCTGCTGTCCACCGCCCGCCACGGCGCGCCCGAAGACCAGGCGCCCGCGCGCTCGCCGTTCCAGCGCGACTACGACCGCGTGCTGTTCAGCGGCGCCTTCCGGCGCCTGGCCGACAAGACGCAGGTGTTCCCGCTCCCGTACGACGACCACGTCCACTCGCGCCTCACGCACAGCCTCGAGGTCGCGAGCATCGGGCGTTCGCTCGGCACGCTCGTCGGCGGGCGAGTGCTCGCGCGATCGCCGAAGCTCGCCGGGAAGCTCGACGCGCGCGACTTCGGCGACTGCGTCGCGGCCGCGTGCCTCGCGCACGACCTCGGCAATCCCCCGTTCGGGCACGTCGGCGAGGACGCGATCAAGGAGTTCTTCGACGTCCATCGCCCGCTCTGGGACCAGCTCACGCCGCGCCAGCAGGCGGACCTGCTGCAGTTCGAGGGCAACGCGCAGACGCTGCGCATCGTCACGCGGCTCGAGCGCCCGTCGGTCGGCGGCGGCCTGCAGCTGACGAACGCCACGCTCGGCGCGCTGGTGAAGTACCCGTGCACGTCGCTCGTCGCGCACAAGAAGGCGCCCGAGAAGGGCGCGAAGAAACCCGGCCTGTTCGACTCCGAGATCCCGACGTGGGTCGCGGTCGCGACCGCGCTCGGCCTGCCGCGCGCGAACGACGACCAGTGGCAGCGCCATCCGCTCGCGTTCCTCACCGAAGCCGCGGACGACATCGCCTACCTGCTGCTCGACTGGGAGGACGGCCGTCGGCTCGCCAGGTGCCGGAGCCGTGTTCCTCCGAGACTGCTCGCGCCGCTGTACAGGACTCGCCGCGCTGCCCCGACCTCGCGCCGGACGCGGGCGACTACACCTCGCGCATGGACCGCGCGGACCAGCTGCGCGCGATCGCGGTCAACACGCTCGTGCACGACGCGGCCGACTCGTTCGACCAGGTGTCCGACGGCATCCTCGCGGGCACTTACGTGGACGAGCTCAAGGCGACCATGAAGCACCGGCAGGCGATGAACGACCTGCAGGGCCAGTGCGTGAAGCGCTGCTACCAGGCGCGCGACGTGCTCAAGATGGAGCTCGCGGGCGCGGAGGCCATCCAGGGCCTGCTCACGGTGTTCGTGAACGGCATCCTCGAGCCCGGCTCGCTGCGCGGCACGCACCTCGCGAAGCTCTATCCGAGCCAGTTCCCGCGTACCGGCGCGGGCGCGCCGCTGTCGGCGTACGAACAGCTCCAGCGCCTCACCGACCACATCTCGGGCATGACCGACCACTACGCGGTGCGGCTCTACCGCGAGCTGCGCGGCATGCGCTACCCCGGCGGTCGCGACTGACGAGCGCCCGGCGCGCGGTCAGCGCCAGTCGGTCTTCGAACCCTTGGCGCCCTGCGCGATCCACGCGCCGAGCGTGTCGCGCTCTTCCTCGGTGATGCCGGTCAGGTTGCCGAGCGGCATCGTCTTGGTCTCGACCACGCGCACGCGGATGCGTTCGGCGAGCGCGAGCACGCGCTCGGGATCGTCGAGGCGCACGCCCGCCGGAGGCTCGGGGAACGACGGATTCGTCGGATGCGCGGAGTGGCACGTCCAGCAGCGGCGCTCGAGGATGCCGCGCGTGGTCTCGAAGCTCACGACGCCCATGCCGCTCGTCGCGCCGCCCACGCCCACCCCGCCGCGCTTCGCGGGTGACGCCGTGAGGCCGACGAGCGCGAGCAGCGCCAGCGCGCCGGCGCCCTGCACGAGCAGCGGCGTGCGGCCGCGGAAGTTCATCCAGTACTTGAACGCCGCGCCGAACACGACGAACAGCGTCAGCACGAGCGCCGGCTGCGCGTGCCCGTACATGCTCGGGAAGTGGTTGCTCAGCATGCAGAACACGACCGGGAACGTCATGTAGTGGTTGTGCGTGCTGCGCTGCTTGGCGCGCGCGCCGAGCGTCGCGTCGGCCTTCTGCCCCGCGCGCGTCGCCGCGAGCATCTGCGTCTGCGCGGGCACGATCCGGCGCCACACGTTCGCCGCCATGATCGTGGCCAGGAACGCGCCCGTCTGCAGGAACGCCGCGCGCGCCGAGAAGGCGTGCGTGAAGCCGTAGATCGTCGCGACGAGCAGCGCGAACGAGACGAGTCCGGCGAGCGCCGGCTTCTTCGCGAGCGGCGACATCCAGAGCGCGTCGTACACGAGCCAGCCCGCGACGAGCGAGCCCGCGCTGAGCGCGACGGCCTGCCCCACGGTCAGCGACGAGACCGCGTTGTCGAGCAGCCACGCGTGCCCGCCGAACCAGTACACGACCGCGAGCAGCGCGGCGCCCGAAAGCCACGTCGTGTAGGACTGCCACTTGAACCAGTGCAGCGTCTTCGGCAGCTCGCCGGGCGCGAGCGTCTTGCGCTTCACGAGTTCGTAGAAGCCGCCGCTGTGCACCATCCACAGCTCACCCGAGACGTCGCCCTCGCGCGGGCGCGAGGGCGGCTCGAGGTGGCTGTCCATCCACATGAAGAGCAGCGAATCGCCGACCCACATGATCGCGGCGATCAGGTGCGTCCAGCGCAGCAGGATGTTCAGCCACTCCGAAACGATCGCGGGCATGTGATACTGGCTCCGAGCGGGAAGAGGATGGAAGGCCGGAGAGGATACGGCAACGGATGCGCGCCACTCCACAGCAGACTGACGCCCGGGAACGCGAACTCGCGGGCGCGCTCACCTACCACGGTCACCCGGACGCGCCCGCCGCGCTGCGCGTCCGCGACTGGGACGCGCCGGAGCGGACCTCGCGGGCCGTGCGCGCGCTCGCGACCTGCTGGGGCCTCGCCGTGCTGGCGGTGTTCCTGCCCGTGCTGCACTTCGTGCTCGTGCCGTCGCTGCTGGTGGCCGGGCCGGTCGTGGCGCTGTCGCGCCTGCGCGAGCGGTGCACGGTGCGCGGCGCGAGCGGAACGTGCCCGGCGTGCGGCGCGGCGCAGTCGTTCGCGGTGAGCGGCGCGCTGCGCGAGAGCACCCCCGTGCGCTGTGACGCGTGCGGGCGCGCGATATCGCTTCGCGCGCCCGTCACCACGGCACTGGAGTAGTTCGAAACGCTACATGCGGCGGCGGCTGCGGCGGTCGTCCGCCTTCGCCGGCCGGCGGCCGTGCGAGGGCGTCTGCGGCCCCGACGGAGTCGAAGGACGCGACGAGGACTCCGAGCGTCCGCCACGCGAACCGCCCGAACGTCCGCCGGACGATTCCCGCTCGCGCTCGCGGAAGTGCATGCCCGGTTCCGGCGCGGCCTGACGGCGGCCGTAGTCGAAGTCGGGAATCATCACGCGCAGGATCGAACGTCCGAGGAAGCGCTCGATACCTTCGACGTCGCGGCGCTCGTCGGGGCTCATGAGCGTGAACGCGTCACCGGTCGCCTCCGCGCGGCCGGTGCGGCCGATGCGGTGGACGTAGTCTTCCGGCGTGTGCGGCACGTCGAAGTTGATGACGTGCGTGATGTCGTCGACGTCGATGCCGCGCGAGGCGATGTCGGTCGCGACGAGCAGCTGCACCCGGCCGCGCTTGAGGTCGCGCAGCGCGCGCTCGCGCTGGCTCTGCGTACGGTTGCCGTGGAGCGCGGCGACCGAGTGACCGCGCCGCTCGAGCTGGCGCGCGAGGCGGTCGGCGCCGTGCTTCGTGCGCACGAACACGATGACGCTGCCCATGGAGGTGCGCTTGAGCACTTCGTCGAGCAGGTCGGTCTTGAGGTGCTTCGGGCACGGGTACACGGCCTGCGTGATGCCGGCCACCGTGCGCGTCGCCGGCGCGAGGTCGATGCGCATCGGATCGATGAGCGCCTGGCCCGCGACCTTGTTGAGCTCGGGCGGCATCGTCGCCGAGAACATCAGCGTCTGCCGCTTCTTGGGCAGCAGGCGGAGGATGCGCTGCAGGTCCGGCGCGAAGCCCATGTCCACCATGCGGTCGGCTTCGTCGAGCACGAGCACTTCGATGTCCTCGAAGGCGACGCTCTGGCGGCCGTGGAGATCGAGCAGCCGGCCCGGGGTCGCGACGAGCAGGTCCACGCCCTCGCCGCGGAGCATCCGCTCCTGCGGCTCGATGCGGACGCCGCCGTAGGCGACGCCGACGCGGAGCTTCGTGTAGCGCGCGTAGTCACGGGCGGCGGTTTCGACCTGCGCCGCGAGTTCGCGCGTGGGCACGAGCACGAGCCCGCGCAGCGCGTGGAAACCCTCGAGCAGTCGAGCGAGCACCGGCAGCACGAACGCGGCGGTCTTGCCGCTGCCCGTCTGCGCCGCGCCGACGAGGTCTTTGCCCTCGAGGATCACGGGAATGGCGCGTTGCTGGATGGGCGTCGGGGTCTGGTAACCGGCGGCGCGCACGCCGCGAAGCAGCGGTGCGGGCAGGCCGAGAGCAGCGAAAGGCACGGAACCTCCAAAAGTACGTGGCGGCGCGGACACGCCGCGTCGGGCCCGGCCGTGCGAGCACATGCGCGCGGGGCGGAGCGGCCGGGATGATACGCGAAAAGCCTCTCCGGCACCCCATCGCCCCGGGGGACCGGACCGGCCCTACCTTTATATGACGCCGTGGGCGTGGGTCGCGGGGGGGCTCGCCGCGAACTCGATCCACCGGGAGCGGCCGTCGGGCAGGACCTCGATCGCCTGCCCCGGCGCCTGCGCGCCGCTCAACGCCCAGTCGAGCTCGCAGCCGGTCAGCGCCACGAGAAGCGCGCGATTGAGCGCCTGGTGGGAGACGACGGCGACGACTTCTCCCGCGAGCGCGTCCGGCTCCGAGTCCAGCCAGCGCCGCGTCCGCTCGAGCACGTCGGCGTAGCTCTCCCCGCCCGGCCAGCGATGCTCCCAGCGCGCGCGGGCGCGGGCCTCGAGCATGGCCGGAAAGCGCTCCTCGCATTGCCCGAGCGTGAGCCCGGCGCACTCCCCGAAGCTCATCTCGGCGAGCGCGTCCCGCACGGCCAGCGGCGCCGAGCAGGCGGCCGCGATCTGCTCCGCGGTCGTGCGCGCACGGCCCAGCGGGCTGCACACCACCCGGCGCACGCCGCGCGAGGCGGTCCACGCCGCGAGCGCGGCCGCCTGCTCGAGCCCGCGTGCGGTCAGCGGGGAATCGTCGCTGCCCTGGAGGCGGCCGAGCACGTTCCATTCGGTTTCGCCGTGGCGCAGCAGCAGCAGGGACGAGGTCGGTCGGGCGTACATGCGGTTCTCGATGGGACGAAAGCTCGGGGGCGCATCGTGCGCGACCGCGGACAGTAGGGACCGGGCCGCCGTGCGGCAAGCGCGCCGGGCCGGTACGCGTGAGGGGAGCGCCCGGACCGGGAGCTCCCCTCACCTTCGAAACGCCGTGACGCCGTGCGCTACTCGAAGCTCACGCGCAGCAGCGGCACCCACGCATTCGCGACCTCGGACGTCATGCCGGGATGCTGCACCCACTGCAGGCCGGGGCTCACCGACCAGTGCTCGCCGACGCGGTACTGGTACGCGGTCTCGACGACGCGCTCGAAGTCCGGCAGCACGCCGCTCTCGCCGTCGCGCGTCCACGCGTCGAGCTGCGCACGCTGCGCGTCGCGGCTCACGTACGCGGTCGCCACGCCGACGCCGAACACGTCGCCGTCACGGCCCGGGATCAGCCCCGCCCAGTTGAAGCCCGCGTCGGTGCACCACTCGACCGCGCTGCGGTTCGAGGGCGCGCCGGCCACGCGCAGCCACGCGGTGAAGCCCTGGTCCTCGGAACCCTTCTCGGCCCACACGCGCTGCTCGAGCGAGCCGTACCAGCCGCGGTTGCCGTGGTGCAGCGCCGGATCGAGGCCCGTGAGCGCGAACGACGTGCCGTTCGCGTCGGCCCAGTTGTCGGTGAAGTCGGCGCTGTGACGCCACACGCCGAGCTTCGCCGTGCCGGGCATCGGCGCCGCGCCGCCCTCACCCTTCCAGCCGTGCGACAGTTCGGCGATCGAGAACGTGCCCTGCGACGAGCTCATGCTGAAGTGCATGCCGTGCTGGTTCACCTTCGGATCGCCGTCCGGGCTGTCGAACGAGTCGCCGTCGTACAGCGCCGCCTGCAGCGTCCAGCTTTCGGACGGATGCACGGCGATGCGCGCGCCCGGCGCGGGCGAGTAGTAGATCGGGCCGCCGTTGACGATGTTCGCGCCGACGCCCGCGGTCCAGCCGAACGCGCCGTTCGAGAACAACCCGCCGCCGTCGGTGCCGGTGAACTCCTCGTCGGCCGCGAGGCTGCCGGCGCGCAGCGAGACGCGCCCTTCCCAGAAGTCCTGCTGCAGCCACGCCTGATAGAGACGGATGCTGTCGTATCCGTCGAGGTTGCTCACCGTGAGCGCGTCCCCGACGAAGTACCAGCTCGCGCTCTTGCCGCGGATCCAATACAGGTCCACGCCCGCGGTCGCGCCCTTCCAGACGCCGGTGAACTTCTCGAGATCGGCTTCCGCCGAGAAGACGCCGAGCGTGTTGTACACGCCGCCCTTCTCGAGCCCGCCGGCCACGTTCCCGATCCACATGCCGGTCGCGTTCGCCGAACTCGTGATGCCCCGCGCCTCGAGCTGCTCGGTCCACGCGGGACCGGAGCCCTGGGCACGCGCGGCGGCCGGAGCCGCCACGACGATCGCGCATACGGCCAGCGCGCCCCACCATCCGTTGGTCTTCATGATCGCCCTCGCTCGAACGAAAGAGTCGGGGCGGACACGGCACGCCGTGCCCGCCGGAAAGGTCTAGAACTCCTCGAAACCGTCGTCGCCGCCACCCGTGGCCACGGACACCGGCGGTGCCGACGGAGCCGGCGCGGCAGGCTCGAACTTCGGATGCGACGCGATCGGCGTCGTGGACTTCCGGCGCGGCTTCGGCGCCGCGACCGTCGAACGCGCCACGCCGCGGCGTGCGGCGTGGGACGGCCCGCCTTCGGAGTTCACCTGGAAGCGCGCGACCTGCGCCTGCACCTCGGCCGCCTGGTCGGACAGCTGCCCGGCCGTGGCCGAGAGCTCTTCCGTCTGCGCGGCGTTGGACTGCGTGAGCTGGTCCATCTGCGTCACGGCGCGGTTGACCTGTTCGATGCCGATCGACTGCTCGCGCGACGCCGCCGCGATCTCGGACACCACGTCCGTCACGCGCTTCACCGCCGTCACGATCTCTTCCAGCGTCGTGCCCGACCGGTTCACGAGCGACGCGCCCGACTCCACCTTGTGCACGGAGTCTTCGATCAGCCCCTTGATCTCGCGCGCCGCCGTCGCCGAACGCTGCGCCAGCGACCGCACTTCCGCCGCGACCACCGCGAACCCGCGCCCCTGCTCGCCCGCGCGCGCCGCTTCCACGGCCGCGTTCAGCGCCAGCAGGTTCGTCTGGAACGCGATCTCGTCGATCGTCGTGATGATGTCCGCGATCCGCCGGCTCGAAGCGTTGATCTCGCCCATCGCCGTCACCGCGTTCGACACCACCGAGCCGCCCTTCTCCGCCACTTCCCGCGCGCTGTTCGCGAGCTGGTTCGCCGTCTGCGCGTTGTCCGCGTTCTGGCGCACCGTGCTCGTGATCTGCTCCAGCGACGCCGCCGTCTCCTCCAGGCTCGACGCCTGCTCCTGCGCGCTTCCGCTGATCGTGTCGGAGGCCGCCGTGAGTTCGCGCGACGCCTGCGCGACGCCGTCCGCAGACTGGCGCACGTGCGAGATCACGTCGTGGATCTTGCCGACGAACTCGTTGAACGCCCGGGAAATCGACGCGATTTCGTCGTCACCCGAGGCGTCGAGTCGCTGCGTGAGGTCGCCGTCGCCCGTCGCGATGCCGTGCATGGCGCTCTCGGCCCGGCGCAGCGGCAACACGACGCTGCGGATGATCGAGCCCGCGGCCAACGCGAAGAGGGTGGCGCCGCCGAGCACGAGCGCGATCATCCACACGAGGAAGCCCTTCTGCTCTTCGGCGGCCTGCTGTTCCGCCTTCGTGCTCGCGGCGCTGATGGCGACGCTCAGGTCCTCCATCTCGGTTTCGAGCGCGCTGAACTTCTCCATGAACGCCGGGAAGCCCGCACGCGCGGCCTGCGGATCGCGGGCCGCCGTCTCGACCATCTCACCGGCCGCCGCGATGTACTCCTCCATCCGCGGCTTCGCGCCGGCGAGCGACGCCTTGACGTCGCCGTTCAGGGCGAGCTTCTCGTTCTCGGCGAGCTGCTGGCGGAAGTTCTCCGAGTGCTCCTGGAAGTCCGTGCGGGCGCTCTCCGCCTCCTCGCTCGTGCGGGCGAGCATCGCCGCGAGCACGTCGCCACGCAGCGCGTCGTGCATCATGTCGGCGTCGTCGTGATTCGACAGAGCATGCCCGGTCACGTTGATTTCGTGCATCGCGTTTCCGAGCGTCCGGAACCCGACGATGCCCGTGATGCCGAGCAGCGCGGCCACCGCGATTCCGGCGACCGCGAGCCCCACGAGCTTCCTCTGGATCGTCCACTTCATGCTCGAGACTCCCTTCCGAGCTCCCGGTGACGGGCCGCTCCGTTCGACATCCCCAACTTGCCGACTACGCGACCTGTCCCGACAAGCGGAACCGGCCGACCTGCTTCAACACTTCCGCGGCCTGCAATGACAATTCGGACGCCGTGGCCGAGAGCTCCTCGGTCTGCGCGGCGTTGGACTGCGTGAGCTGGTCCATCTGCGTCACGGCGCGGTTGACCTGTTCGATGCCGATCGACTGCTCGCGCGACGCCGCCGCGATCTCGGACACCACGTCCGTCACGCGCTTCACCGCCGTCACGATCTCTTCCAGCGTCGTGCCCGATCGGTTCACGAGCGACGCGCCCGACTCCACCTTGTGCACGGAGTCCTCGATCAGCCCCTTGATCTCGCGCGCCGCCGTCGCCGAACGCTGCGCCAGCGACCGCACTTCCGCCGCGACCACCGCGAACCCGCGCCCCTGCTCGCCCGCGCGCGCCGCTTCCACGGCCGCGTTCAGCGCCAGCAGGTTCGTCTGGAACGCGATCTCGTCGATCGTCGTGATGATGTCCGCGATCCGCCTGGACGAAGCGTTGATCTCGCCCATCGCCGTCACCGCGTTCGACACCACCGAGCCGCCCTTCTCCGCCACTTCCCGCGCGCTGTTCGCGAGCTGGTTCGCCGTCTGCGCGTTGTCCGCGTTCTGGCGCACCGTGCTCGTGATCTGCTCCAGCGACGCCGCCGTCTCCTCCAGGCTCGACGCCTGCTCCTGCGCGCTCCCGCTGATCGAATGCGCGGCATCGGTGAGTTCGTGCGACGCCTGCCCGACGTTCGTCGCGCTCGTGCGCACGTGGAGCAGCAGGTCCTGCAGCTTCGCGGCGAACCGGTTGAAGTTCCGACCCACCTCGCCCATCTCGTCGTGCGACGCCTCGTCGAGACGCGTCGACAGGTCGCCTTCGCCCTCCGCGAGGTCGCGCAGCGTGGCCGACGTGCTCGAGATGCGCGCCAGGATGGCGCGGCCGAGCGCGAAGGACGCGAACGCGATCACGAGCAGCACGACGGCGCCGGTGATCGTGAGCGCGGCCGTCCGCCAGACGACGATGCCGGCGACTTCCTTCTCGTGCTGGGCCGCCTCCGCCACCGCCATGGCCACGACTTCGTCCACCGCCCGGCGGTGCTCCTCGTAGGCCTCCGAAAGCGGACCACGCGCGAGGCGTTCCACGGCCGCGGCGTCACCCGCTTCGGCCGCGGCGCGGAACTCGCCGTCGAGCCCGACGAGGAACTTCTCCCCGGGCACGTGCGCCTTCTCGACGAGCGTCGTCCGCATGGGACCGTCCGGAAGCGCCTTCTTCCAGAACTCCATGCGGTCCTCGAACTGCTTCTCGAGCTCCTGCTGCTTCGCGAACAGCACGTCGCGTGCGGAATCGTCGTGGCGCCGGACGGCGTCCACGATCTCCCACATCACGAGACGGGCTTCGACCAGGTAGGCGGGCGGGGGAAGAACATCCGCGACCAGGTCCTTGTTCGTGACAATCTGCGCGTATCGCGGCCCGTTGACCTTCACCTCTGCGAGCGTGTGAAGTGCGAGCCCCGCGACCAGCGCGAGGCCCGCGACGGAGACCGCGGCGAGCGCCATGAGGCGCTGCCGGATCGTCCACTGCATGAGGGCTCCCCCCGATTCGAGTATCAGGCCGCGAGCTCCGCGGCCACGCGCGACTCGCCGACGACTCGGTCGATGTCGAGCAGCGTGATCAGGCGGTCGTTGTTCCGCGCGATGCCCTGCAGGATGCTCGTGTCCACGGACGCGCCGAGATCGGGCGACGTCTCGATGGCGTCGTGATCCACGTCGAGCACGTCGGACACCGAGTCGACGATGAGACCGACGACGCGGGCGCCCACGTTCACGACGACGATGACCGTGAAGCGGTCGTAGTCCTTGCGCTCCATGCCGAACTTCAGGCGCAGGTCGAACACGGGCACGACCGTGCCGCGCAGGTTCATCACGCCCTTCACGTAGTCCGGCGCGTTCGGGATCGGCGTGACCGCCGAGAAGCCCTTGATCTCCTGCACACGCAGGATCTCGACGCCGTATTCCTCACCGCCCAGCGTGAAGGTCAGGAACTGCTGGCTGCCTTCGGCGCCGTCCGCGCGCGCGTCCTGGACCGGAATGTCGTTCATGCCACTTCCTCCTGTACGGGTGCGGCGGCGCCGCCGTCTGCGGACCGTCCATCCTCGTCGGGTGCTTTTCGCCGCGTCGCGATGCGATGCAGTTCCGCGACGTCGACGATGAAAGCCACCCGGCCATCTCCGAGGATGGTGGCCCCCATCACTGCTTCCACTTTGCGGTAGTTCTTCTCGATGCTCTTCACCACGACCTGCAACTGGCCGAGCACGTCGTCGACGAGCACGCCGAAGCGATGGCCGTCGTTCTCGGTGACGACCACGATGCCCTGCTGCGGGTCCTCGCAGGCGCCGGCGACACCGAAGAGTCGCGACAGCCGGACGAGCGGCAGTTGTTCGCCGCGCAGCACGAACAGTTCTCCGCGGCCGCCGAGCACCGTCTTGATGTCGGAGGGCTCCGGACGCACGGACTGGCGGATCGACAGCAGCGGCACGATGAAGACGTCGCGGCCGAGCTGGACCGAGAGACCGTCGAGGATCGCGAGCGTGAGCGGCAGGCGGATGCGGATGCGGCTGCCCTTGCCCTGCGTGCTGTGCACCGAGATCGCGCCGTTCAGCGATTCCACGTTGCGCTTGACCACGTCCATGCCGACGCCGCGGCCCGAGACGTCGCTCACCACCGCGGCGGTCGAGAACCCGGCCGCGAAGATGAGCGCGTTCACTTCCTCGTCCGTCATCGTCTGGTCTTCGCGAATCAGGCCCTGGGACACGGCCTTCGCGCGGATGCGCTCGCGGTCGAGCCCCTTGCCGTCGTCCGCGACCTCGATCACGACCGTGCCGCCCTCGTGGTAGGCGCGCAGCGTGATGACGCCTTCCTCGGGCTTGCCGGCGAGGGCCCGCTGCTCGGGATCCTCGATGCCGTGGTCGATCGAGTTGCGGATCAGGTGCGTGAGCGGATCTCCGAGCTGCTCGATCACGCTCTTGTCGAGTTCGGTCTCCGCGCCCTCGATCTCGAGGCGCGCGCGCTTGCCGAGCTTCATCGTGAGGTCGTGCACGAGGCGCGGGAACCGGTTGAAGACCGTTCCGATCGGCAGCATGCGGATGGCCATGACCTGTTCCTGCAGCTCGCGCGTGCTGCGCTGCACGACCATGAGCGCTTCCTCGAGCTCCGGCGTCATCGAGAGCGACGCGACGGCCTGGTTCACCATGGCCTGCGAGATCACCAGCTCGCCGACGAGGTTGATCAGTCCGTCGACCTTTTCGGTCGGCACGCGGATCGAGGTCGACTCGCTGCGGCGGTCGACCGCGACACGGCGCTCGGCGCGCGCGGCCACCGGTCCCGCGATCGCCGCGGCATCCGCGGCGGCGAGCGCCTCCGCCGTGACGTCGAGGCGGCACGCGCCCTCGACGAACATGAACACGTCGCGCAGCTCGTGAGCGGCGCGCGCGGTACGCACGCGCACCTTCCAGCCGAGGTAGCAGAGTTCGGGATCCAGTTCCTCGAGCGCGGGCATGCGCGAACGCTGGCACTCGGACGAGAGGATCTCGCCGAGCTCGCCGAGTTCGCGCAGCAGCAGGAACAGGTCCTGGCCCTGACGGAAGAACTCGAGCTCGGGCTCGAAGACGACCGAGTAGACGACTTCGCCGCGCGGATCCCCGGACAGCGAGACGGCCGCGGCGACCGCGGCCTCCGACGGACGGCCACCGCCGAGCACGGCCTCGAGCTCGGGAAGGATGTCGTCGATCGGGACGCTGGACGCCTCACCACGGCGCGTCGCATCCACGACCTCGCGCAACCGGTCGGACGCGCGAAGCAGGATCTGCGTGAGGTCGGCGGTCGGCGTGAGGAGGTTCGAGCGCAGCTTGTCGAGCACGTTCTCCATCACGTGCGTCAGCCGCACGATTTCCTTGAAGTCGAAGCTCCCGGCGGCGCCCTTGATCGAGTGCGCGGCGCGGAAGATCGTGTTCAGGAACTCGTTGTCGGAGCCACTTTCCTCGAGATGAAGCAGTCCCGACTCCATGGTCGAGAGATGCTCCGCGGCCTCCTCGAAGAAGGTCTCCTGGAATTTTTTCAGGTCAATCTGCATGGACGGCCACCCCACCTGACCCGGGACGGAAAGCCCGGCCGGAACCGGCCGCCTTCCCGGCACGGCACCACGCGTCGCGAGTCCCGCGACGCGCAGGGTCTGCTGCACGGATTCCGGGATGTTCTGCAGCGCCAGGTCCGCGCCTGTCCCTTGAGAGTTTCGTTCAGCGCAAGAAGAACTTGAACGCCGGCGCAGTCGAGATGGGTCAGGTGCTCGCATCGCACCGCGACCTCCCGGCCTTCCTTGCCGAGCCGGTTCGCGACTTCGAGCAGCCGGCGCGCGCTCGAGACCGTGACCTGGCCTTCCAGATGCAGGATCCGCATCTCGCCCGCGGCTTCGGCGCGGATGGGCTCCCTCGTGATTTCCGCCATTTGCCTCTCCTTCCCGCGGACGGACGGTCCGCGTCAGAACAGCACGTCGTCCACGGACTGCTGCGCCTGCGCTTCCGCGGCCGCGGGAGCGGCGGCGGCTGCCGCGGGCGCTTCCGCCGCCGGCGTCTCGCCCTCGGGGCGCGGCTCCATGCCGCCGCCCACCATGCCGAGCCCCAGCGACGTCTGCTTCACGTGCAGCGCGACCTGGAACAGTTCGCCGCTCGAGCACCGGAAACTCGCGGCGAGGTCGAAGCCCGTCTCCGCGGACTCCCCTTCCGCCAGCGTGCGGATCTCGGGCAGGCCCATCTTGAGATCGAAGCCGCGCGACATGAGGCATGCGCGCATGCGGCCGGCGATCGTGTTCGCGAGTTCGCCGACGACCTCGTTGGCGCCTTCTTCGAACGTGATCGGGCGCCGCACGATCTGGCTGGCCATGCGCTCGACCTCGCTCCGGCCCGCTCATGATGATCGTGCGCAGGCTCACGCCCGACGCCGTGTCGACCTGGGCGAGTTCCGCGAACACGCCGGTCGGGCACTCGGCGCCGTCGACTTCGCCCAGCTCGTCGATTTCGCTGCCGATCATCACGCCGATCGTCTGCTGCGTCGCGGTCACCAGTTCCGAGCGCAGTCCTTCGCGCACGATGTGACGCAGGCGCTCGTAGGGGCTCTGCTCGCGCAGCACGATGCGGCGGAACTCGTCGACGAACGTCTGCGGGATGAAGCTCTTGCGCACGACGCCGCCGTAGCGCGCGGCCTTGTCGGCCTGCACCTCGGCGGTCTTCGCGAGCAGGAAGAACTGCGGCGGGTTGCTGCCCGATTCGATCGCCATCTTGCGGATGACGTCCACGAGCAGGTCCTCGTTCATCAGCGGCAGGCCTTCGGCGAGGCAGACGACCGTGGGCTTCGGCGACGCGTCGCGGTACGTGATGGCCGCGCCGGTGCTCGAGCCGGCCTCGAGGATCTCGAAGGTCGAATCGAGCAGCGGCTTCGCGAACGCCATGAAGTTCGGATCGTTGTCGACGATGAGCAGGCTGTTGATCGAGCGGCTCGACTGCCGCTGCCGCCACTGCGACACACGGATCAGGAGGTTCTTGATCCGGGGCAGCACCTCGACGGGATTGATCGGCTTGAGCAGGAAGTCGGCGACGCCCAGCGCGACCATGCGGTGGACGTTCTCGCGCGTGCCCGAGGCCGAGATCACGATCACGGGAATGTCCGGCCGGACCGGAGACTGCCGGATCGCCGCGAGGCAGTCCGGGCCGGTCAGGATCGGCATGTCGATCTCGATCACCACGAAATCCGGATCGGTCTGCTCGAGAGCGTTGAGCGCGATCAGGCCGTTGTCCGCCTCGAGCACGTCGACGTTGACGTGGCTCAGCAGGCGCTTGACCACGGCCCGCGCGGACCGATCGGGATCGACGACGAGTGCTTTCATGGCCCCGGCCTGCGTGGGTGCGAGCGGATGCTCAGAACAGTTCGATGTCGCCGCTGTCCAGCGACTGCTGCTGTACCGCCTTGCGAACGTCGTTCTGCAGGAGGTCGCGATGCCGCGCGAGACTCGCGAAGGCGGCGTCGAGCTCTTCCTGGGTCAAGAAGGGCGGCAAATGGTTCGAGCCGGCGTTCAGGATCGACATCTCCTTCGAGAACTGCTGGAGCGCGCTCAACCGGCGGTTCACGTGCGCCAGGAGCTGCGAGGCCATGTCCTCGAACTGGAGACTCTGGATCGTGCTGCCGGTCGTCGACGTCATGTTCGACGTGATCTCGCGGATCCGGATCAACGGATCGGTCTCGTGCGAGGTCATCGCCTCGTCGAGCGCGGTCTGCATCTCGCTCGTTCCGGTCGTGATCACGCGGAACGTCGTCGAGAGCTTGCTCGCGGCGTCACCGAGAAGTCCGCGCAGCTGCTCGAGGTCCATCGCGACGATCTGGAACTGCTCGTTCAGCGTGTCGTGCACGCCTTCACGCAGGGCCTGAAGGCGCTCGATCATGTCGCGGGACGACTCGAGGTACTTCGCGATGGCTTCCACCTGAGCGGCATCCGCCGCTTCGTGGGACGGGCTCACCGGATTATCCGACATGGTCATATCCATTCGAGAAGGTGGCGAAAGGTCGGGGGAAGGTTCGGCATGCCGGCGCGAGCCGGCCGGTCGTCACTTCGGAACGACCTTTCCGATCACCTGGAGAAGCATTTCGGGATTGAACGGCTTCACGAGCCAGCCCGTGGCGCCCGCCGCCTTGCCCTGGGCCTTCATGTCGGCCTGGGATTCGGTCGTCAGCATCAGGATGGGCACGAACTTGTACTCGTCGCGCGCGCGGACCGCCTTGATGAACGAGAGCCCGTCCATCACCGGCATGTTCAGGTCGGTGATGATGAGGTCCACGGCCTGACCGGTGAGCTTGTCGAGCGCTTCCTGACCGTTGCCACCGGTCAGCGGCTCGAAGCCCGCCTGCTTCAGCGTGTACGACACCATCTCCCGCATCGTCGCGGAATCGTCGACTACCAGTGCGGTCTTGCTCACGGGACAACCTCACAATGCGGAGCCGTTGGGCCTGCTTCGGCGGGCCACGTCACGCGTTCCGGCCTGCCCGGGAACGCGAGCTTCCTGCCCGCAGTATCGAAGGGAATCGATAATCCTTGAGAGCCGGCGGCGAGGCCGCCATGGGAACCGGGGTGAAAGCGAGTCGGCATCAGCGCTCCCCGTCCGCCAGCGTGCGGAGCACCGCCTGGGGCATGTCCTGCAGCGGCAGGGTGTGCTCGGCGCCGCCCGCCAGGATCGCTTCGCGCGGCATGCCGAACACGACGCACGTCGCTTCGTCCTGCGCGAACGTGTGGGCGCCGGCGCGGCGCATGTTGAGCATGCCCTTCGCGCCGTCGTTGCCCATGCCCGTGAGGATCACGCCGAGCGCGTTCGCGCCGATCGTCTGCGCGCACGAGTCGAAGAGCACGTCCACGGACGGGCGGTGACGGTTGACCGGGTCCGCGCTGAACACGCGCACGGAGTAGGTCGCGCCGCTGCGCTGCACGCCCATGTGGAAGTTGCCGGGCGCGATCAGCACGTGGCCCGGAAGAATGCGGTCGCCGTCGACGGCTTCCTTCACGCGCATCTGGCACTGCGCGTCGAGGCGCTCGGCGAAGGACTTCGTGAAGTTCGCGGGCATGTGCTGGACGATCACGATGCCGGGCGTGTCGGGCGGCAGCGGCATGAGGAACTCACGCAGCGCCTCGGTGCCTCCGGTGGACGCGCCGATCGCGATCACCTTGTGCGTGCTCTTGAGCAACGCCCCCGCGGGCGCGTGCGCCATCGGGGCCGCCGGCTTCGGCGAGCCGTCCGGAGCCCGGCGCGTGCGGATGCGGGCGCGCGCGGCCGCCTTCACCTTCTCGACGATCTCGTCCGCGAGGTCGAGCGTGCCGGTGCGCACGTCGAGCTTCGGCTTCGTGACGAAGTCGACGGCGCCGAGTTCCATGGCGCGGAGCGTCGTGGCGGCGCCCTGCTCGGTGAGCGACGAGACCATGAGCACGGGCATGGGGTGCGAGCGCATCAGCTTCTCGAGGAAGGTGAGCCCGTCCATGCGCGGCATTTCGACGTCGAGCGTGAGGACGTCGGGATTGAGCGCCTTGATCTTGTCGCGCGCCACGAACGGGTCGGACGCGGAGCCCACGACTTCGAGAGTCGGATCGTGGGAAATGATCTCCGTCAGCAGCTGCCGCATGATGGCGGAATCGTCGACGATGAGTACACGGGTCTTCGGCATGGCTTCTCCTAGAAGAGCTCCACCGAGCTCTGTTGCGGCAGCACCAGTTGCTTCTTGATTTCCAGGTCGTGGCTCTTTTCCTCGCGGGCGAGATCACGCGCCACCGCGTCACCCAGGGCACGAATGAGCGCGCGCGCGGTGTCGGTCGTGAACACGACCTCGACCGGAGCGCTGCCGCCGAGCCTCGAGCTCACGAGCGGGATCCCTTCCGCGGTGAGGAATTCCTTGATGAACTTCGCGTTCTTGCGCGGCACGTCGGGACTCAGGCCGACGTCGGACAGCACGTGGGCCGCGCCGAAGGCCTTCGGCCTGGAGCCGCCGGCGATCGGCGCCGATCTTGAGCAGATCGTTGATCAGCACTTCCATCGCGTTCACGCCGAAGCGCGTCGGCATCGAGCGCTCGTCGAGTCCGTCGGGAAGCATGAAGTGGTTGATGCCGCCGACCTTCGCGACCGGGTCGTAGATGCACGCGCAGACGCAGGAGCCGAGCACGGTGCGCAGCACCATCGGCTCACGACTCGCGCGTACGCCCCCGATGATCACGTTCACGCGGGGAAGGCTGCGGGTGTCGGCCTCGTTCGAGCGCGGGCGGCGGACCGGAAGGCGCCCTGTGGCGCCGAAGCGGCCGGCCGCGCGAGCGCCGGACGCTCGGGTGTCGCGCGCGACGCCGGTGGCGCCGCCCGGGGCGGCGCCCTGAGGCGTCACCTTTTGTTCGGACTCCCCCGTGGCACGACGACGATAGATCGTCCCGCGGAGCGGCTCGAAGAGGTGGTTCAGTCCACTGAGCGTCTCGGAGTGCCCGATGAAGAGGTAGCCCTCCGGGCGCAGGCGCTGCGCGAAGTTCTCGACGATCGTGCGCTGCGTGTCCTGGTTGAAATAGATCATCACGTTGCGGCACAGGATCAGGTCGAACGGTCCCTTCACCCACCACGGGTGTTCGACGAAGTTCAGCTGGCGGAACGTGATCAGCTGGCGCAGCGCTTCCGAGACACGGACCTTGCCCGCGTTCGCGCCGGTGCCGCGCTTGAAGTAGCGGCGCTGCAGGTCGTCGGCGACGGGGGCGATCGTGTCTTCCGGGTAGATGCCGGCCTGGGCGCGTTCGAGCACCTGCGTGTCGAGGTCGGTCGCGAGGATCTCGAGCGACCACTGCCCGGTGTTCGGGAACGCCGACAGCAGCGTCATCGCGAGCGTGTACGGCTCCTCGCCCGTCGAGCATCCCGCGCTCCAGATGCGCAGGCGGCGATCTCCCGTGGTCTTCGCGCGCTCGATGCACTGCGGGAAGAACGTGGACACCATGAAATCGAAGTGATGCTTCTCGCGGAAGAAGTCGGTCTTGTTCGTCGTGATCGCGTTGAGCATCTCGCGCAGTTCTTCGCCCTGCGGATCGCGGCGGGTGACGAACTCGTAGTACTCGCGATACGACGAAAGACCGTGCACGCGCAGCCGGCGCGCGAGCCGCGACGTGACGAGCTGCTTCTTCGAGTCGCTCAGCGTGATGCCGGACTTCTCGTAGATCAGGTCGCGCAGGGCACGGAACTCGGCGTCCGAGAGGGCTTGCATCCCCGCGGCGGCGACGACGTCCGGAATGCCAGGCAAGCCGGGATTGGGAATGGGATCCGCCATCCGACCACGCTCTCCGCTCAAGAAGTACGCTCGCACCCTCTCGCGCCGGGCGGCGCGGCCGGAAACGAGCCTGCCTCAGCAAGGTTCGGTCGCCGCGCCGGAGTCTTGAGAGCCCCCCGTCGAGCCGGCTCACCCGAAAACGTGCAATCCGCGAGGGCGCCGCGCGGGATTTGGGACTTTGGCGCACATTCGGCTTGCCGCTGCCTCCGGCGGATCCGCACACTCGTGGTCACAGGAGGAACACATGACCCGACCCGAATTCGAACGCACCATGAACGAGATCCGCGCCCGCATCGCCGAACTGCCGGAAAACGAACGTGCTGCGCTCGAAGCGCTCGCGACCGAGACCGTCCAGCGTCACGAGGACATCTCCCGGAACTCGATCCAGAGCACGCGTGCACTCGAACGTCTCGAGCTCGCGTTCGAACGGATGGACACCGCCTGCCGCCGCCTCGCCTCGCTGGCCGAGGACGCGCGCGACACGCTCGTGCGCACCCGCACGCTCCGGACGGAGGGTCCCGGCCTCAACTGACGCTTCGTCTCCCGCAGTTCCCCCGGCGCCCCGCGGTCTTCACGGCCGCGGGGCGTTTTCGTGCGGTGAAGTTCGCCCGCTCGGAGCCGATACCGCTGGGACCGGTCCCCTCCGTCCCGTCTCGATCCCGGAAGCTCCGCCGCATGGAATCGCAGTCCGTCGAAGTCTTCGCCGCGCGCCAGCCGATCTTCGATCGGAACCGGAAGGTCGCGGGCTACGAACTGCTCTATCGCGCGAGCGAACGCAACCTGTACGAAGGCGGCGACCCCGAAGTGGTGTCCGCCGTGAGCCTCGAGCGCACGCTGCTCGGCTTCGGGCTCAAGACGCTGATCGGCGACCGCGCCGCCTGGATCAACGCGACTCGCGGCCTGCTCGTGCGCGGTCACTGGGAGCTGCTGCCTCCGGACTCCACGGTCATCGAGCTGCTCGAGACGATCACGCCCGACGACGAAGTCGTCGCCGCGTGCCGCCGGCTGCGTGACGCCGGCTACCGCATCGCGCTCGACGACTACCAGCATTCGGACGCGATGCGCCCGCTGCTCGAGCTCGCCGACTGGGTGAAGGTGGATTTCCGCGGCCAGCCGGCCGCCGAGCGCAGGCTCGTCGAGCGCGAACTGCGCCGCCGCCCGCTCAAGCTGCTCGCCGAGAAGATCGAGACGCACGAGGAGCACATCGAGGCGATGGAGTCCGGCTACGAACTCTTCCAGGGGTTCTTCTTCTGCCGGCCCGAGATGATGCGCACGCGCGACGTGGCGCCGAACCGGATCGTGTACCTGCGGCTCCTGCGCACGGTGATGGCCAAGCCGCTCGACCTGAAGCTCGTCGAGGATCTCGTCCAGCAGGACGTGTCGCTGTCGTTGAAGCTCCTTCGCTTCCTGCACTCGGCCGCGAACGCGTGGGCGGCCGAGGTGACGAACATCCGCCAGGCGCTGCTCATCATGGGCGAACGGCAGATTCGGCAGTGGGTGTCGCTGGTGGCGGTGTTCGGGCTCGCGCAGGGCAAGCCGGGCGAACTCGTGGTCGTCGCGCTCACGCGCGCGCGTTTCGCCGAGCAGGTCGCGGCGCTCGTCGGGCTGGCGGACCGCGCGGACGACCTGTTCCTCGCGGGGCTCCTGTCCGTGGCCGACGCGCTGACCGACCAGCCGCTCGACGCGGCGCTCGAGCCGCTCGGGCTCTCTCCGGACGTCCGCGACTCGCTGCTCACGCACACGGGGCCGCTCGGCGAAGTGCTCCGGATCGTGCTCGCGTGGGAACGCGGCTCCTGGGACGTCGTCGAGAACTGGCTGCGGGAACGCCGGCTCGAGGAGCACACGCTCGCGCACGCGTACGCGGACGCCGTCCTCTGGGCCGAGGACCACGCCCAGCCCTGACGCGGGCGATTCCGGTCCCTTCAGTCGTCCGGTATCCCGTCCGAGACTGGGACCGTCATGTCCGACTCCAAGCCCACATCGCGGCCCACGACACGGCTCGAGGAATCACTGCGCCCGGCCATCCGGTTGATGGCCAATCTGCGTTTCACGCAGAAGTTCCTGCTCGTCAGTGCCCTTCTCCTGCTGCCCCTCGCCATCGTGCTCTTCATGTTCGGAGCCGACGTCGAGCGCGATCTCTCGTTCACGCGCAGCGAACTGCTCGGCACGCGCCTGCTCCGTTCGGTGCGCGGCTTCGACCAGACGCTGCACGAGGCGATCGTGCTCCAGCGGCGGGACGCGGCCGGTGACGCGACGGCGCATCCGGCGCTCGTGCGCACCGCGGCCACCCTCGACGATCGGATCCGCGCCCTGGACGCGGCGTTCGAGGCGCGAGGCACTTCGCTCGGCCTCGGCGCGCAGGTGCGCTCGGTGTCCGCCAACTGGATCTACCTGCACGACCGTCTCGACTCGGGCGATCCCGAGCGGCTCGCCGCGCTCTTCCGCGATCTGGCCGACGAAGTGCGTGATCTCACCACCGAGATCGGGAACCGATCCGGCCTCGTGCTCGACCCGGATCTCGACTCGTACTACCTGATGGACGTCGTCGTGAACCGGCTGCCCGAAGCCGAACGCTACACGACGCAGCTCGCGATCGATCACGAGGTGAACGCCCGCAACTCCGCGGACGCCGACATGCGCGAGCGCACGCGGCTCTACCGCACGCTGCTCGCGACGAACACGGAGGAACTGCGGCGGTCGTACGGCACCGCCTTCGGCAACACGCACTCCACTCGGCTGGGGATCGCGCTCCAGGACGTGGTCCAGCAGTGCATCGCGTCCCGCTCGGAACTCGACTCCCATCTCTCCTCGGATCTCGCGGCCTCCCCGCAGCCTCGGGGCGCGAACGCCGAAGACTCCCCGTTCAGCGCGATGTCGGAATCGAGCTGGGCGCTCTGGGACCGCACGATCGTCGAGCTCGACGACATCCTGCAGTCGCGCATCGCCGGGTTGCAGCGCCGCCAGGTGTTCGTCGCGATCGTCATCGTGTTCGCGCTCGCGCTCGCCGCCACGCTGCTCGCGGCGTTCTACCTGTACGTCATGCGCACGGTGCGCGAACTCGAAGACGCCGCCGACGGCATGGCGCGCGGCTCGTTCGAGCACGAACTGTCCACGGGCTCGCGCGACGAACTCGCGCGCGTGGTCAGCTCGTTCGACGACGTCGCACGCCGCCTCCACGTCGAGTGGGCGCAGGCGCGCGAGGAAACGCAACGCGCCGTGCAGGCCGAGGAAGCGCTGCGCCAGAGCCAGGTGCGCTTCCACGAAGCGCTCGCGATGGCGCAGCTCGGCAGCTTCGACTGGGACCTCCGCACCCGCACGTGGACCTGGTCCGACATCGTCTACCGGATGCACGACCTCGAACCCGCCACGGGCGAACCGTCCCTCGCGGCTTACGAGGAAATGCTCCCTCGCGAGGATCGCGGGCGCTTCGAGCACATGCTCGCCACGGCGCTCGCCGAGGGTGGGCCGCAGACGTACTACCAGCGGATCATCTCGCCACTCGGCAACGTCCGGCACGTGCGCGTCACCGGCGCGCCGGTGCGAGACGAAGACGGCACGCCGCTGCGCATCTCGGGCATCTTCCAGGACGTCACCGAGGAGAAGCTCGCGGAACAGAAACTCCAGGCGAGCCAGGAGCGGCAGAGCTACCTGTTCGCCGCGATCCCCGATCTCGTGCTCGTCATCGACTTCCAGGGCTGCTGCGAGGACGCCAAGTCGGGCGATCAGGCCGCGCTCGCGTTGCCGCGGGAGCACTACGTCGGCCGCCCGGTGGCCGAACTCTTCCCGCGCGCGCACGAGGCGTTCGCCGCGGCGATCGACGCCGTGCAGGCCGGCCAGGAAGTGCCGCTGTTCGAGTTCTCGAGCGACACGGCCGACGGCGAGCGCGTCTTCGAGGCGCGCGTGCTGTCCGCCGGCACCGACGCGTTCGGGCTCTACCTCTCGATGGCGCTCATCCGCGACATCACCGAGCGCAAGCAGACGGAAGTCCGGCTTCGCGAAGCCGTGCGCACGACGCGCGAGTACAGCCTGCTGTTCGAGAACTCGAACAGTCTCGCCTGCATCGCGAGCGCGGACGGACGCTTCCAGCAGATCAACCCGGCGTGGTCGCGCACGCTCGGCTGGACGGACGAAGAACTCAAGAGCAAGCCGTTCGTCGAGTTCGTCCATCCGGACGACGTCGCCTCCACGATCGCCGAAACCTCGACGCTGCTCCGCGGCGGCTACGAAACGGTCTCGTTCGAGAACCGCTACCTCGCGAAGGACGGAAGCTGGCGCTGGCTTTCGTGGAGCGCCGCCGGCGACTCCACCGAAGGCCGCATCTACGCCGTCGCGATCGACGTCACCGACCGCAAGCTCGGCGAGGCCGAGCTCGTGCGCTCGAAGGAACAGGCGGAGTCCGCGAACCGCGCGAAGAGCGACTTCCTCGCCACGATGAGCCACGAGATCCGAACGCCGATGAACGGCGTGCTCGGCATGCTCGGCCTCCTGCTCGACACGCCGCTCGACCGCGAGCAGCGCGAGTTCGCCGACACGTCGCGCGCGTCCGCCGAGGCGCTGCTCGCGATCATCAACGACATCCTCGACTTCTCGAAGATCGAAGCCGGCAAGCTCTCGATCGAACCACTGGCGTTCGACCTGCAGTCGACCGTCGAGGACGTGGCCGACCTGCTCGCGGCGCGCGCCGCCGAGAAGAACGTCGAACTCGTCACCGATGTCGCGCCCGGTACGCCGACGCGCCTCGTGGGCGACCCCGGACGCATCCGCCAGGTGCTCCTCAATCTCACGGGCAACGCGCTCAAGTTCACCGAGCGCGGCCACGTGCGGATCGCCGTGGACGCTCCGGAGCGCGACGAACACTCCGTGCTCGTGCGCGTCGCCGTCGAGGACAGCGGCATCGGCATCCCCGCCGACAAGCTCCCGATGCTCTTCAGCCGCTTCCAGCAGGCGGACTCGAGCATGTCGCGCCGGTTCGGCGGCACGGGACTCGGCCTCGCGATCGCACGCCAGCTCGCCGAGCTCATGGGCGGCTCGGTCACCGCCACGAGCGACTTCGGCAAGGGCTCCACGTTCACCGCGACGATGCGGCTGCCGATCGACCACGCCGCTGCGGACGCGCTCCCGGCCGCGCCGGCGCTGCGGGACCGCAGCGTGCTCGTGATCGACGACCAGGCCGCGTCGCGCGCTGCGCTCACCCGCCGCCTCGAAGCCGAGCAGGCCCACGTCACGACGGGCGAGTCCGCGCTCAACACCGCCTCGCTCCTCAAACAGGCGGCGAGCTTCGGCCAGCCGAACGACCTGCTCGTGCTCGACGACGATCCGGCGGTCACCGAACAGGTCCTCGCCGAGGTGCGCGCGCTCGAGCTGCCGCAGCCGGCGATCCTCGTGCTCGTGACGGCGGTGCGCCGTGCCGCGAGCGCCGCGTTGCTCGCCGCCGGGGCCGACCACGTCGTGGTGAAGCCCGTGCGCGCCTCCGCGCTCGTGCCCGCGCTGGACGCCGCGGCGCACGTGCGCCGGTTCGGCAAGCGCGCGGAGACACCCGCCGCGCCCGTGCCGGCGCCGAGCGCCACGCACATGGCGCCGCGCTGGCGCGTGCTGCTCGTGGACGACAACACGATCAACCAGAAGGTCGGCACGCGCGTGCTCGCCAAGCTCGGCTGCCGCGTGGACGTCGCGGGCGACGGGCGCGAGGCCGTGCAGATGTACCGCAACCTCCCGTACGACGTCGTCTTCATGGACTGCCAGATGCCCGAGATGGACGGGTACGAGGCGACGGGCGAGATCCGCCGCATCGAGAGCGGGGAGCAGCGCACGCCGATCGTGGCGATGACCGCCAACGCGATGGAAGGCGACCGCCAGCGCTGCCTCGATTCCGGCATGGACGATTTCGTGTCCAAGCCCATCCGCGAGGAACGCGTGCGCGAGGCGCTCGAGCGCTGGGGCGGCGAAGGCCGCGAGTCCGGCGGAAGCTCCGGCGAGGAGCGCGCGGCCGCCTGATCCGGCCGTTCGGGCCGCGCGGGCGTCGCACAATGCACGCCCCGGCCCGTCTCAAGGCCCGGCCGAGTCCTCCGATACTGGGCAGTGACCGGCCGCCCCCACCGGTCACCACCGCACATCCACGTGGAGAACAAGGATGCTCACCATCGTCGGCCTCGTCGTCGTGATCGGATCCGTCCTCGGCGGGTTCATGATCGCCGGCGGCAATCCCGCCGCGCTCGTACAGATCTCCGAGATCGTCTCCATCGTCGGCACGTCCGTGGGCACGGTCCTCATCTCCACTCCCGCGCCGGTGCTGAAGGCCACCATGGGCAAGCTCCAGGCCGTGGTGAAGCCGACTCCGTTCAACAAGAAGCTCTATCTCGATTCGCTCAAGCTCCTGTACGAGCTGTTCCAGACCGCCCGTAAGGACGGCCTGGTCGCGATCGAAGGCCACATCGAGAAGCCGAAGGAGAGCGCGCTCTTCAAGAAGTACCCGGCGGTGCTGCACGAACACCACGCCATGGACTTCCTGTGCGACTCCCTCCGCCTCGTGCTCGTCGGCAGCGTGCCGCCGCACGACCTCGAGGGCCTCATGGACTCCGAGATCGACACGCATCACGAAGCCGAGGGCAAGACCGTCGGCGTGCTGCAGAAGGTCGGCGACGCCCTGCCCGGCATCGGCATCGTGGCCGCCGTGGCCGGCATCATCGTGACGATGGGCGCCATCGCCGGCCCCATCGAGGAGATCGGCCATCACGTCGGCGCCGCGCTCACGGGAACGTTCATGGGCGTGCTCTTCGCGTACGGCTTCCTCAATCCGCTCGCGACGAGCATCGAGCACGTGAACTCGTCCGAGGCGCGCTACTACCACTTCCTGAAAGCGGCGGTGGTCTCGTTCGCCAAGGGCTTCTCGCCCATCGTTTCCGCCGAGTTCGCGCGCCGCGCGATCTTCGCGGACGACCGTCCGACCTTCGCCGAGATGGAAACCGCGGTGAAGGGGCAGAAAGCCGCGTAAGGCGGAGCGACGGCCATGAGCGCGAACAAGGAACGCGAAGTCCCCGTCCGAATCATCTACAAGAAGAAGGGGCACGGACACGGCCACCACGGTGGCGCGTGGAAGGTGGCGTTCGCCGACTTCATGACGGCCATGTTCGCCATGTTCCTCGTGCTCTGGCTCATCAACCAGTCGTCCGACGTGAAGTCCGCGGTCGCCGGCTACTTCCAGGATCCGCTCGGACGCTCCGACGAGTTCGGCAGTTCGATCGTGCCCGGCGAAGGCGCGCAGGCCTCGGTCGTGCGCCCGATGCGCCAGACGGACGTGACGGACCTGCGCTCGAACAAGATGCAGGTCATGTCGCGGCTGCAGGAAGAGCTCGCCTCCGCGCCCGAACTCAAGGGCGTCATGGACAAGATCGAGATCAAGCTCACCGACGAGGGCCTGCAGATCCAGCTGCTCGAGGACTCGACGGGCGTCTTCTTCGAGAGCGGCAGCGCCTCGCCCTCGTGGCGTGGACGCGGCGTGCTCGCGATCCTCGGACAGGAACTCGGCCAGCTGCCGAACCCGATCCTGATCGCCGGCTACACGGACGCGCGGCCCTACCGGCGCGCGGACGGCTACACGAACTGGGAGCTGAGCGCCGATCGTGCGAACACGGCGCGCCGCATCCTCCAGCTGAACGGAGTGGGCGAGCATCAGGTCGAGCAGATCCGCGGCTTCGCGGATCGCGACCTGCGCACGCCGGACGATCCCTACGGCGCGGGCAACCGCCGCGTCAGCATCACGATGAAGTTCGACGGCGCCGCGCTGCCGCCGGATTCCACCGACACGGCCGCCGAGCCGCCGCGAGGAACGTTCGAATGAGCGAACAGGCCACCCTGCTCCTGGTCGACCGCGATCCCGCGCACGTCGAGACCTTCCGCCGCACGCTCGAACTCGAGCGTCGCGTGCGCCTCGTCATCTCGCTCAATCCCGTCGAGGCGGTGAAGACGGCGCACGACCTGAAGCCGGACCTCGTCGTCGTCACGCACGACATCCCCGGCATGAACGCCTTCTCGTTCTGCCAGGCGATCAAGAACGACCCCACGCTCGCCGGCACCATGATCGTGCTCACGATCCCCGCCGGCGCGAACGAAATGCGCTTCGCCGGGCTCACGCACGGTGTGGACGAGTACCTCACGCATCCGATCGAGCCGGCCGAGGTGCTCACGAAGCTGCACTCGATGCTGCGCATGAAGGACGTGTACGACCAGCTGCTGCGCGACAAGGTCGAGCTGCAGGAACTGCACGAGCACCTGCGCTCGAGCTTCGACCAGATGCTGCAGCTGCTCACGCACATCCTCGACCTGCGCCTTCCGGGCGCGGGCGACCGCGGCAAGCGCATCGCCGACCTCGCGCTCCAGGTCGCGGGACGCTTCGGCGTGCCCGAGACGCACCTGCGCGACATGGAGATCGCGGCGCGCCTGCACGAACTCGGCCGCATCCTCACGGCGGAGACCGGCGTCACGGCGACGCAGTCCTCGCACGGCGTGGACGACTGGCAGTACATCCTCAGCACGCGGGCGATCTTCTCGAAGGTCGAGGGGCTCGAGGGCGCGACGGAGATCGTGGGCGGCATCTACGAGAACTGGGACGGCACCGGGCATCCCGAACACTGGCTGCAGGGACAGATCCCGCTGCGCAGCCGCATCCTCCGTGTGATCGTCGACCTCTTCGCGCGCCTCGCGGCGCCCGGCGCGCCGGAGCGCGACGACGTGCTCGATGAGATGCAGAACTTCGTCGGCACGCGCTACGACGCCATGGTCATGGTGCACCTGAAGGCCGTGCTCCGCGGAGAGGGCGGCGACGTGCGTGGCGACCGCATCGTGGTGCCCGTGCCGGAGCTGAAGGTCGGCATGGTGCTCGCCGAGGACCTGTGCACCGACTCCGGCATCAAGCTGCTCGCCCGCAACACGCGCATCTCGTCCGAGACGCTCGAGACGATCCGGCGGCGTCACTCGATGGAGCCCATCGTGTCCGGCGCGTCGGTCGTGCGGAAGTCGGCGGCCTGACGCCCTCCGGGCTTGCGGCCGTCCGCCGCGCCCCGTAGCTTCGGCGGAACCTCGTTCGTCGCGGGGTTCCGCTCTTCGTTTTCGTCCCGGAGGTCCGCGCATGGACGCGACTCCCATCCCGACCGGCGCCACGCCGCCGGACTCGGCCGCGCTCGTCGCCGCCGACCGCTGGCGGCTCTGGAGCACGCTGGTGCGCGGCCTGTCGCACCAGCTCGCGAACGCCTCGCAGATGCTCACGCTCTCGCCCCCGCCGCCGGCGGCGCTCGAAGAAGCGCGCGAGCGGATCGCACACGCCACCTCCGCGCTCAACGTGCTTCGGCGTCCGCACTCCGCGTCCCCGACGCTGCTCGCGCCCGTGCTCGACGACGTGGAGCGCCTGCAGCGGCTGCAGATGGATCACCCGTCCACGACGATCGCGATGATGCTCAGCCCCGGCGTTCCGGCGCTCGCGCTGCGCGCCGACGAGGCCGCGCACCTGCTGCTCGCGCTCGTGACGGCGTTCAAGGACTCGACGGGCGACCGCCGCGCGCAGATCACGCTCACGGTGCACGAGGACGGACTCGGCGCGCGCCTCGAGGTGCGCGAGGAGACGACGTCCCCGCCTCCGGTGCCGTCCGCCGCGCTCGTCACGCTCGTGGCGACGCTGCACGGCAGGCTCGAGGAAGGGCGCGACGGCGCGCTCGCCGTCTGGCTGCCCGCGTGGCAGCGCCCCGCGCCACGCGCCTGAGCGGCATGCGTACGGCGCGGCCCCGAAGGACCGCGCCGTGCGTGAAGCCCAGCCAAAGCCGGCGTCAGCCGAGCATGCCGAGCATTTCCTGCATCATCGAATCCGCGACGTTCACGAGCCGCGCGGCCGCCTGGTAGGCCTGCTGCTGCGTGATGAGCGAGATCATCTCTTCGTCCACGCTCACACCGCTCACCGACTCGCGCGCCTGGTCGGCGCGGTCCACGAGCGCCTGCTCCGCCGAGATGTCCGACTCGGCGTTGCTCACGTCGAGACCGATGCCCGCGGCCATGACGCGACGTAGTGCTCCCGGAGCGCTGCCGCCGAGCGAGCCGGCACCCCGTGGTCGCGAGTCCGGCGAGTCGTCCGGCGATGTCGCCGTTGCCCGGAGCGTTGTTGGCCGAAGCCGCGATGTTGTCGGACGACACCTTGATCTGGTTGGACAGCGTGATCGAGCCCGCCGTGGTGCCGGCCGGATCGAAGAAGTTCACTCCCGTCGCGCCGCCCAGCGTGTAGCCCGCCGAATGCACGGCGTTGAACTCGGTGACGAGCGCGTTCGCCATCTGGTCGAGCTTCGCCTTCACGCCCGGCAGCTGGGTCTGCGTGACGTCGAGCAGCGCCTTGAGCGTTCCCGACTGCGGATCGATCGGCGCGCCGCCGTTGGCGGGCACGATGCCGTAGCCGCTGCCCACGGTCGTGACGGTGATGTTCGTGTGCTGCGCGCCGTCGACGAGGATCGTGTCGCCGGCGATCATGCCGATCGTGCCGTCGCCGCGATCGAGCACGCGGACGTTCATCTTGGCCGACAGCTCGTCCACGAGCGCGTCGCGCTGGTCCATGAGGTCGGGCACGCTGTGCTGCACGCCACCCGACGCCTGGATCTTGTTGTTGAGGTCGGCGATGCGCGCGGTGAGCGAGTTGACGTCGCTCACCTGCACGTTCAGGTGGTCGAGCGCTTCCTGCTGGATGCGCCCGAGCTGCGCGTCGAGCGAGTGCATCTGGTTCGCGAGCCGGTTCGCCGCCGAAACCACGAGTTCGCGGTTCGTGTGGTTCGCCGGATCACCCGACAGGTCCGACAGCGAGCGGAACAGGCTGTCGAGCGACGCCGAGATGCCGGAGTCCGAAGGCTCGTTGAGCGACGTCTCGATCTGCGCGAGGTAGTCGCGCATGCTCGTGGCCATGCCGAGACGGCCGTTGTCGCTGCGGTAGGCGGCGTCGTAGAACGAGTCGCGCGACCGCTGGAGCGCGGTCGCGTCCACGCCGCGGCCGATCGAATAGAGCGGCTCGACGAGCGGCGTGGCCGGCGTGAGCACGAGACGCTGACGGCTGTAGCCGGGCGTGTTCACGTTGGCGATGTTGTGCGACGTGACGTCCATGGCGCGCTGGTGCGTGAACAGCGCGGAACGGGCGATGCTGAGCATGCTCTGGAGCGACATGATCAGGCCTTTCGATCGAGGAGGAAGCCGGCGCCGTCTTCCTCGCGGCGCTCACCGGCCCGGTACACGGGCTCGGGCGCGTTCGAACCCGAGAACAACGCCTGCAGGAAAGCCTCGCCCGCTTCGACCGTGCGGCTGAGCACCGTGCGGTTCACGGACGCTTCGCGCGCGGTGGTCTCGGCTTCACGGCGCAGTTCAACGTGGGCGCGCCGCAGCGATTCGGGCGCGTTCGATCCGAGCGCGCGTTCGAGCGCTTCGAGCGAGCCGCCGGCTTCCGGCGAGACCGCCTCGATGCGCATCGCGCGATGACGCTTGGCGGCTTCGATCGCCACGAGCAGCCGGGCGATGTCGTCGCAGCTTTCGTTGACGGCGCCCGCGGAATCCGCGGCCACACCGGCGCGCTGGCGCAGCAGCGCCTCGCGCAGCTCGCGCACGGTTTCCGTCTCCACCTCCAGCGCGCGGGTGAGTTCGGCCATCGCCACGTCCTTGCGGCTCTTCCCTTCCATGCGTCCGCTCTCCGTTCGTTCGAGCACGTTCGCCTTCCGCGCGTTCATGGCTTCGGGGCCTCCGTCGTGTCGCCGAGCCGGCCCGCCAGCTGCCGGTACAGCGCCTCACTCAATCCGTGCTTCATGTGGTCGGCGGCTTCGGCCGCCATGCGTTCGTCGAACATCTGCGTGAACATCTCCTGCCCGGGGTTCTGCGTGAGCAGGCCTTCCTGCGGAACGCTCGCGCGCATCGCCTGGAAGAGCTGGTTCAGGAACACGCCTTCGAGCTGGCGAGCGACCGCATCTGCTCGCGCCGATCCGGCGCGGGCGCCGCCCGCGCTCGCGGGCGGTCGCCGGCGCTCATCGCACCACCACTTCGGCGACGAGCGCGCCGGACGCGCGCAGCGATTCGAAGATCGCGGCCATGTCCTCGGGGCGCACGCCCGCGGCGTGCAGGCCGGTCGCGACTTCCTGGACCGACGAACGCGCGTCCACGCGCACGATGCCGGTGCGGGTCGCGGTGGAGTCCGACACCGCCAGCGCGCGGCCGCCGATCTGCAGCGTCACGCCCTGATGGTGGATCACCGCCGGTCCCAGCTGGATGCCGCCTCCCGCCACGATGGTGCCCTCCCGTCCGTCGATCACGATGCGGGCCGGTCCCTCGGCGAGGACCGCGACGGTGTCGATCGCGGCCAGGAATCCCATCACACTCTCGGTCGAACCGGCCTTCGGCTGAAGGGCCAGGGCGCCCGGATCTTCCACTTTCGCGGTGCCTTCGCCGAATGCGGCGTTGATCGCGCCGGCGATCCGCGACGCCGTCGGCAGGTCGGGCTGGCGCAGGATCAGCCGCCGCTCGGCCACCGGGAACCGGGTCGGATCCACTTCGAGCACGCCGCCCTGCGGCACGCGCGCGGAGTTCGAGCGGCGGCCGAGGCCGCCACGGCCGTTCGCGTCGTTCGGCAGGTAGAGGTTGCCCTGCGCCGTCGCGACGGGCGCGGCGTTCGGGTCCTCGACGAGCGGCGTCATCCAGAGCACGCCGCCGCGCAGCGACGACGCGTCGCCGAGCGCGGAGACCTGCACGTCGAAGCGGCCACCGGCGCGCAGGTACGGCGACACCTCGGCCGTCACGAGCACGGCGGCGACGTCGCGCAGGCGCAGCTGCTCGGGCGGCACCTCGAGATTGAACCGGCGGAGCAGGTTCACGACCGAACGCACGGAAGGCGTCGAACCGGTCGCGTTGCCGAAGCTGCGGTCGCCCGAGCCGTCGAGACCGGTCACGAGTCCGTAGCCGACGATGCGGCGCGGCACGTTGCCGGTGTGCAGCGTGAGATCGGCGACGCGGGCGGGCGTCTGCGCGGCGGGCGGCGCGAACGCGCGCGCGAGGACCAGGGTCGCCAGCAGCGCGCAGGCGCGGCGCGGCAGGAGTTCCTCATGGCCAGAGGATCCCCAGGATGTTGCCGAGGATGCCGTTGCGCGGGGCGATCTTCTTCCCCTTGTACGTCAGCACGGCGTCCACGATGGCGTCGGAGCGCACCTGGTTGTGCACGTTCACGTCCTCGGCGCGGATGGCGCCGGTGAGCGTGACGTCCTGCAGGCGGCCGTCGATGGTGGTCTTCTTCGTTCCGGAAATGCGCGCCACGCCGTTCGGCGAGACGTCGACCACGCGGCAGGTGATGACCGTGGTGAAGTCGGCCGAGTGACCGGCGTCGCCCACGTCGCGCGTGTTGTTCTGCATGCCCGTGCCGAACGACTTCGCCGGGCCGACGCGGGCGTCGGTGCCGACGCCGGCGTTGAGGTCGGCGCGCTGCGAGCGCAACGGCGCGCCCGCGCACAGGCGGGCGGGTTGCGGCGCTTCATCGGGTTCCTCCGCGCCGAGCACGGCGATGCCCGGCGCCGTGACGGTGCCGGTCAGCCGCGCCGGGACGTTCTTCGAGCCGCGCGCGCACCTGCTCGCCACGGCGGGCGGAGTTGAGCGCGATGCCCATCACCGAGACTTCCACGTCGCCGCTGCGCCATTCGAAGCGCACCGGCTCGCCGGCGACGACGAACGGCGGCGGGGCGACGGACGGAACCGCGACGAGATCGTTCGCGCGGATCGGCCGGCGCACTTCCCAGCCGAGCGAAGGGACGAGCGGCTGTCCGGCTTCGGCGCGCCCCAGTGCACGCGCACTTCCTCACGCAGGTCGCCCGCGGCGATCGCGCCACCGGCGCGCAGCGGACGGGCCGCGACCATCACCGGGCGTTCGACTCCGGCGCGCATGCGGACGGCCACCGCGCTGCTCCGCCGGATGGAACACGACGACAAGCCAGCCGCCGGCGCCGGCGCCGAGGACGCGGAACGGCGAATCCTCGTCCGGCGCGCCCGCGCCGCTCGAACGTCCCCACGCGAGGCGGACCTCCCCCCCGGGCACGTGCCACAGGTCCGCGAGCCTCGCCGCGACGCGCGGCGAGCGTTGCGCGAGATCGGCGCGCCTCGGCCCGCGCCGCCAGGAGCAGGGGCGAGAGCCCCGCGAAGAGCCACTTAGCGAATGATGTCATGGGTCGCCTGCATCATGTCTTCCGCGGCCTTGATGGCCTTGGCGTTGATCTCGTACGCACGCTGCGCCGCGATCATGTCCGTCATCTCCTGCACGATTTCGACGTTGCTCGACTCGAGCATGCCCTGCGACAGGCGGCCGAAGCCGTCGTCCTGCGGGTAGCCCAGGATCGCGTCGCCGGACGCCGGGGACCCGAGGTACTGGTTCTCGCCGATCGCCACGAGCCCGCTCGGATTGAGGAAGCGCGCCACTTCGATCCTTCCGATCTCGACCTCGGCGACCGCGCCGCTCGTGAGCACGCTGACCGTGCCGTTCGCCGGACACCGTGATGCCCGGTCGCGTCGGCCGGCACCGTCACGCCCGGCAGCAGCTGGTAGCCGCCGCTCGTCGTGAGCGTGCCCTGGTCCGAGATCGTGAGGCTGCCGTCGCGCGTGTACGCGGTGGAACCGTCCGGCCGCTGGATCTGGAAGAAGCCCTCGCCTTCGATCGCGACGTCGAGCGGACGCTGCGTGTTCTCGGGCGAGCCCTGCGACTGCAGGCGCATGATGGCGCCGACGCGCACGCCCTTGCCGATCTGCACCGGGCCGACGGTCTGGCTCGCCTGGTAGTTCACGATGCGCGAGCCTTCGATCGTCTCGTACAGCACGTCCTCGAAGCTGACGCGGCTGCGCTTGAAGGCGGTCGTGTTCACGTTGGCGAGGTTGTTGGCGATGACGTCGATCATCCGCTGCTGCGCCGCCATACCGCTCGCCGAAGTCCGCATGCTGCCGTTCATGCTCGTCCTTTCTCCACGCCCGCGCCCTCAGGCGCCCGGCGTGCCGCGGATCAGGGCAGACCTTGCCGACTTCGTTCGAGATCGCGCCGAGCACACCGTCCATGGCGCGGAGCGCGTCCATGTTGGCGGTGAAGGCGCGCTGGATCGTGACGAGGTCGACCATCGCGAGCAGCGGGTCGACGTTCGCTTCCTCGATCGCACCCTGACGGACGTGCGTCGTGTCGAGGTTCGCTTCGCGCGGATCGCCCTCGAGCAGGAATCGCCCGAAGCCTTCCTTGCGGAGCTTCGAGGGATCGGGCGCGTCGACGACGCGCAACCGTCCGGCGTTCGCGCCGTCCACCACGACCGAACCGTCCCCGTGCACTTCCACCGTGCCTCCCTGCAGCAGCAGCGGGCCGTCCACGCCCATGACGCGGTTGCCCTGGTGATCCGTGAGATAACCGACCGAGTCGAGGCGGAACGATCCGCCGCGCGTGAGCCGCTCGCCCTCGGGCGTGTCGACGACGAGGAAGCCCTTGCCTTCGAGCGACAGGTCGAGCGGGCGGGCCGTCTCGCGGAACGTGCCCTGCTGCAGGTCGAGCTCCTGGACCGGCACCGGGAACGTGGAGTTCCCGATACGGCGCGCCATGATCCGGTCGCCCTTGAAGGCGTCGGAGCTGGCGTTCGCGACGTTGTTCGCGGTCACTTCCTGCTTGCGCATGTAGTAGGACAGCGAGCGCGCGGTGTTCAGGATTCCCTGCAGCGGCATGTGGCCTCCGTGTGCTTCCGCCCCGGACGGGGCGACTCGGACGGAAGAACTGCAAGCCATGTGCCGTGATGCGGGATCTCGTTTCGGCGCGTGCTCACCGGCATTTGCGGGGCCGCCGGGGACCGACGCGTGCTCCGGGAGCTTCGGGAAGGTCGGCAGAAGGTGCCGGACCGGAAGGGACTGCCGTCGCTCGGGGCGCCGCCCCGAGGGCGGCGGGACGCTACATCCCCCGGCGAGCGTCCAGACCCGGCGCGAGCATCGTGCGCACGGCGTCCTGCGGCACGCGCGCGGACCGCGCGATGGCCGCCGTCGGCGCGCCGCGGCGCGCCAGCGAGAACACGAGCGAGCGCGTGTCGCGCTTCGATCGATGGGCGCGACGCACGAGCCAGAAGAGGCCCGTGAGCGCGAACAGACCGAGCAGCGAACCACCCATGGCGAACGCGATCGGACCGGCGGACGTCCACACCTGCCGTGCGATCGTGGCCGCCTCGGGTTCACGCGGAAGGCCGAAGCGCGTCGCGCAGCCTTCGGCGCCGCGGGGCGCGGCGATCTGCGGCTCACCGCGCAGCGCGTCGACACGGAGCTTCGCCGGCCACGCGGCCACGGCCTGCGACGCGCTGGAGCGCCACATCGCGGCCATGCGGTCCCAGGGCAGTCGCGGGAGATTGCCGGCCACGATGAGCACCGCTGCGGTCACGAGCACCGCGACGAGCGTCGAGCGCTTCACGCCGCTTCCTCCTGCGCCGCGACCTGGACGAGGTCGCGCAGGCGCTTGAGCGCGCGCGTGCGGATCTGCGAGATGCGCGACTCCGACACGTGCATCACTTCGCCGATCTGCCGCAGGTTCAGCTCTTCGTAGTAGTAGAGCGACAGCACGAGCCGGTCACGCCCCGACAGCTGCTGGAACGCCTCGCGCAGCCGGTCGACCGTTTCCTGGTGATCGAGTTCGTCGCCCACGCCCGCCGCGAAGATGTCGGCGATGCTTTCCGAAAGGCGCGGCTCGTGCTCGTCGTCACCGGAACCGCCGTCGAGCTGGAGGATGACGCGGCCGTCCACTTCCTCCTGCCAGCGGTAGTACGTGTCCATGTCGATCTGCAACGTCTCGGCGACTTCCTCGTGAGAGGGCTGGCGGCCGAACTTCTGTTGGAGCGCGTGGCGGGCGCCGGCGAGCTGGCGGCTGCGCATGCGGATCGAACGGGGCATCCAGTCACGGCTGCGCAGTTCGTCGAGCATCGAGCCGCGGATGCGCGGCATGGCGTAGGTGCTGAACGCGAGTCCACGGCCCGGGTCGAACCCCTCGAGGGCCTGCACGAGGCCGAGCGTTCCGGCGCCGATGAGGTCGTCGATCTCGATGTCACGCGAAACACGGCGCGCGAGCTGGTGCGCGCTGTGGTGCACGAGTCCCAGGTAGCGGTCGAGCAGCTGCGCACGCACACGGGCGTCGCCCGTCTCGCGATACCGCGCCCACAGCGCTTCGATCAGGTCCGTCATGTCGGCTATCCCCTCGATGGCTTGTCTGCCGGGCCGACAGCGCTCACGGCGTCTTGCCGCGTCGCCGAATCCAGCCGTGCCGCGATCGCGCCGATGGTTTCGCGCCTTTCCTCCAGCAGCGCTCCGGGGCGCCGGGCGCATCGACGGAGGTTCTCGTCCTCCGACATGCAGCCCAGATAACCCAGTTCGCGATGCAGGAAGCGTTGCGCCGCCAAAGACAACCGATCGAACACGGCTTGCCCTTCTTCATCGGCCGTCACGGCGTTGACCATCACCTCCAAAGGCACGGAGGGCAGTTGCAGCGCGGTGATTTTCAGGAGCGCGTACACGTCGGCGAGCGCCGCCGGTTCCGGCGTCGCCACGGCGACGAGACGCGACGCGCGGATACCCGCGGCGCGCACCGCGCTCTCGAGTCCCGGACCACCGTCGACGACGACGTGCTCGAACTCGTCGTACACGGCGCTCAGGCGGTGGTGCAGCCGCGCGCGATCCACGGCGGTCAGTCCGTACAGGTGTTCCGCTCCGGAATCTGCCGGCAACAACGACAGATGCGTTCCGAGCGGCACGAGCAGGTCGTGCGCCGACGCTTCGCCGGTGAGCAGCGCGCGCAGCGCGAGCGGCGGGCGCACGCCGAGCAGGATGTGGAGGTTGCCCGTGTTCTGCGATCCGTCGAGCAGCAGCGTGCGCCGTCCGCGGCGCGCGAGCTCGGCGGCGATCATCACGCTGAGCGTGGATTTGCCCACGCCGCCCTTGCCCGAACCGACGACCGTGACGTCCGGTCCGGTCTCGGGAGCGGCGTCGCTCTCCCACGCGCTCTCGCGGGCCTGGCGCAGCATGGCGGCCTGGTCGTTCACGCGACCTCCGCGAAGCGGCGGTCGTGCGCGGCGCCCGCGGCACGGCCGGCGCCCGGGCTCTCGGGAGCGAGCTGCAGGTGGCGCGGCACCTCCTGCCCGTCGGTGATCCAGCGCATCGGCAGCCCGAACTCGCGCGCCAACTCGAACAGCGTGCGCTCGTCCGGGAACTCGTCGAGCTTCGTCACCAGCAGGTGCGTGACGCCGAACGGCAGGTGCGCGGTGAGGATGGCGCGCGCGAGCGAGCGCTGCAGGCCCGCGGGCATGACGAGATGCACTTCGTCGGGACGCAGTTCGGAGAGCAGCGCCTGCGCGTCGCGCAGGTCCGCCGCCGCGCGCGGGCCGCGGCCCGGCGTGTCGACGAGCACGACTTCGCGGTCCTTCATGCGCAGCATCGCGGGCGCGAGTTCGCGCGATTCGTACGCGACCTCGAACGACGCGCCCGAGAGCTCGGCGTACTGACGCGCCTGTTCGATGCCGGCGATGCGGTAGGTGTCGAGCCCGAGGATGCCCGCCCGGCGGCCGCCGAACGCCTGCGGATGATTCGCGAGCTTCGCGAGCGTGGTGGTCTTCCCCGCGCCGGTCGGGCCGACGAGCGCGACGACGTACGGACGGCGCACCGGCGCCTTCGCGACGGCGTCCTTCTTCTTCTTCGCGCCGAACGGCCACGCACGGCGGGCGTTCTCGCGCGCGGGCTTTTCGGAACGTGCCGGCGCCGCGGACTCGCGGGACTCACGCGCCTCGTTGCCGGGCGCGCGCCCGAGATCCCAGAAGCCGGGACCGGCTTCCGGCGACGGGCGGAACGAACGCGGCGGCGAGTACGTCGCGCGGCCGGCCGCGGCGCCCGCGGCGCCTTCCGGCTCGAGCAGCGCGGCCGCGCCGATGGCGCCGAACGCGCCGGGCGCGGAGTTGCGCGCGGCATCACGCCGGCGATGTTCGGCGGCCGTGGCGGGATCGGCGGCCACCATCTCGAAGCCCATGCGGCGGCCGTCGAGGATGCGGCGCACGCTCATGACGACGGCGTCTTCCCCGAGAGTCTGCTGGGCGCGGGCGAGGAGCGTCGGGACGTCGCTGCCGGTGAGGATCTCGATGGCCATGTCAGCTCAGCTCCCACATGCGAAGGGTCTGGATCGGCGTCTGCGTCGGCAGTTCGCCGAGCGAGATGATGGGAAGGCGCGGAAGGATCGGCTCCACGAGACGGCGGATGCCGACGCGCAGCGCGGGCGGCGTGACGAGCGGCGGGAACTGGCCGTCCGCCTGGTATTCGTTCGCGATGCGGTGCAGGCCCTGCAGCGCCTTCGTGAGGTCCTCGGGCTCGAGCGCGCGCGAGCCTTCGCGTGCGCGCGGGCTGAACAGCTGCATGAGCGCGACTTCCATGCGCGGGCCGACCGTGATCGCGCGCACCGTCTGCGTGTCGCCCGAGAGCATCTGGGCGATGACGGGCGCGAGCGAACGGCGCACGTGCTCCGTGAGCTGCTCCGGGTCCTTCGTGATCTCGGCGGCGTCCGACAGCACTTCGAGGATCGCGGCGAGGTCGCGGACCGGCAGCCCTTCCTTGAGCAGGCGCTGCAGCACGCGATGCACCGCGCCGAGCGACAGCTTGCCGGGCACGACGTCCTCGACGAGCGCGGGGTTCGTCTCCTTGAGGCCGTCCATCATCTCGCGCACGTTCTGCCGCGTGAGCAGCTCGGCCGCGTTCTGGCGGATGATCTCCATGAGGTGCGTCGCGAGCACGGTGGACGCCTCGACGACGTTCCAGCCGAGCGCCTCCGCGGAAGCGCGCTGGTCGGTCGCGATCCACACGGCGCGCAGGCCGAAGCTCGGGTCCTTGGTCGCGATGCCCTCGGGCGTGCCGATCGTCGTGCCGGTGTCGAGCGCCATCAGGTGGCGCGGCAGCACCTCGCCGCCCGCGATGCGCACGCCGCGCATGCGCACGACGTACTCCTGCGAGCCGAGCTGGATGTTGTCGCGGATGCGCACGGGCGGCACGAGCACGCCGAGCTCGAACGCGAGCTGCTTGCGCAGGATGCCGATGCGCTGCAGCAGGTCGCCCTGCTGCGACTCGTCCACGAGCGGGATCAGCGCGTAGCCGACTTCCATCTCGAGCGGCTCGACCGACAGCACGTCGCGCATGGCGGGCGCGCCGGACGGCGTCGAGGTGTCTTCCTCGGGCGCCGCGACGACGGAGGCCTCGTCCGCGCGCTGCTTGTTCCACTTCGTGGTGAAGAAGCCCAGCGCGCACGAGACGGCCGCGAGCGTGAGGAACGGCAGCGTCGGCAGCCCGGGCACGAGACCGAAGAGCGCGAGGATGACGCCGGCGGTCCAGAGCGAGCGCGGGTCGCGCGTGAGCTGCAGGCCGAGCGACGGCGCCATGGACTTGCCGGCGGAGCCGTACGTGACGAGCAGGCCGGAGGCCGTGCTCACGATGAGCGCCGGGATCTGCGTGACGAGGCCGTCGCCGACCGTCAGCGAGCTGAACGTGCGGAGCGCGTCGCCCGCGGACATGCCCTGCTGCGTCATGCCGATGATGAAACCGCCGACCAGGTTGATCGCGGTGATCACGAGACCGGCGACGGCGTCGCCGCGCACGAACTTCGCGGCGCCGTCCATGGAGCCGTAGAAGTCGGCGTACGCGCTGATCTCCTCGCGGCGGCGCTTCGCCTCGACCTCGTCGATGAGTCCGGCCGAGAGGTCGGCGTCGATGCTCATCTGGCGGCCGGGCATCGCGTCGAGGGTGAACCGTGCGGCGACTTCGGCCACGCGCCCGGCGCCCTTGGTGATCACCATGAAGTTGATCACCACGAGGATCAGGAACAGCACGAGACCGACGACGATGTTGCCGCCGATCACGAAGTTGCCGAACGCCGCGATCACCTGCCCGGCGTGGCCGGTGCTCAGGATGAGACGTGTCGTACTGACGTTGAGGCCCAGGCGCAGCAGCGTCACGAGCAGCAGCAGGCTCGGGAAGATGCTGAACTCGAGCGGATCGCGCGTGGACATCGTCACGAGCAGGATCACGATGCTGAGCGCGAACGACAGCGCGAGCAGCGCGTCGAGCAGGAACGGCGGCAGCGGCATGACGAGCAGCGCCACGACCGCGACGACGCCGGCGGCGAGGAACATCTCCGCGTTGCCGCCGAGGAAGCTCTGCTTCGCCGGCGCGGCGGCGGTCGCGGCATGGCCGTGCTTGGCGCCGTGCGACGCCGCGTGCGGCGCGCCGCCGTGGGCGCCCGAGTTGCCGATGGGCGCGGTGGCGCCCGGAAGGGTGACGGAGCTCAAGCGGCGGCCCTCCGGTCAGCGCCGCGCCCGTAGTGCGGGTTCCGCGTGCGGAAGACGTAGGCGAGGATCTCGGCCACCGCGGCGTACAGCGCCGGCGGAATGGGCTTGCCGAGCGTGGAGGTCGCGAGCAGCGCGCGCGCGACCGGCTTGTTCTCGACCATGGGCACGCCGGCGTCGCGCGCGAGCTTCTTGATGCGCTCGGCCAGCTTGCGCTCGCCCATCGCGACGACGATCGGCGCGGGCGAGATCTCGGGGTCGTACTGGAGCGCGACGGCGACGTGCGTGGGGTTCGTGACCACGACGTCGGCCTTCGGGACCGCCTGCAACATGCGCTGGCGGGCGCGCTGCATCTGCATGGAGCGGATGCGCGCCTTCACGTGCGGATCGCCTTCGGTGTCGCGGTTCTCGTTGCGCACTTCCTGCTTCGTCATCTTGAGGCTCTGCTCGTGACGCCACACCTGCCAGCCGTAGTCGGCGAGCGCGATCACGAGGAACGACAGCCCGACCGTCAGGACGAGGCGCACGACGAGCGTCTGCATGACCATGAGCACGGCGCCCGGCCCCGTCATCGTGAGCGACACGAGCTCGGGCCAGTGCTTCGTGAGCACGCTCCAGGTGATCCAGCCGAGCAGCGTGAGCTTGAGCACGGACTTGGGAAGGTTCATGAGCGCGTCGGTGCTGAACATCTTCTTGAAGCCGCTCGTCGGGTTGAGCTGGTGCCACTTGGGCGACAGCGCGCCGGGCGTGAACGCGCCGCGCGACTGGCCGAGGTTCACGAGAATGGTGACGACCGCGACTCCGCCGAGGAACGGCAGGAGCGCGGTCACCAGTCCGAGCGTGACCGAGCGCAGCACCGTCACCGCACCGATGGGCGTGAGCGGGCCGGACGACAGCGCGCCGGCCGACTCGCGCATGACGCGCGTCGCGAAGTCACCGAGCGAGCGTCCGCCCGACATGCCGATCATCGACGCGCCCGCGAGCAGCACCGCGGCCGCCGACAACTCGGCGCTGCGCGGACGGCGACGACGGACGCGACGATGGGCAAGGACACCGAGAACATGAGCAGTCCGACCCCGATCGACAGCGGGAACGAGACCATCATGGCGTTGAGCTGCGGCACGGCGCGGCTGAGGATGCCGAGCGCGACGTTCGTGAGCAGCAGCGCGACCATCACGGGCGCCGCGGCGCTGATCGCGCAGCTGAAGATCTGTCCGGCGAGCACGATGGACGCGTGCTCCCCCGCCCCGAACGCGATGCCGCCTCCGGGCGGGAGCGTCTGCAGGCTTTCGGCGAGGCCGCGGAGCAGCACGAGGTGGCCGCCGATCGAGAAGTAGAGGATGAGCCCGAGCATGGACGTGAGCGGCCCGATGCCCGAGACCATGAGTTCGGGAATCGGCGAGTAGCTCGGCGCGATCGACAGGCCCATCTGCATGGACATGACTTCGCCGGCGAGCGCCAGCGCCTGCACGATCACCGCCGGCGGCCAGGCCGATGATGAGCCCGATCGCCATCTCGGCCGCGACGGGCAGCGGGATGTCGATCACCCTGCGGCAGGTGCGCGACCGGCGTCGTCGGCAGCAGCAGCGCCGCGAGCACGACGGTGAGCGCCGTGCGCACGAGGCGCGGCAGCGACGTGCCCGACCAGCCCGGGGCGGTGAGCATCAGCCCGCCGATCCGCGCCGTGATGAGCACGAACGTGGGCCAACGATCCGGCGACATCGCCGCCTGCAGGAAGTCGGGGAACACGGTCATCAGGACACCAGCGTGGGCAGGCTGCGGATGACGCCCGCGAGGTATTCGACGAGACGCGTGAGCGCCCACGGCAGCGTGAGCACGAACACGAGCGAGATCGTGAGCAGCTTCGGGATGAACGTGAGCGTCTGCTCCTGCAGCTGCGTCACCGCCTGGACGAGGCTCACGAGGATGCCCACGACGAGCGCCGTCGCGAGCAGCGGCGCGGCCACCGCGAGCGAGAGCATCACCGCCTGACGCACCAGATCCACCGCCAGCTGTCCGTTCACGGATGCGACCTCACTTGAAGCTGCCGACGAGGTTCTGGACCACGAGGGTCCAGCCGTCGGCGAGCACGAAGAGCAGCAGCTTGAGCGGCATCGAGATCATGACCGGCGGGAGCATGAACATGCCGAGGCTCATGAGGACCGACGCGACGACGACGTCCACCACGACGAACGGCAGGTACAGCACGAAGCCCATCTGGAAAGCCGTGCGCAGCTCGCTGATCACGAACGCGGAGACGACGACGATCGTGGGCAGCTCGTTCTCGTCGCGCACCGACTCGATGCCCGACATCTCGGCGAACGTCGTGAGGTCCTGTTCGCGGACGTTGCGGAGCATGAAGCCGCGGAACGGCTGGAGCGCGAGGTTGTACGCCTGCGCCTGCTCGATCTGGCCGGCGAAGTACGGCTGCAGCGCCGTGCGGTTCGTCTCTTCGAGCACGGGATGCATGACGACGCCCGTGAGCAGCACGGCGAGCGCGACGAGCACCTGCCCCGGCGGCACCGTCTGCGTGCCCATCGCGGAGCGCAGGAAGTGCAGCACGATCAGGATGCGCGTGAAGCTCGTCATGAGCAGGAACAGCGCGGGCAGCAGCGTGAGCACGCCCAGGAAGATGACGAGGCCGACCGCGCCGGAAAGGCGGATCGCGTCCTTGCCCTCGCCGATGCGGATGTCCACCTGCGGCATCGGCGGCGGCGAGACGACCGGCGCCTGCAGACCGGACGCGACGCGCGCCGGCGTCGCGGGCGGCACCTTGGCGACCGCGCCCTTCACCGGGGCCGGCGCCGTGATGTGCTGCGCGTGGGCCGGCGAGGGCGAAACGAACGACGCGCCGAACGCGAGCGTCGCGGCGAGCGCGAGCAGCCCCGCGCCGCCGCGGGCCGCGCGGGCGACTCCGCCGAGCAGCGCACGGACGTCCACCGCGCCGGCGACGACCGGCGACGCGGCGCTGGGAATCGGCGTGAGCACGTGGTCGCGATCCTCACCGTCGAGCTCGGCGAGCAGGCTCGCGCCGTTCTCGGCGGTGGAGACGACGAGCACGCGCTTGCCGACCTGCACGAGCGCGACGCCCTGCTTCGGCCCGAGCGACGTCCGCTGCAGCACGCGCAGCGGCAGTCCGCGGCCCGCGAGCACCGCGCCGGGCGTGAGCCGGCGAAGCAGCCACGCGGCCACGAGACAGAGCCCGAGCGTCACGCCGAGCGCGGCGAACAGGCCCATGCCGGCGGAACCCGTCACGCCGCGGCCTCCGCGTTGACGCCGCCGAGCACCTTCGTGATGCGCACGCCGAAGTGCTCGCCGACGACGACGACTTCGCCCTGCGCGAACTTGCGGTCGCTGACGTAGATGTCCACGGGCTCGCCGACGATGCGATCGAGCTGGACGACCGCGCCGATCCCGAGCTGCAGGATCTCCTGCACGGTCATGCTCGCGCGCCCGATCTCGATCGCGACGGGCATCGAGACGTCGAGCAGCGCGTCGAAGGCCGGAGAACCCGCGTTCTCGGAGCCCGGCATCTCCACCAGCGACGGCACGGCCGCGGACGGATCGTGGAAGCTCACAGCACCCTCCCTTGCTTGGACTGGACCGGACGCGCGGCGACCGGCTTCTGGACGTGTTCGACGACGCGGATGCCGAGATGCCCGCGGGACTGACCGAGCGAGCCCATGAAGCGGAGCCGTTCGTTCACGAGCAGTTCGACGGGCTGGTCACAGGACTGGCCGGTGTGCAGCACGCGGCCGGGCTGGAGATCGGAGATCTGGCGCGCGCTGAGCCACAGCGTCGGGAAACGCGCGGACACGCCGAGGTGCGCGTGATGCAGGTTCTCCTCGACCTGATGGCGGTACGCCGCGGCATCGGCCTCCGACTGCTTCACGTGCGACCGGCCGGAGCCCTTCTCCTGGAGGAAGGACTCGAGCGACGACATCGGCAGGCACAGCGTGATGAAGCCGTTGAAGAGCGACGAACGGATCTCGAGGTTCGTCACGAGCACGTTGTCTTCGCGGCTCGTGATCTGGAGCATTTCGGGGTTCGACTCGAAGCCGATGATCCGCGGCTCGAACGTGAGGTGCTCCGTCCACGCTTCGCGCAGCAGGCCGAGCGCGCGATCGGCGACGTTGCGCACGACCGCCTGCTCGAGACCGGTGAGCGGACGCTGCAGCGCCTGCGGGTCGCCGGGGCCGCCGAAGAGGCGGTCGACGAGGTGGAACGCGAAGTCCGTGCTCAGGTCCATCGCGCCTTCGCCACCCATGCGGTCGCCGATCGCGAACACGAACGACGCGCACGGCGTGCCGAGCGACAGGATGAACTCCGAGAACATCGCCTGTTCGACGCTCCCCACGACCACGTCCACCGGCATGCGCAGCATGGACGACAGCAGCGCCTGCACGCTGAGCGAATAGCGCGTGTAGATGGACTCCAGGTTCGCCCGGCGGTCCTTGGAGACGCGCGGCGGGCGGCTGAAGTTGTAGGGAACGATGTCCTCGCTGACGACGGGCGCCAGCGGCACCGGCGTCGTCTTCTGGAGGATCGCGTCGATTTCGCGCTGCGTCAGCGAGTCGGCGGTGACCTTGCCACCCGACGACGTCCGCTTGAGCAGTGAATCGACGTCTTTTTGGTTCAGGCCTTCGTTCATGCGCGCTCCCGTGTCCTCGGCGTCACTGGATCACGAACTGGGGCAGGTACACCTGGAGCTCGACGCCCTCGCCCTCTTCACCGAGCACCGGAACGATGGCGGTGAGGATGCGCTGCCTCAGGCTGTCGCGGACGCCGGCGGCGGTGAGGGACTCGAGGCTCTCGGCGGCGAGCAGGGTGACGACGCGGTCGCGCAGTTCGATCTCATGCTCGCGCAGGACGTCGAGCGCTTCGGGGTCGTCCGCCTGGATGGCGATGGAGCACATCAGGAACCGCTGACCGTCGGAGTTCGCCGGGTTCACGATGATGTTGTCGAGGCGGTACACCTTCGCCTTGCCCTCGCCCTCGCCTTCCTTCTTCTTCTCGTGCTTCTTGTCCTTCTTCTTCTTGCCCTTCTCCGCGTGCGGGTCCTTCGCCTCGGCGAGCGCCGCCTGCTGGCGCGACGAGATGACGCGGGGGGCGAGCACGAGCGCGCCGAGGGCCGCACCGATCAGCAGCGCGACGAGCACCACGCCCGCCATGACGACGGGGGCCGGCTCGGCGGCCTTGGGCTTCGCGGCGGGAGCCCCGCCTTCCTGCCCCTCCTGGGGTTCCTTCTTCTCTTCGCTCATGCGTCCCTGCCGTGGGTGGTGGGTGTGGGAGCAGCCGGAAATCCACACCGGCTACTGCAACCGCGGTGCCACGAAAGGGGGCGAAAATCGCGACCCGCGCGCCGGCCGGAACACGGGCGCAAATGGCGGCGAAAAGGGCGTCTGCGCGAGAGCGCGACGCCGGGCGTCCGCGGCGCCCCGGGAAGGCGCGGGCGGCGGAGCGACGGAGGGGCGGCCGAGTCTTCCGGCCGCGACGGCAGAAGTTTCCGGAATGCTCTCGCCGGAGCGGCAGGCCGCGGAGGCGCCCGGAAGCGCCCCGCGACCCCGCCGGGGATGTTGTTAACGGCGCAGGTTCACGAGCTCGTTGAGCATGTCGTCCGCGGTCGAGATGACGCGGGCGTTCGCCTGGAATCCGCGCTGCGCGATGATCATGTTCGTGAACTCCGCCGAGATGTCCACGTTCGAACCTTCGAGCGCGCCCGGCGTGATGGACGAGGTGATCGTGCCGCCCGCGAAGCCGACGACGGGACCGCCCGAGTTCGCGGACTCGAGGTAGGTGTTGTCGCCCGAACGCAGGAGGCCGGACGGGTTCGTGAACTGCGCGAGCGAGATCTGGGCGAGCGAGCGGCTGACGCCGTTCGTGAAGTAGCCCGTGATGACCCCTCGCGGGTCCACGCTGATGCTCTGCAGCGAGCCGGCCTGGTAACCGTTCTGGCTGCTGATGACGGCGTTCGACGGATTCGTGAAGCTCGCGAGGCCGTCGATGCCGTTGATCGTGCCGGGATTGATCGACACGTTGAACGGCGCGCCGCCGCCCGTCGGCGTGAGCGTCACGACGTTGCCGCCGCCGGGATACGTGAACGACGAGATGCTGCCCGTGTTGCTGAACGTCACCGAGCCGCTGCCGGCCGGGGTCACGCCCGCGGTCGAGCACGCCGGCGCCCAGTCCCACGCGCCCGTCGCGGTCTTCGTGAACGTGAGCTGCAGGTTGTGCGGCGCGCCCGTGCTGTCGTAGACCGTGATGCCCATCATGTGCGTGTCGCCCACGTCGGCGTTCGCGTCGAGGTTGCCCGACAGCGTGACCATGTCGGTCGCCTGCGCGGGCGCCTTGTCGCCGAGACGCAGCTGCACGTCGCCGATCGCCGCGGCCGTCGAGAAGTTGCCGAGCGCGTCGGCGTTGATGCCCTGCACGATGAAGCCCGAGCTCGGCGAGATGAGGTGACCCTGCGCGTCGAGCTGGAAGTTGCCGGCACGCGTGAACACGCGGCGCGGACCGTCGGAGCACACGAACAGCGCGTCGCCCTGGATGGCGAGGTCGAGCGGCTGGCCGGTCGTTTCGAGCGAGCCCTGCGTGAACAGCTGGTCGATGCTCGCCACGTTCATGCCCGTACCGATCTGGATCGGGTTGATACCGCCCGTGTTGCCCGGCGGGCGCGAGGCGCCCTGCAGGAGCTGCACGAACGCTTCCTTGAACGTCACGCGCGACGACTTGAAGGCGGTCGTGTTGACGTTGGCGATGTTGTTGCCGATCACGTCCATCTTGGTCTGGTGGTTTCGCAGACCGGACACGCCGGCGAAGAGCGCTCGCATCATGGCTTGGGGTTCTCCCTCGTTGAACTGCTTCCCTCGTGACGATTCGTTTTCGTTCGTTCGAAAATCGTGTCCGGTCAGAAGACCGAAATGCCCGTGAGCCTTTCGAGCACGGTTCTCACCGCGCCGATGGGCGCGGAGAGTCCGCGCGTCCACTCGATGTCGCCGGGATCCTTCGTGTCGCCGTCCGGGCCGGAGCCCGTGGAACCGTCGGTGCCGCCCGAGCCGGAGCCCGAGCCGCTGCCGCCGCCACTGCCGCCCGACGTTCCGGTCGACGTGGACGCGGGCTCGATCTGCACGAGCGAATCGAGCGTGACGTCCATCTTGCCGATGTGCAGCACGATCGATCCGTCCTTGAACTCGATGGACGAGACGATGCCCTTCGTGAAGGTGGTCACCGAGACGTTCTTGTCGCCCGCGCCCTTCACTTCGACGGAGTAGCTCCAGGTGCCGGGCGGGAGATCCGACGGCAGCGTGACGTCGCTGGCGCCACCGTTGACCTGGCCGAGTTCGCGGGTCGCGACGACCGAGCCGCTCGAGTTCATGAGCTTGAGCGTGGCCGCGCCGCCACCGGTGCCCACCTCGAGGTGGACCGAGCCGGAACCGGAAGTCGGAATGGTCACCTGATCGCCGAGCGCGAGCACCTGGCGGCCGATGAGCGACGCCGACAGCGACGTCTGTCCCACGAGCGTGGCCATGTGCGCGGCCGCGGTCTGCGACTCCATGGAGCTGTTGAGCTGCGTGAGCTGCTCGACGCTGGTGAACTGCGCGAGCTGCGCCGCGAGTTCGTGCGGCTGCAGCGGGCTGGTGGGGTCCTGGTGCTTGAGCTGCGCGACCAGCAGCGTGAGGAACGCGTCCTTGTCCAATGTCTGCTTCGGGCCCGTGTCCGTCGTGCTCGAAGTGCCGAAATACTGCGGCGCGGTGGTCGGAGAGATCATGCGTCCCGCCTTTCGTCGCGCGGCCCGCGCCGGCTCCGGTTGGAGCCGCCGCCGTCCTGCCGCGTTTCGCGTCCCTGCGTGTTCTTCCGCTGCGGCTCTCCCTGCCGCCGCTCCTCACCCGTCTGCGACTGCTCCCGGCTCTGGCTCGTCGCCGTCGTGGCGAGCGAACGCGTGTCGTGCACCGAGAGCTTCGCGTCGGTGAATCCCTGATCCGCCAGCGCGCGCTTGAGCGCGTTCAACTCGCCGCCCGCGCGCTGGAGCGTCCCGTCGTGCGACGACAGGATCGAAGCGCGCACGCTGTCGCCGCGCACGCTGATGCGCAGCCGGCCCTCGAGGCCGGCCTCACCCTGGAACTGCAGCGTCACCTGGTCGGCCGCGCGCCGCATGGGCTCGAGCCGCGGATCGTTCACGTTCTGCGCTCCCGCCGCCGCGTTCGGGTCGGCGATCATCTTGCCGGCCAGCACGTCGGACGACGTCGGCGCCACGACCGGCGCGCTCGCGTTGCCGGCGGCGGTCGCCGTGGCGGCCGCGCTCACCGGAGCGCTCGCCGCGGGCGCCGCGGCGGGCTGCGCCTCGGCGTTCGCGGAAGCCGTGTTCGCGTTCCCGCCGTTCGAGCGCGCGAAGTCCTGCCCGTCGCGTCCGGTCGGCGAGTCGGACTGCGTCCGCGCACGCGCGGCGGAAGCCACGGGAGCGGCGTTCGCCGCGGGACGCGCGGGCGCCTCCTCGGGCTCGGCGGCGCGAGCGGCGTTCGCCGCGGGCGCGGGCGCCGGCGCGTTCGCCGTCACACGCGCGGGCTTCGGCGCGCGCGGAGCGACGAGCGTGGTGACGATCGTCTCCGCCACCTGCGCGGTCGCGGCGGGCACGGCGGCGACGGCCACCTGCTGCGGCGCGCCGGCCGCGTCGTCCATGAGCATGGGCTGCGCGAGCGCGTCGGCGGCCTGCTGCGCGAGCGGCGCGGCGGACGGCAGGCGCACGGGCGCGGGCGTGATCTCGTTGCGCGGACGGGCGAGCGGACCACCGGCGCCTTCGACGGGTTCGGGAGCGGGCGGCGCTCCACCCACGGGCGTCGCGACGGCCTGCTCCGCGGGCGCGGCGATCGGCGCCGACGCGGTCGCCGTGACGGCGGGCGTCACCGGCGCGACGGGCGCCGCGTTCGCGCGCACGGGCATCGCGACGGGCGCGGACGTACGCAGCGACACCACGCGCGCGCGCGCTTCGCCGTCGGCGACGGCGGGCATCGGCGCGGCGGCGGCGGCCAGGGCGGAAGCCGCGGCGGTCACGGTCGCGGCGCTGGCCGCGTTCGCCGCGACGGGCGCGACGGGCGACGGCATGGCGGCGGGCTTGCCGCCGGATGCCGTGACCGGCTCGCCCGAGGTTTCGGCGGCGGCCGCGGGACGCGCCACGTTCTGCGTGGTGTCCCGCGAGTCCGCCGCCGCACGGGCGCGGGACCCGTGCATGCGTTCGCCCTGCTCCGACGCGCGCGGCGCGGCTTCGGACGCGCGCTCCGAAGCGCCGTCGCCGGCGCCTTCGTCCTCGGAGATCGTCTCCTGTTCGCGCGCCGGGGATTCACTCTCCGGACGCTCGGCGTCGACCGGGCGCGTTTCGTTCGCGCGCGTCTCGAGCGGAGCGCGCGACTGCGACGCGGCCGCGAGCCCGAGCGCGAGCTGGAAATCCAGCTCGCCGCCGGTCTCGTGCGACGACGTGTTGCCGCGGGATCCGCCGCGCGGGACGGCGGGAACGTTCACGATCGTATTCACGGACGGGTCTCCTTGGCGGGCACGAGCAGCTTAC
>JADJLL010000008.1 GCA_016710095.1 Candidatus Eiseniibacteriota bacterium | reverse complement strand
GAACAGACGGACGCGGCGCATGCGGGGGAATCCTCCAGTGCGTCCATGATGAACCACTCCGGGTGGGCGAGTCACGCGGTGAGCGCGTCGAGCGGCCCGAACCGAGTATCGAATTGCTTGACTCGCATCGCGGCGAGGGCGACTCTGCTTCGGGCCACTCCGACGGCACGGATGCCGTCCCCCTCGGGACTCGCACGGAGGCGAGATTCTGCGCTACTTCCCACATTCATGGCGGGACACTGGTGTGCATGGATGCCACCGGCCGGATCGAGCAGGGTGACCTGCTCGTTCAGGACGATCGCATCCTCGCGATCGGCTCGGACGTCGCTCCGATCCTCGAGCGCCTCGGTCCCGACGCCGAACTCCGCCGCTTCGACGCCCGTGGCGCCCTCGTGCTGCCCGGCTTCGTGCACGGCCACATGCACCTCTGCCAGACGCTGTTCCGCGCTCAGGCCGAGCAGAGCGACCTGCTGCTCTGGCTGCGCGAACGCATCTGGCCGCTCGAGATGCAGCACACGCCCGCGTCGATGGCGGCATCCGTGCGCCTCGGGCTCTGTGAACTGATCGCGGGCGGTGTCACGACCGTCAACGACATGGGCACGGTCCACCACACCGACGTGGTCGGCGAGACGCTGGAGCGACCGGGCGTGCGCGCGTGCTTCGGGCCCGCGCTCATGGACGCGGGCGAGGGTGTGCCGAACGGCATGCTGCGCCCCGCGCGCGCCCAGCTCGACGACACGCTCGCGATCGCCAAGCGCTACGACCGCGCGGGCGACGGCCGGCTGCACGTCTCGCTCGCGCCGCGCTTCATCCTGTCGTGTTCCGAAGGGCTGTGGCACGACGTGGCGGCGCTGTCGCGCGAGCGCGGCATGCTCGTCCACACGCACATCGCTGAGGCTCCGACCGAAGGCGCGGCGGTGAAGGGCGCGGTCGGCTGCCACGCGACGCCGTACTTCGAGAAGCACGGCGTGCTGAGCGACCACTTCGTGGGCGCGCACGGCGTGTGGCTCGACGAAGAAGAGATGGGCCTGATGGCGCGCGCCGACGCCGCGCTCGTGCACTGCCCCGGCTCGAACATGAAGCTCGGCTCCGGGCTGGGCCGACGTCGCCGCGTGGAAGCGCCACGGCATCCGCTGCGGCCTCGGCTCCGACGGCGCCGCGTGCAACAACCGTCTCGACACGTTCGTCGAGATGGGCCTCGCCGCCGGGATCAACCGCGTGAAGCACCGCGACGATCCGATGAGCGCGCGCGACGTCGTCGCGCTCGCCACCTGCGACGGCGCCCGCGCGCTCGGGCTGTTCCGCGAGATCGGTTCGCTCGAGTGCGGCAAGCAGGCGGACATGGCGGTCGTGGACGTGTCCATGCCGCGCTGCGCGCCGTTCGGGCTCGACGATCCGTACACCGCCCTCGTGCACGGCGCGAACTCGTCCGACGTCACGCTCACGATGTGCGCGGGCAAGGTGCTCTACGACTGGGGCGACTGGAAGACGATGGACCCGCTCGCCGTGGTCGCCGAGTCGCGCCGCGAAGGCCTGGCGCTGCTCGACCGTGCGCGCGCCGCGGGGACGCTGCGGTGATCGTCGGACCGTGCACCGTGGTGACGGGCGGCCCCGAGCCGCTCGTGTACGACAACGCCGCCGTGCGCGTCGTCGGCTCGCACATCGCCAACATCTCGACGCTCGGCGATCTCGCCGCGGCGTACCCGGACGAAACGCTGTGGCCGGCGCGCGGCCGCGTGCTCATGCCCGGCTTCGTCAACACGCACGCGCACCTCGCGCGGCACCTGGCGCGCGGGCTCGGCCTGCGCACGAGCGCCGAGTGGCGGCGCTACGACCGCGCGCTGTCCGCCGAGGACGTCGCGTGGGCGGTGCAGGCCGCGCTCGTCGAGGGCGTGCGCCACGGCGTCACGACGGTCGTGGACTTCCATCGCTCGGGCGCCTGCCTCGATCTGTCGCTCACCGAGGTGATCACGGCCGCCGAAAAGGTCGGCGTGCGCGTCGCGACGTGCTACGGCGCGGCCGAAGACGACACGCCGCTCGAGCGCCGCGCGGCGATCGACGAGTGCGTCGGCTTCGCGCGCGACCTCGAACGCACCGGCCGCGGCCGGCTGCGCGGCATGCTCGGCGTGCAGGCGACGACGCTGCAGGGCATCGAGACGCTGCTCGCCGAGGCCATGGAGAGCGCGGGCGGACTCGCCGTGCACGTGGACCTCGCGCTCGACCTGACGCCGGCCGAGCGCTGGGGCGGCAAGCAGTCGCTGCCCGCGACGCGCCTGCCGGCGCTGTGGGCGCACGCCGAATGCGCGCCGCGCGGACTCGTCGGCGCCGTGCGCGATCGCGGCGACGCGCTCTGCGCGACGGGCACCGGCAGCGTCGCGGCGCTCGTGCGCGAAACCGAAATCGCCTGGGGCAGCGACGACGGCGCCAACGCGCCGCCCGTGCCCGACGGCGCCTACCAGCCGAGCATGGCCGACGCGCACTACCGGCGGCTGTTCGTGAACGGCGCGCGTTGGGCGTCGGATCACTTCGGCGAGGAGCTCGGGCAGATCAAGCCCGGCGCGCCCGCCGACTTCATCCTGCTCGACTATCACGCCGCGACCGAGTTCTCGTCGCGCACGCTCAACGCGCACCTGTGGTCGGGCCTGCTGCGCGCGCCCGTGGCGGGCGTCGTGGTGGCGGGCAACGTCGTCATGGACAACGGCGTGCTCGTCAGCGTGGACGAGCGCAAGGTCTTCGCGCGCGCGCAGGAATGCGCGGCCCGCGTGTGGAAGCGGGTGGGCTGAGGCGCCGGCCGTTCGCGTCGCGCCGACCACTGTGTGTCGGAGCGAACGGAAGAGCAGTCACAGCGAACTCGTGAGCCGTCCTGTGCGCGAGGTCCGCGTGATTTCGCGCCGACCAAGAAAATGGTGCGTGACTCCGCGCGGTGGCCAGCGGATACTGCCGCCGCCAATGCTCGGCGCGTCGCCTCGCTGCCAACGAGATCCCCCGACTTCGCCGATCCGAGCCAGCTCATTCCATCCATCGTCCGAACGCCATCCGCATGGCGTGCCGTGAGGAGGTGATGTGAAGGGTCGCGCTCCCCGCGCGGCCCGCTCGCTCGAAGTCGCCGACGCACATACGGCTGATCCCCCCGGCCGCCGTTCCCCCGGTGCGTTCTCGTCGCAGTTCCTATCCGTCCTGCGCCCGGCCGCGAGTCCCTCGCACGGCGCGTGAGATAGAACGACAGAGGACAGCCCATGCATTCTCGCCGCAAGTTGTTCGCGGGCGCCTGCCTTGCGCTCGCCTTGTTCGCGACGCCGGCACTCGCCGTCGTCCACGACATCAAGCTCGGCGCTCCCTACGCGGGCGCTTCCGTGATGACTCCCACGACCGCCGAATCGCATCTCGGCACGGGTTCGTGGTCGAAGCTCACCGCCACTCCCAAGGCCGACGGCTACATCGACGTCGCCACCACGTTCGGCACGACGTTCACGATCGACCAGATCGCCTCGGTGCAGTACCACACGAAGAGCGACGTGCTGAACCCCAGCGGCACCGACTTCTACATGGTGCTCTACACGCAGCCGTACGTGGGCGGCTTCGCGTCCTGGTACGGACAGCGGCTGATCGCCGAGCCGTACCTGACCAACGGCTACGTGCCCCAGACTCCCGGCGCGTGGAGCGCTTGGAAGACGGGCGCGGGCGCGAACCAGCTCACGTTCAACGACAACAACCACTCGGGCAATCAGGGCTTCTACAACGCCCCGACGCTCGCCGACATGCAGGCCGGCGCGATCGACTGGTCGGCGCTCGGCAGCAACCCGACCTCGGGCAGCGCGTCCGGCGGCGCGATCGACTACGGCACGCAGCCGGTGAAGTTCATCTCGTTCCAGACCGGCAGCGGCTGGGCTTCGTTCCGCGGCTGGCTCGACGACGTCACGGTCACGCTCACCAACGGTGACGTGTACGTGCTCGACATGGAATCCACCACCGATCCGCTGTACGTGGACGGCGCGTGGGCCGGCTCGGGCCTGGGCGCCGAAATCGCTCCCGGCCGCTGGTTCGGCTGGAACGCGTTCGCCGCTCCCGGCGACGCGAACGCCGCCGCGCAGGCGAACGGCACGATCCACGTCGCGGCCGGCACGTACGTCGTCGGCACGACCATCAACTCGACGCAGCCCAACCTCTCGTGGCTCGGCGCCGGCAGCGGCAGCACGACGCTCCAGGTCGCGAGCGCGGTGGGCAACGCGATGGCGATCACGGGCGCCGGCACCACGGTGCGCGATCTCGCCTTCGAGAAGACCGACCTGCCCGGCGCCCCGCACAACATCGTGTGGGTCAACGCCACCGGCGTGACGATCCGCGACAACGCGTTCTACGGCCCGGATCCCGGCACGCCGTGGAGCGTCAACGGCATCGTCAGCCGCGGCCTCGTGGTCTCGCCCGGCGCGAACAACCTGCTCGTGCAGGGCAACTCGTTCACGCACCTGCGCCAGCCCGCGTACATCGACGCGCTCACGGGCGGCAGCATCGTCAACAACCACGTCTCCAACACGCGCGGTTTCGTGGTGGACGGCGCGGCGCTGACGTTCACGGGCAACTCCTGGGGCCCGCCGGAAAACGCGGGCGCCGAGATCGCGCTCATCAACACGACCACGTCGTCGCAGTATCCGAACCTGCTGGCGCTCAGCGCCGCGAACAACAACGCCTACATCTCGGCGCAGTTCGTGGGCGGCGCCAACGGCCGCGGCATCGCCTACGTGAACGCGTCGGCGGCTCCGAACGGCTTCGGCAGCTCCGCCGCTCCGTACCAGTCCGTGCAGACCGGCGTGAACAACGCCCTGCCGGGCGGCACGGTGCAGGTCGCGGCCGGCTCGTACACCGAGCAGGTCGAGGTCAGCGGCAAGAACCTCACGATCCAGGGCGCGGGCCGCTCTTCGACGACGATCGTGTCGCCGGCGGCTCTGGCCACGAAGTTCACGACGGCTTACCCGTACAAGCCCGTGCTGTTCGCCACCGGCGCCGCGTCCATCGACGTGCGCGACCTGACGGTGGACGGCGACGGCCAGGGCAACGCGAACAACCGCTTCACGGGTATCGCGTACTGGAACGCCGGCGGCCGCATCCTGGACTGCGACGTCGTGCGCATTCGCGACACGCCGTTCAGCGGCGTCCAGCACGGCGTCGCCATCCTGGCGAACAACAACACCGGCGGGCCGTACGCCCTCGAAGTCGGCAACTGCAGCACGACCGACTGGCAGAAGGGCGGCATCGCGCTGTCCGGAACCGGCCTCACCATCAACGTGCACGACTGCACGGTGCCCGGCGCCGGTCCCACCGCCGTCACGGCGCAGAACGGCATCCAGACCTACCTGTCGAGTGGCGTGATCAGCAACTGCACGGTGACCGGCAGCTACTACACCGGTCCGAGCGTGGTCGCTTGCGGCGTGCTGATGTTCGGTCCTTCGACGGTCGCGGTGTCGAACTGCACGCTGAGTGGCAACCAGTACTCGGTGTACAGCCAGGACGCGAGCGGCTCGGTCGCCGGCACGAGCATCACCGCCACGACCGGTCCGTCGGGCTACGCCCCGCTGGGCGTCGAGCTGTACAACAGCTTCGCGACCACGCTGGCGAACGCCGCGAAGGCGAATGGCGGCAACGCCGGCCGCACTCCCGCGCCCGTGCAGCCGATCGAAGACGGCGCGTTCGCGGGCTCGACGAGCCCCAACGCGACGATGTCGAACCTGATGACGTTCGCCGTGAACGGTGGCTGCTTCACCGGCTCCGGCGCCGGAACGCAGGGCATCGACGTGTACTCCGAAGGCGCCGACCTGCAGGCCACGATCACCGGCGCCGACGTGACCGGGTGGGAGTGGGGCGTCGGTGCGGGTGGCGCGGGCGGCGTGTCCGTCGACGCCAACCACAACAGCATCTCGGGCAACCTCACCGCCGGTTACTACTTCTATGGTCCGGGCGCGGCGACCAACCTCGCGGCCTCGAACTGGTGGGGTAACGCGGGCGGGCCGGGCGCCGGCGGCGCCAACGGCATCCTCGGCGCCGGCGTCGTGTCGGCTCCGTGGCTCGTCACCGGCGACCTGAATCCCGCGTGCGGCTTCACGGCCGCGGCGGACAACGCGGTCACGCCGGGCCCGGCGCCTTCGTGCCTGTCGGCCGCGAACACGTGCATCACGATCCCGGTCGACGTCGCGCGCAGCAGCTCGGAAGGGCTGCGTGGCTACAGCGTGACGTTCCAGTTGTCGAGCAACCTCGTGCTGTGCGCCGGGACGTCGAGCGTCACGCAGGGCACGTACCTGAACGCGCTCGGCACGACGGCGTACCAGGTCGTGGACAACGGCGGCGGGTCGTACACCGTCGACTGCGCGATCCTCGGACCGACGGCGGGCGCCACGGCGGCCACCGGCAACCTGTTCAACGTCGCGGTCGCCAAGGCTCCGGGACCGGACGGCACCGGCACGATCACGGTGACGGACGTCACGATGCGTGACCCGCTCAACGCGCCCATCGCGTCGAGCGCCGGCCCCGCGCTGTCGATCTCGATCGACACCGGCGGCCCCGTCGCGATCTCGAACCTCGTCGCGGCCCAGAAGAAGGTCGGCAACGACGGCGACGGCACGACCAAGATCCAGCTCACGTTCACCGCTCCTGGTGACGCGTCGGCGATCGAAGTCTACCGCGCTCCGTTCGGCCAGTATCCCGAGTACGACGACGCGGGTGGCGTTGCTCCGGCCGCTCCTTCGTATCCGCCGTCCGGCGCGTGGACGCTCACGGGCGTGACGGCTTCGGGCCAGTACGACGAGCCCGCGACGCGCGACTTCTGGTACTACGTCGCGTTCTCGCGTGACGCGTGCGGCAACATGTCGCCCGTGTCGAACCGCACCAACGGCACGCTCAACTACCACCTGGGCGACGTGTCGAACGGCTTCACGCCGGGTACGGGCAACAACCTCGTGAACACCGCGGACGTCTCGCTGCTGGGTGCGCACTACGGCATCTCGCTGGCGCCGGCGAGCCCGTTCAACTACCTCGACGTCGGTCCGACCACGGACTTCTCCGTGAACGCCCGTCCCACGACGGACAACAAGGTCGGCTTCGAGGACCTGATGATGTTCGCGATCAACTTCAGCGTCGTCTCGAAGCAGCAGGACCGTCCGGTCCTCGCCGCGGCGGGCTCGAACCGGATCGAAGTCGCTCCGCTCTCGCGCACGTCGCAGGCGGCCGAAACGTTCGTCGTGCCCATCACGATGTCGGGCGCGGGTGACGTTCTCGGTGCGAGCATCGCGCTGGACTACGACCGCTCCGCGGTCGAGTTCGTGTCGGTGGAAGCGGGCGAGCTGATCAAGGCGCAGGGCCGCATGGCCCTCGTGCTGTCGCCGTCTCCGGGCGTCGTCGACTTCGCGCTGATGGGCGAAGGCTCGGGCGTCGAGGGCGATGGTGTCGTGGCGAACGTCACGTTCCGCCGCATCGGCACGGGCGAGGCTTCGGTCTCCGTCCGTTCGATCACGGCGCGTGACGCGGCGAACCAGCCCGTGTCGCTCGCGGGTTCGAAGCCGACCGTTCCGTCCTCGACCATGCTGGGCTCGGCCTATCCGAACCCGTTCCGTGGTCACACGAACCTGCGTCTGTCGCTCGCTCGCGACGGACACGCGCGCGTCGCGGTGTACGACCTCGTCGGTCGCCGCATCCGCACGCTGGTGGACGGCAACCTGTCCGCCGGTGAGCAGACGCTCGTGTGGGACGGCCGTGACGAAGACGGCCGCTCCGTGGCCGCCGGTCTGTACATGGTTCGCTTCGACTCGCCGGGCGTGAAGCAGTCGCACCGGCTGGTGCTGATGCCGTAAGCAGTCCCGTCGGAAAGGAGGGGGGCGCCGGCCGGCGCCTCCCTCCGGACCGCCGGACCTTTCCCCCGGAGCCACACATGCGATTCCCGAACCGCTGCTTCGCTCTCGCGCTGACGATGCTGGCCGCACTGCTGCTCGGTGCGACCACCGCCGCCCGCGCGTCCGTGACGCTCGTCGTGAGCCCGGAGACGCTCTCCGTGGCGCCCGGCGCGACGTTCTCGCTGCCGCTGCAGGTGCCGGTGACGGGTTCGGCGTTCAACGGCTACGACGCGATCGTCGAGTACGACCCGTCGAAGCTGACGTTCCTGCCGACCAGCCCGATCACGCAGCAGGAGGGCACCAGCATGCGCGCGGCATGCTCGAACACGTTCTTCGTGTTCTCGGCCGCGGGCGACAGCCTGTCCATTTCGCACGTGCTGCTGTGCAACGGCGCCACGCTGAGCGGGCCGAGCCAGCTCTGCGTGCTGCGCTTCCGGGCGTCGAACGCGCCGGGAGCCACCTGGGTGAGATTGCGCAGCGTGCAGTTCTATTCCGAAGGCCTGTACGTGAACCCCGCGATCACGAGCGACGCGCTCGTGAAGTGGGGCGTGGTGCTCGACGTGCCGCCGACCGAGGCTCCGCTGGACGTGAGGCTCGGGGTGCGGAACAATCCTTCGCGCAGTGACCAGTGGATCGACGCCCGAAGCCCGGTTTCCGGGCCTCAGGACTTGAAGGTGTTCGATCCGGCGGGGCGTGCGGTGCGGCATCTGGACTCGGGTTACCGATCCGCCGGCACACGCAGCGTTTCGTGGGACGGTCGCGATGATGCCGGGCGCAAGGTGTCGCCCGGGATCTATCGAATCCGTTTCGAAGCGGCGGGCCGCACGGCCAGCGCCGCACTGGTTCGCCTGCCATGAGACAACTTGCCGGAGTACAAATGTCCCTCGTGAAACGACTTCTTCTCGCCGCCACGGTCTGCTGCGCCGCGCTGTGTTCCGCGATTCCCGCCGCCGCCGCCGTGCTGAGTCTTTCGCCCGCCGACACCACCGTTCAGGTGAACGCCACGTTCACGCTGCGCGTGACGTGCGACGCCGTCTCGGACCTCAAGGGGCTGCAGACCGCGTGGTCGTATTCCGCCACTCGGCTCCAGCTCGTGACCATGTACGCCGGCAACGTGTTCACCGATCCCGGTGGCGCGTGGTTCGAGCACACGATTCCGGACGTGAGCGCGCCGGCCGACACCGCGTGGCTCGACGTCGCCAAGCTGGACGGCACCTCGCAGGGCCCGGGCGTGGTCGCGTACGTGCGCTTCAAGGCGCTCGTGCCCGGCGATGCGCCGATCGATTGCGTGCTGGCGGAGATGCGCGACAGTGTCAACGCGTCGCTGATGCCGAGTTGCATTCCGGGCATCGTGCACGTCGCCGCCCCGACCGCGATCACCCGCCGCTCGTGGGGACAACTGAAGATCCACGCGAGGTAGGGGCGCGGGAACAACGCGGAACGCCAGGTCTCGCTCTCGCAGAAGCGATTCCCAGCGCTCGCACCGCAGTCCGGCCGTCGAGGTCGTGGCGTCGAGGGCCAGAGGTGGCGACCCGCGCACCGGCATGCAGTCATTTGCGGGATCCGAACTCGCCTTCCGTCTTCGTCCATCGCGGGCCCGGTTTCCCGTTTCGACCCGCGCCGGATGGCCGGCGCCGTTCGTTCCCTTCGCGAGAGACACTACCGGGGCGCCGGGACCGCCCCGTGTCGCGCGTGTTACCAGCTTGGAAAAAATGCCCGCCACGCCCGTCAGTGGGACGCCTTCATCCACAGCTGCACGGCGACCGCCACGAGGAAGATCGCGAACGAGCGCTGCAGCACGGGCACGCTCATGCGAAGGCCGAGCTGTGCTCCGAAGAACGCGCCGATCGCGAGGCCGAGCGCGATGAGCAGCGACGCCTTGAGGTTCACGTGGCCCTTCTGGTGCCAGCTCCACGCGCCGAGCAGTCCGACGGGCAGCAGCAGCGCGCCGAGCGACGTGCCGGTCGCGTCGTTCGCCTTGAGCCCCGCGAACAGGATGAGCGCGGGCACGATCACGACTCCGCCGCCGATGCCGAACAGGCCCGAGAGCACGCCCGCGGCGAGACCGATGAACACGAACTGCATGAGACCTCCGGGATGCGGGTGGTTCAGCGCGCTCCGAGCCGTTCCGCCAGCCACACGTGCAGCGAGTCGTGCGCGATCGCGGGGTCCCAGGCGTTGTGGTTCGCTTCGGGGAACAAGGTGAGATGCGCGGTCTCGGGATCGAGTCCGCGCTGCTTTCGAATGTCGCGCGTCTGCGCGATCGTCGCCTGCGTCTCGCGCGGATCGACGACGTCGTCGCGCAGGCCGTGGAACGCCCACACCGGCAGCGCCGCGATGCGGCCCGAGATGCAGTGCGGCCGCCCGTAGCCGCAGATGGGCACGAGGCAGCGCCAGCGGTCGGCATGACGCGCGCCGATGAACCACGTGCCGTGCCCGCCCTGCGACATGCCCATGAGCGCCACACGCTCGGGATCGGCGCCGAACGTGTGCGTCGCGTCGTCGAGCGCCGCGAACGCGACCCCCTCGCGTTCTTCCCACTCTTCCTCGTCGCTCGGCTTCTGCGGGAACACGACCACGTAGGGCCACTGTTCGGGATGCGCCTTGAGCGCGGGGCCGAGCCCGACCCACGTGGGCTTCTCGCCGTCGGTGCCCGATTCGCCCGAGCCGTGCAGGAACAGGATCGCCGGCCACTTCTGCTTCGCGTCGTGACCGGGCGGCAGCCAGACCATGAACTTGTGCTTCTCGGCGCCGACCTTCACCTCGCGCGCGACGAAGCGCCCGGCGGCCGGCGGAGTCTGCGCGCCGGCGGACGTGACGGCCGCGAGCAGGAAGAGCGGGGCGAGCAACAGCAGCGGAGCGTGCATCGTTCGATTCCTCCGGGAACGGGTCGCCGCACGATAGGCAGCGCGTCGCGGCGCTGTCGAGCGTGCAGTGCGCCGTGGGCCGGGTTACTTTTCGTTTCATGACGGACGCCGCCGCTTTCACGATTCGCGCCGCGACTCCTGCCGACCGGGACGATGTGCGCGCGTTGTTCCGCGAGTACCACGAGTGGCTCGCACTCGACCTGTGCTTCCAGGGATTCGAGGCCGAGCTCGCCTCGCTGCCCGGGCGCTACGCCCCGCCTTCAGGAAGGCTGTACGTGGGCGAGGTCCACGGCGCGCTCGCGGGCTGCATCGCACTGCGTGAGATCGAGCCGGGCGTGTGCGAGATGAAACGGCTCTACCTGCGCGAGACCGCGCGTGGGCTGGGGCTCGGGCGCGCGCTCGCCGAGCGCGTGGTCGCCGACGCGCGCGAGATCGGGTACGCGTGCATGCGGCTCGACACGATCCGCGACCGCATGCGCGCGGCGAACGCGATCTACGAGTCGCTGGGCTTTCGCGACATTCCGGCCTACTACCCGAACCCCCACGGCGACGTGCGCTACATGGAGCTGGACCTTCGCGCATGAGCGAACGCCCGAACTCCTGGCACCGCGACTCGCTGCCGTGGTGGGGCTGGGTCGCGATGGGCGTGCTGCGCGCATGGGCGGTCCTGATGGCCGTGCTGCCGCTCGCGTTCTTCCTGTTCGTCGGCTGGGTGTGGGTGCACTGGCGCGACCCGCAGGTGGTGGCGGCGGTGAAGTTCGTGCGCGGGCTGCTGCACGAAGTCTTCGCCATGCTGGATCGCGCGACGCGCTGATCCGCCCCGAAGGGGCCGGGTCTCCCTGGGAACACGCTGGACGATTCCGTCCACGGCGTACGCGGCCGGGTGAACCCCACGGTTCACCCGGCCGCTTTGCGTTGTCCGAAAGAGCCGCTTTTCTTTGGAAAATGCGTGCCTCCGGCACGCGCAGCGCGCGTGGCGCGCGCGGCACGCGCCCTGCAGTAAGGCATGAGCGTCACGCAACGCCGCTCCCCTCGGCGGCCCCAGAGGCCACCGGCAGACATCCTGAAGGAGGAAGCCATGAAGACGCTCCGAGTGCTGTTGCTGGTCGCCGCTTTCGCCACCGTCACCGCCACCATCGCCTCCGCGAACGCCGCGACGCCGCGTGTGGACCGCCGCGAGGCGCGCCAGACCGAACGCATCCGCGAGGGCGTGCGCAGCGGCGAACTCACGCGCGGCGAGACGCGCCACCTCGTGCGCGGTCAGGCGCGCGTGCACCGCATGGAAGCGCGCGCGAAGGCCGACGGCGTGGTCACGCCGGGCGAGCGCCGCAAGCTGGCGCACGCGCAGAACCACCAGAGCCGCCGTATCGCGCGGCTGAAGCACAACGACCGCACGCGCTAAGCCGCGAGCAGCGCGGGCCTTTGCCTCTCACGTGATCACCGACCCGTAGGGTGCCAGGGCAAGGGGACGGGAGGGATCACAGCCCCGGCGGAGAGATCCGCCGGGGTTTGAGTTGGGATGGCGGGAGCCGCGGCCTCCGGCCGCGCGTGCCGCGCGTGCCGCGCGTGACCGGAGGCCGCGCGTTCGCGCTACCGCTTGTGCAGCGACGACAGCATCGTGCCCAGCGACAGCGCGAAGCGTCCTTCGCGATCTCCCGGCCCCACGGGCATCGCGTACGCGATGCGCACGAAGTAGTCGGGCTGCGGAATGCCGGGGCGATACAGCACCGCGCCGCCGACCTCCGGCTGCCACTCGCGCGCCTCGGGCCAGTTCGCGCTCGTCGCGCTCGCGAGCCCCGTGACGGGATCGTAGCCCCACGCCGCGCCGAGTCCCGCGAACGCCGACAGCTGGATCGGGAACGTCGGCGGCTGCCTCAGGTGCAACGCGTGCAGGAAGTCGTCCTGCAGCAGCACCTCGAGACACGCGCCCGCCGCGCCCGCGCCCTGCAGCGACTTGCCGTCCGCCGCGCGCAGTCCGGGACCGCCGCCCAGGTAGAACGCGTTCTGCGGCGTCACGTCGCCCGTCACGCGTCCGTAGTGCACCTGCGGCAGCAGCGCGAACAGCTCGCCGAGCGGGAACGCGCCGCCCGCGGCGAAACGCGCGCGCGAATAGTCGAAGTCGCCGCCGAGCGGACCGCCGGCGCCCCACCACTGCGCCTCGAGCGTCACCGGCATGCGCGGCACGCGGCCGCCGAGCGTGATCTTGGTCTCACTCGCGCGCCCGAACGCGGCCGCGCGGTTCTCGAACACCGCGGGCTCGGCGCGGAACAGGTTCCACGACGCCGTCGTCGCGAGCGGCGATTCGAGCTGGTTGCGGTACTGGAGCGTGCCCCAGCGACCGTTGCGTCCGAAGGTCAGCGACGCGCCCGCGCCGTCGGTCCGGTAGTAGTGGTTGCGGTCGTTGCCGTAGAGCAGCGCGTAGCCCGAATCGAACAGGCGGTCGAAGTGGTCGCGATCGAACGCCGACCAGCCGCGGCTCACCGAGAGCCCGAGGCCGTAGTTCAGGTCCTCGTCCTCTTCGCCGCCCCAGCGCTTGGAGTACGAGCCGCCGCCGAGCCAGAGGTTCGGGCCGTTCGCGTAGTCGGCCCAGCCGTTCACGCGGCCCCACTCACGCGAAGCCCCGACGCCGGCGTTCGCGCCGAGCGCCACGCCGAGCGCGCGATTGAACGCCTGGCGATGACCGAGCGACGGCCGCCACGACGTGCGGCGTCCCGTCGCCGCGCCCGGAGGCTTCGCCAGTCCCGCGGCGAGCGCGCTGTCGAGTCCCGCGGTGTCGGGCGGCGCCGCGGTGAGTCCGAAGAACGCGTCCGTCGAATCCGACAGCCCGCGCACGTACGCGTCGAACGACGAGTCCGACGGCGCGCCCTGCGCGCGCGCGACCGAAGGCGCGAGGCACGCAGCGAGTGTCGCGGCCACGAGAGCCGCGCGCAGCGCGAAGAAAGAAAGCCGGCTCATTTGCGCGCTCCCTTCGCCGCGGTCGCGAACAGAGAGTCCGGCAGCCCCGTGTTGATCCGGTAGTCCGAGTATTGGATGCCGAAGTCGAACGAGCGGCCGAACCCCGGGATCGGGATCGTCATGTCCATGCGCGCGAGGATGCGCGACAGCACCCAGAAGTCGCCCTGGCGCTGGCGCTCGATCACCACGCCGCGCACGCCCTTGAGGAACAACGGCACCGGTGACTGACGCAGCTCGAGCTGCTGCCGCACGATCACGTACTCGTGCGTGTCCACCCAGACGAGCCCGCTCGGATTGAACTGGTCCAGCGCGGAGCGCGGCTCGAACTTGATCTTGTAGATCAGGTGATCGCCGAGCAGTTCGCGTCCGACGATGCGGAACTTGAACTCGCCGCGGTTCGCGGGGCGGAACGCGAAGTTCACGATCTCCTCGCTCATGTCCGCGTCGTTCCCGGTCGAGACGGTGACGCCCTTGTGTTCGCCGTTTTCGTCCTTCTTCGGCTTCAACTCCCAGTCGCGCAACCGGACCGTGCGCGACTGGTTCGGCTTGCGCATGTACACGCGGTCCACCGTCTCTTGCACGAGCACGGGCTTCTTCTTGCCGTCGGTGTCGCGGACGACGCGCACGGCCATCTGGTAGCTCTGGTCGCGCAGCGCCGAATCGCGACGCATCTCGCCCCGGTGCACGCGGTCGAGGATTTCGTCGAGCGTCACGCGGGGTGCGTGCACGAGCACTTCGGAGATGTCCGTGCGCATCGTGTCTTCGACGGCTAGCGTCGGACCGTGCGCGGCGTCGGCCCGTGCCATGCCCGGCGCAGCCGAGAGGACGAGCGCGGCGGCGAGAAGGGCGGCTGACAGCGGCGAAGCCGCCCCCGGCGCAGCCGGGAATAAAAGCAACTTATAACGCGTCATGTCTGTACCAGAGGGCAGGGGGTGGCGGCCTGGCCGGAAGGAGTGCGGCGGTCTCGCGACACATTGCGCGACTTGGCAACGGGCTGACCGTAACCTCACACCCACGCGGAGCGAAATGGACTAGCTTTACGCGCGCTCACGACAGGACGTTGCGCGCGCGGACACTCTTCGGCACGGCGCGTGCCAGAGCGTTGGTGACACCGAGCCCGGCAGACCCCGGCCGGCAGGGGAGGAACCCATGAACACTCGCAACCTGCGTCACGCCGCGATCTCCGCGGCGCTGTTGGCCATCACCGTCACCCGCGCCGAAGCCGTCACCACGACTTCCGAGTTCGTACTGCCCACGCCGAGCCTGGCCGCGGTCACCACCGCGCCCGATGTGCAGTTGCTGGGCACGCACTACCGTGCGCGCGGATCGCGCTCCACGATCGGCTCGTCGAGCGTCAGCCAGATCCACCTCGGTTACTACGATCCCGACGGAGACGCGTCCAAGCGCTTCCTGCTCGGCATTCGTGGCGGCCCGATGATCGACGACCACATCCAGCTGGGCGTGGGCGTGGACTGGGCGCACAAGACCGAGAAGGCCTCGAGCGTGAGCCACAGCGAGATCGGCCCGGGCGGCACGCCGATCGAGGTGCGCACCGATCTCTCGAGCGCTTCTTACAATTTCTTCCCGCTGATGGCGTTCGTGCAGATCTCGGCCGACGACGATCTCGGCGTGGTGCCCTACTTCGGCGCCGCGGCCGGATACGAAGTGCTGAGCCTGAGCGCCGAGAACTACCAGACCGGCGACACGTACGACGGCACGTTCGGCGGCTGGGGCTGGCAGTTGTGGGGCGGCGCCGCGCTGCCGCTGTCGGGACGCACGCGCGTCACCGGCGAGCTGTACGTGAACGGCGGCGAACTCAACCGTGACGTGGACAACGTCCTCACCGGTGGCACGTACCGCGAATCGGTCAGCGCCGACGGCATGGGCCTTCGTCTGGGACTCGCCTGGGGATTCTGAGGATCGGGTTGGTTTCCCTCGGCAACCGGCGCGCCTCGTGGTCAATGGACCGCGGGGCGCGTTCGAGTTTTCGGGCGACGCGCTCGACACGCACGCGTTCGATGTGAGCGAACAAGACTGGCCGCGCGGCCAGTTTCGAGCAACGCCGGAACAGTTGCGACGCGTGCGACGCGCGCATCGCGGAACTGGTCGCGCGACCAGTTGCCCGATCGCTCGCGACCGAGCGGGCCGCGAACCCCGTGTTGCGCCGCGCCCCGTCGCCCCCCTACGCTCCGCGCCGTCATGCCACGCAAATCTCCCCGATCACGCCGCGGTAGCAATGGCGGCTCGCCACGAGTGCCGTCGTCGCCGCGCGTGCGGTCGGCGCCGGGACAGTCGCGCACGCGCGACAGCCGCGCTCCGCGCGCCGCGCACACGCTGAAGGGCGCGCGCCCCGCGGAGAGCGCGGCCAAGAAGAAGGCCGTTCGCAAGAAGGCCGCGCTGGCGCCACGCAAGGTGAACCCCGTGCAGGGAAAGAAATCGCTCACGCCCGATCCCGTCCGCGTCGCCACGCTGCTCCAGCTGCTGCGCGAGCACTACCCGGATGCGAAGTGCGCGCTGAACTTCGAGACGCCGCTGCAGCTGCTCATCGCCACGATCCTCTCGGCGCAGTGCACGGACGAGCGCGTGAACATGACCACGCCCGCGCTCTTCGCTCAGTACCCGACGGCGGCCGCGCTCGCGGGCGCTTCGCAGGAAGCGATCGAAGAGCTCGTGCGCTCGACCGGCTTCTTCCGCAACAAGGCGAAGTCCGTGCGCGAGGCGTGCGCCGACATCGTCGCCAAGCACGGCGGTGAGGTGCCGCGCGACCTCGACGCGCTCACCGCGCTGCGCGGCGTCGGCCGCAAGACCGCGAACGTCGTCCTCGGGAACGCCTTCGGCATCCCGTCGGGCATCGTCGTGGACACGCACGTCACGCGGCTCTCGAATCGTCTCGGCCTGACGGCCGAGCAGGACGCCGTGAAGATCGAGTTCGCGCTGCAGCCGCTCGTGCCGCTCGAATCCTGGGTGCTCTTCTCGCACTGGCTCATTCTTCACGGCCGCGCCGTGTGCAACGCGAAGAAGCCGCGCTGCTCGCAGTGCCCGCTCGCGCCGCATTGCCCGCGCACGGGCGTCACCGTCTCCCAATAGCAGGATTCGCCATGCGCACTTTCGTGCTCGCGCTCGCGCTGGTTGCGAGCGCCGCCCCGGCGTTCGCGCAGTCTTCGGTCGCCGACTACTCGATCGCCACGCTCGACGACGCGCGCGCCGCGCAGTTCCTGCCCGCGGCGCTGTCCACCCGTCACGACGCCGAGTGGCGCCTCGAATGGTCGGGGCTCGACGGTCGCCGCGAAGGATTCGCCACGCAGGCGTACGCCGGCGGCTTCGGCGCGTACGTGCAGGACTCACCCGGTCATCGCCGCACGTGGGGCATGGCGCTCGGCGGCGGCGGCGACGCGCTGCGTTTCGGCTGGTCGGGCTACCGCGTGTCGGAGTTCGGCACGCGCCGCGGCGATCATCGCTTCTCGGCGCTCTCGCGCCCGGTGGCGTGGCTCTCGCTCGCGGGCGAAGTCGATCACGCGTTCGAGCCGAAGCCTTACGGGGCGCGGCTCGCTCGCGAATGGACGACGGCGATCGCCGTGCGTCCGCTCGCGTTCGATCGCGCGCATGCGCACGGGCGCGGCACGCGGCTCACGCTGACCGCCGACCTTTCGGCGCGCGAGGACGAACCGCGCGCGTGGGCGCGCACACGCGTCGGACTCGAGTGCGAGCCGATCGACGGGCTCGCGCTCGCGGTCGCCACGCGCGGCCACGACGAATGGCGCATGGGCGTCACGCTGCGCGGCCTGCGCGGCGCGACGTCGAACTCGGGCGCGATGCGCGACGGCGACAAGACCAACGAGCGCTGGGCGGTGTCCGCGCATTCGGGCGAAGAGCGAACGCGCTTCACCTCGCGCGGCGACCGCCGCGTGGCGTACGTGCGCGCGGGCGGCATCCTCGCCGACGAAGCCGCGGGTGGCTCGCTGATGGGCGACGTGTCCACGGTGGGAAGCCGCTCGGTGGCCTCGCAGCTCGACCGCGCGCTCGAGGACCCGCTCACGCGCGGCGTGATGCTCGACCTGCAGGGCGTCGCGGGCATGGCGCAGCTCGAAGAACTGCGACCGCGCATCGAGAAGCTGCGCGACGCCGGCAAGCCCGTGGTCGCGTCGCTCGAATCGGGCGGCGGCCGCGGCGACCTGTACCTCGCCAGCGCGTGCACGCGCGCGTTCGCGTCCGAGGAGGCGATCTTCGCCGGACTCGGCCTGCGCACCGAGCGCCGCTACTACCGCGAGATGCTCGAGCGCTACGGCGTCCGCATGGACCGCGCGAGCGTCGGCGCGTTCAAGTCGGCGTACCGCAACTACAGCGTGGATCGCACGCCGGCGCCGGACTCGATCGTGATCCAGCGCACGCTCGACCAGCGCCAGGAACTGTTCCTGCGCTCGGTCGCCGCGTCGCGCAAGATCGGGCGCGAGCGCTTCGCGCACGTCCTCGACGGCCGCGGCTGGACGTCGGCGGACCTCGGTGGATGCGGGCCTGCTCGACGGCGTCGCCTATCGCGACGACGCATGGCGCGAAGCGGGCAAGCTCTCCGGCCTCGGCGAAAAGCCGCGTTCGGTGGAGCTGTCGCGCGTGGAGCGCGCGCGCGTCACGTGGACCGAGCGCACGCCGATCGCGGTCGTCTACGCGACCGGCGGCATCGAGGAAGGGCGCAGCGGCGGCGGCATCGTGAGCGGCGCCGTGCTCGGCAGCGAAACGCTGATCGCACAGCTCGAGCGTGCGTTCCGTGCGCGCGAGGTGAAGGTGGTCGTGATGCGCGTCGAGAGCCCGGGCGGCTCGGTCGTCGCGAGCAACCTGATCGATCACGCGATCGTCCGGCTCAAGCGCGAGACCGGCAAGCCGCTGATCGTGTCCATGGGCTCGGTCGCGGCGAGCGGCGGTTACTACATCGCCATGCACGCCGACCGCATCTACGCCGACCGTCACACCGCGACGGGCTCGATCGGCGTGCTCTACGTGAAGCCCTCGTTCGAGGGCGCGTACGCGAAGCAGCACGTGCGGCAGGAAGACTTCGACCGCGGCGAGTACATGGGCGGGTTCTCGACCGCGCGCGACTGGTCGCCCGCCATGCAGGCCGCCGCGGATTCCGCGATCGGCCGCAGCTACGCCGCGTTCAAGGCGCGCGTCGCGGAAGGACGCAAGCTGTCGCCCGAGCGCGTCGAGGAGATCGCGCAGGGCCGCGTGTGGTTCGGCGACGACGCGCTGGAGCGCGGACTGGTCGACGCGATCGGCGGTCTCGACGCGGCGCTCGCGGACGCGCGCGAGCGCGCGGGCGTTTCGCGCTACGAGAAGATCCGGCTGCGCGAGTTCCGCCGGCCGCGCGGTTCGCTGCTCGAGCGCGCGTTCGGCGGCTGGGTGCGCGGCGCGATCCTGCGCGAGACGCGCATGCCCGACTGGCGCGGCGCGCAGGTGCGCGACGACGCGGCGTGGGAGTGGGTCGCGGACTGACGCTTCCGGGCCGGCTTTCGAGCCGGCGAGGCGTTCAGCGCGCCGGCGTTCCCGCGATCGCGCGCATGCGCTCCGCCCACGCGCTCGAGCCGTCGCGCGCGAGGTAGCGCCCCGCCCAGAACGCCGCGTCCGCGGGGCGGTCGGCGTCGCGCAGCACGAGCGCGCGGTTGTAGGTCGCGAGCGGGTACTCGGCGAGCGTGGAGTCCACCATCGCGAACTCGGCGATCGCCTGGAGCCGCAGCGCGCGCGACTGCCACGTCTCCGGCGTGCGGTCGGCCTGCAGCGCGAGCGCGACGCCGGCGCCGAGCCGGCCTTCGCCGTAGCGCGGCGCGGCTTCGCACGCGCGCCGGTAGTGCCCGGCCGCCTTCGCGTAGTCGTGCGCGATCATCTCGAGCGCCGCGATCCCCGCGAGCGGGCGCGGGTCGCGGCGATGGCGCGCGTGCGCGGCCTCGAACTTCTGCCGTGCGGCCGAGGCGCGGCGCGTCAGGTCGGTGCCCGGGGCGCCGTCGGAAACTTCGCCGCCCAGCGCGGCCGCGCTCCAGCGCAGCCCGTTCGTCGTGGCGCTCGCCGGTCCGGCGAGCAGCGCGGCGGCCGCGACCACGTCCGGGTCGTCACCCAGCCCCACGGGGTGCCACGGCTTCATGAAGAGCGACGAGAGCCCCATACCGAGCAGCGCCAGGAGAATGGCGATGAACACGAAGGTCGAGATCGCGGACCATTCGAGGCGGCGCTCGAACTCCGAGACCGGAGTCGCGGCGGCGGGCGCGTCGGGCGGAGCGGGAGTGGGGTCGGACATGTGGCCCGAAGATAGGGGAGCGCCCCTCGGGCGCAAAGCCCTCCCGCCGGGACCCTCGCGGCGGGACGGACGAAGCAGCGGACGCCTGGACGACCAGCAGTAGTGGCCGCTCGGCGGACCTGGATGCGGGTCCGCCGATCATCAGACGAGCCTTTCCCCCGAAATAACTCGAAGACGACCTGCGCCCGCTGCACCGACCGGACCACGGGCGCCGGACCGGGAGGCATGGATGCACTCCGGCCGGAGTCGCGCGGTCTGCGAGGGTCTCACCTTCCTAGTCGCTCGACCTCGTTTCGTATGACAGGGGATGTCACATGAAATCTATTCCGGCGACTTAGTGGTCGGAGGAAATGGTATGCCTTGCTCGAACCGAGAGGTCCGAATAGTGTGCGGGTCTGCTCCCCCGGCAGGCATCGACATCCTTGTCTGCAGCCCCTCGAGTAGTGCCTCCCGCGCCCGAACCGCACGGGCCAGCCGAACGATAGGACATGGCCGAGTATCACGATCCCTCACTCGGGGGATTCGATTGGGCGGAAATCCTGACAACCGTACGACGCAGATTGTCATTTCATCTGCGCGGTTGGGAGAGCGCGGACATCGAGGACGTCACCCAGGACGTGCTGTTGAGCCTGGTGCGTTTTCTCGAGCGGTCCGGCGCGCCGGTGTCGATGGAAGGGCTCGTGGCGGTGATCGCGCGACGCGCGGCCGTCAGCAGCATGCGCACGCGTTCTCGGCGACCCCCGACGCAGCCGGTGCTCGAGGAGCATGCCGTGACGCTCGATGACTCCACGCGAAGGGAGCTGCTCGCGATCGAAGAAGCGGTCGAGGCGCGCGCGTTCCTCATTCTCGAGTACTTCCGCATGCATCAGGCGCCCTGCGTGGAACTGGCCGAGGCCCGCGCAGCCGGCGTCGACTTCAAGCAGCTGGCCGGAACGACCGGCCAGTCGCACGTCGCGCTGCTTCAGCGTTGGTCGCGCTGCATGAAGCGTCTGCGTGACGCCATCGGTCGCGGGGAGTTCCCGTGGAACCGGCCCGGAGGTGAGGCATGAACGAATCCTATCGCGACCAGCATGCGCGCTTTCCCGCGCTCCTGAGCGACTACCTGCTCGACGTTCTCGACGAACAGCAGTGCGCGCTGATCGAGGCGCACGCGCGCGAGTGCGGCGCCTGCGGAACGTTGCTCGCGCAGGCGCGTGCGCGCCGTACCGATTGGTGGGACGGCTCGGGACACGCCACCGTGCGGCTGTTGTCGGCGTGGGCCTCGAAGCCCGAATCGCTCGCCGCGTCCGATCGCGCGCTCGTGGAACGTCATCTCGAGCGCTGCGAGGAGTGCCGCGAGGACGCGCGCGTGCTCGGCGGGCACGCCGCCGCGAATGCGGCGCCCGCGCGCGAGGGCGCGCCGGCTCCGGCGAACCACAACGCGGGGCTCGTGTGGGCGTTCGCGGGCGGACTTGCCGCGGTCCTGCTCGTCTTCGTCTTCATGAATCCGCCGCGCGCGCCGGAGTCGGGTGTCGCCGTGCAGCCGGAGGTGCGGCAGCCCTCCGAGTCCGTCACGCCGCCCGCCGGCGCGCCGCGCGCGCCGATCGCACAGGCGCCTTCCGCGGAACCGGTCGCGGTCGCGATGGCCCCGGTCTCGCTCGACGGCGCGCTTCGCGGCGCCCAGGGCAGCACGAAGGCCGCCCGTGTCGACCTACCGAGCGGCGCGACGATCGTGCCCTTCACATTGCCAGCGCTCTTCCTCGACGGCTCGACCAAGGTCGTGACCGAGCTGCGCGACGCGAACGGTGGCGTGCTCTGGCGCGACGAGATGCCGGCGGCGAGCGCCCTTGCCCCGGCGGGTATCCGGATTCCCGCCGAACGCTTGCGTGCGGGTACGCTCGTGCTGCGCGTCGCCTGGATCGACGAAACCACCGGCGCGGAATCACGCGAGTACGCACTCGAAGTCTCGAAGCAGCACTGAAGCCAGGCCCCGAACTTCTTTCCGAGAGGCACGGATGCCCCCGACCGGCCGTCGAGTCGCTTCCCTCACTGCGCTCCTGATCGCCAGCTTCGCCGCGTTCGCGGGCCCCACGCCTGCGAACGCGGCGCGTTTCGCGCCCTCCGGCGCCGCCGCGACGGCGCTGGGCCTCGTGAGCGCGCGGAACTTCGCCGCCGCCGAGAGCGTGCTTGCCGGAACGCCGGCGCCTTCGGCTCCCGACGCTCCGGTCACGAGCGCCGGCACGGAGCTCGAGTACGCGCGGCTGCTCGCGCGCGTCGAAGCGCCGGGCATGTGCGACACCACGTGGACGTGGCGCCCGGCACGCGTGCGCGCCGCGCTCGAAGCCGCGCACGCCGACGCGCTCACGCGCGCGCGCGCGGACGTCGCCGCGGCGCGCATCGAGTTCCGGCTCGGCGCTTGGCGCACCTCGGCCAGGTCGCTGCGCGCCGCGATCGCGCGCATGGACGCCGCGGGTGTGCGCGAGCCGCTGCTGCGCTACGAAGCGCAGCTCGCGCTCGTCGAAGCGACGGTGGTCGAAGGACTCGAGGAGCCGCGCGTCGAGCTGGCCCGCGCCGACTCGATCGCCCGCGCGATCGGTGACGCGGCCGCGCCGCTGCGCCATCGGCAGATGCGGCTCGCGGGGGTGCTCGCGTGGTCCGAAGCCAAGATGCCCGAGGCGATCCGCCAGTTCGCGGCGTCGGTGAAGGCCGCCGAAGTCGCCACGCCGCGCCAGGAAGGTCGAGGCCGCGCAGTCGCTGGTGCTGCAGGGCACGCTCGAGGCGTTCACGGACGCGCCGCTCGGCGAACGGCACAAGTTCGAAGCCGCGGCGCGCGCGGAAGCGGCGGTCGGGCTGCTCGACGAGCGTTCGCTGTTCACGCTCGGCCGCTCGGTCGCCAGTCTGCGCGATCCCGCTCGCCTGCCCGCGGCCGCCGAGAAGTTCGACAGCGTGCGCACGGCGCTCCGCGTGCGCGGCATGGACGGTCTCGCCGGAGCGTGGAGCCTGTTCTACTTCAACGGGCGCATCGACTACTTCCTCGCGCGCTGGGCGCACGGCCGGGAAGTGCTCGAACAGGCGCTCGCGATCGCGCAACGCTGGAACGGCGAGGGCAGCATTCGCGAAGTGAACTCGTGGATCGACCTCGGCAACATGTGCTTCACCCCGCGCGACACCGCGGGTGTCCGGCGCGGCCTCGCGTGCTGGCGTCGCGCCGTCGAACTTTCGGCGAAGCTGCCGACCACGTTCGTGAACGATCCGAACGTGCTGCGGATCAACCTCGCGCAGTCGCTCGGCGAAACCGGCGATCTGCGGGGAGCGCGACAGGAAGGCATCGCGGTCTGGAAGGACTACGCCGACCACAACGGTGACGACTTCCGCTTGTGCAGCTTTCCCGCCTTCCTCTGCGCACGTCTTTCGCGCGCGTTGGGCGACACGGCGAGCGCCGAGCTTTGGTACGGGCGCGCGCTCCGGCCGTACGAGCGGAACGACAGCGGCGAGCGTGAGGACGTCACGATCATCCGCGAGAGCGTCGGTCTGTTCGAATACTGGCGCGGGCAGGACGCCGCGGCGTACGCGATCGGTCGCGAGTCCGGCCGCCTGCGCCGCCAGGTCATCGAGGAGACCGCGCCGTGGCTGCCCGACGCGGACGCGCTGCGCTTCGCTTCCAATCGGCGGAACGTGTTCGGGCTCGTGACGACGCTGGCGGTGCGTCCGCACACGCCGAGCGCGGAGCGCCGCGCGGGCGCATGGGAGATGACGGCCGAGAGCCGCGGGCTCGTGCTCGAGTCCATGCTCGCGCGCGTGCGTGCCCGCGTGAGCGCGCAGTCCGACACTTCGGCCGAGGCTCGCGAGGTCGCGACGCTGCGGCGGGAACTCGCCACGCAGGTGCTCGCCGCGCTGCGCGCCCCGGACACGCGCGAGCAGGCGGCGCGCCGGGACAGCCTGCGCACGGTGCTGCGTCATCGCGAGGTCGGCTCGGCGGCCGGCGCGTATGCGGGCGATTCGATCACGGTGGCGGGCGCCTCGGCGCGCATCGGCGCCGAGGGCGTGCTCGTGAGCTACTCGCGGTTCGCGCTCTACGATCGCAGGGACTCCAAACTGCTCGGCTGGATCGCGCGCGACACCTACGCGGCGTTCGTGCTGCGCGGCGGCGAGAGCGCGCCGGACGTGGTCGAGCTGGCGCCGGCCGAGACGCTCGACGCGGCGGTCGCGGCGTATCGCAAGGCGTTGCTCGCGGGCGGCGATTCGCCCGTGGCCCGCGCGGCGGGGCAGAAGCTGCGCGGACTGATGTGGGACCCGATCGCGCCGCTGCTTCGCGGCCGCACGCAGGTGTACGTCGTGCCGGACGGCGAACTGCAGAAGCTCAACTGGTACACGTTGCCCACCGGGCGCGACGGCTGGCTGATCGACGAGCCGTTCGTGCTGCACCGGATCGCGAGCGAGCGCGACCTGTTCCTGCCGGCGCGCGCGACGGGCGAGGGCGTGCTCGCGCTGGGCGGCATGGACTACGGCGACACGCCGGAATCCCAGCTCGCGGCCGCTCGCCCGGTCACGCGCAGCTTGCTGCCGTCGTGCCGCTCGTTCCTCGAGGAGCGCTTCGAGCCGCTGCCGGCGTCCTCGGGAGAGGCTCGCGCGGTCGCCGCGCTGGGCCGGCGCTTCGCGCGCGACACCTCGCGCGTGACGCTCTACAGCGGCGCTTCGGCGGGCGAGGCGGCGTTCAAGCGCGACGCCCCGGGCCGCCGCGTGGTGCACTTGGCGACGCACGCGTTCTTCCTCGGCGAGAGCTGCGCGAACGGCTCGGCGGCCGCGGACGTGCTCGCGCGCAATCCGCTCGTGTTCTCGGGCATCGCGCTCGCGGGCGCGAACCGCTGGCGCGACGCGGGCCCCGGGCAGGAGGACGGTCTGCTGACGGCGGAAGAGCTGGCGGGCATGCGGCTCGACGGCGTCGAATGGCTGGTGCTCTCGGGCTGCGAGAGCGGGCTGGGACAGGTGCAGACCTGGGAGGGTGTCTACGGGCTGCCGCGCGCGGCGCATCAGGCGGGAGTTCGGACGCTCGTGATGAGCTTGCTGCCGGTGGACGACGACGCGAGCCGGATCTGGATGCAGGCGCTATACGAGGCGCACTTCGGTCGAGGGGAAGCGACGGCGGCGGCGGTGAAGTCGGCTTCGAGGCGCGTGCTGTCGTGGTTGCGGACGAATGGGCGGGGGGCGGATCCGAAGTTGTGGGGGGCGTTCGTGGCATTGGGGGATTGAGGTTCGGTTCCTTGCGGCGCTGTCCCTGCTGCATCGCCTCACCCTGCGGATCTCTTCCTGCTGCATTGCCTCACCCTGCGGATCTCTTCCTGCTGCATCGCCTCACCCTGCGGCTCAGGGGGCCTTTCGCGGCCGCTCGGCTCCGCATCCTGCTCCGCCTCACTGACGCTGAGTCATGCTCCCGCCCTCCTCGGCTCCGCATGCCTCAGAGTCCCGCTGCAGGCCCCCTGATCCTCCGGGCGCGGCTCGATCGAGGCACGATCGAGACTCGACCGCCCAGATGAGTCCCACTGCCCCCTGATCCTCCGGGTGCGGCTCGGTGTCCTGCTCGGGGTTCGTGGTCTTGAACCTTCAATGCGGTTCTTCTGAAGTGGACGTCGCCGACGCTGCGGCTGGGCTTGCGGCGTCTGCGGCCGGGGGCTAACTTGCGGGTGGCTCAATTGAACGCCTCGGAAGGCCTTCCCCAGCGCAAGGACGCACGCCGAAATGGCTCTCGCCCGGTTCCTGCAAGTCTCGGATCTCCACCTCGGTCGGCCGTTTGCATGGCTGCCCGCGGATCGGCGCGAAGAACGTCGGCGTGACCAGCAACGCGCCCTCGAACTGTGTGTCTCCCAGGCGATCGAACGTGGCGTCCACGGTATCCTCGTGCCGGGCGACGTGTTCGACTCCACGCAGGTCGACGCGGCCCTCCTCACGTTCGCGATCAAAGTATTCGCGGTGAGTGGCTGCCCTCCGGTGTTCATCGCGCCGGGCAATCATGATCCGGCGTCGTCCGACAACGCGGCATGGAATGCGCGACTCCTGCAGGCGCGCGGGATCACGTATCCGGAACACGTGCACGTGTTCGACTCGGCCGAATGGTCCAGCCGGCCGGTGACGCGACTCCCGGGCGTGCGCGTGTGGGGACGCTGCTTCACGTCGGGCGTCGAAAACACCGACCGACCGCTCGCCTCACACCTGCTCGCGCCGATCACGGGTACCGACCCGATGGGCTTCGAGATCGCGCTCTTCCACGGCTCGCGCGAAGGACAGTGCCCGCCCGCGCAGAAGATGACGGCGCCGTTCTCCGACGCCGAAGTCGCCGCCTCGCCGTTCGTCTACCACGCGGTCGGCCACTACCACACGCTCTCGCGCATCGAGCAGCCGCTCACCGAAGGGGTGAAGTCGGCGGGCGCGCGGCTCGCGTACGCGGGCTCCGCCGTCGCCCTCGATTACACCGAAGCGGGCTCGCACGGCGCGGTCGAAGTGCGCATCGAGTACGGACACCGCCTGCCGTTCGTCGAAGTCGAACCGGTCGAACTCGATCGACGCCGCGTCTGCGCGGTCACGACCGACGTCAACGGCGCCGCGAGCGCCGACCAGATCGACCGCCGCATCCTCAAGGCGCTCGACGTCGCCGGCGCGGGCGAAATGGATTTCGCGTCCGTCACGCTCACCGGCCGGCTCCCGGCCGGCGTGCGCTGGAGCGGACCGGGCTCCGACCTGCGCACCCGCGTGTTCCACCTGCGGTGGGACGCGAGCGCGCTGCGCCCCGACTACGAGCTGTCGCGCTACCGCGAAGGCGAAGGCAAGACGACCGAAGAGCGCTTCGCGCGCGAACTGCTCACGCAGATGGACGCCGCCACCGACCCGGCCGTGCGCGCCGAACTCGAACGCGCGCTCTATCACGGGCTCGACGCATTCAAGCTGCGCGAAGTCTCGCCGGCGTGGGAAGAGGTGGCGGGATGAAGCTGCTCAAGCTCGAGGTGAAGGGCTTCGGTCCGCTGCGCGGCGAATGGACGTTCGCGCCGAACAAGGTGAACCTCGTCGTGGACGACAACGAGCGCGGCAAGTCCTCGCTGCTCGCGGCCATCGTCTCGGCGCTCTACGGTCTCGAGGACGATCGCCGCACGCACCGCGTGCTGACGCCGCTCGACCGCTGGCGTCCGTGGCAGGGCGGCGAGTTCCGCGTCGAACTCGAAGTCGAAGTGACGGGCCGCCGCCTGCGCATCGCGCGCGACTTCGAGCGCGGCACGGTGACGGTGTTCGACGGCGCGGGCCGGGAGGTCACGTCGGAGTTCGTCACGGGCCGCGAAGACGGCTCGATCGGCCAGATCCTGCTGGGCCTCGACATGGCCGAGTTCGAGAAGTGCGCGCTGGTGCGCCAGGGCGACCTGGACAACGTCGTGCCCGGCGACGAGAAGGCGCGCCGCTCGTCCACGCTGCGCGCGCGGCTCGAGAACGCGGCCGACACGCACATCGGCGACACGAACGCGTCCGAAGCGCTGCGCGTGCTCGAAGAGGCGCTGCGCCGCTACAACGCGCCGGAGCTCGAGTTCACGGGCACGGTGGACAACGCGATCGACAAGCTCGAAGCGAAGCGCCAGCTGTCCGAAGGCGAACTGCACGAGCTCGATCACCAGGTGTCGCTCGTGCAGGTGCCGCTCGAGCAGCTCGCGCACCTCGCCGAGCAGGAAGAAGAACTCAAGCAGTCGCTGCGCCGGCTCGACGCCGAGCGCCAGTCCGCGATCGCCGCGTCGCTGCGACGCGAGCTCGAAGCGAACGACCGCCAGCTCGACGAACTGAAGAAGCTCGAGGAAGAGGCCGCCGGCCTCGAATCCGCCGCGCAGCTTCCCGCGAACGCCGAATCCGAACTGCGCGACACGGTCGCGCGCTTCGAAGAGGCGCAGCGCAATCTCGAAACGCTCGAAGCGCGCCGCCGCGAGGAGCTCGCCAAGGAACGCGAAGCGATCGCCTCCGAACTCGCCGGGCTCGAAGCCTACGAGCGCTTCGGCGAGGAAGAGGCCAACCGCTGCGTCGCGCTCGCGTCGCAGATGCGCCAGGTCGCGCTCGACGACACGCATCATCGGCACCAGGTGTTCCAGCTGCGCGACCAGCTCGCGGGGCAGGGCTACGAGCCCGAGCGCATCCAGTTCCTCACCGCGCGCTTCAGCTCGCTGCCGGACGATCATCAGCGGCTGCTGCGCCAGCAGAGCGAGCTGAACCTCGCGTTCCAGACGGAAGTCGCCGGACTCGAACAGGAGCGCACCGCCGCGACGGAGACGCTCCGCGCGGTGGACGGCGAGCGCAATCGCCGCCGCGTGCCCGCGTGGATCGTCACGGCGCTCGGCGCCGGTGGCGCGATCGCCGGCGGCGTGGTGTTCCTCACGCACGGCACGCAGACGTTGTGGACCGCGCTGCTCGGCGGCGGCGCGTTCGTCGCGCTCACCGGCGTGGCGCTGCTCTCGATCGCCTCGCGCGCGCAGGCGGCCGAGCGCGACGTCGCGCTGCGCAAGCTCGCCGACGCGCAGCGCCGGCTGAACCAGCTGCGCTCGCAGCGTGCCGAGAACGAAGTCGGGCTCGCCGACCTGTCGCGCCTCATGGGCTATCGCGACTCGGTCGACCTCATGCGTCACTGGGGCGAGTACGCGCGCATGATGGAAGACTCCGCGCCGCTCATGCGCGCGCAGGAGATGCTCGCGCAGACGGAAGACACGCGCCGCGCCGTGAACGAGCAGGCGCTCGCGCTCATGCGCGGGCTGCCGGTCGTCTCGCCGACGCCCGAGACGCTCGAGCGCGTCGCGTACGAAGCGCGCCGCGCGTTCCAGTCGCGCCAGCGCCTCGCCGAGCTCGACAAGAGCTGGGAGTGGGTCGAGAAGGAGCGCGCGGTCGACGAGGCCGCGGTCGCCGGGCTGCGCGAACGCGCGCAGCGCATCCTGCACAGCGCCGGGCTCGCGTACGACCCCGAGCGTTCGTGGACCGAGCACGTCGACGAGCTGCACGGACGGCTCGCGAGCCGTTCACGCTGGAACATGCTCGTCGAGGAGTTGGTTCCGTTCGCGCGCAAACGGCTCCTGCCGGACGTCGAGGTGCAGCAGCGCCGCGCGACGCTCGAGCAGCTCGAGGCCGCCGGCGCCCGCATCGAGGAACCGCGCGCCGCGGGCGAGATCGAGACCGAAGCGCAGCAGGCGCGCACGCGCCTCGAAGGCACGCAGCGCCGCCGCTCCGACCTGCGGCTCGAGGTCGAAGAGACGTGGCGTCGTCACGCACAGAACCGTCCCGAGCTCGAGGCGCAAATCGCGCGCCTCGCGACGGCGGTCGCTCGCGCCCGCGCGTTCAAGCGCTCGGTCGAGATCGCGCGCACGACCATCCAAAAGGTCGCGACCGACACGCATCGCCGCTGGGCGGACTTCCTCAACGCGCGCGTCGGCGAGATCCTTTCGCAGTTCGGCACGCACGTGGACCAGCTGCGCTTCGGCGAGGACCTCGACTTCTCCGTGCAGATGGACGGCGGCCCGCAGGTCACGCGCGGCAAGGCGCACCTGCAGCTGTCGAGCGGCGCTCGCGACCAGCTCTACCTCGCCGTGCGTCTCGCGGTGAGCGAGTTCCTCTCGCGTGGCACCGAGCCGCTGCCGCTGCTGCTCGACGACGCGTTCGCGACCTCCGACGACGAGCGGCTCGAGAAGTCCATGCGTGCGCTCGTCGAGGGATTCGGCGCCGGGCACCAGGTGCTCGTCGTGACGTGTCACCGCGGACGGCATCAGGAGCTGCGCACGCGCGATCCCGAGATCTTCGCGGACCGCGTGCACTGGCTCGATCTTCGCGCGAACGCCTCCGCGTCCGCGCGCGTGTAACCCGGGCCGCGCGCGATGCGCGCCCTGCTCCGCAACGGCGTCGGCTGGCTGCTGCTCTCGGAGCTCGCGTACACGGGCATGCGGCTCGGCACGCGCGCCGGCGCGGGCCAGTTGCCGTGGGCGGAGATCGCGGCCGCGCGCTTCTTCGGCGGCGCGATCGTCGCGATCGTGTCGGCGAAGCTGCAGGGCAAGTCGCTGCGCGTGACCGACCAGAAGAACGCGTGGCTGCGCTCGGCGTTCGGCACCGGCGGCGCGCTCGCGTTGTTCAGCGCGCTCGGCACGAAGGCGATTTCGGTCGGTGACGCGACGACGCTCTACGCGACCACGCCGCTGTGGGTCGCGATGCTCTCCGGCCCGGTGCTGCACGAGAAAGTGCGCGGCACCGTGTGGGCGGGCGTCGCGGTCGGCTTCGTCGGCGTCGCGGTGCTGCTCGGCGCGCGCTTCCAGTGGAGCGGCGGCGCCGGGCCCGTCGTGCTGGTCGGCGCGGTGAGCTACGCGCTCGCGCTGCTGCGCCTGCGCCGCATGGGCCCGCACGAGAGCAGCGAGGCGATCGCGCTGCACATGTCGCTCTTCGCCGGTTGCGCCACGCTCCTCGTCGCACTGCCGGACCTGAAGCCCGTGCAGCCGCGCGCGTACCTGCCGCTCGCGATCGCCGCGCTGAGTGGCGGCTTCGGCCAGGTGTTCGTCGGCCGCGCCTATGCGCGCGGGCGCGCCGCGACGCTGTCGGCCGTCGCGTACAGCGGCGTCGTGATGACGTACCTGTTCGAGGTCGCGGTCTTCCACTCGGTGCCCGAATGGCATCAGGCGGCCGGCGCGGTGCTCGTGATCGCGGCCGGCGTGCTGGTGAGTTTGAGGGGTTGACCGTCCCCGCTCCGCCCGTATGCTCGCCGCACTCTTTCTCCGCCGCACTCTTCACTCGTCCCGAGGAGTCTTCATGAAGCGCTGGATCCTGGCCGCGGCCGTGGCCGTCGCGCTGCCGCTCGCCGCCGCGTCGCCCGAAGCCTGCAGCGTCGAAGCCGACCTGCATCCGTTCATGGGAGTGCTCGAGCCCGCGCCCGGCAACATCGCGCCGCCGGCCGGCATGACCGGCTTCGCGCACGACAGCCTCGACGCCGAGCTCGCGCGCGAACGCCGCGCCGCGATGGTGATTCGCCCCGACACGCTGCGCCGCCACCTGCGCATCCTCACGGAAGAGGCGCACGTCGCGGGCACGCCCGGCGACCGCGCGACCGCCGAGTACGTGCGCGACCGGCTCTCCGCGTACGGCTGGGACGCGAAGATCGTCGAGATCCCGGTGCTGCTGAACTACCCGAAGAGCGTGAAGCTCGAGATGGTCGAACCGACGGGCGAGAAGCTCGCCGTGCGCGAGACCGGCGCCGCATGGGACAAGGACGCGCACGACGGCGGCGTGTTCGACGCGTTCCACGGCTACGGCGCGTCCGGCGACGTGACCGCGCAGGTCGTGTACGCGAACTTCGGCGACGTGGACGACTTCGCGAAGCTCGCCGCCATGGGCATCAGCGTGCGCGGGCGCATCGCGCTCGTGCGCTACGGGCGCAACTTCCGCGGCCTCAAGGTGCGCAACGCCGAGCGCGCGGGCGCCGCGGGCGTGCTCATCTACAGCGATCCCGGCGACGACGGCTACGCGCAGGCCGACGAATACCCGCGCGGCGCGGGCCGTCCCGCCGACGCGCTGCAGCGTGGCAGCGTGCAGTACCTGTCGGAAGGCCCCGGCGATCCGACGACGCCCGGCTGGGCGAGCGGACAGAGCAGCGGCAAGCTCGCGCGCCTGCCCATGAGCGAAGTGCGCGGCATTCCGCGCATCCCGTCGCTGCCCGTGTCGTGGGGCGAGGCGAAGAAGATCCTCGCCACGCTCGAAGGCCCGCAGGCGCCGAAGGGCTGGCAGGGCGGGCTGCCGTTCACGTATCACGTGGGCCCGGGCGCGGCGAAGGTGCACCTCGCGATCGAGCAGGACTACGCGATCCGCCCCATCTGGAACGTGATCGCGACCATGACCGGGCGCGAGCATCCCGAGCAGAAGGTGCTGCTCGGCAATCACCGCGACGCGTGGACGTACGGCGCCGTGGATCCGAACAGCGGCACGATCTGCATGCTCGAACTGGCGCGCTCGCTCGGCACGCTCGCGAAGACGACGGGCTGGAAGCCGCGGCGCTCGATCGTGCTGTGCTCGTGGGACGGCGAGGAGTACGGACTACTCGGCTCGACCGAGTGGGCGGAGGCGAACGCGGCCGACCTGCGCGAGAACGCCGTCGCGTACGTGAACGTGGACGCCGCGGTGAGCGGCAAGGAACTGCGCGCGGGCGGCAGCCACGCGCTGCGCGATCTCGTGCTCGAGGTCGCGCGCGACGTGCGCGATCCGGTGCAGAACCGCTCACTGTGGAACACGATGATGGATCGCGCGTGGTCGGAGGGGCGAGGCGAGTGGTCGCGCCTGAACCGCCTGCGCCGCAACCGCGGCGAGCAGGTGCGGCCGTTCGAGTGGCAGCTGCCCTCGCTCGGCAGCGGCTCGGACTACACGGTGTTCGTCGATCACCTCGGCGTGCCGTGCCTCGACTTCGCGTTCGCCGGCCTGCAGGGGGCGTATCACTCGATGTACGACGATTTCGAGTACGTCGATCGCGTGCTCGATCCGACGTACGCGATCCACTCGGCGATGACCGAGCTGTGGTCGCGCGTCGCGATGCGCCTGGCGGACGCCGAGATCCTGCCGCTGCGCTACACGAACACGGCCGAGTTCGTGTACGACGAAATGCAGTCGATCGAGGAGCGCGCGGACGACGTCGGCGCGGGCCGCCCCGATTCTCTGCAGTTCAACGCGTCGCTCGGCGCCGCGAAGCAGGCCGCGGCGCGGCTGCGCAACTCGTCGTTCGCGCTCGAGAAGCGCGTGGACGCCGTGCTCGCGGGCACGGAGCTGTGGCCCGCGGGCGGACCGGAGGCGATCAACCGCGCGCTCATGGCCACCGAGCGCGGCTTCGTCGGCACGGGACTGCCGGGCCGCGAGTGGTTCCGCCACGAGCTGTACGCGCCGGGCCTCAACACGGGCTACGCGCCGGTGCCGCTGCCGCGGCTCGGGCAGGCGGTGCTCGATCGCGACGCGCGCGCGTACGCGCGCGGCGTGGGTCCGATCACCGACGCGCTCGGCCGCGCGGCGGGAGCGCTGGAGGCGGCGAAGTAGCCGAGTCGCCCCGAAAACCGAGTGGCGCGGCGTCCCGATGTTCCGGGGCGCCGCGCCTTCGTTTCCCCACGGAGAGGGGAGACGCTACTCCGCCTTGATGAAGGTCGACGAGACCAGCAGCGCCACGCCGATGGACAGCGGCAGCCCGCCGACCGCCCAGACTTCGTCGCCCGCGACCTTCGAGAGCAGCAGGCCGAGGGCCAGTCCGAAGCACGTGAACAGCATGCCCGCCACGATCAGGCCCTGGCGCCGGCGCGCCGCCAGCTGGCGCTCGGTCACGGCGCCGTTCTCGATCGCGGCCCACAGCGGATGCGACTGCATGGCCGGGAGCTTGTCGGGCTCGGTGCCGCGCTCGATCATCGCGATCCGTTCGCGCTGGATCATTTCGGCGATGCTCTGGCGCTGGCGGGACCGTAGAATCCCAGCGAGGTAACCGCCCCCGATGCTCATGGCACCCAGCATCACCCCACCGACGATGACCAACGCGCCGACTTCTTCTCCATGCATGTCCGGCCTCCTTCGGGACGTTCGCTCGTGACTCCGCCGCGCCACCTGCGCCGGGCGGGTCCTGCCGATCACGCCCCTTGGACGGAGCCGGGCCTGCGTCCGGTTTCACCGGACGATTCCGGCGCGCCTGAAACTTCGCCCGGCCCCGGCGCCGTCCAAGACGCGATGGCCATGCTCACGGGGTTCGAAGGCGCTCCACCCGCACCGGTCGTGGCGGTGCCCGTGGACGAGCGGCAGGTGATCGCGCGCGCGCAGCGCGGGGACACGGCCGCGTTCCGCGTGCTCGTCGAATCGCATCGCGCCCGCGCGTACGCACTCGCGCTGCGCGTGCTGCGCTCCGGGGCCGACGCCGAGGAAGTCGCACAGGACGCATTCGTCAAAGCGTGGGCGGCGCTGCCGACCTTTCGCGGCGACGCGAGCTTTTCGACCTGGCTGCACCGGATCGTGTGGCGGCGCGCGCTCGACCGGCTCGCCGAAGCGAAGGCGCGGCGCCGGCGCGAGGAAGCCGTGGCGGCCGACACGCCGCTGCACGCGGCGCCGGATCACGATCGCGGCGAAGCCGAACCTTTCGCGGAGCGGCTGCTCGAGGCGCTCTCGCCGCAGCAGCGCGCGGCAGTCGTGCTGTTCTACTTCGAGGACCGCTCGATCGCGCAGGCCGCGATGGTGATGGGGCTCCCCGAGAACACGTTCAAGACGCACCTGCACCGCGCGCGCGCCGCGCTGCGCGAAGCCTGGCGGCAGCAAAGGAGTGAAGAGCGATGAACTGCGAACTGTTCGCGCGACTGCTGAACGAGACGGGCGGCGAACACCTGCCCGAAGAGGCGTTCCGTCACGCCGCGCACTGCGCGCGCTGCACGCGCGCGTTCGCCGACGCGCGTTCGCTCGAGCGCATGCTCGCTTCCGAAGGGGGAGACGCCGCGCCCGGCGATCGCTTCACGGACACGATCATGGCGCGCGTCGCGGCGACGCCGCAGGTGCGCGTGGCGCCCGTGGCCGTGCCGCGCTCCACGTGGCGCGACGTGGTCAACGCGCCCGTGCTCGCGGCGGCGGCTTCGGCGCTGGCGCTGTTCGCACTCGCGGCCAGCGTCGGGTTCGACCCGGCGCGCATCGCCGAACTGCTCACGCCGGGCAGCACGATCCAGCTGGGGCTGCCGTCGCTGGCGCTGAGCGGCCCGGCGGCGGAGTACACGTGGTGGGCCGTCGCCGGCTCGATCGCGGCCATCGCGATCGTGGGCGGCTGGCTCGTGGGCTCGCTCTGGGGCGAGGACGGCGTTCGCGGACGCTGATTTCGTGGGGGATCGCGCCCGGCGGCCGCGAGTCCGGCGGACGCGCGTTTCCTGACAACGCCGGGGCGGGCTGCCGGGCATACTTTTCGGCCATGCACGCTCCCAACCGGCTCGCCCGCGAGAAGTCGCCGTACCTGCTGCAGCACGCGCACAACCCCGTGGACTGGTTTCCCTGGGGCGAGGAAGCGTTCGCGCGCGCGCGCGCCGAGGACAAGCCGATCTTCCTGTCCATCGGCTACTCGACGTGTCACTGGTGTCACGTCATGGAGCGCGAGTCGTTCGAGGACGCGCACATCGCCGAGCTGCTGAACGCGCACTACGTGTGCATCAAGGTGGACCGCGAAGAGCGCCCCGACGTGGACCGCGTGTACATGACCGCGATGCAGGCGATGCGCATGGGCGGCGGCTGGCCGCTCAACGTGTTCCTCACGCCGGAGCGCGCGCCGTTCTGGGGCGGCACGTACTTCCCGCCGACGTCGCGCCGCGGCATGCCGGGCATGGACGAGATCCTCGCGCGCATCCACGGCGCCTGGCTGGAGCAACGCGAGCAGATCGAAGCCGGCGGCGCGCAGGTGCTCGACCTCGTGCGCTCGCTCGCCACGCCCGGCGAGGGCGAGGAGTCGCGCGACGAGCTGATCGCGCAGTGCGCGGCCGCACTCACGCGCACGTACGACGCGGCCGAGGGTGGCTTCGGCGGCGCGCCCAAGTTCCCGAGCACGGTGAACCTGCACTTCCTGCTGCGCTGGTGGGCGGCCGACCCCGCGACGCGCGAACCCGCGCACGCGATGGTGACGCATCAGCTGGCGGCCATGCGCGCGGGCGGCATTCACGACCAGTTGGGCGGCGGCTTTCATCGCTACTCGACCGATCGCGAATGGCTCGTGCCGCACTTCGAGAAGATGCTCTACGACCAGGCGCTGATCCTCGACGCGTACGTGGACGGCTGGCTCGTCACGCGCGACGAGCGCTGGGCCGAAGTCGCGCGCGGGATCGTGACGTACGTGCGGCGCGACCTCACGTCGGACCGCGGCGCGTTCTTCTGCGGCGAGGACGCCGACAGCGAAGGCGAAGAGGGCCGCTTCTACGTGTGGACGCCCGCGCAGCTCGCCGAGGCGCTGTCGCCCGACGACGCGCGCGTGGTGGCCGAGCACTGGGGCGTGACCGAGCTCGGCAACTTCGAGCACGGCACGAGCATCCTGAACCTCGTGCGCGAGCCTTCGAGCGAGGCCGCCGCGACGCTCGCTCGCGTGCGCGATGCGCTGCTCGCCGTGCGGTCGAAGCGCGTGCGGCCGCATCTCGACGACAAGGTGCTCGCCGCGTGGAACGGCATGATGATCGCCGCGCTCGCGCGCGGTGCGCGCGCGCTGAACGAGCCTTCGTGGGCCGAGGCCGCCGTGCGCGCCGCGGAGTTCGTGTGGGACGAGCTGCGCGATCCGAAGTCCGGCGCGCTGCTGCGGCGCTGGCGCGAAGGCGAGGCGAAGGGCGCGGGCCAGCTCGACGACTACGCGCACTACGCGCGCGGCTGCGTGGAACTGTTCGTGACCACGCACGACGTGCGCTGGCTCGAGCGCGCCGTCGCGGTCACCGACGTCATGCTCGAACGGCTGTGGGACGACGAACACGGCGCCTGTTTCGAGAGCGTTGCCGCCGGCCTCGAGGGTGCCGGAGGCATCGCAAGCGACGTCGCGGCGCCGGTGAGAATGAAGGACGGCTTCGACGGCGCCGAAACCGCCGGCAACTCGATCGCCGCGCACGTGCTGCTGCGACTCGCCCGGCTGACGAGCCGCGAAGACCTCCAGGTGAAGGCGGACCGCACGCTGGACTACCATGCGACCCGGCTCGCGGGGAGCGCGTGGGCCATGCCGCAGCTGGTCGCGGCGATGATCGAAGCCGCTCAACCCGCCGGTCACGTCGTGGTCAAAGGTGAACGCTCGCCCGAGCGCGAATCCCTGCTCGCGGTGTATGACTCGAAGTTCCGGCCGTTCCAGGATCGGATCGTGGTGGAGGACGCCTCGCGCGCCGCGTTGGCCGCGCTCGCACCCTTCGCCGCGTCGCTGCCTTCACGCGATGGGCGTCCCACCGCGTACGTCTGTGTGCATCATCGCTGCCGGCTTCCGGTGCAGAGCCCGGACGAACTGGCGGCGGAGCTCGACTCGCAAGGGGAGAACCGATGAAGCGACTGTTGGCCGTGCTCGTGGCGTTGACGGTGTGGATGGGCGTGGCGTTCGCGCAGGACGGCGCGACGCCGGCCGCGAACACGCTGGTCAAGCCGTCCGCCGCCGCCGTGAAGCTCACGCCCGGCGCCACCGTCACGCTCCCGGTGAAGCTCGCGATCCTTCCCGGCTGGCACATCAACGCGAACCCGCCCGCGCTCGACTACAACATCCCGACCAAGGTCACGATCGCCGGAGCGTTCGGCGTGACCGCGGGCAAGCCGAAGTACCCGGCGCCCAAGAAAGAGAAGTTCGCGTTCGAGGACACCGAGCTGTTCGTGTGGGACGGCCCGACCGAGGTGACGCTGCCGCTCACCGCGTCCGCGACCGCCGTGAACGGCACGCACACGCTGAAGGGCACGGTGACGTACCAGGGCTGCAACAACGAAGTCTGCGTGCAGCCGACCTCGGTGCCGTTCACGGTCGAAGTCACCGTGACGGGCGGCGTCGAGCCCGGCGCCGAGGCCGTCGCCGCGGCCGCGAACCCGGACAGCGCGGTCTCGAGCGAAGCCCTCTCGGACAGCGGCGCCGGCGGCGCCGGAGGCGCCGAGCCCTCTCAAGGCTTCACGACCGCCATGCCCGAAGGCGGCGAGAACGCACCGCCGCCCGCGACCGGCGCCGCGCAGGGGCTGCAGGACGCGCTCGGCAAGGGCGGACTGTGGTGGTTCCTCGCGCTGTTCCTCGGCGGCCTCGCGCTCAACCTGACGCCGTGCGTGTTCCCGATGCTCGGCATCACCGTGTCGATCTTCGGCGCGCGCCGCAAGGAGCCGCTGCCCAAGGTGCTCGCGAACGCGGTCGTCTACGTGCTCGGCATCTGCGTGACGTACTCGGCGCTCGGCGTGGTCGCCGGCCTGACCGGCGGACTGTTCGGCCAGGCGCTGCAGAACCCGCTCGTGAACGTCGGGCTCGGGCTGCTGCTCGTCGCGCTGTCGCTGTCCATGTTCGGCGTCTACGAGATGCAGGCGCCCACGTGGGTGCTCGACAAGGTCGGCGGCGCGAACACCGGCTCGATCGCCGGGCTGTTCGTGTCCGGCCTCGCGGTCGGCGTGATCGCCGCGCCGTGCGTGGGACCGTTCGTGGTGGCGCTGCTCGCGATCATCGCGCAGAAGGGCAGCGCGCTGTTTGGCCTGCAGGCCATGTTCACGCTGTCGCTCGGCCTCGGGTTCCCGTACCTGTTCCTCGCCGCGTTCTCGAGCCTGCTGCAGACGTTGCCCAAGTCGGGCGACTGGATGGACTGGGTGAAGAAGTTCTTCGGCGTGCTGCTCGCGAGCATCGGCCTGTACTACGCGCTGATCGGCGTGGCGCCCAAGCTGGCCGCGTGGATCCTGCCCGCGGCGCTCATGCTGGGCGGGCTCTACCTGGGCTTCATGGAGAAGAGCGCGAACTCGCGCGCCGGCTTCAAGACGCTCAAGCGCGTGGGTGGCACGCTCGCGGTGATCGCGGGCGTGTGGTTCGTGCTGCAGCTGACGACCATGGCCGCGCGCACGATCGTGTTCCGCCCGTACAGCGAGGCCGCGCTGCAGTCGTCGCTCGCCGCGGGCCGTCCCGTGCTGATCGACTTCTCGGCCAACTGGTGCGTGCCCTGTCACGAGCTCGAGCTGCAGACGTTCCCCGACAAGGCCGTGGTCGCCGCCGCGCGCGACTTCGACGCGTACGTCGTGGACCTGACGCACTACGACTCCGCGGAAGCCGAGGGCTATCGCAAGAAGTTCGGCATCACCGGCGTGCCCACGATCGTGTTCGTCTCCAAGAGCGGCACCGAAGTGCGAGAGGCGCGCGTGGAAGGTTTCATGGGGCCGGCGGAGTTCGTGAAGCGGCTGGGAATGGTGGCGGGTGGGAGGTAGCGGGGGGCGCGACGCCGATCACCGAGACTTCGTCCGCGTCAGTTCTTCTCCAGCCCCCAGATCCCGGTGCCCCGGCAGGCGATGAAGAGAAAGACGAAGCAGTAGAGCGCCGCCAGCTCGCCGTCGTTCACGCCGGGCAGGAAGGCGGAGCCGAGCTGGAACTTCCAGTGGAACTGGCAGTAGGCCACGGCCATCGTGCCGCTGGAGAGGAAGGCCGCCCAGCGCGTGCGGAAGCCCAGCAGGATCGCGAGGCCGCCCAGCAGCTCGATGACCCCTCCGATCCAGATCTGGCTGCCGACGGCCGGCTGGTGCGTGGTGAGCACGCCCAGGACTTTCTGTACGCCGTGGAAAGCGAACATGAAGCCGCTGACGATCCGCAGCAGGGCGTAGGCGTGATTGGAGAAGCGCGCGAGGACCTTCATGATCGAGTTCCCTCTGGGTTCGCCGCAAAATGAATCGCCGGAGCGGCGCTCTTGCCGCCCCGGCGTTTTCACACTGTTCGAGAGAAGCCGCGCGCCTTTCGGCGCGCCGCGCTACTTGCGGCCGAAGTGCCAGCCCGCGATGGCCTTGAAATCCGGGCCGTCGCCGAGGCCGATCTTGCCTTCGACGAAGAAGCGGCTGCCGGACTTGGTCGGGACGTCGGCACCGAAGACGGCCGTGCCGCCGGCAACCGAGTCGCTCGCGTCGCCGCCGGGGCCGGCGTTGTCCACCGACCAGAAGTGGATCGCCACGCCGCCGCCGGCGTATGGCTGCCAGGTCGCGCCCGAGATCGTGAAGCGGTAGTGGAAGTCGCCGTTCAGCGACACGACCGTCATGCCGTCACCGAGCCCGAGGTCCACCGACGGGACGAAGTCGATGCTCGGGGCGACGTCGCCCATCTGCAGCTGACCGCCGAGCACGAGCTGGCTCGGGTCGCTGCTGAAGCCGATGTGCGGTCCGTAGGTCTGGAACGAAGAGCCCGCGGCGAGCGCGGTGGTGGGCAGGAACGCGGCCAGAAGCAGTGCAGGGGCCAGCTTGAGCTTCATCAAGAGTCCTTTCGTGAATGCCGGGGAGGTCCTTCGCCCGGACTGGTAGCACGCTGCGGCGGGCCGCCGCAATGACTCCGCGCCGGTATCCCGGACACCCGTGCTCGGAAGATTGGTGATGCGGCGGCCGTACACTTGGGTACACTCCCCGCCACTTTCAGGTTCCTAGGCATCCCCCCAAGGAGAGACATGCTTCGATCGTTCGGGCGCCCCCTGGCGCTGGCGGCGTTGTTCGCGCTCGCCCTCGCGCCGCAGGTGGACGCCGCCGCGACCCCGGAGGCCGACAAGGTCATCCGCCGCTACGTGGACGCCACGGGCGGCCCGGCCGCCTTCGCCGCCGAAGGCTCGCTCTACACGCGCGCCAAGCTCACGGGCTTCGGCTTCTCCGGCTCGCTCGAAACGTGGTCCGTGCGCCCCGACAAGCACTACGCGCGCACCGAGCTCGGGCCGTTCAAGCTGTCCGAGGGCTCCGACGGCCGAACGGCATGGCGCACCGACCCGACCACGGGCCGCGTGGTCACGCTCACCGATCAGGACCTCGCCGAGTCGCTCGCCTCCACGTGGTACGAGCTCGAGCGCTGGGCCGAGCCGGACAACGGCGGCGGTACGATCACGGTCGCCGGCCACGAGAAGGACGCGAAGGGCGCGTACACCGTGCTCACGATGGTTCCGCCGGGCGGCGGGACGCTCAAGCCGCGCAGGTACTGGTTCTCCGACGCGACCGGGCTGCTCGCGCGCATCGAAGCGCCGCGCGACCAGAACCAGATCGCGACCGACTTTTCCGACTGGCGCCGCGCCGCGGGCCGGCTGCGCGCGTTCGTGAACGAGTCGGGCATCAGCAACATGCCCGCGAACCGCATGACGAGCACGGCGGATTCGTTCGCGGTCAACGTGCGCACCGAAGGGCTCGCGTTCCAGGCGCCGCTGCCCGAAGGCGTGTCCACCGTGCGCTGGCGCGGCGCGAGCGGCGCGCTGAAGCTCCCGTTCGACTACGCCGCGCGCCACGTGTGGCTGCGCGCGTCGGTCAACGGCGCGCCGCCCGCGGATTTCCTGTTCGACACGGGCGCGACGATCAGCGTGCTCGACAGCACGTACGCGGCGAGCATCGGGCTCAAGGGCGAGGGCTTCATGCAGGCGCAGGGCGCGGGCGCGGCGGGCAGCGCGTCGTTCGTGACGCTCGACTCGATCGCCGTGCACGGCCCCGGCGGCACCGGCGTCTCGATCGCGCATCCGAAGCTCGCGATCATGTCGGTCGCGCCGGCGTTCGGCGCGTACTTCTGGCACGACCTGGCCGGCGTGCTCGGCTACGACTTCATCAGCCGCTTCGTGGTCACGATCGACTACGACCACGCGGTGCTCGAGCTGCACGATCCCGCGACGTATGCGTACGCCGGCAAGGAGCAGCCGCTGCCCATGGTCATGAACGGCGTCGTGCCGGGCGTGACGGCCACGATCGACGGCACGTACACGGGCGTCTTCCGCATGGACGTCGGCAGCAGCTCGACGGTCGACATTCACGGACCCTTCGCGACCCGGCACGGCCTCGAAGACAAGCTCGTCGGCGCGCGCGACGTGGAAGGCGTGGGCTTCGGCGGTCACTTCACGACGCGCTACGGGCGGCTCGGCAAGATGGCGATCGGCCCTTACGCGTGGGACGCGCCGATGGTGTCGGTGGCGCGCGCGGCCGAAGGCGCGTTCGCGAGCGAGGAGTTCGCGGGCAACATCGGCAATCGCGTGCTGGAGCGCTTCCGCGTGACGCTGGACTACGACCATCGCCGGATCTGGCTCGAGCCGGGTGAGCGCTTCGCTTCGCGCGACGCGCTCTCGCGCAGCGGCGTACTCGTCGGCCGTTCGGGCGACAAGGTGATCGCGCTGTCGGTGTTGCCGGGCTCGCCCGCGCACGCGGCGGGCATCCGCGACGACGACGAACTCGTGAGCGTGCAGGGCAAGCCCGCCGGCGAGTGGACGCTTTCGGCGCTCGACGCCGTGCTGGAGCAGGGCGAGATCGGCTCGCGCGTGAAGATCGAAGTGCTGCGTGACGGCAAGAAGAAGTCGAAGCACACGGTCACGCTGCGGGAAATGCTGCCGTGAACCGTGCCTTCGCGCGTTTCGCGCTGTTGGCCTTCGTGCTGCTCGCGGTCGTCGCCGCCGGCTGTGGCAAGAAGCTCTACTCGGGGCTGCTGCCCGCGAACCTGGCGCCGACGATCGAGCTGACCCAGGCGCCGGCGTCGGCCACGCTGCCGTACTTCTACGCGTACGAGATGCGCTGGGCCGGCTTCGACATGGACGGCACGATCGCGTACTACGAGTACGTGCTCGACCCGCCCACGGCGCTGAACTCCGACACCACGTGGGTCCGCACGACCAAGAACCGCGAGACGTTCCAGTTCCAGTCGGACGTCGTGGACACGGTCGGGGCGACGACGGCGCACGGCTATCACACGTTCGTCGTGCGCGCGGTGGACGATCAGGGCGCGCCTTCGAACGTGCTCACGTGCTCGTTCAACTCGTTCACGCTCGCGCCGATCGTGCGGATCGTCACGCCGGTGCCGAACCACCTGAACACGCCGCAGTTCGGTCCCGCGTTCCGGATCACCTGGACGGGCTCGGATCCCGACGGCCGCACCACGACGAAGCCCGTGAAGTACAAGTACAAGGTCTTCGCGGAGGGCAACCTCGAGTTCGACTTCCTCACGCTGCTGCTCAATCCCGACTCGCTGCGCAGCTTCTACGCGCCCGGGTTCTCGACGTGGGACTCCACGAGCGGCGACACGACGTGGGCCGACCTCAAGCAGCTCCAGCCGAACAAGCGCTACGCGTTCGTGCTCATCGGCATCGACGAGGTGGGCGCGTACTCGCCCGTGCTGAGTTTCGACTCGAGCATGCTGTACTTCGGCGTGAGCGTCGTCGGCACGCTCGGACCGACGATGTCGATCTGGAACGACACGTTCTATTACAAGTACAGCGGAGGATCGTTCTCGCTCGACGAGAACACGTTCCTCAAAGTGGACGTCGCGGCCGACACGCCGCTGCGGTTCAACTGGTCGGGCGCCACGTCCTACGGCGCGTTCGTGTCCGGTTACCGCTGGCGCGTCGACGGTGACATCGGCGACGAGACGCAGCGCACGAACGAGACGACGGACATCCATCACTGGAGCCAGTGGTCGCCCACGACGCAGCAGTGCGACATTCCGGCGATCGTGCCGCCCGAGGGGCGGTTCGCGGAGACGCACTTCCTCTACGTGCAGGCGCGGGACAACGAGGACATGGTGAGCATGTCCGTCGTGCAGTTCACCGCGATCCGCCCGACGTTCCGCAAGTCGCTGCTCATGGTGGACGACACGCGTCTCACGCCGGACAAGCTGCGCACGACGGCGCCGTTCATCACCGACATCCCGCGCGGCGTCTGGCCGACGGCGTCCGAGCTCGACACGTTCTTCTTCGCGAGGGGCGGCCGGCCGTGGAAGGACTACCCGGCGGGCACGCTCAGCCCGACCGGCGTGTTCGCGGGCTACTCGTACGACACGCTCGCCACGCGCTTCCAGCGCGGCGGCATCGTCACGCTGTCGCAGCTCGGTGATTACCGGCACATCGTCTGGTACACGGACTACAAGAGCTCGACGTACCTGAACCCGCCGGACTTCTCGCAGAACCCCATGCCCGCGTTGCACGCGATGTCGTATCCCGGCATCGCGAACCCGCTCGCGGTGTGGGTGCGCCAGGGCGGCAAGTTGTGGCTCTCGGGCGGCGGCGTGGCGTCGAGCCTCCAGCGCGAGTGGGAGAAGATCGGCACGAACGGCTCGGTCTACGCGTCGGCGGACGGCGAGCTCGCGCCGGGACGGCTCATGTTCGACGGCCCGCACTGGCGCAGCGAGATCACGAGCGGCTCGTCGTCACAGGCGAAGCGCATCGAAGGTTCGCCGCGGGCATGGCCGGGCGCACCGAGCTTCGCGCGGCTGCCGGACCAGCTGTTCGAGAAGTCGCAGGCGACGGACCCGATGGCGACGCTCGCGCCGACGCGCACGAGCCTCTCGGACTACTACCAGTCGACGTACTCGGCGGAAGCGCTGACGAAGTCGAACTCGGTGGCCGAGGACGACGATCCGGACCTGAACGCGGTGCACGAAGTGCCGGTGCTCGACACGCTGTACGTGACGCTCGGCGGCAACCTCGGCGTCGGCCGTCCGGTCATGACGCTCTATCACGGGCGCGAGAACACGCCGGTCGTGTTCAGCGGCTTCCCGATCTGGTACTTCCGTCGCGAGCAGAACATCCTGCTCATCGACTGGGTGCTGCAGGACCTCTGGGGCCTGCCGAGGGTCGAAGTGCCGCGCTGAGCGCGCGCAACTGACGGCGAATGCGAGAGAGCGCGGGCGAGGAACACTTCGCCCGCGCTCTCATGTTTGCGGACTACCGAAACTCGGGAGTACTGGTTCCACGCGTGCGATGCATGGGGCGCGAAGCGTGGAACCGCAAACCCCTCGATTCGGGAGTGCGTTCATGAGGAGCCGTGATGCGGGCCGCACGCCGCATGGCCGTGCGTTCGACTGGAAGAAGGACTGGATCATCGCGGTCGCGGTGATCGCGCCCGTGCTCGCGCTCGGCTACCTCGCGGTGGACTTCCAGCGCGGCCGCGCGCGCGCGATGGAAACCACGCGCGCCGAGCTGCTGTCGAACCAGTACCGCCCGATGGAGCGGAACCTCGAGCACTTCTTCACGCTCTCCTACCAGACGATCCGCACGATCAGCCTGCTGCCGAGCGTGCGCGAGATTCGTGGCGGAAACCGTCCGGACGACTCGCGCACCGCAGTCGAGGCGGGGCGGTTCAGCGTCGAAGGTGACCGCACGGTGCAACAGCTCTACAACAACCTTGCGGCCAACGTGAGCGTGTCCGAGGTCTACGCGATCGTGGACGGCTTCGACGCGACACGCGGCGAAGTGCCGTTCTTCATGTACGACCAGCTGCGCATGACGGCCGACGGCGCGGCCGAAGCCGCAGAGGAGCGCGGCTCGGACTTCCCCGAGGAAGCCGAGGAAGCCGAGTACGCCTGGTACCCGAAGCAGCTCGACGCGCTGCGCGCGTCGCACCCGCGGTTCGACTTCGAGAAGCTCGACGACATCCCGGCCGTCACCAGCCCCGCGATGCGCACCTGCGACAACACGCAGTACGTCTCACGCAGCGAGGGCGACGCGCGTGACGCCGAGGGCATCCTGTATTCGGTCCCGTTCTACGGGCAGGACGGGAACTTCCGCGGCATCGTCTCGGCCATCTTCCGCACGAACGTGCTCGAAGCGCAGCTGCTCGGCATTCCCGCCGTGCCCGTCACCGACGACGATCGCGACGCCGCGCGTCGCGACGGGTGGTCGCTGCCCGAGCACGCCGGCAACTTCGTGCTCGCGAACCCCGCGCACGGCGTGTACGTGTTCGATCGCCGCGACGCCTCGCTCGACAAGGACGCGCGCGCGGTCATCGCCGGCGAAGCTCCGAAGGCGCTCGCCGCGAAGTGGCACGTCGACACGCTGAAGACCGCGGGCGACACGCCGTGGGTGCTCGCTTACCGCTACGACCCGGTCGCGGTCGGCGGCGCGATGAAGCGCGAGATGTCGCGCTTCCTGCTCACGCTGCTCGCGCTCGTCGTGTTCACCGCGGCGGTCGTGCTCGGCCCCGTCGGCATCCACGTCAAACGGACGCGCGTCATGGAAGTCGACGCGCGCATCCGCGAGATCGCGGCCGGCGGCGGCGACCTCACGCGCCGGCTGAACGTCACGCACAAGGACGAGATCGGCACGCTCGGTCGCGGGTTCGACGAACTGCTCGCGCGCATCCACGACCTGATCGCGCACATCAAGCACGCCGCGAGCGGCGTGGCCGAAGGCGCGGGCGAGATCGCGCGCGGGAGCGACGCGCTCTCGACGGCGCTGCAGGCGCAGGCCGCGCACTCCGAGGAGATCGCGAGCACGCTGCACGACCTGAGCGATTCCGCGAAGCGCAGCTCCGACGAGGCGCACGACGCGAGCCGCATGGCGCTCGACGCCTCGACGACCGCCGAGCGCGGCAGCGTCGTGATGCAGCACTCGCGCGAGGTGATGGCGGCCGCGCTCGAGTCGTCGCAGCGGATCGCGACGATCGTGCAGATGGTCGAGGAGATCGCGCTGCAGACGAACATGCTGTCGCTCAATGCCGCGGTCGAGGCCGCGCGCGCGGGCGAGCACGGCCGCGGCTTCGCGATCGTCGCCGCCGAGGTGCGCGGCCTCGCCAAGCGCACGGCGGACGCCGCGCGGGAGATTCACGACCTGATCGGCGAGAGCACGCGCCGCACGGGCGAGATGAACGAGAGCATCGAGCAGGCGGGCGCTCAGCTGTCCGAGGTCGCGACGTCCATCCGCCGGCTTTCGTCGCGCATCCAGGAGTTCGCCGACGAGAACGAGAAGCAGGCGCACGGCATCGCCGCGCTCAATCACTCGATGGCGGAGATCGACCGTTCCGTGCAGGGCAACAGCGCGGTGGCGGAGGAGAGCGCCGCGGTCGCGGCGACGCTCACCGAGCGCTCGCACGAACTGCAGACGCTCGTCGGCCAGTTCCGCGTGGACGACGCGGCGTAGGCGCGGTCAGCGCGCGAGCGCGCGTCCTTCGAACGACTCGAAGCGCGCGCGCATCTCGGGCGGGCACGGGATGCTCGCCTTGGCGGCGTAGTCGTAGAACACCTGCACCGACGTCGCCTTCACGACGAGCCGCTGCGTCTTCTGCTCGCGGATCTCGTAATCGAAGCCGAACGACTTGCCGCCGATGAACGAGCAGCGGATGCACAGCTCGAGCGTCTCGTGCATGAGCGCCTCGGAGCGGAAGTCCACTTCGACGCGCGCGAGGATGAACGGCACGACGCGGTAGTTCTCGTCGTCCTTGAAGACGCGCCAGTATTCCTGCCGCGCGACTTCGAGGTACGTGATGTACACCGCGTTGTTGATGTGGCCCATCGCGTCCGTGTCGCGGAAGCGCGGCCGCAGCGGCGCCACCACCGTCCATTTCGGTTCGCTCACGCTTTCTCCTAGAAGCCGTTCATCGGGTACAGGAACGCGGGCCGCGTACGGAACCACGGCTCGAGCATCTCGGCCGCGCCGCGCGCGTCGTCCACGAGTCCGGCCTCGGCCGCCCCGGAGGGCGACAGCGTTCCGGCGACGATGGACGCGAGCGCGCCCACCGGCGTGACGAGGCGCGGCAGCGCCTTGCTTCCGCCCGCGCGCACGGACTCGGGCTTCACGGTGAGCCGGCCTTCGCGCGCCGTCACGCGCCAGGCGCGCGCGTTCTGCGGCAGCACGTCGTCCTGCACTTCGATCGCGAGCTCGCCGCGCGCGTGCGGCGACACCGGCAGCGCTTCGAGCGCCGCCTTCACGTCGAGCAGGCGCAGCATCGCGCCGTAGCCGAGGTGGCCCGTCGTGCGGTGCACGCCGAGCTTGAGTTCGCCGCGCAGGTTCTGCGCGTCGAGCATGACGGTCGGCCACAGGTCGTCGCCCGGAAGCGCCGCGACCACTTCGATCGCCTGGTCGCGAAGCGAGTTCAGGTAGCCCCACAGTCCGCGGTGCGCCGCGGGCGTGCACGCGACGAACTCGTTGACCGTGAGCACGAGCTTCCACGGCCCGTCGCCGCTGTCGACCTGGTACTGCAGGTAGCCTTCGATCTGCCCGCGGCGCCGGCCTTCGTACACGACCCAGTCGCCCTCGTAGCTCCAGAGCCGCTTCTCCCACCACTCGGGGCGGCGCGCGAGCGCGAAGTGGCCCGCCTTGGCGGCGTGCTGGTCGTACAGCTCCTGGATGACCGGACGGTCGGGCATGTGCGCCTTGCGCACGCGGCGCGCCTCGTCGGAGGCGGGCAGCGCGGTGGGCGGCAGCGAGATCATGTTCGTGCGCTCGATCAGCGACCATCCGAACTTCTGGTAGAAGTCCGAACGGAACGCGTACAGCATGCTCATCGTGTCGCCGCGCTGGCGCATCTCGCGCAGCGCCGAGCGCACGAGCGCTTCGCCCACGCCGCGGCGGCGGCATTCGGGCGACACGGCGACCGCGCCGATGCCCGTGACGGGCAGGCGCTGGCCGCGCACCCACGTCTGCAGCGGCAGCAGGACGAGCGACGTGACGATCTCGCCGTCGAGCTCGCCGACGCGCACGTCGCGGATCGAGAAGCGCGGGTGTTCGGTGTAGAAGTCGCGGCGCGCCTCGATGCTCGAGACGCGGTAGGTGCGCAGCGCCATGTCGGCGAGCGTGTCCACGTCGGTGCGGCGTGCGGGGCGATAGCGCAGCGCCGGCGGGCGGGGAGGGCGGCGGGTCATCGTTTCAGTTCCTCCGCGAGAAAGAACGACGCGCCACCCAGGCGCGTGCGCGTGATGCCGGGGCCGCGCAGCGACAGCCCGTTGTTCGTGGCGAGCATGACCTCGGCCGGCTGGAACTCGGGCGTGAACTGCGCCGTGAGTTCGAAGCGCCAGTCCTGCACGGGCAGCGGGCCGGCTTCGCCCAGCATGGGCGGCGAGTCGAACGCGCTGTCCTGCACGGTCACCTGCACCATGGCCGCCGAGACGTCGGCGCCGGGGGCCTTGAGCGTGAGGCGCATGCGCGTGCCGTCGGGGAAGCGGGCGCGGCCGCGCACCTGCAGCAGGCCGTTCTCGTGCCGGATCGCCTCGAAGTCGGTGACGATCGGGCGGCCTTCGGAGAGCCCGGTCGTGTCCGCGAGCGTCTCGAAGGTGAGGTCCTTCGGCGTGTCGTCGCGCTTGCCGCCGCAGCCCGTGACGAGCAGCAGCGCGGACAGCAGGGCGCACGAAGAGGGCACGACGTAGCGGCACAGCGATCTGGCACGACGCATGGCTCGCAAGTTATACGAACATGCGCGTGCAGCGCACTCTCAAAGTGTCGGCGAGAGCTTCGTGATCGAGGTGCGCACACGCTCCATCTGCGCGAGATGACGCTCCGCGTGCACGACGTGGATCGCGAGCGCCTCGGCGAGGTTCATGCGGATGAACCACGCGAGCGGCGACTGGAGCATGACGCGCACGTCGAGTCCGTCGGCTTCGCGCAGGCGCGCCATGACGCCGCGCGACTGGAGCAGGAAAGTCTCGAGCACGCGATCGCGCGGCGCGAGCGGGTGCCACGTCTTGGGCGCCGGCATCGGCTGGCGGTTCTGCTCGAGCAGCGCCTTGCGCAGCAGCGTCCCGAACAGCGTGCCCTTGAACGGGCGGGGCGGTTCGCGCCGGGCGCGCGCGGTGGCGAACGCCTGTTCGAGCGCCGGCTCGTAAGAGTCGGCGGTCAGGCAGAGGTGTTCGAGCACCTGGGCGATCGACCAGCCACCCTCGGCCGGGTTCTGGGCGAGCTGGGCGGGGGTGAGGTCGCGGGTGACGGCGAGGGCGCGGGGCTCGAGTGCTTCCGCCCGGACCAGGTACTCCTGCACGAACGCATGGGCCATCAGTGGGTAGGTGCTCGGAAGATTTGGGGGAGCGCGATCCCGGCCGTCCACGGGGGGCGGACTGGGTGGAAATCGGGCCAAATCTGCCCGCGGCGGGCGGCACCTTACCAGTCCGGAGGGGTCTCACCAATCTTCCGAGCACAACCCTCCGGTTGGCAGGCCGGGGGGGCGTTTGTTAGCTTTCGCGCTCCGCATGCGCCCCACGGTACGGGTGGACCTCCACTCCTACCCTGCGGCCGCGCGGCGGGGCCCGCAACGCGGGAGCCCAGACCGGGCATCTCCCTACCGACGTGTCGAAAGGAGCATCTGGTGCCGAAGTCCATTCGTTCGCTGAGCCTCGCGCTCGCCGCCCTCACCGTCTCCACGGTGATCGCGTTCACGGCGGTCTCGACCGCGCTCGCAGCCGATGCCGCACCGGCCAAGCCCGCCGCTGCCGCCGCCGCGAAGCCGGCGAAGCCCAAGAAGGCGAAGACGCCCAAGCCGCCGAAGCCGGCCGAGAAGTCGTACGAGCAGCAGCGCGCCGAAGACGGCCTGTGGGCGAAGCGCACCAACTGGATCTCCATGCGCGCCGGCTACGCGAAGTCCACGGCCAAGGGCGCCGGCGACGGCCTCGTCGGTTACGGCGTCGGCTACCACCGCATGCTCAACCGCAACTGGTCGTTCGGCGGCTCGGTCAACCACGACGTGCTCGGTCACTTCGACAACGCGTACGAAGCCGCGGTGCCGTTCACCGCGGACCTGACCCGCCACTTCAAGTGGAAGACGGTCGTGCGTCCCTATCTCGGCATGGGCGGCGGCTACTATTTCCACAAGTACTACCGCACCGGCACCGACTACACGGGCGCTCCGGGCTCGGGCTACTACTTCGCGCTCGGCGCCAACCTGCCGCTCGACGATCGTCACCTGCTCGGCCTCGACACGCGCATCGCGAGCGTGGCCGGCCGCAGCGGCGTGAAGAACCCGGTCTTCGGCGACGAGCAGTCCACCGAGACCATGTGGACCGTGAAGATCAACTGGGCGCTGGCCTACTGATCGTCGTGACGTTCGCCGCCCGCGTCCTCGGCCCCGCGTTTCGCGGTCCGGCGGCGCGGGCGACGTGTTTCCGGGTGAGCCTCGCGCATGAAGCCGCTCGAGCAGGCCTTCGAACACGATTGGACGTGGAACCGGCCGCACGTCGGCCGGCGGCACTGGGAGCTGCTCTCGGGCGGCGAGTGCTTCGCCACGATCGAAGCGCGCTCGCTGCTGGGCTCGCGCATGGCGGCGGTGACGTCCGCCGGTGAGCGCGAGATCCGCCACGAAGGCTGGTTCCGCGGACGCATCCGCATGACGGACGGCTCCGGCGCGACCGTCGCCACGTTCGAGCCGTCGTGGTTCGGTGGCGGACGGCTCGTGTTCCCGGGAGGCGCCGAGCTCCAGTGGGCGCGCGTGGATTTCTGGGGACGCCGCTGGGCGTTCCGCGACGCCGACGGTCACGACCAGGTCGTGTTCGCGCGCAAGCCGTCGTGGTTCCGCGCGACGACGCAGGTCCAGGTGTCGGACGCCGGACGCCGCCGTCCCGAACTCGCCGAAATCGTGCTCGCCGGGTTCTACCTGCTGCTGCTCATGCAGCGTCAGGCGCACGCCGCGCACTGATTCGCGCCCTCCTCCGTCGCGGCATGCCGCGTGCAGAGCGATCGCCGTGCGCGGACGCATCGTGCGACCGCGCGGGTCTGCCCCCGTGCGAGGAGAGTCCATGCGCAAGTGGATCGGGTGGTGGTGGCGGTGTGTGGCCGCGGTGTGCGCGTCGGTTGCGGCGGCGGCGATCGCGACCGCTCCGGCGTCGGCGGGAGCGTGCATGCAGTGCAACGCGAGCATGTGGTGCGAGCAGTCCGCGGCCGGCGGCGCGCTGTGCCTGGGTGGCGGCGACTGGTGCGCGATGGCGGGCAAGTGCCGTCACGGCGGCGGCGGCTACGTCGACGGCTACGCGATGCTGCAGGTGACGGTGCTCGAGGACGCGCCCGGCGCGGCGGGCACGCCGTTCCGCGTGCGCCGCGGCGCCGGAGCGACGACGGTGGGCGACGAGGCGCGCCGGGCCGCGCGCGGCGGCTTCGGCGGCGACCCGGAGATCGTGTTCAGCGGCGTCGGCGTGCTCGACGGCACGTCGGCCGTGTTCCGCTCGCGCGCGGGCGACGGGTTCGTGGTGTTCCGCGAGCGCGACGGCCGCGGCGCGCGCGTGCGCGTACGCGAGTGGCTGGGCCACCGCGCCGGCCGCGTGCTCGCCGACGAGCGGCTCGGTGAGCGCGACGCGATGGTCGTGCGCGTGACGCTCGGCGGCCGGGCGCGGCAGCTGGTGCTGCAGGCGCCGACGCTGCCCGTGAGCGAGGGCCGCGAACGCGAGGCGCGCTGCCGTCAGGCGATCGAGCAGTCCACGAAGCCGTTCACGACCGGCGAGTTGCCGTTCGAACTGCAGGCGCTCGACGAGTGAGGCGTGCGGTCAGCGGCGGCGGGGCGAACGCTTCGCCGCCGCGGCGGCCGCGTCGCGCGCGCGGCCGTGGCGCAGCGCGCGCAGGACCTCGAGCGTGACGAACAGCACGGCGGCGAGCAGCGCGACGAGCAGCGCCGACCACTCGCGCGGCAGCCACGTGAGCAGCACGGCGATCGCGCCGAAGAACGCGCACAGCGCCCACATGGCGAACAGCGCGCCGCGCTTGGACAGGCCCGCCTGCAGCAGCTGGTGGTGCACGTGGCCGGTGTCGCCGCGGAAGACGTGCTGGCGCTTGACCGCGCGGCGCAGGAACGCGATCGCGCTGTCGGCGAGCGGCACGCCGAGCGCGACGAGCGGCAGCAGCAGCGTGACCGCGGCCGTGCCCTTGCGGTTCTCGAGCAGCGAGACGGCGGACAGCGTGAGCCCGAGGAACTGGCTGCCCGTGTCGCCCATGAAGACGCGCGCGGGCGGGAAGTTCCAGCGCAGGAACCCCGCGCACGAACCGATGAGCAGCGCCGCGATGAACATGACGTAGAAGTCGGAGTGCAGCCGCGCGACCGTCCAGAGCGCCGCGCTCGCGATCATGACGACGCCCGAGGCGAGTCCGTCGAGTCCGTCGATCAGGTTGATCGCGTTCGTGACCGTGAGCACCCAGAGCATCGTGACCGGCACGTTGAACGCGCCGAGTTCGATCGCCGGACCGAGCGGGTTGGTGAGCAGCGGCACGCCGTAGCCGAACACGGTGAGCGTGAGCGCCGCGCACGCCTGCACGGCGAGCTTCACCCACGGGCTGACGCTCCAGCGGTCGTCGGCCATGCCGAGCGCGAGGATCGGGATCGAGGCGCAGGTGAGTCCGAGCAGCGGCCGCGGATCGAGCGTCGCCGCCGGTCCGGGCAGCAGCCGCGCGAGCCAGGCGACGCCGAGCACGCCGGCCGCGATCGCGAGCCCGCCGAAGCGCGGCATCGGCTGGTCGTGCACGCGGCGCGCGTCGGGCAAGTCCATCGCGCCGACGCGAATGGCGAGTGCGCGGGCGAGCGGCGTGAGGGCGAGCGCCACGAGCGCCGCGGCGAGGGCGATCTGGAGCGAGTAGGGCACGATCATCGGCGCATCGCGTTCGCGGCCAGCATGAGCCGGGCGCGCAGGAGGATGAACGCGGCCGCGACGGCGTCGACGAGCGGGTTCACGCGGTGGTGTTTGCGGAAGTAGTGGATCATGCCGCGGTGGCGCTCGAGGATGACCTTGTCCGAGACGCGGCCTTTGCTGGCGCCGATGTGGTGCGTGACTTCGGCGGCCGCCACGAAGTCGATCGTGAAGCCGGCCTTCTTGAGGGTGTGGCACCAGTCCACGTCCTCGTTGAACATGAAGTACGTCTCGTCCATGCCGCCGGCCTGTTGAACGGCCGTTCGGCGCGCGCACATCGCCGCGCCGGAGACCCAGTCCACTTCGCGATCGCTCGTGTGGTCCCAGTCGGAGAGCAGGTAGCGCTTCGTCCACGGGTTGCCCGGCCAGAGCTTGGTGAGCAGCGAGTAGCGGTTGAACAGGAACGTGAAGTGGTCCGGGAACGACCGCGCGCTGAACTCGACCGTGCCGTCGGTGTTGCGGATGAGCGGGCCGGCGATCGCGGAGCGCGGGTGGGCGCGCATCCAGGCGACGAGCGCTTCGGGCGCGCCGGGGGCGACGACGCAGTCCGGGTTGAGCACGAGCACGAACTCGCCGGCGGACTCGCGGATGCCGCGGTTGACCGCCTTCGCGTAGCCGAGGTTGCCGCCCGTCTGGACGACGCGCGCCCAGGGCGCCTCGCGTTCGACGAGCGCGACCGTGTCGTCGGAGGACGCGTTGTCCACGACGAAGACGTCCATCGCCAGAGCGCCCCGGGCACGATCGAGCGAGCGGAGGCACTCGAGGATGTGCGCGCGCGAGTTCCAGGTGACGACGACGGCCGAAAGGTCCATGTGCCCCGAAGGGGAAGGGAAGTGCAGCCCGGCGAAAGGGATCGGGAGTTTAGTCCATCCCCCGTGGTTCGCAGAATGTTGCCGGGCCTGTTTTCGGCCGGATCACCCCGGGACATTCACGCAGTGACAACAGCTTGCCGGGTCGGAAAGAGGCGAAAGAGGGCCAGCAACATTCTCCGAACCACAACCAAAAGAAAACGCCAGGTGGACGGGAAGGTCGCCCGTCCGAACCTGGCGTTTCTCACTTCAAGAGCGCGTGCGCAACCGGGTCGAACCTCTCCCCACGATCTCTCCGGGTTCGATTCCAGCGTGCAGCACGCGCCCACGGAATTATTGTCGTGGATTCCGACACCCTCGCGCAATACAGGATTGTGCAAGGCCCTGATTTTCAGCGGTCGGGATGGGTCTTTCGCCCCTCTTCGCGCGGAGGAACCTCCGGCCACGCGATCGCCCGTCCGAGTGCGCCCTCGAACCATGCCCGAAGTCCGTCGGTATGGCTGCCGAGCCAGAACCACTGCCCGCACCCGGTGCAGCTCCAGAGCGGACCGCCCCGGCGCGCGACCCGGCCCGGGACCTCGCCGTGCGCCTCGAACGCCGAGCGCACGCGCAGGGGATGGTTGCAGTGCGAGCACCGGCTGAGCGGCGCGCCCGAGGGCTCCGCTTGCCCGGCCACCGATCGCACCGTGGCAGCCGGATCGGCGTCCTCCACCCGCACGGTCGCGACCGCGCTCCAGCGCTTCGGCTTCCGCGCGCTCCGCGTCAGCACGGTCCTGCCGTCGCGCGCGGCGGCCTCGAGCAGCTCCTCGAGGCGCGCGCCGCGGTGAAGCTCGACGTCGTAGCCCAGCTGGCGGAGCCGCCGGGCCACCAGCGCGAGCGACGCATCGGTCACGAACCGGGTCGGTGTCATGCGGCGCAAGCTAGCCGCGCCAAAGGGCGGAACAAGGCCCGAGCGCCCCGAAACGCCCCCTCAAGCGTCCATTTCACAGCGCCTTGAGAGTGCGGCGTTGACCCGGCGGGCCGGCCCTGCCACCTTCCGGGCCATGTCCGAGAAGTTGCCGCGGCATTTCGGCCCGTCCGACTCACGGGCTGAGTTCCGCACCCTCACGCTCGATCGCCGCCGCTTCCTCGTGCTTCTCGGAGGCGCCACGATCGCCACGACCTTGCCGCCCGCGTTCGCGTGGGCGGCCAAGGCGTCCGATCGGCTGCCGCTGCAGCCGTGGTCGCTGCCCGACACCATGCCGGGCGCGCCACACGACGCGGTCGCCGCGCTCGTCGGCGCCGCGATCCTCGCGCCGAGCCACTGGAACTCGCAGCCCTGGCGGTTCGAGCACGACGACGGACAGCTGAGGCTCGTACTCGATCCCGCGCGCACGCTCCCGGGCTGCGATCCCGACCTGCGCTTCGCGCAGATGTCGCTCGGTGCCGCGCTCGAGAACCTGCTCGTCGCCGCCCGCGCCTGGGGCCAGCAGCCGACCGTGCACTACCTGCCCTGGGGGCTGGCCTCGCGCCCGGGCGCGCCGCTCGTCGCCGCGACCGTGAGCTGGCAGCCGACCGACGCCCGCCGCGACGGCGCGCTGTTCGCCGCCATCGCCGAGCGCCGCAGCAACGCCCGGTCTTACGAAGGACGCGGGATCACGATCACGCAGCGCGCCGCGCTCCATTCGCAGATGCCCGAGGAGATCCGGCTGCACTGGCTCGAGGATCGCCGCGGCATCGCCCGCGCGGCGAACGCCGTCAGCGACGCCGCGGTCGCCGGCGCCCGCGACACGCGCATCCGCACCGATCATCAGGCGTGGCTGCGCGAGTCCGACGGCGACGCGCGCCGCCGCGGCGACGGCGTCACCGCCGAACGCCTCGGCTACGACGGACCGTTCGGCTGGTTCGCCGAAAGCTCGATGCGCCCGGGCGGGCACTTCCGCCGCTGGAGCCTCGGCTGGCTCGGCCACGAGACGAACGAACTCGTGCGCGCTTCCGGCGCGCTCGCGCTGATCACCGCGCCGCGCCGCACCGATTCGACGGCGATCCTCGCGGGACAGGCCTACGAACGCTTCGCGCTCAAGGCCACCGCGCTCGGGCTCGCGCAGCAGCCGCTGTCGGCCGCCACGCAGACCGAGGCCGGCCGCGCCGGCATCGCGAAGGCGTTCGGCGTCACGAACGAAGAGCCGCTGCTGCTCGTGCGCCTCGGCCACGCGCGCACGGTGCCCGCCTCGCCGCGCCGCGCGGTGGCGCTCGTCACGAGCTGGCACCGCGCGTAGCGCGTCGCGCGCTTCGCGTCAGCCGTTGCCGCTGACGGTCATCTCCGAGATCAGCAGCGTCGGGCACGCCGTGCTCGTGCGGAACTCGAGGTCGCTGCCGACCGCCGCCACGTGCTTCAGCATGTCGAGCGAGTGCCCGGCCACGGTGACGCCGTCCACGGGATAGGCCAGCTCGCCCTTCTCGATCCAGAAGCCCTGCGCCTGGTACGAGTAGTCGCCCGTCACCGGGTTGAAGCCGAACGAGCCCTGGTCGTCGAAGTAGAAGCCCCGGTCCACGGACTTCAGGATCGCCTCGGGCGAGCTCTCGCCGGCCGGCACGTACAGGTTGTGGTAGCCGATGCCCGGCGTGCTGCCGAAGCCGCGGATGCCGTTGCCCGTGAGCGCCGTCCTCGCGCGGCGCGCGTGATAGTGGTCGTACGCGAACGACGCGCACGTGCCGCGGTCCACGAGCAGGTTGCGCCGCGTCGCGACGCCCTCGCCGTCGTAGGGCGAGCTGCCGAGACCGCGCACCATCGCGCCGTCGTCCACGAGCGAAAAGAGCGGCGAGGCGATCGCGGTGCCGAGCTTCTCGGTGAGCCACGAGCTCTTCTTGATCACGGCTTCGCCCGTGAACGCCTCGTACATCTCGCCGATCCACGACGCGGCGATGTCCGGGCTCATCACCACGGGCACGCGCGCGGCGGGCACGCTGCGCGCGCCGACGCGCGACACCGCGCGGCGCGCGGCCTCGCGCGCGATGGACTCCATGCTCGCCATGTCGGCGAGATGGCGCTTCGTCATCCCGTAGACGCCCGTCTGCTGGCGGCCGTCGCGGTCGTCGGCGAGCGCCACGACCCACGCGCTCACGCTCGTGCCTTCCCAGGCGCGCGCGATGCCGTGCGAGTTGGCGATCGCGAACGCGCCGCCGCTGCTCGACACGAGCGCGCCGTCGGTGCGCGTCACGCGCGGGTCCGCGCCGAGCGCGATGCGCTCCAGCTCGAGCGCGAGGTCGATCTTGCGCTCGACCGGCAGCTCGAGCGCGGCCTGGTCGAACAGCTGCAGGTCGGCGCCCGCGTACGTGCCGGCGTCCGCCGGCGTGGGCGAGCCGTTGTCGGCGTCGCGCGTCGAGAAGCGCGCGAGCGCGACGGCGCGGCGCGCGAGGTCGTCGAGACCGGCGGGCGACAGGTCGGTGCCGGAGCAGAAGCCCACGGCATCGTCCACGATCACGCGCAGGCCAAGGCCCAGCGTGCCGCTCTGCTTGAGCGTCTCGATGCGCCCGCCGTGCACCTGCACGGTGAACGCGCGCGAGCTTTCGACGCAGGCGTCGGCGACGTGCGCGCCCGCTGCCTTCGCGCGTTCGAGCGCGGCGGCGGCGTGCGAGAGAAGCGCTTCCGGAGTGGCGTGGCGCGCGCTCATACGGCGGTTCCTCCCACGGTGATGCCGGTGAACCGCACGGTGGGCTGGCCGACGCCGACGGGCTTCCACTGCCCGTCCTTGCCGCACGAGCCGGTCGTGCCGTCGATCGCGAGGTCGTTGCCGACGCCGTCGATCTTGAGCATCGCGTCGTTGCCGTTGCCCGCGAGCGTCGCGTTGCGCACGGGATGCGTGAGCTTGCCGTCCTCGATCTGCCACGCTTCGGTGACCTGGAACGAGAAGTTGCCGTCGGCGGGATTGACCGAGCCGCCGCCGAGCTTCTTGCAGAAGAGCCCGCGCTTGACCGACGCGATCAGCTCGTCCGGCGCGTGCGCGCCCGGCTCGATGTACGTGTTCGTCATGCGGCAGAGCGGGTAGTCGCGGTACGACGCGCGCCGGCCGTTGCCGGTGGACGCATTGCCCGTGAGCGCGCCGTTGAGCCGGTCCCACAGGTAGCCGACGAGCACGCCGTCCTGCACGAGCACCGTGCGCTGCGCGGGCGTGCCCTCGTCGTCCACGCGGAACGAGCCGCGCGAGAACGGAATGAGCCCGGAGTCCACGATCGTCACGCCGTCGGCGGCGACCTTCTGTCCCATCTGCGTCGCGCGGATCGACGACTTCTTGCGGATCGTGTCCCCTTCCATGCTGTGGCCGAAGCACTCGTGCACCATCACGCCGCCCCAGCCGTTGCACACGACGACGGGGTAGGAGCCCGCTTCGGGCTCGCGCGCGCTCAGCAGGAGCACGGCGCCGCTCGCGGCCTCGAGCGCGATGGACTCGGGCGTGCGCTCGCTCGTGTAGTAGTCCGCCTCGACGCAGCCGCCCGCGGCGGCGAAGCCTTCCTGGCGCTCGTTGCCGTCGAGCGCCAGCGCGCTCACGACGAGGCGCGAGAGGTGCGTCGTGTCCTCGGCCCACACGCCGTCGGTGTTCGCGATCAGGAAGCGCTTGGCCGACGTGGCCATGGACGCGCTCACTTCGTGCACGCGGCCGTCGTGGCCGCGCGCCGCGGCGTCGGCGCGGCGCAGCAGGTCCACGCGCTTCGGCTCGTCGAGCACGAGCGTCGCGGGTGCGCTCAGGGTGAACGGCGCCTTCGCGTCCACCACGCGGAACGCGCGCGGCTCGGCGCCGCGCCCTTCGCGCGAGATGCGCGAGGCCACGCGGGCGGCTTCGCGCGCGTCTTCGGCGGAGTAGCCGTCGGCGTACGCGTAGCCCGTCTGCTCGCCGATCACGGCGCGCACGCCGATGCCGCCGAGCACGGAGTACGAGGCGGTCTTGACCCGGCCCTCGTCGAACGACAGGCCGGTGAGCACGGTGTGCTCGGCGAACACGTCGGCGAACTCGGCGCCGCCGCTGCGGGCGATCGCGAGGAGTTCGGCGACCAGGTCGCGCGGAACGAGGCGCGAGAGGTCGGGAGGTGCGGGAGTGCCGGACATGGTCCTCTTCCTTGAGGGTGCGGGTCGGACGACGGCGGCAATCTGGCCCGGACTCAGGCGCCCGCCCCGCGGCGCGGGGGGCGCGGGCGGGGGGGGGGCGGCCCCGCGGCGCGCCGCGCCGCCCGGCGCGGCGGGCGGCCGCGCCGCCCGCGCGGCCCGCGCGCCCGCGGGCGGGGGGGGGCGCGCCGCGCCGGGGGCGCGGGCCCGGCGCGGCGGGGGGGGGGGGCCGCGCCGCGGCGCCGGCGGGGGGCGGGCGCGCGCCGCGCCCGCCGCGCGCCCGCGGCGCCGGGCCGCGGGGCGCGGCCCCCCCCCCCACAACAAAGGGACAGCCAAACAAACAAAGGAGAGCCCAGGCCAGAAAAAGCCCCGGCCCCCCCCAAAAGGCGGCGGGACCCGAAGCCAAGAAAACCAAACACGGCGCGAAAAAGGGAATCTCCCCCCCCCCAAGCTCGCCCGCGCCCCCAACCAGGCCCCCCAAAAAAAAAACCCCGCGACAAAAAACCCCCAAAACCCCCCCGCAACAAGCAACCCCCCCACGACACGGCACAAAAACACGGGCCCCAACCCACCCCCGCTCCCAAACAACCCCCCCCCCACAACGCGCCAAAAACCGGCAACCCCACGAAACACAAACAAAACCCGCCCCGGCCCCAAGGGGGCCCCCGAACACAAACCAACCCGCGCGCCAGAACCCCCCCCCAAACCCCCCCCAACCCCAACGCCCCCAACCCCAAACAGCAAGCCCGGGGGCCACAACGGAACCGCCGAAACCCTCAGGCGAGGCTCCACAAAGACTTGTCTTGAGCCGGGCCTGTCTGAGGCGATAACTTACCGACCGTTCAGTAAGTAATCGCTCATCTACTTGGGACTCCCGGGGGCAGGACGAACATGACCAGCACCCATACGCCGGCGACCGAACCTCGCTGGCACCGCCGCAAGGAAGACCGTCCGGCGGAGATCCTCGAGGCGGCGCTCATCGAGTTCGGCTCGAAGGGCTACGCGGCGACGCGCCTCGACGACATCGCCAAGCGCGCCGGCTGCACGAAGGGCACGATCTTCCTCTACTTCGCCAACAAGGAAGAGCTGCTCATGGCGATCGCGCGCCAGTTCGTGGTGCCGCGCCTCGAGATGGCGGAGCAGATCGTCGAATCGCACCAGGGCACCATGCGCGAACTGCTCGAGAAGCTCATCCGCGCGCGCTGGGACGCGATCGCCTGCTCGAACATCTCGATGCTCCCGAAGCTGATCTTCTCGGAGGCGGCGAACTTCCCCGAGCTCGCGCGGATCTACCACAGCGAAATCATCGCGCGCAGCCACGGCCTCGTGGAGCGCGTGCTGCGCGAGGGTGTCGCGCGCGGCGAGTTCCGCGAAATGGACGCGGCGAACGTCGCACGCGCGGCGGTGGCCCCCGTGCTCATGGCGGCGCTCTGGAAGCACACGTTCGCCCCGCACCTCGACAACGCCCACGAAATCTCGCCGTTCTTCGAGACCTCGCTCGACCTGCTCCTGCGCGGCATCGCGCGCACCGAAACCACCGGAGGTGACGCATGAAGCGTTACGCGTTGATCCTGCTCGCGCTCGCCAGCGCGTCCGCCGCGCACGCCGCGGAACCCGCAGCCGCGGCCCTGCGGCTCACGTTCGCGCAGGCCGTCCACATGGCCGCGCAGCAGAACGCTTCCGTGCAGGTGGCGTCGCTGCGCACGTCGCAGGCGGCCGCGAAGATCACGCAGTCGCGCGGCGCGCTGCTGCCGAGCGTCACGGGCCAGGCTTCGATGACCGACCGCACGTTCAACCTGTACGCGCTCGGCATCACGCTTCCGACCGCGCCGGGGGCGGCGCCGTATCCCGCGCTGCAGGGCCCCGTGTGGGACTCCGAAGCGCGGCTGAAGTTCGCGCAGCCGGTGTTCGACTGGTCGTCGTGGCAGAAGCTGCGCGCCTCGCGTCTCGGGCTCATCGGCGCACGTGCCGACCAGGGCGTGAGCGGCGAAGTGGCCGCGGCGAACGCGGCGCTCGCGTACCTGCGCGCCGCCCGCGCCGAAGCGATCGTCGCCGCGCGCGCCGAGGACCTGCGGCTCGCCGAAGAGCTGCAGGGGCTCGCCGAAGCGCAGTTGTCCGCCGGCACCGCGCCGCAGATCGACGTGACGCGCGCGCGCACGCAGGTGGCCTCGACGCGCGGCGCGCTCAGCGTGGCGCGCAACCAGCGCGATCGCGCGCGCATCGACCTCGCGCGTGCGCTCGGGCTCGAGCCGTCCGCGGCGATCGCGCTCTCCGACACGCTCGACGCCACGCTCGGCGCCAGCGAAGCGCCCGGCGAGGCGGCGGCTGCGGTCGCGTTCGCGCTCGATCATCGCGAGGACCTGCGCGCCGAACAGGCGCGCATGCAGCGCGCGCGCGCCGATCGCTCGGCGACGGCGGCCGAACGGCTGCCGCGCGTGGACGCGTCGCTCGACTGGGGCCTCTCCGGCGAGCACTACGGCGACGCGATCTCGACGCGCACGTGGGCGCTGGCCGTCACGGTGCCGCTCGTGGACGGCTTCCGCCGCGAGGGCAAGCTCGCCGAGCAGGCCGGGCTCGTCCGCGAATCCGAAGTGCGCGAGAAGGACGTGCGCGCGCAGGTCGAAGCCGAAGTCACCGGCGCGCTGCTCGACCTCGCTTCGGGACAGGAACAGCAGCAGGTGGCCACCGAGCGCCTCGCGCTCGCGCTCGACGAGATCGCGCAGGCGCGCGAACGCTTCGTGAGCGGCGTGGCCGGCAACATCGAAGTCATCAACGCCCAGTCTTCGCTGGTCCGTGCCCGCGACGCCGACATCGACGCGCGCTTCGCCGTGGCCAGCTCCCGTACCGCGCTCGCGCGCGCCGCCGGCGTCGCGCGCCGCATGCACTGACCCGAAGCACACGAAGGAGAGCACGATCATGAGCGAAGCACCGGAAACCTCCGCCGCGCCGGCGGCCAAGCCGCGCGTCAGCGTCGCCCCGATCATCCTCGGCGTCGCCGTGCTGATCGCCGGCATCTTCGGCGTGCAGCGCTGGATGTGGGCCCGCACGCACGTCGAGACCGACAACGCGCAGGTCGAAGGCAGCGTCGTGCCCGCGCTCGCGCGCGTGCCGGGCTTCATCGCGGAGGTCGCGGTGAAGGACAACCAGGCCGTGAAGGCCGGCGACCTGCTCGTGCGGATCGACGACCGTGAACTGAAGGCGAAGCTCGCGCAGGCCGAGGCCGATCTGCAGGCCGCGCTCGCGAACGCCGGCGAGAAGGGCCGCACCGGCATGATGGAAGCGCAGCTCGCCGCGGCGCGCGCGCAGGTCGCGCAGGCCGAGGCGAACGCCGGCAAGGCCGCGTCCGACGTGCAGCGCTACACGGGGCTCGCGGCGCGCGGCGTGATCAGCAAGCAGCAGCTCGACGCGGCGCGTTCGGCGAGCGCGGCGGCCGACGCCGCGCTGCAGGCGGCGCGCAAGCAGGTGCTCGCGGCGGAAGCGTCCGTGATGGGCGCGGGCGCGCGGCTGCAGGCGGCACGCGCGGCGCGCGACCAGGCGGCGCTGCAGCTGACGTACGCGCGCATCGTCGCGCCGGTCACCGGCGTGGTGAGCCGCAAGACGGTCGAAGTCGGCCAGTACCTGCAGCCGGGGCAGACCACCATGGCGGTCGTGCCGAACGACGACATCCACGTGGTCGCGAACCTCAAGGAGACGGACATCGGTGACGTGCGCGTCGGCGACGCCGTGCGCATCGCGGTGGACGCGTATCGCGGCCGCGTCGTGCAGGGCAAGGTCGAGAGCCTGAGCCCGGCGACCGGCGCCAAGTTCTCGCTGCTGCCGCCCGACAACTCGACCGGCAACTACACGCACGTCATCCAGCGCATTCCGGTGCGCATCGCGGTCACGAGCGCTCTCGACGCCGAGCATCCGCTCCGGCCGGGCATGAGCGTGCAAATCGTCGTCACCACCCGCGCGAGCTGACATGTCCGCCACCACCCTCACCGCGGTGCGTGACGCCGCCTACGACGAGGCGTACCGGAATCGCTACATCATCGCGATCACGGTGACGTTCGCGTCCATCCTCGAGATCCTCGACACGAGCATCGTGAACGTGGCGATCCCGCACATGATGGGAACGCTCGGCGCGACGCTCGACCAGATCGCGTGGGTGTCCACGGGCTACATCGTGGCCAACGTCATCGTGCTGCCCATCACGGGCTGGCTGTCGGCGTTCTTCGGGCGTCGTCGCTACTTCGCCGGCTCGATCATGCTCTTCACGCTCGCGAGCTTCTTCTGCGGCAACGCGCACACGCTCAACGAGCTGATCGCGTGGCGCATCCTGCAGGGACTCGGCGGCGGCGCGCTGCTGTCCACGTCGCAGGCGATCCTCTACGAAGTGTTCCCGCCCGAGGAGTACGGCCAGGCCATGGCCATCTTCGGCGTGGGCGTGATGGTCGGCCCGACGCTCGGGCCCACGCTCGGCGGCTACATCACGGACACGTTCTCGTGGCCGTGGATCTTCTACATCAACCTTCCGTTCGGCGCGCTCGCGCTCGTGTTGAGCCTGCAGTACATCGGCGATTCGAAGTGGGCGCAGAAGCTCGGCGACACGGACTGGCTCGGGCTCTTCCTGCTCGCGCTCGGCGTCGGCACGCTGCAGCTGTTCCTCGAGCGCGGCGAGCGGCTCGACTGGTTCGCCTCGCGCGAGATCGGGTTCTACGCGGTCACGAGTCTCTTCTCGCTCGTGTCGTTCGTGTGGCACGAGCTGCACGTCGAGCATCCGGTCGTGGACCTGCGCATCCTCGGCAACCGCCAGTTCGGAACCGGCGCGCTTCTGGGCGCGATCCTCGGCGTGTGCCTGTACGCGACGGTGTTCGTGCTGCCCGTCTACCTGCAGCAGATCCTGCGGTTCACCGCGAACCAGACGGGGCTCGTGATCCTGCCCGGCGCGCTCGCGAGCGCGGTGACCATGGTGCTCATGACGCGGCTGCTCGGGAAGGTGGACAGCCGCATCATCGCCAGCATGGGCGCGGCGCTGTTCGCGTTCTCGATGTGGCAGTGGTCGCACTTCACCACGCAGAGCGGCGTGGACGACTTCTGGTGGCCGCTCATCGTGCGCGGCGTCGCGCTCGGCTTCGCGTTCATCCCGCTCAACAACCTCGCGATGTCGCAGCTCTCGATGTCGCAGATCGCGCCGGCGACGGGGCTCTACAACCTCATGCGCCAGCTCGGCGGCAGCGTGGGCATCGCGCTGTCGGCGACGCTCGTGCAGCGCTTCATGGCTGAAAGCCGCGAAGGGCTCGCCTCGCACGTCTCGCTCTACAACCCGGTCGTGGTGCAGCGGCTCGACCAGATCACGCGCATGCTGCAGGGCCGCGGGGACACGTTCGACGTGGCGCGCACCAAGGCGCTCGCGTCCATCAACGGCGCGGTGCAGGCGCAGGCGGCGATGCTCGCGTACGAGAAGATCTTCCTCGTGTTCGGGCTCGTGTTCCTGTCCGCCATCCCGCTCATCATGACGCTCAAGTACGACCCGAAGCGCCTGCGCGGCGGCGCCGACGCGCACTGAGCGGCGCGTCGTGCCGTCCCGAAAACAACCCATTGACGGGCGCCGTGCGCGTGTCGGATACTGAACCACATGGTTCAGTATACGCCGGATCACTTCGACGCCTCCTTCGCCGCCCTCTCGGACGTCACGCGCCGCGGTGTGCTCGAACAGCTCGCGCGCTCGGACGCTTCGATCACGGACCTGGCGCGGAAGTTCGACATGACGCTCACGGGCATGAAGAAGCACGTGGGCGTGCTCGAGCAGGCCGGGCTCGTCACCACCGAAAAAGTGGGGCGCGTCCGGACGTGCCGGCTCGGCGTGTGCCGGCTGGAAGAAGAAGCCGCGTGGATCGAACGCTACCGCAGTCTCTGGGCGGCACGATTCGACGCGCTGGATGCGGTGATCGAGGACCTCAAGCGAAAGGAGCGGCCCCGTGGACGCACGAAAAGGAAGTGAGCCGGTGACGGTGGAGCGGACGTCCGATCGCGAGGTCGTCGTCACGCGGACGTTCGACGCCCCCGCGCGCCTCGTGTTCGCGGCGTGGACCCAGCCCGAGCTGTTCAAGCAGTGGTGGGTGCCGAAGTCGATGGGCATGGTCCTGTACGCCTGCGAGATGGACGTGCGCGTCGGAGGCAAGTACCGCCTGAACTTCGGCGAGGGCGCGGACTTCTTCGGCCGGTACCTCGAGGTCACGCCGCCTTCGCGGCTCTCGTGGACCAACGAAGAAGGCGGCGAGGACGGATCGACCACCACCGTGACGTTCGAGGAGAAGAACGGCAGGACGCTCGTGGTCGTGACCGAGCTCTATCTCACGAAGGAAGCCCTCGACGCGGCCGGCACCGGCGCGCAGGAGGCGATGCGCGAGACGTTCGTCCAGCTCGACGAGCTGCTCCTGACGCTCTGAACGGTGATACCTTGCGGCCCCGGAAACGCGCGCCGGTCGAGCGCGCGCCGGGAGGAGCCTTCGCATGAACGCACGCCAGCTCAACATCGCGCTCGGGATCGCCGCGGCGCTCCTGCTGCTCGTCGGCGGGCCGTGGTTGTTCTCGCAGATGAAGTCGCTGCCCGGCACGGGTGAGCTGGCGGCCCGTTCCGGTCAGCGCATCGTGATGATCGCGGTGGACAACCTGCGCTCGCAGCACGACTGCGACTCGATCCGCGAAGCGCTCGCCGCGACGCCCGGCGTGCGCGAGTGCGAGGTGCGGCTCGGCCAGTTGCGCGCGTTCGTGATCGCCGACGCGACCGTGAGCGACGACTCGCTGCTGTCCGTCGTGCGCCGCGCGGGCGGCGCGGCACGGATTCCGGAGCGGTAGGGCGCGCGCCTTCAGTTCACCCGCGTCCGCGCGAACAACGAATCCCACACGGCTCGCGCCGGCTTCGCGGTGAGCGCCGAGTCGACGACGCCGAGGTGCGCGAACGGCACGAGCGTGCCGACGGGCGGCAGCGGCCACGCGGACAGCGCGAGGTCGGCGTAGGTGAGGTTGAAGAGCGCGGTCGCGTGCGCGTGGTCGAGCAGCGTGGCCTGGCGGCGCAGGAAGCGCGCCTGCTGCGCGGGCGATCCGTTCGATCCCGCGTAGGACACCGACGCCCAGCCGCCTTCCACCACCATCACGGGCTTGCCCAGATCGGCGGCCGGCCGCGAGTAGTAGTCGAGCGGGATGTCCTCGGGCTCGGCGAAGCCGCCGAGGTACGGATAGCTCGACAGCCCCCACTCGTCGGCCCACGAAAAGTCCGCGGCCTCCGTCGCGACGCCCTGCCAGCCGGGAGGGCCGAGCCGGCCCCACGCGGTCTCCACCTGCACCGACGCGTAGAGCTTCGGTTTGGGCAGGTCGGGACGGCGCGCGTGCAGCGCGTTCAGCGAGTCGGCCGCTTCGCGCGCGAGCGGCACGAGGTTCGCGTACACGGACGGTCCGCCGAACCGGATCAGGTTCACCTCGCACGCGAGCCCCAGGTGCTCGGGATGCACGAGCGTGTCGATCGCGGTGACCCACTTCACGAACAGCGCGCGCACGGCGGGCTCGCCGATGCTGCGCCCGGCGGCGACGAGCGCCGGGTCTTCGTACTCACGCGCGATGCCGTTGGTCGGATCCGCCTCGTACCAGATCACGTGGTGTCCGTTGAAACGGTAGTGGCGGTTGAGCACGAGCATGCGCCGCACGAGCGTGTCCGCGCTCACGCCGGCGAGCAGCGAGTCCCACGGCGGCGCCTCGTGCGTGATCGCGGCGTCGGCGCGCGGCGTCCAGTCGAGGATCGCGTTCACCGCGATCGTGAGGTCGGGCACCGGAGGATTGCCGGAGAAACCCATGCGCCACGTGCGCGTGGTGGACGCCGGTCCGGGCGCCGTCGGGCCGGCGCGCTTGCCGCAGCCGGAAACGCCGAAGGCCGCGAAAGCGAAAGTCGTCAGGAACACCGCAAGAAACACACGCGAGAGGGGTCGCATGCGTGCATCCTAAACCACCAGCGGGTACCGTCCGCCACACCCCGGGCAGCTTCCCGCGTCCGCGTTCAGACGAACGTTCAGGAATACTCGACCGCATGTGCCAGAACTGCGACGGCAAGCCCGCCTCCGAATCCGCCCACGCTCACACCGGACATGCACCTCTGCCCGAGAGCGGTGAGGGCTGCATCGAAATCCTCGCCGACCGCCTGCGCGAATGGCCGGGCGTGCTCGCGATCGAGGCGAACTTCCGCTCGAGCACGCTCACGGTGCGCTACCAGCCCGCGCTCGTGTCGCCCGAGCAGCTCAACACGTTCGCGGACGAAGTCGGCGGAGTGTTCGCGCAGCGCGTGACCACCTGCGAGAAGCGCGACACGCTCGAAGCCTGCTCCGAGTGCGCGCTGCGCTTCGGCCAGCTCGGCCCCGACGCCGCCGCGCAGTTCGCGGCCGCCGCGACGCCGGGCACGGTGCGCATCGCGCGCCGCCGTGGGGGCGATGCGGGCGCCGGCGTCGTGGACGGCGTCGAAGTCGTACGCCCGCTCTCCGACAAGCCCTGGGGCGCTCCCATGTCGCACGAGGAAGAAGAAGAGCACTCCTCGGGCGGCGCCATGGTCGCCATGACCATCGCGTGCCTCGTCACGCTGCTCGCGGGATTCGTGATCGAGAAGCTCACGAACCTGCCGGACCTCTGGTCGCACCTGCTCTACGGCGCGGCCGCGGTCACCGGCGGCTGGTTCGCCACGGTGAGCACGTTCGAGGCGCTGCGGAAGTTCAAGTTCGACGTCAACCTGCTCATGATCCTCGCCGCGGTCGGCGCGGCCGCGACGGGCGCGATCTTCGAAGCCGCGGTGCTGATGTTCCTGTTCTCGCTCAGCAACACGCTCGAGGTCTACACCATGGGCCGCACGCGTCACGCGTTGAACGCGCTCATGAAGCTGCGCCCGGCACGCGCGCTCGTGCGCCGCGACGGCAAGGAGATCGAAGTCGCCGCCGAAGACGTGCGCGTGGGTGAGACCGTGATCGTGAAGCCGGGCGAGGCGATCCCCGTCGACGGCACGGTGACGCTCGGCACGTCGCTCGTGGACCAGTCGAGCCTGACCGGCGAGTCCGTGCCGGTCGAAAAGGGCCCGGACGCGCCGCTGTATGCCGGCACGCTCAACCAGCACGGCGCGCTCGAGTTCACCGCCACTCGCGCGGCGTCGAACTCCGCGCTCGCGCGCATCGTCGCGCTCGTGCAGGAGGCGCAGGAGCAGAAGTCGCGCACGGAAGAGGTCGCCGAGTGGGTCGGGCGCTACTACACGATCGTCGTGATCGTGGCCGCGGTGCTCATGCTGCTCGTGACGCTCTTCGTGCTGAAGCTCGACTGGAACGGCCCGTCGGGCGCGCTCTACCGGACGATGACGCTGCTGGTCGTCGCGTCGCCGTGCGCGCTCGTGATCGCGACGCCGGCGACGATCCTGTCGGCCATCGCGAACGCCGCGCGCAACGGCATCCTGTTCAAGGGCGGACGCTTCATCGAGGCGCTCGGCCGCGTGAAGGCGATCGCGTTCGACAAGACCGGCACGCTGACCCACGGCCGCTTCGAAGTGACCGACGTGATCGCGCTGCAGGGCGGCACGGAAGAAGAGCTGCTCGCGCTCGCCGCATGCGCCGAGAAGCGCTCTCCGCACCCGCTCGCGCAGGCCGTCGTGCGCGCGGCCGAGGCGCGGCGCGTGACGTTCGAGCCCGCGTCCGAGCTGCACAACCACCTCGGCAAGGGACTCGTGGCCTCGCACGGCGGGCGTACGATCCAGGTCGGCACGCCCGACCTGTTCGTCTCGCTCGGCATCGCGCTTCCGTCCGGCATCGTCGAGCGCGTGCGCGCGTTCTCGGAAGACGCCAAGACCGCGATGGTCGTGCACTCGGACGGCGTCTGGGGCCTCATCGCCGCGGCCGACGTCGTGCGCCCGAACGCGTCCGAGACCGTGAAGACGCTCCGCTCGCTCGGCATCTCTCATCTCGCGGTGCTCTCGGGCGACAGCGCGCAGACCGTGGACGCGATCGCGCGCCGCACCGGCGTGGACGAACGCCACGGCCAGCTGCTGCCGGAAGACAAGGTGCGCGTGATCGGCGAGCTCGAGGCGAAGTACGGATCGGTCGCGATGATCGGCGACGGCGTCAACGACGCGCCCGCGCTCGCGCGCGCGAGCGTCGGGATCGCGATGGGCGGCATCGGCAGCGACGCCGCCATGGAGAGCGCCGACGTCGTGCTCATGGCGGACGACCTCTCGTCGCTGCCTTACGCCGTGCAGCTCGCCAAGCGCGCCAATCGCGTCGTGATCCAGAACCTCGTGATCGCGACGGGCGTGATGTTGTTCCTCGTCGTGTGGACGCTCGTGGGCACGATGACGCCGCTCGGCCAGCTCAAGCTGCCGATCGCGGTGTCGGGCCACGAAGGCAGCACGGTGGTCGTCATCCTGAACGGGCTGCGACTGCTCGCCGGACGGCGCGCGCACGCCTGATCGTTCGCGAAACCCCGGACGCGCCGCGCGGAACACCGTGCGGCGCGTCTCGCTTTCACTCGAGCGCGGTGACCACGACGTTGTCGTAGTACACGGTGCACTGCCCGACGCCGCCCGTGTACGCCGCGAGCGCGAAGTGCCCGCGAGGCCGCCGCGCGTCGCGCCGGTCGAGTTTCAGCTCGCCGTTCACGAACACGCGCCAGCGCCTGCCGTGCGCCTCGACACGCACGTGCTGCCACGTGCCGTTGGGGTTCGTGACGTTCGCATGGCCGATGCGCCACTCGCGCACGTTCATCACGACGTCCTGGTACGAGCCGCCGCGCAGGTCCACGCCGAGCCCGGTCTGCCCTTCGATCCGCAGCACCGCGCCCTTGTCGACGCCGCGCATCATGCAGACGTCGAAGTCGAGCGCGTAGTCCGTCCACGCGTCGTCACCCGCGTGAATGAGCGAGCGCTCCTGCTTCTCGTCCGGCAGGTCGGCGCGCAGCATGCCGCGCCACACGCTCCACACGCTGTCGCGATCGGCGCTCCAGCCCGCGAGCGCGGGCGAGGCGAAGTGGTCGGAGAAGAGCACGCGCCCCGCGGGAGCGCTCACGCGCGGCGGCGGTGGGGGAGTCGCGAAGCGTTCGGGATCGGCGACGCCCGCGGCCGCGGCCGTGGCGATCGCCGCCAGGGCCAGCCCACACCACGCCCACGTCCGTACGGTTGCGCGCACGCCACCCCCCACGGTGGACGGGCGTCACTGCACCGGCGTCAGAAGCGCCAGCTCAGTCCGCCCTGGATCTGTCGCGTCGTACCCGAGAGACCGCCCTGATCCTGTTCCCAGCCGCCGTTCACGTACCAGCTGCGGCCCAGCGTCCAGTCGAAGTCCGTGCTCACCCAGCGCTCGGTGTCCGACGCGTGCGAGAACGTATCCTCGGTCTTCCGCGAGCCGAACGCCATCTCGATGTGGGACTGCGGCACGGGGTCGAACCCGATGCCGCCCGACCACAGCGAACTGGTCACCGTCTGGCCGTCGTACGTCGAGGCGCGGAACCGCGCGGTCGTGCGCAGCGGCGCGATGCGCATGATCTCGGCGCTGCCGGACCACGAGCGCGATTTGTCGGAGCCCGCGTTGCCGCGCGTCTCGGCGTTCAGCCGCGCGCGCTTCGCGATCTCGAACTGCGCGCCGAACCACGCGCCCTGGCGGTACGCGTCGTCGAACTGCGTCTCGGGCGTGAGGCGGTCGCGGTAGAGCCGCACGCTGCGGCGGTTGTCGTAGCCCGCGGTCGCGATCGCCCACTCGGTCACCGGCACGCGCAGCGAGCCGAACGTGCTCGTCGCCGACAGCGCGGGCTCGCCGAGCGCGCGCTTCCAGCCGCGATTGAAGTCGACTTCCTGCGTGACCGACGCGTTGAAGCGCTTCGTGAACCACCACGACTGCACGAACGCGAAGTCGCGGTTCGGCTCGCCGTTCTCCTGCGACGACACCGCGCCCATCGCGTACGACCAGCGCTGCTTCGACTGCGGCGCCTGGTGCCACTCGGCGTAGCCGCCGAACTGGAGCACCTTGTCCGAGAACGCGTACTTCTCGGGGTCGGGCTGCGTGCCGCTGAAGAAGCCGACGGAGTGGCGCGACGTGCCGAGCTCGAGCAGTCCGCCGTCGAACAGGTTGATGCTCGCGAGCAGCGGCGAGCTCTGGCGGCCCACCGTGAACTTCCGGTTCGAGTCCTGCGAGCGCACCGTCATCGCGGCGCGGTACACACGCGCCTGCTGGTCGGTCTGCGCCTCGCCGCCGGAATAGTTGCGCGTGGTGCGGCGGTTGCGCATGTCGAACGTGACGTCCATGTGGCCCGCGGCGACGTTGTGCCCGTCGAAGCGCATGTCGAGCGAGGGCTGCTGGAACTTCGCGCCGTCGGACGTGGTCACGGACAGCCAGCGCGCGCCGACGCGGCCGCGCAGGCGCTGCCGGTTGACGCTCTTCGCGGTGGGCGAGGCCGGCGGCAGCTGCGCCGAGCGGCGCGCGGAGTCCGCGAGCGCGACGGCCGTGCGCACGCTGTCGGCGCGCGCGGCGACTTCCGCGGCGCGCGAGTCGTAGCGCGCCTCGTCGCCCGTGCGCGGCAGCTGCGCCGTCCAGAGCGTGTCGCACGCCGCGCGGCGGGACGACACGTACGCCGCGCGCACGCGCGCGACGAGCGCGCCGTTGCGCCAGACCTGCAGGGTGTCACCGACGCGCACGCCTTCGAGCGAGCCGACTTCGACGTACACGTTGGCCCCCGAGACGTAGGTGACCTTCGTGACCGCGGGCACCGCGAAGGCGGTTCCGGCGGCGAGCGCCAGCAGCGCCAGCGCGACGAATGTGCGGAAGTGGCGGATCAATCCCCGGTCCCCCTCGGATGGCAGCGGTAGCATGCCGCGCTCGTGTAGCTGTAGCCGGACTGGCCGTTGTGATGCCCGTCGGTCTCGGTCTTGTTGTCGTGCGGGTGGCAGGACAGGCAGGTGAAGTCGGTGTAGCGGTTCGGATTCGTGTGGCAGGTCTGGCAGTCGGACCACGTGCCGCGGTGTCGGCCGGAGTAGATCGGGAACCACGAGCCGTCGTGGTTGAACGTGGCGCCGGACCAGGTGTTCGTGCCGTGGCACGTCACGCAGGCGCTCGGAGTGAAGCCGGCGGCCGCGTGGTTCGGCGTCGCGCCGTCGTATTCCGACTGATGGCAGGAGATGCACGCGGTGGGCTTGCCCGCGTAGACGCCGTCGCCGTGGCAGCTCGAGCACAGGGCCCGCGCGTGCGCGCCGGTGAGCGCGAAACCGCGCGCGGCGTGATCGAACGTCGAGGGCTTGAACCACGACGTGCTGTGGCACGACGTGCAGGCGGACGGCACGAACTGCGACGTGGCGTGGTTCGGCGTGGCGCCGTCGTAGTCGATCTGATGGCACGCGATGCAGTCGACCGGGGTGCCGGCGTAGCGGCCGCTCGTGTGACAGTCCGTGCACGCCGCGGCGCGATGCGCGCCCGTGAGCGGGAAGCGCGACGCGTCGTGGTTGAAGCGCGCGGGCGTCCAGCCGAGCGCCGAGTGACAGGTCTGGCACTCGAGCGGGAATCCGCTCGCGACGTGATCCGGCGAGCGCGCGGACTGGTACTGCGCCATGTGGCAGCTGCGGCATTCGGCCTGCGTGCCGACGAACTGCATCTGGCCCGCGCTGCGGCCCTTGTGACAGGACTCGCAGTCGATCGCCGCGTGGCTGCCGGAGAGCGGCAGCTTGGTGAGCTGGTGCATGCGCACCATCGGGCCGCGGTCCACGAAGCTGCGCGCGCCGTGGCAGCGCCCGCACTCGTTGCCCATTTCGCCGTGGTGCACGTCGGTGTGGCACGACGCGCACTGCGTCTGCGCCGCGGAGAAGTCGAGCGAGCGATGGCAGGCCGTGCATGCGGCCGACGCGTGCGCGCCCTTCAGGTCGAAGCCGTACGCCGAGTGGTCGAACGCGCCGCTCATGCGCGCGATCTTCCACGTGTTCGGCGAATGGCAGTGCGAGCACTCCTCGACGAACTTGCCGTGCGGGTTCTCGATGCGCGGGCTCGAATCGGCGAACGAGCGCAGCGCGCCCGTGCCCGCGGCGAGCAGCACGGCCGCGGTGAGCGCGAACGCGACGGCGATGCGGCGGTCAACGGCGCGCATGTCGCACCTCGTGGGCGGCGTACGCCATGAGCGTGCCCGGGCCGGAGGCCGGCACGAGCGAGCTGCGCTTCGTGCCCGCGGCCGGAATGCCCGTGACGTGACAGGCTTCGCACTTGGTCGGCGTGGGCTTGTACGTGACGAACGGTTTGCCGTCGGCGCCGGGCTGCGGCACGTGACAGCTCGCGCACGGCGTCTTCGCGTGCGCGCCCTCGAGCTTGAAGGCGGCGTCGCGGTCGTGGTTGAACTTGCTCGCGGGCACGAACGCGAGGTCGTCGTGGCAGGACTCGCACGCGCCCTTGTCGCGACGCGCGGCGAACTGTTCGCCGTGCGGGCTCTTGTGGCAGGCCTCGCACGCGCGCCGCGGATTGTCGAAGTGCAGCGGACGCATGGACGCGGCGTCCGCGCGCAGCGTGGACTTGCCCGGCGGCTTCGTGAGTTCCTCGTGACACGCCTGGCAGGGCGTCGCGAGGTGGCCGCCGCGGAGCGGGAACACGCAGTCCGCGTGCGCGACCGCGTCGTAGGACGACGGCTGGAACGCGAGCATCGAGTGGCACGCGCGGCAGCTGTTCTTCTGCGGACGCGCGCCCGTGGGCTCGAACCGGCCGAGGTGCGGATCGCCGTGACAGTCGGCGCACGCGCCCTTCTTCGGGCGCAGCTGCACGCGTGCCGTGCCGAGCGCGGCCGCTTCCGCCGAACCGGCGGCGACCTTCGTGTGGCACTTCTCGCACGCGACCGCGACGTGCCGGCCTTCGAGCGGATAGGCGCTCTTCGCGTGCTGCGCGACCGTGTAGCTCGAGCGGTCGAAGCCCTTCACGTCGTGGCACGAGGCGCAGTCGACGACCTTCATCGCGAGCGTCGCGGTGCCGGCGTGCGCGTCCTTGTGGCAGTCGGTGCAGAGCGCGAACTTCGGCTTCGCGCCGAAGCCGCCCTGGCGCGCGTCGTGGCACTTCTCGCACGCGATGCCGGCGTGCTTGCCGCGCAGCGGGTAGCGCGTGCGGTCGTGATCGAAGCCCGACTTGCTGATGCTCTTCCAGTTCTCGGTGTTGTGGCACTTCGCGCACGCGCCCGGGAAGCGTCCGGCGTGCGGGTCCTTGTGACACGAGACGCAGTCCTTGTGCGGCAGCGGCTTCCACTCGGGCTTCGGCTGGCCCTTCGCGTCGCGCGCCTTCACGAACTGCGGTGCGGCGTGGCACGCGAGGCACTTCACCTTCGTGTGCGAGCCCGTGAGCGGGAACGCGCTCTTCGCGTGATCGAAGCCGGGCGCCGGGACGAACTTCTCCTGGTTGTGGCAGCTCTCGCACTTCTTGCCGAGCTGCCCGCGGTGCACGTCTTCATGGCACGAGGCGCAGTTCGTTTCGAGGCCGAGCCAGCTCGCGTCGCGGTTCTTCTTGCGGATGAGCGGCGCGGCGGGCGACTTCTGGAGCGAACCCTTGTGGCACTTCGCGCACGGGGCTTGCGCGTGCTTGCCTTCGAGCAGGAAGCCGGCGCGGCGGTGATCGAACTTCTCGGGCGAGCCCTCCGGCCACACGACGAGGTTGAACTCGCGGCCGCCGTGATCGGGATGGCACGACGCGCAGTTCTTCGCCATCTCCTTCGCGTGCGTGCCGCGCTTCGCGGTGCGCATCCAGCCGATCTCGGTGTGGCACGCGAGACAGCGCACGTCCATGCCGTCCTTGCTCTCACCGCGGCCGTTCGTCTTGCCGTGACACTTCAGGCACGCGAGCGAGCCGTCGAGGGACGCATGCGGCGCCGCGAGCGGACCGGGCGACACCTGCGCGTCCGCCGGGGAGGCGCACGCGAACAGGCCGAGCGCGCCGGCGAGCACGAGGGCGGCGAGGCCGCGGAGGAAAGCGCTCACGCGTGCGCTCCGCTCTTCGAGTCGGACGGTTCTTCGATCGCCAGTTCCTTCTTCACGATCCGGATGCCGATGCGCTCGAGGAACGGGTACGGCGCCTCGCCGCCGATGCGCACGACGACGCCGTCGTTCGGAAGCAGGCGCAGCGTGCCCTCGTGCTCGAGCACGACGACGTCGCGCCGGATCTCCTTCACCTGGCTGCCGAGCAGCAGCTCGACCTTGCCCGCCTTCACGGCGGCATCGATCTTCTCGCGGTTGCGCTCCTTCACGCGGGCGAACTCCGCGCCGCGGTAGGAGAGCGTCACGGTGGTGCCGGGCTGGTTGGCGAGGCCGAGCGCGGATTCGACCGCGCTGTCGCCGCCGCCCACGACCAGCATGCGCTGTCCTTCGAACGCTTCCATCTCGACGATGTCGTACAGCACCTTGTCGAGTTCTTCGCCCGGCGCGCCAAGCCGGCGCGGCGTGCCGCGGCGGCCCATGCACAGCAGCACGCGGCGCGTGCGATAGGTGCGCTCGGCGCACTTCACGAGGAAGATCGGGCCTTCGCGCACGATCGACTCGACGCGCGTGTGCGACTGGACGCGCAGGCCGGTCTTTTCGATCACGGTCTGCCACACGGCGAGCAGCGACTCCTTGGTCGCGTCCGTCACCCACAGGTCGCCGTACACCGGCACGCGCAACGGCTCGGCGAAGAGCAGCTTCTTGCGCGGGTACTTGGAAATCGTGTCCGCGAGCGTGCCCTGCTCGAGGATCAGGTAGCGCAGGCCCTGGTGCAGCGCTTCGAGCCCCGCGGAGATGCCCGACGGTCCCGAGCCCACGACGATCACGTCGTGCACGCCGTCGCTCACGTCACCCTTGAACGGATCGTTCGCGAGCGATTCGGCGACGCCCTCCATCGCGAGCCGTCCTTCGTTGACCGCGTTCTTGATGAGCCCGCGGCCGCCGAGCTCGCCGGCGACGTAGATCCCCGGCATGCTCTTCGATTCGAAGTTCGGCGACAGGTCGGGCACTTCGACGACCTGCACCGCGGCGCCGGACGTGATCACGATGCCGTTCACGGGGCAGGCCGCGGCGCACAGGCCGTGACCCTTGCACAGGTCGAGATCCACGCGCGCGACCTTGTTGATGATCTGGATCGCGCCGGGTTCGGGGCACACGGGCACGCACGTGCCGCAGCCGACGCAGACGTCGGCGCGCACGATCGCGTGCAGCGCGGCTCCGGGCTCGTCCTTCTTCTCCTCGGTCACGATCTTCGCCGAGACGAGATCGAACGCCTGCGGCGGCGCCTTGCACTTCGGGCACCACTGCGCGCTCGCGGAGAGCTTCGTGCCGCAACGCGGGCAGGGACGCATGTCGGCCGCGCCACCACCCCCGCCGGACTTGCGCAGGTGCAGGGCGACGAACACCGCGGTGGCGGCGACGAAGCCGACGGTCGTGATGATTCCGTTCAATGCGGTCTCCCGGCCTTCCGTGTCCTAGAAACCGATGCCGCCGATCCACATGGCCACGACGACGTGCACGATCACGGCGAACAGCGCGGTGATCGCGAACGGTCGGTGCGCGACGTGCCAGTAGCCGAACACCTTGCGCGTCGCGTCGAGCATGCGGACCTGCTGCGTCAGCTTCATCTCTTCACGAGCCAGCCGCAGGGTGTCCCGCAGCTCGGTGCCCGTGAGCGCGGCGTGCCCGGCGTTCGGGCGCGACAGCTCACGCTTGAGTTCGGCCAGAATCCGCCAGCGCTGCACGTCGTCCTGCACCATTCGCAGGATCGTGCGGATGGGGTCCAGTCCGTCGTACGGACGGGGGTCCACCGCCAGGCGCCGCTCGATTTCCGCCGGCACCATCCCGGTGGCGGCGGCGAGGTTCGTGATCAGGGCGCGGCGCTCGCCGATCACTTCTTCCATGCTCAGCTCGAGGCCGTTCCGGCTGCGCGGAATGTGGGTATAGAGGTAGCGCCCCACGATGCCGCTGAGTGAAACCACGAACATGGCCAGGTAGCCGAGGCCGATCAGGCCGTCGAAGCGCCAGCCGGCGTGGACCGCGACGATCGCCGGAAGTGCCAGCCCGGCCACGACGTGCACGCGCATCCAGCTGCCGAGCGGGCCCGTCCAGGCAAGCCACTTCACGGCCTTGCGGAACGGGTACAGCCACATGAAGAGGAAGAGCGCGAAACCGAGCACGCCGAGCGAGAGGCCGACCGTGCCCGCGGGCTTGAGCAGCGAGTGCAGCGGGTGGCGAAGACGCATGCCAAGCGTCGCGAAGTAGTAGCTCGCGCCCCAGGCCGTGATGGCCACCGGGATCGCCATGGAGATCACGATCGCCACGAGATCGCCGTACGAGCGTCCCTTCGGCTGCAGCTTCGCCTTGCCCCCGGGCACCGCCTTCAGGGCGGGCGCGGCCGGCGCCTCCGCCGCGGGCGGCGGGACGAGCTTGAGCGCAGGCTTCTGCGCTGGCGTCATGGGCGAGGTCTCCGAAACTGCACGAATGGACGAACTGGACGGATGCACTCTGCAACTCCCGTGGAAGGGACGCGGCCTGCCGACATGCACTTGGGTCGGTGGGATGGATTCGCGCGTCTCATCCGCAAGAGCGGTGCCGGTGTGCGAACACGCAGGGGCGTGGTCACCTGTCGGCGACCTCTCGCAGAGCGAGGATCGATGTCTTGGGGGGGAGACAAGGCCGGAGAGTGGCCTGTTGATGCCGTCGCAGCGGGCGCCGGAACGGGGAGGTGCTCCGGCGAGAGAGAGCCGCAACATAGTCGAACGAGAGCCCCGAATCACGGGGATTCCTGCTGCCATACACCCGCAAGATGTCGCGAGTTCCGCAGGGATACACGCGGTCGCAGATCGGTGGGCATCACGCGCGCCGGAAGTTCAGTCCGAGTGAGCGCCCCGGGCGTGCGTGTTTGCCGCCCTTCTTCGGGCCGGTGTAGCTTCCCCGGCACTATGAGCAAGAAAAAGCGAAACATCGGGGTGATCGGCGTGCCGATCGATCTCGGCGCCGGCCGTCGTGGCGTCGACATGGGGCCGTCCGCCATTCGCATCGCGGACCTGGAGAAGAAGCTCGAGGATCTCGGCCACAAGGTCACCGATTACGGCGACCTCGACGTCATGATCCCGGAAACGCAGAAGGTCGGAACCGGCAAGCTGCGATACAAGAAGCCCATTCTGGCCGCGTGCCGGGAGCTGATGAAGGCGACCGAGAAGTGCCTCGACGAGGGCCGCATGCCACTCGTGCTCGGCGGCGACCACAGCATCGCGATCGGCTCGGTGGCCGGCTCGACGAACTGGTTCGCGCGCCGCGGCGAGCACCTCGGCCTCATCTGGTTCGACGCACACGGTGACGCGAACACTCCCGAGACCACGCCGAGCGGCAACATCCACGGCATGTCGCTCGCGGTCACGCTCGGTTACGGCGACCACGAACTCGTGCACCTCGGCGGCCGCTCGCCCAAGGTGCTCGCGCGCAACACCGTGCTCATCGGCATCCGCGACATCGACAAGGACGAGCGCGACTTCCTCAAGAAGTCGGGCGTCACCTGCTACACGATGCGCGACCTCGACGAGCGCGGCATGCGTGACACGCTCGACGAGGCGATCCGTCTCGCCTCCGACGGCACGGCCGGCATTCACCTGTCGTTCGACCTCGACGTGGTGGACCCGGAAGACGCGCCCGGCACCGGTACGCCCGTGTGGGGCGGCATCAGCTACCGCGAGGCGCACCTCGCCATGGAGATGTTCGCGGACCGCGCGAACATCGTGAGCATGGACCTGGTCGAGGTGAACCCCGTGCTCGATTCGCAGAACATGACGGGTGTTCTTGCCGCGGAGCTCGCGCAGAGCGCGCTCGGCAAGACGATCATGTAGCGGATTTCGGACGAAGCGACGACGCCGCGCGGCCCGAGGGTCGCGCGGCGTTTTCTTTCGGAAAGCTCCGACGCTCAGCGCACGACGGCGATCCGGCGCGTCGAGGTGCCCTCGGCGGTCCGCAGCCGCAGCAGGTAGAGCCCTGCGGGAACGTTCACCCCGGCGGCGTTCGGCGTCCCCACGTCGGCTCGGCGGCCCCCGCCTCGAGCCGGCCGCGGCTCACGGTCGCCACGCGGCGGCCCTGCGTGTCGTATACCGCCAGATCGGCCTCGCCCGCGCTCGGCAGCGTGAACGCGATGCGCAGCGAACCGGTCACGGGATTGGGCCATGCCCGCTCGATGCCGGCCGTGGCGCCGGAGAAGGCGGGCTCCACGGCCAGCGTGTTGCGCGCCTGCAGCACCACCACGCTCGAGCGCGGCAGTTTCACGTCGAGCGTGCGCGGGTAGCCGTCGGCCGCGCGCGTGAACGCGGTGAGCGTTCCCGTATTGATCCAGCCGGTGCCGCCGTAGGCCGTCGCCTGCGAGTTGAGCCGCTCGAACCATTCGCCCGCCGCGGGAGCGCCGAGCAGGTAGCTGGGGAAATCCGAGTCGCCGAGGTTGGCGATGATCAGGAACAGCCGCCCGGTCGCGTCGTATCGCAGCCACGCGAACACGCCGTCGGACGCGTTCGTGTGCGTGGGCACGCTCGGCGCGTCGGCGGCCAGCGCGGGCGTGTGAATGCGCAGGTCGATCAGGTCGCGCACGAAGGCGAAGTGCGCCGCGTTGCCGGAGCGCTTGCTCCAGTCGATGCGGTTCTGCGGCGCGGTGCCCCATGCGGCCCCGTGTGGTGCGGCACGGCGGAGCGCAGGTTGGCGCGATAGGTGCCGTTGTACTCGGCGACGAAACCTGCGCCGCCCAGCGAGGCGGGCAGGACGATCGGACCCCCGGAGCGGGAAAGTTCTCGGCGATGGTGACCGCGCCTTTGTACCGGCGTTCGACGTCACCGTTGAAGCGCTGCATCAGCGCCCAGCCCGCCGCCTCGTGCGGTGGCTGCGACATGAACGCGACCGCATCCATGCGAAAGCCGTCCACGTGATACTCCTCGAGCCAGTGCAGCGCGCTAGCGACGAAGTAGTCGTCCACGCCTGCGCGGGCCGAATGCCGCCTGGTATCCCCACGGCGTGATGGACGACGGAGTCTCGAAGGAAGGCTGTCCACCGTCGTAGTTCCACAGGAACGTGGTGCCGCCGTCCACGTGGTTCCAGACGATGTCGCACAGCACGCGATGCCGGCGGCGTGCAGCGCATCGACCGCGGCCTTGAAGTCGTCGGCTGGCCGTAGCTCCACTCGGGCGACCAGGGGTTCAGTGTCGAGTAGCCCGCGAACTGCAGCGACGGCGTCGAGGTCACCGGGTTGAGCATGACGGCGTTCACGCCCAGGGCGCGCAGCCTCGCAGGCGCGCGCGGCGAGGTCGGTGAAGCGCGAGGGAAACGTCGTCGCGCCGTTCGGGTCGTTCAGTCCGGCGAACGTGCCCACGTTGAGCTGGTAGATCACCATGCGGTCGACCGGTGGCGTGCGCCACGCCGAATCCGTCCAGGCGAACGCGTTCGGGTCGGCGATCTGCGAGTTCCAGTAGCCGCCCGCCGGATCCAGCGCGCGCCCGCGCATCGGGACCCACGCCGAGGAGAAGAAGTACTTGTATCGCTCGCCGACGACGGCCGTGGGAACGCGCGACGGAAGTCCTCGCCCAGCCGCTGCATCGGCGTGACGCCCCAGTCGTTGAACTCGCGGCGCACTGAGGCCGGGGGCGGCGTTCGGCGCCCACACGCGAAACACGACGCCGCCGTCCGGCAGCGGCGTGCGCCGAGCGGCGCGTGCGACAGCGTGGCGAAGTCCACGACCCACCTGAATCTGGGGGCGGCGCGGGTCCGACGCCCGACGCGCCACGTACGCCCGTGCGGCGCTGTCGGCCAGCCCGAACCAGTAGCGCAGTTCCGGGCCGCCTGCGGCGGGCAGTGGCGCGCTCCACACGTCGTACGCGCCGCGTTCCGGTGGCGCGTGGCGTCCACTCCACGCGGCGTCACCGCCGGTGCGGACCGCGACGCGGGACGCCTGCGACGTCCTCGTGCAGTGCGTAGAGGCGAACTTCGAACGCTTGCTGGTCCACCGGGCACAACGGGCGGCGGTCCCGCCGGCCACATGACTCACGTGCGCGGTGTCCACGACGCCGTCGTATGCCTTCGCTGCCGTGGCGAGGCCCATCAAGAGCGCGAGCGGCCGCGCTCGTCAAGCGCGAAGAGAAAGGCGGAAAGCCGCATGTCGGTCGCCCCTTCCGGCGGAGTGCACGGGTCGACGCCGCGAGGGTCGCAGAGCAGGAGTGCACAGGCCCGACGATGACGGATGACGTCCGTTCGGGGCAATGGTGCGGAGGGTCCAGCGCAGCCGGCACCGCGCCGCCGTCAGCGCCGGATCAGCGCCTCGACCGTGCGGTCGAACTCGTACGCGAGTTCCTCGCGTCCCCGCGCGCCGCGCGTACGGGCCTGGATGCGCAGCAGTTCGATCTGCAGCCCGGTGCGCGACTGGCGCATCTCGTCCTGGATCGCAAAGGCCTCGCGTTCGTCGCGCGCCTGCGAGAGCTGCGAGAAGAGTGCGGCGTACTCGCGCTGGTTGCGCTCGATCGCACGCTGCAGGTCGGCCGCCATCGGATCGGCGGCGGGAAGCACGACGCCGGTCGGGCCGACGGGCCGCGCGACCGCGGCCGCGTTCGAGGGCGGTGAGCCGGCCGAGGGCGCGTCCGGGGGCGTCACGAATCCCAGGAACAGCGTGGCGAAGACGGCGAGCGCGAGACGCAGGTGCACGGCGGACCTCCCGAGAAGTGCGGCGCGAGGGCTCGCGCGCCGGCGGGGCGCACGGTCCCGCGGCCTGGAAGTCTCGGCGGGTGGGGGGGTGATCCGAAGGGCCGGACGCCGAAAAAAAGTGCCGAGGCGGCGCCGCTTTCGCGGGCCGCCCCGGCATCACCAGCCGTTCCCCCGAACGACCGGCTATTCCATGCGCACGAGCTTCGCGACGTCGTGCGTCGCGCCCGCGTCGAGGCGCACGAGGTAGACGCCCGGCGCGACCGCGCGGCCGCCTTCGTCGCGGCCGTCCCAGCGCACGGCGTGCTCACCGGCGGACTGACGCCCGGTTGCGAGCGTGCGCACGCGTGCGCCGCGCAGGTCGTACACCGCGAGCGTCGCGTCGCTTTCCGTCGCGAGCGAGAACGACAGGTTCGCCGCTCCCGCGAACGGATTCGGGCGAGGCACGGCGAGGTGCGTCGCCGACACGTGCGGCTCGCCCGGCGCGTCGGTCGTCGCGGCGCGGAAGCGCAGGCGGTAGGTGCCGTCGTTCGAGCCGCCCATGCCGACGCGCCACACCGCGACGGCGTGGTACCCCGCCGTGGGTACGGTCACCGCGAACGCCTCGTCGACGCCCGGAGGTGCGGCCCACGAGGCGCCGAGCGCGTCGGACTTCCCGGGTACGTGGCCGCGGTCGTGCCAGAGCGACACGCCCCAGTCGATCTGCCCGGCGTCGCTCACGACCTCGATGACGTACGAACCGGCCGGGAGATACACCTCGTGCAGTTTCATGAGCGTGTTGCCGTCGAACGTGAACGGCCCGAAGAGGCCCACGGAGACGACGCGAGCCAGCGCGACTTCACGGCCCCCGCGAGGTAGTACCAGGCGCCCGTCGGCGTGGAGAGCTGGCCCACGTCGAACGCACGGAACGCGTCGCGATTGAAGTTCACGATCGCGAAGTCGGACTCGAACAGCCCCCATCCGACGCCGCGAGCGTCGCGTCGAAGCCGCTTTGGTGCCGCGCGCGACTTCGTGCAAGCGCAGGTCCACGTCGCCGAGCGGGATCGAGACGGCCGCGCCCACCAGCCGTCGTTGCCGCTCGAGGCGAACTTTGGCGTGCGCCAGCCGTCGCAGTTGAAGTACAGCGGCTCGCCGGTCGAGATCGCGTCCCAGCCGCCCGTGCGGTCGGGAGGATTCGAGCGCAACAGGCCCGTCTCCATCGCGGCGCTCCGCGCGCCCCACACGTACTGCTCGCCGAACGCGTTGTTGTCCTCGCGGATCTCCTCGACGCGATTCGGCGTGTCGTAGCGCGCGACCAGCGTGTGCCGTCCGCCGCGCACGTCGAAGTTGCCCGGATCGTTGAGCCCGCTCGTGGCGTACCCGCCGAACGCGCCCACGTTGAGCCACCACGAGCCGACGCCGTCGAGATCGAACTGCGCCGTGAACGCGCCGCCGCCGCCGGGGCTCTCGTTGCGCAGCGCGATGTTGAGCGCGGTCGCCGTCGAATCGCCGTACAACGTGTCGGGCAGCGGCACCGACGCCGCCGTGCCGTCGTGGCGCGGACGAGGCACGAACGGCGAGTGCCATCCGGCGAGCGTGTACGGAATCAGGTCGGGCGGAGTCGTGCCCATCTCGACGGTGAGCGGCAGCGCCGCAGAGCCGTCCTTGGGATCACGCCAGATCACGACGCCGTAGTAGCCCGCCGCGTTCGCGGTCGCGTCCACACGCGCACGGCCGCTCGAATCCGAAACGCCCACGACGCCGTCGAGCAGCGCGCCCGTCGTGAACGTGCGGTCGTACCAGCCCACGTAGAGCTTGCCCGCGCCGGGCGCGCCGTCCACGACGACGCTCACGGGGCCCACCTGTGCCGCGCCCACGTACAACTCGCGCACGATCGCGTACTCGCCCGAAGGCATCGTGACCGCGACCGAGTCGTCGAACGTGAACGATGCGCTCGTCACGTGCTTCACGGTGAAGTAGGCGCTCTGCCCGTGCGTGTTGAGCACGCCGACGTCCCAGTTGCCGGAGCCGACGGTGTTCTTGTTGGCGAGCACGGCGTCGAGGCAGCCCGCACCGCGGGCCGAGTAGCCGCGGTTCGCGCCGAAGCCCGTGTCCGCGCTCGTGGTCGGGAAGTGAATGCGGCAATCGTAGTCGGTCGTGCTGCCCGAGCCCGCGACCCAGGTGAGGTTCCACCAGCTGCCGCTCGGCGCCGTCATGCGCTCGCCGGTCGCATTGAAGTACGCCGCGCTCGCGACGCCGTCCCACGCCGCGGCGGGAGGAGGCGGCACCGCGAGGTACGCGGTGTTGGGGGCGAGCGTGAACGGCGTCCACACGAACTGGCGGCCGAAGAGGTTGTTCGTCTCGTTCGTCTCCGCGAGACGGTCCGTGTAGTCGAGCGCGGTGACGAACGCGTGACGACCGCCGCGCACGTAGAGCGGCCCCTGGTTGATGCGCCCGAAAGGCTCGAGCGACGTCATGGGGCGCCAGATGGAGTTCGACACGATCGCGCCGTCGAGCAGGAGGCCCGCGGTGACGCTGTCCGTCGTGGTCGAACCGCCGGCGTTGCGCGCGAGGAAGTTCCAGTAAGTCGACTGCGCGAAGCCGGGAAGCGAGGCCGTGGGGAGCGGCGTGTTGTTCGCCGCGGCGTCGGCCGCGCCGCGCGCCACGGTCTCCGCGCCCCAGCCGATGCCGAGCACGGACGCGAGATCGGCGGGGTCGGGGTTGCCGACGATGATCGAGGACGACGACCGCACCGGCCCTTCGTTGTCGTCGGCGTCGATCGCCGTGATGTTGATGTAGTACGTGCCCGGGCCGGGCAGCGTGTAGTGGTCGGAGAGCGAGTCGCCCTCCTGCCACCAGTGGTAGATCGTCCCCGCGCCACCGGGCGCGACGGGCGTCGTCGAGATGCCGATGTGGTAGAGGCCCGCGTTCATTCCCGCGTCGAGGTCCGTCGCGGCATACCACTGGAAGAAGATCGTGCGCGCGGGGTCGGGGTAGCCGAACGAGCGCCCGCCCGTGAGGCTGATCGGGCCCGGCTGGGTCGGCGGCGTGAAGTCCCACTTCGTGAAGCCCGCCATGCGCGAGGACGCGTAGAACGCATTGCGGTCGGCGGGGAAGCGCGCGCGATAGCGATCCATGAACTGCTGCGTCGTGACGGGGCTGTCCCAGTCCGCGACCTGCAGCACGCGCACGAACGGCACCTGGGCGATGTCTCGGAAGTGGCCTCTGCCCTCCGCGAACTCGTACGGATTCACGGAATCCGTGAGGTCGCGGATGAGCGCCTGCAGGAAGCCCTCGGTGCGATAGCGATCCTCGAGCTGATGGTTCTCCGAGCAGGCCGCGAACTCCTCCGCGGTGTACTCCCACACGGCGTGGAGGCCGTAAGCCATCGTCACGTACTCGCCGATGGCGTCCGCGATGCCTTCGTTCCACGCGTCGTGGTCGGTCTCGGCGCACCACAGGCAGTGCCCGCGCTGCCACGGCGTCGGCCACGCCTGCGCGGTGCCGTCGCACATGTTGTTGCAGTAGTCCGGCGCGAGCCCGGCGCCGTACTGCGAGATGAAGAAGTGCCCGTACTCGTGAATGGCGGTGGGTGCGTCCCACGCGCGATCGTGTCCGAGGTGGATCGCGTTCTCGATGTTGTTGTACCAGGAGCCGCTTCCGAAGACGTTGTCGAACGGTTCCGGGTACACGACGTTCACGTGGTTCATGTTCCAGCCGAGCTGGCCGAACCAGCGGCGCGTGATCATGAGATTCGTGAGGATGTCGTGCGCCTGCTGGTTCCGCTCGTCGCCGCTCTGGAAGATGCCCAGGTTCACGTCCGTGCCGACGTTCGAGAACGTCGCGGTCTGGTCGCTGAACGGCAGCAGGAAGGGCGGATTGTGCACGGTGAAGTTTCCGTTCTCGGTCTCGAACTTCACGGTGATGTCCGGGTCCTGGTCGAACGGGTTGAAGGGCACCCAGTGCCAGGTGACGTCGAACTTGCCCTCGGAGTTGGTCTCCGTGTCGAGCAGGTGCGTGAGGAACGGGAAGTCGTTGTCGTAGATCTTCACGCGCAGACCTTCGACGAAATGGACTTCCGAGCCGCCGGAGTGGTTGGGCCGGTTGTACCGCACCTCTCCGTGCACACGGATGTCGCGCTCGCCGGGAATCGTGATGCCGGGCGCCGGCGGCGCAACAGCCGGGCGCTCGCGCACCTTCATCGCGAGTTCCTCCGGCGTGGGTTCCGCGAGCAGCGTCGAGCCGTCGGCGCGGAGCAGGCGAGCGGGTCTGGGCTGGCCGGCGTCGGCATCGCCGGCCGAACCGAGGTCGAAGCGCCAGTGCGTGGGCACGCCGTCGTAGGAGTACTCGAGATCCGCGACGGCGCCGGGCACGGCATCCGCTTCGAACTCGATGCGCTGCGTCTTGCCCTTGAGCATCGGCCGCGTGTCGGGCCGCTGCACGAGACGCGCGCGCGCGGTCGAGCGAGAGCCCGCGCACGTCGATCACGCCGCGCCCTTGAGCGCGCGGACCTCGACGGTGCTGCGCACGTGCGCGCCGTCGCGCGTCACGGCCCGATCAGGCGGAACTGGACGGGGAGCCGTACACGTTCGCGCGCGAGCGGTGGGGACCGCGGCGCACGAGAGGCAGAGAAGAGCGAGAGCCGAAAGGTGCTTGCGCATGATCGTCGTCCTTCCCGGGCTCAGCGGACTTCGTCGCGCGTCGGGGCGGGGCGCTCGACCGGTTCGCTCACGGCGCGAGGCGCGGTGAGCTCGGCGATCGCGGCGTCGAGCTGCGCGGCGAGCGCGGCCTCGCCCGCGGCGCGCATGCGTCGCCTGGACGCGCAGCAGTTCGACCTCGGCGTCCTGCTTCACCTTCTCGATCCGGCGCTGGACCGCGAGCGCCGCCATCGGGTCCGCGGTGCGCGCGAGTTCGGTCTGGAGGGTCGCGACCGCGGCCTCCTGCCGGTCGAGCACGTCGAACAGGTCCGCGAGCAGCGGCGTGGCGGCCGGGCGCGGGCGCGCGACGCCCGCGCGGGAGCGGCAGCGCCTCGAGCGCACGGAGCGCGGCAGGATCGTCGAGTCGCACCTGGGCCGGCGCGCCGGTCAGGGCGGGGAGCACCGGGCCGGATTCGGCGGCCGCGGTCGCGGAGGCGAACAGGGCGAGGACGAAGCAGGACGCGAGAAGGGCACGGAGACGCATGGCGGGACTCCCGGAGCGAGGGGACACGAAGTCCGGCGCCGGCCGGACCACTGGCAAGGGGAGGGAGTCCGCGGCGGGCGTGGCGTCACACGGAAAGTCGGACTGCCGAAAAGAAACGGGGGGCGGCCGAAGTGGCCACCCCCCGTCCGGGATCCCGTGCTCGTCCGGCGCCTACTTCACCGCCGCGATCCTCCGCGTGATCGTGCGCCCTTCCGCCTCGAGCCGCGCCAGGTAGAGCCCGGCCGGCAGCTCGCGCCCCGCGTCGTCGCGCAGCGCGAACGCCACCGAGTGCTCGCCGGCTTCGAGCGTGCCGTTCACCGGAGTCGCGACGCAGCGGCCCGCGGCGTCATACACGTTCACGCGCACCGCGCCCGCGCGCGAGAGCGAGAACCGCAGCGTCGCGCTGCCCCGCGCGGGGTTCGGCGACGGCGCGGCGAACGACAGCGCCGCGCGCGTCGCGCCGCCGTCCACGCCGAGCGTGCCGGAGGGGATCAGCGTGGCGACCGGCGACTCGTTGCCGTGCACGTCGACCGCCGTGAGCTTGTACACGTACGGCGCGCCCGCGGCGTCGGCGGCGCCGGTGTCCGGCAGCTGCGCGACGAAGTTCGCCGGACCCGGCACGAACGCGGCGTTGCTTCCGCGATACAGCCGGTACCCCGCGAGGTCGGCTTCCGTGTTGCGGTTCCAGTGCAGCTGCGTCGTGCCCGCGGCGTACTGCCCGGTGAGCGGCGCGGGTGCGGCGGGCGCGAGGTTGTCGACCGAGTAGCCGGAGTCGGGCGCCGACGACCAGCGATCGGACGAGATCGAAGTCGAAGCGCGCGCCTCGACCAGGAAGTACGTGCGCGGGTTCGAGCCGCCGACCGAGTCGGCAGTCGTGGCGACGATGCGCGAGTACGACGCGAACGTCTCGGCGGTCTGCGAGCCCACGAACTCCCAGCTCGTCACCTGCGCGCCGTTGGGCACGAGCAGCAGCTTGCCTTCGCGCACGGCTTCGTCGGAGTCCGTCGTCGTCGCGCGCCCGGCCGCGAGCGCCGAAGCCAACGCGGCTCCGGGTACGCTGCGGAACAGGCGGTACTCGGTGATGCCGTACGTCGGATCGGCGTCGAGATACGACGCGCTCCAGACCACCTTCACGAATCCACCCTGGTCGTTCTTCACGTCGCCGACCGAAGTGATCGCGGGCTCGGGGTTGCCGAGCTGGCCATAGCGCTCGACGCGCTGGCAATAGAGGTCGTAGTTCGTGCCGTAGTTGCGGCTGTCGGACCACACCATCAGCGCGCCGCCCTTGCCGTCGGGCACGCCCGGCACGTCCTGATGTCCGCCCCGCCGCGCAGACCGGGAGCCCACCGGATGTCCACTGCGTGGTCCCGGTGGAGGAAAGCCGCTGCGCCAACAGATCGCTCGAGTCCGCCCCGCGGTCCTCCTCCCACATCAGGACCAAGCCGCCGCTGCCGTCGGGCGTCATCGAGGGAGCGGTGGCGTCGGCGGTGCTCGCGCCGACGGCCAAGCCGTTGCTGGTCCAGCGCGACTCCGCGCGGGGCCGACGCGCTGGGCGTAGACGTCGTCCTGCGTCAGGTTGCGGCCGTCCCGCCAGGAGACGAAGAACCCGCTCGAGCCGTCGGGTGCAGGGAGTACAGATCGTTCTGGTCCTGGCGGCGTAGAGCGCGCCGTTGATCGACCAGGAGGCCCCGCCCGGGGCTCAGGCGTTGCATGTAGACGGTCGTATCGCCCACGACGTTGCGGTCGTCCGTCCAGACGACGAAGGCCCCGCCTGCGCCGTCGGCGAGTACCGGGGCTCGCCTGGTCACCGGCGGCGTGCAGGCCGACGCCGTTGGCACCCCACGCCGCCGTGCCGCCCGCCGTGATGCGCTGCGCGTAGACGTCGTAGTGAACGCCGCTACGGAAATCCTCCCACGCGATCGTGGCGCCGCCGAACGAATCCGAGGTCACGGAAGGAGAAGTCTGGCTGCCCGCTTGGTTGCAGACGACCACGCCGTTCGCGGCCCACTGTGCGACGCCCGAACCGTTCAGGCGCTGGGCATAGATGTCGTACGTGGCGCGCGAATCCGACCATGCGATCAGCACGCCGCCGCTGCCGTCTTCGGCGACGGTGAGGTCGAACTGCGTGAGGGTGGCGGAGCACACGACCACGCCGTTCACGGTCCACTGCGACACGCCGGACGCGTTGAGCCGCTGCGCGTAGACGTCGTTAGGTGCCCGTTCGTAGGTCCAGCCCGTGACGATCACCCCGCCGCTTCCCGTCGGGGACGGCGAGGGGCGAGAACTGCCGGCCTGGCGTTGCAGACCACGACCCCGTTCGCCGTCCACTGCGGCACACCGGCCGCCGAGACTCGCTGCGCATAGAGGTCGTAGTTGCCCGCGCGGAGGTCGGACCACAGGACGATGGCACCGCCGGATCCGTCCGGGACGGACACCGGTTCGATCTGAGCGTTCGCGGCTGTGCACAGCGGCACGTTCACCGTCGGATCGTTCGGCCAGGCGAGGGCGGGTGCGGCCAGCAGAAGGGCCAGCAAAGCAGCGGCGGCGAGTACACGTGGGGCGCGCATGGAATCCTCCGGAGCATCGTGGGGCAGGGCGGCTGGAACGGCGGACGGGCAGGCCGCCGACACGAAAACGCCGCGGGGCGCGTGAACCGCACGCGCCCCGCGGCGTCGGAGGACGGTTGGGGGAGATGACCCGGCAGCTATTTCACCGCCGCGATCCTCCGCGTGAGCACGCGTCCTTCCGCCTCGAGTCGCGCCAGGTAGAGCCCGGCCGGCAGCTCGCGCCCCGCGTCGTCGCGCAGTGCGAACGCCACCGTGTGCTCGCCGGCTTCGAGCGCGCCGTCCACCGGCGTCGCGACGCAGCGGCCCGCGGCGTCGTACACGTTCACGCGCCACTGGGCCCGCGCGCGAGCGGAGAACCGCAGCGTCGCGTTGCCCCGCGCCGGGTTCGGCGACGGCGCGGCGAACGACAGCGCCGCACGCGTCGCGCCGCCGTCCACGCCGAGCGTGCCGGTGGGGATCAGCGTCGCGACCGGTGATTCGTTGCCGTGCACGTCCACCGCCGTGAGCTTGTACACGTACGGCGCGCCCGCGGCGTCGGCGGCGCCGGTGTCCGGCAGCGCGGCGACGAAGTTCGACGGACTCGGCACGAACGCAGCGTTGCTTCCGCGATACAGCCGGTACCCCGCGAGGTCGGCTTCCGTGTTGCGGTTCCAGTGCAGGCGCGTCGTGCCAGCCGCGTACTGCCCGGTGAGCGGCGCGGGCATCAGGGGCGCGAGGTTGTCGACCGAGTAGCCGCTGTCCGGAGCCGAGAACCACCGCGGCGAAGCCAGCGCGGTCGTCGCGCGCGCTTCGACGCGATACGCCGTGCGCGGATTGCCCGTGCCGGTCGAGTCGCCTTCGGTGTCGAGCACGACGCTGTACGACGGCAGTCCCGCCGCGGGAGACGTGATGACGTACTCCCACGCGTAGTCGAGCGCCGCGTTCGGCTCCACGAGCAGCTTGCCGGTCGCGGCGGCTTCGTCCGCATCGGATGTGCGCTCGCGTGGCGCCGCGCCGTTCGCGAACGCGAGGTGCGTCGGCACCGACCGCCACACGCGGTAGTCCGTGATGCCGAACGTGGGCTCGACGTCGATGTACGACGCGCGCCACGAGAGCTTGAGGCGACCGCCCTGATCGTGCGCGACGTCGCGCGCCTCGGTGATCACGGGGGCCGCGTCGCCGAGCAGGCCGTTGCGATCCACGTACTGCGCGTAGATGTTCTCGTTGAATCCGTCGCGCATGTCGACCCATGCCGACACCGCGCCGCCCGTGCCGTCCGCGACCATCGTCGCGGCGAAGCCCGTGCTTCCGAATCCACTCACGAGCACGCCGTTCACCCGCCACGGCAGCGCGCCGTTCCACGCGATGCGGTGCAGGTAGTAACCGGGACCCGTCACGCGCGGGTCGGTGACGTTCACGAGCACGCCGCCGTCGCCGTCGGGCACGATCGCGGACGCCGTCTGGCTCGTGGTGCCGTCGCTCACTGGGATTCCGTTCACTCCCCATTCGGGTGCCCCGGTGAAGTTCACGTGCTGCGCCCGAACGCTGTAGTTGGGGTCGCTCTGCCCGAGGCCGCTCCACACGAGGAACAATCCGCTCGCGCCGTCGGACAGCAGCATCGGCGCGGACCAGATTCCCGCCTGCGCGCTGGCCTTCACGCCGGTGGCGGTCCAGCGCGGCGCGCCCGATGCCGTGATGCTCTGCACGTAAGGAAGCGGGCTGCCGCTCCGGTCGTCGAGCCACGCGATCAGGGCGCCGCCCGGACCGGCGGAGATCATGCGGGGTGTGGCCTGTCCGAGCGCCGCGGCGATCACGGGGAGGCCGCCCGACGTCCACTGCCGCGTGCCGGCGGCGTCGACGAGCTGCGCATAGATGTCGGAATTGCCCGAGCGCAGGTCCGCCCACGCGACGTACGCGCCGCCCGCTCCGTCGGGGCAGATCGTCGGCGTCGTCTGCACGCCCGCGAGCGAGCAGATCGGAATGCCGTTCACGGGCCAGGCGTTGAAACCACTGGAGAGAAGGTGCTGCGCATAGACATCGTCGTTGCCGTTGCGCGAGTCGCGCCAGGCGATGATCGCGCCGCCGTCACCGTTCTCCGCGATGACGGGCGAGTCCTGTGCGCCGGCCAGGTTCACGACGGCGATGCCGCCGGCCGTCCACAGCGCGGCGCCCGACGCCGACAGGCGCTGCGCGTAGATGTTCACGCTCGATCCCGAGCGCACGTCCTCCCACGCGATCACCGCGCCGCCCGCGCCGTCGCCCACGAGGCAGGGGCGCGTCACGGCGCCGATGCACACGGCGACGCCGTTCGGCGTCCACAGGGGCACGCCGTTCGCGCTGATGCGCTGCGCGTAGAGATCGGAGCCGCCCGAACGACGGTCCTCCCACGCCACGATCATTCCGCCGGCGCCGTCCGACACCGAGGCGAGCGCCGTCTGTATGCCGGGCGCGTCGCACACCGTCAGGTGCGGACCGAGCGGGGAGTGCTGCCACGCCGCGTGGGCGGCGGGAACGTGCGTCACGAGCGCCGCCAGCGTGGCGACGAACGCGAGAATGCGAATGGGGCGCATGCGAATCTCCGAGGGGGTGGCTTCGTCGCATCCGAGCGGGGGAGCACGGACTGTGAAAAGCCTACCCAAACGGGATTCGCGCGGGCCGGACAAAACCGGCCCGCGCCGCGCGATCAGGCCTTCGTCGTTTCCGCCAGCTTCGCGACCGCGGCCCGCAGCTTCGCGTGACCGTCGAACGCGCGCACGTAGTCGGTCTCGCGCACGCCGCCCTTGGCGCGCATCACGCCCGCGAGCGCACGCTTTTCCGCCGCGCTCCAGCGCGACACGCCCGGCAACAGCAGCGCGAGCGGCGCCCAGCGCTCGAACGACTGGCGCTCGCCGGCGCTCCAGCCGGCCGCCGGGCCGGCGCCGAGCAGCTTCGCGGCCTCGCGCACGCACGTGGCCGCGCCGCGCTCGGCTTCGCCGCCGAAGCGCTTCGCGAGCAGGTCGGTGACCGCGAGTCCCACGTTCGCGAGCGGCAGCAGCCCGATCACGTCGTCGCGCTTGCCGCCCTCGTGCCAGTACACGTTCGACTCGCCGAGCGTCATGAGCGTCGCGCGGCTCGAGCGATGCTCGGGGTGCTTCGCCATGCGCGCTTCCTCGCGGCGCACGAGCGCGCGCGCGGCGCGGTCGCGCGGCGAGAAGCCGAGCTTGCGGTAGAACCACCACGCGCCGCTCGCGAGGCCTTCTTCGTTGCCCGCGCCGCCGAGCTGGTAGGGATAGACCGTGAAGCTGTCCACGCCGAACAGCGCCTTCGTCATCGCGAGCACGCGGCCGTACACCGCGCCGGCCTCGCCGCCGCGATAGGTCTCGAACACGTTGTAGGCGATCTCGGCCGAGCCGAAGAGCGCGCTCGTGAGCACGTAGCCCGTGGGCACGCCGTTCTTGAGCGTGAGCATGCCGTACACGCTCTCGAGCAGCAGCCGTCGCGACGGCAGCGCGCCGACGCACGCGAACTGCAGGCCGTCGCCGCAGTCCACCATCCGCACGTCGTTCGGGTCGCCGTACGCGAACACGTCGAGGTCGCGGCTGCGCGTGACCATCGCCTCCATGCACATGCCCAGCACGCACTCGCCGTCGCGGCGCGACAGCGGCGTGATCGCGACGGGCGGACGCGAGAGTTCCTCGCGCAGGTCGGGGCGTCCCTTGCGCAGAGGACCGCGCTGGAACGTGACGGGCGCGTCCAGCCAGCGCGCGTTCGTGCGCGACGGTCCGCCGGGTCCCCACGCGAGCGTCATCGCCGCGTCCACGCCGTCGTGGAGCTTCTCGAACAGCTGCGCGTCGCGCACGCGCGCGGCGAGGCGCGTCGTCACGAACGCGGCGTCGCCGGTGCGTGGCCCGCGCATGCGGTCGAGCCAGCCGCGCAGGCCCAGGTCGTACTCGTCCATGCCCGGCGTCTCGCCGTGCGCCGCGAGCAGCGGCAGCAGCTCTTCCAGTCGCGCGGTGTCGTCCATGCGCGCCCAGTCGTACGTGAGGCGCTCGGGAAAGCGCGTCGCCAGGCGCAGCGCCGTCGCGGCGAAGAAGCGGAAGCGCACGTCGGTGCCCGCGATGCCGCTGTCCTCGAGCTTGCCGCGCAGCGCGATCAGGTCGGCGCGCTGCGCGAAGCCGCGCAGCAGGCGCTCGACGAGCGCGAGCGTCGCTTCGTCGTCGGGATACGCGCGCGTGTACACGAGCGCTTCGTGAAGGCGCGACAGCTCGCGCGCGCTCGAGAAGCGCGCGCGGCCGAGGCTCGCGAACAGGCGCCGCTTCTCGCGCGCCGCGTCGGGTCCGAACGTGAATCGCAGCTTCTCGAGTCGGGTCAGCGGCGCGGCGTGCATGGCGGCCTCAGCTTCTCTGCGGTGTGGGTTCGGCGGACGAGCCGTCCTGCGGCGCCTCGACGGGAATCCAACCGTCGTCGGGCACGAGCATGTCGGCCTCGCCCGTGATGCGATGAATGCGGACGGGCACGATGTTGCCGTCCACGGTCATGTGGTCGTAGCGATACTCGGTCGGCCACACGTACGACGCGAACAGGCCGATCACCGCGAACACGATCGCGAAGCGCACGATGCGCGCGAAGAGCGGGCTCACTTCACCCACCGATCGAGCCAGTCGCTCATGCGCACGAGCCAGTCGGCGCGGTGGTGCGGCTCGCGCAGGCCGTGCGGCTCGCGCGGGTAGTGCACGAACTCCGTCGGGACGCCGAGCGCCTTGAGCGACTGGTACGTGACCTGCGCCTGCGGGTACGGAATGCGCTGGTCGGCTTCGCCGTTCAGCACGAGCGTCGGCGTCTTCACGTTCTGGATGTAGGCGAGCGGGCTCGACGCGCGCCACTCGTCGAACGTCTTCCACGGCTCGCCGCCGAACTCGAACGCGCGATAGCGGTGCGTGTCGCTCTGGCCCCACAGTGCGGCAAGGTCGGTCGCGCCGGCGCTCACGATCGCGGCGTCGAAGCGGTTCGTCTGCGTGATCGCCCACGCGGTGAGATAGCCGCCGTACGAGTGACCCATGCTCGCGAGCCGCTCGGGATCGGCGAGCTTCCACTTCACGAGGCTGTCGAGTCCGGCGTTCACGTCGCGCCAGTCCTGACCGCCCCAGTCGGCGCGCTCGCGCACCATGAACTTCGTGCCGTAGCCGCCGCTCGAGCGGAAGTTGGGCAGGAACACCTGGTAGCCGCGCGCGGCGAAGTACTGCGCGTACGGCTGGAAGCCGAGCCCGTAGCGCGTGCCGTACGGTCCGCCGTGCAGCAGCACGAGCGTCTTCATCGGGACGTTGTCCCACGCGGTCACGGGGCGCACGAGCACGCCTTCGACCGTGACGCTGTCGGTGCTCGTCCAGCGCACGACGCGCGTGTTCGCGAGCGTGAGCTTCGAGATCGCGGCGTTCACCGCGGTGACCGGGCGCCCTTCGAGGTTCGCGTGCTCCGCGACCCAGACTTCCGCCGCGGCGTTGCGGCTCGACTGCACCCACGCGACGCGCGCGCCGGACGCCTGCATCGGCATCGCTTCGCCGTCGCGATCGGCGCCGAGCGTGACCGCGCCGCCCGCGACGGGCACCGACGCGACGACCGACGACGTGCGGATCGCGGCGTGAAAGAAGAGCGTGTCGGAGTTCGCGGAGAACGCCGGCTCGTACGCGTCCTCGTCGAACGAGGCGGTCAGGTTGCGCGGCGCGCCCGCGGCGGGCGAGGGCGGCGAAGCGAGCGCGACCCAGAGGTCGGACTTCGCCACGAACTTCGTGCGGTCGGACATCGCGGCCCACGCGACGTACTTGCCGTCGGGCGACCACGTGACGTGGTTGCCGGTCATCACGCCGAGCGTGCGCGTCATGCCGTTCGACGCGTTCACGATGCCCAGGTCGGTGGCGTTGCCGTCGTCCGGGCGGCCCGTCGGGCTCGTGAGCACCGCGATCGAGCGCGAGTCGGGCGACCAGCGCGGGTTCGACACGTGGAAGGAGCCCGACGTGAGGCGCTTCTTGTGGCCGCTCGCGACGTCCACGACCCACAGGTGGTTGAACTGCAGCTGCTCGTCCTCGACGACGTGGTCCCACTTCTTCTTTCGCCACTCGCGCACCTGCCGGCTCAGCGTGTCGAGCTGCGTGTACGCGATCGTGCGGCCGTCGGGCGACCAGGCGATCTCGCCGACCGATTCGGGATAGTTGCCGAACGGGAACGGCTCGCCGCCGTCGAGCGGCAGGAACCAGATCGCGGGGCGTACGTCGTCCCCCGTGCCGCGCGCGCTCAGGAACGCGATCGTGTCGCCGCCCGCGGAGAACTGGGGCGCGTAGTCGTTCTTCGCGAAGCGCGTCAGCTGCCGCGTGCGGTTCGTGCGCGCGTCCCACATCCACACGTCCTGCTGCGTCGTGTTCTCGGCCGTGTCGGGCTGGGTCACGACGAACGCGAGCCGCATGCCGTCCGCGGACCATTCGAGTCCCTGGAACGTGCGCAGCGTGAGCGCGTGCTCGAGCGAGAACGAGGCGGCGTGCGCTCCGGTCGCGGGAAGCGCGAGCAGAGCGGCCGCGGCGAGCGCGGACAGGGTGAATCGGCGCATCGGGGAGCTCCGTCGGGAAAGTGAAGAAGGGCCGGACGCGGCGGACAGTAACCGGCAAACGCGGCGGCGGAAAAGCGGAGCGGCGCGCCCTCCGAAGAGGACGCGCCGCGAAGGTTCCGCCGCGGCCGCGGCTAGAACGCGGTCACGAACGTGAACGCGAGACGCGCGGCTTCGGACTCCGTGTCCCAGCCGGCCTCGCCCTGCAGGCGGACGTTGCGCTGCAGCAGATAGCCCGCGCCGGCGCTCCACGTCTGCCAGCGCGTGAGGTTCTCGGGTCCGCCGAGCCGCGCGTCGAGCAGCGGCTGGTCGCACTCCATGCGGTTCCACAGGCCGTAGCCGTACCAGCGGCTCTCGGCCGGCGCCCAGATCGCCTCGACGAAGCCGCCGTCCGTCGTCGCCTCGGGCGTGCCGAGTTCGAACGTCGAGTGCCGGTCCGTGCGGCGGATCCACTGCCCGTTCAGCTCGAGCGCGCCGTGCGAGAGCGTCGCGTCGACGCCGGCCATGCGCACGTCCGCGCGCACGACGCCGTCGCCGCGGTCGCCGTCTTCCCAGCCGCCGAACACCATTCCGCCCACGCGCATGCCGAGCGCGGGCGTGTACGACGCGCGGCCGAGCACGTTCTTCGGCGCGTCGGTGTCGAAGCGTTCGCCGTCGTCCGCGGCGCGCTTGCCCGTGCCGTTCACGACCGCCGCGGCGAACTCGAATCGCGACGGCGACCAGGTCGCGAGCACGCCGCGGTCGTACGTGAGGTCGGCGCGCGTGTCGCCGATGCGCGCGCGATAGATCGCGTAGTCCTCGAGCTCGAGCCGCAGCTCGCGCTTGAACAGCGGATCGGACACCTGGAACTGGCCGAGGACGAGATCGATCGGCTTTCCGCCGAGATCGTTCCACTGGACGAACGCGTCCTCGACGCCGATTTCGCCGTGCTCGAAGAAGTAGAAGTAGAAGTAGTACGACAGGTCCTTCGACAGCGCCGCGCTCGAGATGAGCTTGAGCGCGTACGGCGTCTGGAAGTCCGTGCGCGGCGAATACCCGTCGCCGCCCTGCCACGTGACGTTCGACTCGAACCGCACGGACAGCGGCAGCGAGCGGCCGAGCACGAGCAGGTCGTCGGTGGTGGCGATCGTGTCGCGCGGCTCCTCGCCGTGACGGCGGAATCCGTTCGCGGCGAACGCTTCGCCCGCTTCGGTGAGGCGCGGGAACGGACCGTGGCAGCGGCGGCAGCTGCCGCCGTAACGCTGCGCGAAGATCGGCAGGGCGTCGGAGGCGGGCACGAACGCGACGACGGCGGCGGAGAGTGCGGCGAACGTCAGAAGAGCGCGGAGGCAGCGCATGTGGGGCTCCATCGGGAGGTGGCGCGTCACGGGCCGCCGGCGGCTTCGACGCGTCCGCGGCGCGGCCCCCCCCCCCCCCCGCCCCGCCCCCCCCCCCCCCCACCGCCGCCCGGCCCCGCCCCCCGCCCCCCCCCCCCGGGCGGGGGGCCCCCCCCCCCCCCCGCCCCCGGGGCCCCCCCCCCCCCCCCCCCCCCCCCGCCCCCCCGCGCCGGCGGCCCCCCCCCCGGCCCGGGCCCCCGGCCCCGCCGCCCCGCCCCCGCCCCCCCCGCGCCCCCCCCCGGGGCCCCCCCCCCCCCCCCCCGCGGGGCCCCCCCCCCCCCCCCCCCCCGCCCCCCGGCCCCCCCGCGTTCCCGTGGTGGGAACGCGGGAAGCTACCCGACGCGCGGGCGGTCGGCGCGCGCCAGCGCGGGGCGATCCGCCCGGGCGCGCCTGAAGCGCGCGGTCAGCGCGCCGCCGGCGCCGGCCGCGTGTTTCCGCTCGCGCGCGGCGGCTGGCCGTGACGCGCCGCGGCGCAGCGAGCCGGCCCCGGCGCGGGGGGGGCGGCGCCCGCGCCCGCGCGCACCTCCGCGCGGACTCTCCGCGCGGCCGCGCCTACGCGGCTCGCCCCTGCCTCGGCGCACGCCCCGCCCTGCGCATGAGCAGCGTGCACGCCGCGACCTTGCTGCGCGCGCCCACGACGATCGGGCCGAGCAGCACGGCGTTCGGTCCGACGTGCACGTCGGGGCGCAGGTGCGGCGCGCCGACCTCGCCCGTCTCGGGATCGACGTTCTCGCCGAGCGTGACGCCCTGGAACAGGATGCAGCCCGCCTCGACGCGCGCGGCGTGGCTCACGACCAGCCCGGTGCCGTGCACGATCGAGATGCCGGGCTCGATCCGCGCGGCCCAGTGGATCTCGGCGCCGTACAGGTGACGGATCGCGCGCGAGACGAGCATCGGCAGCAGCGGGAGGCGGCGATGATGCAGCGCCTGCATGACGCGCACCCAGAAGAGCATCTGCAGTCCGACCTTGCGCACGAGGTCGGCCGGCAGCCGGCCCGCGCTCACGCGTTCGCCGTGATAGCGCTCGCGGTACCGGCGCAGCGAGTCGTGGTCGGCGCGCACGGCGTGCGCGAACCCGCGCCACGCGCTCGCGCGCGCCGCACCGCCCTCGGCGCCCTCGGCGCCCTCGGCGAGACGGGACTCCGCGCACAACGCGCTCCACTCGCCGCATTCCTCGCGATAGCCCGCGAAGTACTCCGCCGCGAAGCTCATCGCCGTGCAATGCAGCGCGAGCGCCGGCTTGCCCATGCGATCCAGCGCGTGCGCGCAGGCGAACGCCACGCCCGACACGACGCGGCCGAGCGCGGGCAGGCGCAGCACCGCGCCGAGCACGGGGCGCGAGAGCGGGTGCACGAGCGCCCAGAATCGCCACGGGTGCGTGTTCGGCACGTCGCGGTGACGGCGGGCGATCCGGAGATCGGCGTGACCGTACAGCCGCGCGCGCGTCTTCCACGCATTCAGGTCGCGATGATCCGACGCGTGCACCGACACGACGCCGTCCGCGAACACGAACGAAGCGCCGAGGCGCTCGAGACGAATGCCGAGGTCGCGGTCCTCCGAACGCAGCAGCGTCGCATCGAAGCCGCCGGCGCGCAGGTAGGCCGCGAGGGAGAAGCTCACGTTGCCCGTGCACAGGTGCACGCCGCGCGGACGCACCGCACCCGAGCGCACGTCCTGCTGCCAGCGCTCGAGCTGCCGCGCGTGCCAGCGTTCGAACAACGGCATCGTCGCGATCGCCTCGGCGGGCCGGATGTCGCCGAGCGCGACGACGTCCTCGCGCTCGCCGTGCAGCGCGCGATGGCGCGCGAGGAAGTCCGTGTGGACCTGCATGTCGTCGTCGAGCACGACGATCCAGCGGCCGCGCGCGATCCGGATGCCCATGTCGCGCGCGCCGCCCTGACGGAGCACGCGCGGCGTGCGCAGCAGGCGCGTGTGGCGCGGTCCCAGCCGCGCGAGCGCGAACGCGTCCACCGGCACGGGCGAATGGTCGTCCACGACGACGAGCTCGTAGCGTTCGCACGGAAACGTCTGGCTCGCGAGCTGCGCGGCGAGCGCGAGGATCGACGTCGGCCGTCCGTGCGTCGCGACGACCACGCTGATCTCGATGGAGCGGGCGGAAAGCGGCATGCCGTTCTCGGTCGCGATCACGCGATCACCCTCCGTTCCGTCGCCGGTGCGGGCGTCGCCTGCGGCGCGTGCTTCGCGAAGCCGACGACGCGCGCGGGCGCTCCGACCGCCACCGCGTACGCGGGCACGTCGGAGAGCACGACGGCGTTCGCGCCGATCACGGCGCCGCGTCCGACGCGCACGGGGCCGAGGATGCGCGCGCCGCAGCCGACCTCGACGTCGTCTTCGATCACCGGATGGCCGTTGTCACGCGCGGTACCCACCGTGTTGTTCCCGAGGAACCGCACGCGGTCACCGACCACCGCGCGGCCGCCGATCACGGTGCCGAGCGAGTGCACGAGGTAGACGCCGCGCCCGAGCACGATGTCGTTGCCGAGCTCGATGCCGCCGAAGACCATCTGCATGAGCCGCAGCACGCGGTTGAGCACGGGAATGCGCAGCTTCAGGCAGGCGCGCCTCATGCGGAACAGCGCCAGCAGGAACCAGGCGTCCGTGCGCAACATGCGGAACGCGTCGCGCGTGGTGCCTTCGCGTCGCGCGGCGCGCGCGAGGTGTACGGCGTCTTCCCAGACGATCGTCATCGGGCTTCCTCTCTCGGCGTGCGCACCCAGGCGCGCGCGTGGTGGTTGCGCCGGTCGAAGGCGACGGCGCACTGACGGAACACGTGATCGGGGAGCGCGCGCAGCAGCGCGGCGGGCGAAGCGAGATCTCCGGAGACCGCCATCGCGCGCAGCGCGTGCAGCGCGGCGAACGCCGAGGCGATCATCCAGCACACGAGCGGCATCGCGTCGCCGCTCGCGAAAGCCCATGCGGCGGCGAGCGCCGTGCCGAGGGCGAGCGTGCCGAGCAGCAGCGACAGCGGCGGGACGAGCAGGTCGGCGAGCAGGTCCGCCACGATGGGATCGGGGCGCGTGAACAGGCGGCGTGCGAGCTTCGGCGCTTCGCGCCGCAGCAGGTCGAAGCGCCCGCCCACCCAGCGCGAGCGCTGCACGCGCGACGCTTCGCCGTCCGCGGGCATGTCGCCCCACACGGCGGTGCCGTCGACGTAGCCGACGCGCACGCCGGCGAGGCCGAGCTGCAGACCGTACTCGACGTCCTCGGTGCGGCCGGCCGCATCGTGCGGGTGCGCGGCGAGGCACGCGCGCGAGAACGCCATGCCGTTGCCGCGCAGTCCGGCCGACAGCAGCAGCGCTTCGCGGCCGCGCGAGCGCACGACGTGGAACGCGGTGAGCGCCACGCGACGCGCGCGGTGGCCCGGGCTTTCGGCGCCTCCGGCGCCGTTCGCGTGGCGGCGGGGCAGGTACGCGACCTGCAGCGCTTCTTCGCCGTCCTCGAGCCGCGCAGTGCACTGCGCGAGCAGGCCGGGATCGACTTCGGTGTCCGCGTCGATCACCGCGAGCGCGTCCCACGTGCATTCGGGTTCCGCGAGCAGCCGCGCGATCGCGGCGCGCAGCGCGTGGCCCTTGCCGCGTGCGACCGGATCGAAGCGTTCGTGCACTTCGGCTCCGGCCGCGCGCGCGATCGCCGCGGTCGCGTCCGTGCAGTTGTCCGCGATCACGCGCACGCGGAAGTCCTCGCGCGGGTAGCGCAGGCGTTCGAGTCCGGCGAGCGTCGCGCCGATGCCGGCCGCTTCGTCGTGCGCGGGCACGAGCACGACCCAGCGCAGGCCGTGCGACACCGCACCCGGCGCACGCTTCGCGGAGAGCGCGGTGAGCGCGGCGAGGTAGGCCGACGCGGCGAGCGGCGGAGCGGCGGCGAGCGTGAGCGCGATCGAGACGATGTTCATGCGAAGGAGTGCTCCGGTGCGGGAGGAACGGACAGGGCGCCGGCGGCCCCGACGAAGGCGGTGAGCAGCAGCGTGCCCATCCAGCTCTGCAGGCCCATGTCGCCCCACGCCTGGACGATGAACGCGCACAGCGCGGCGACGGCGCCGAACGCCGCGACGCGGTCCATGGGAACGCGCGCGGCGCGGAACGCACGCAACGCGACGGAAGCGGACACGGCGAACGCCTGCCACACGAGCGTGAAGCCCGCGATGCCGGACAGCGACAGCAGCCAGAGCACGCTGTTGTGCGCGATGAACCGGTACTGCGCGAAGATCTGGTCCACGCGGTTCGCCTGCACGAACTCGATGTACTCGTGGCCGAAGCCCGAGCCGAAGAGCGGCTGGCGCTTGAGCGTCTGGATCAGGTTGAAGTTCTCGATGTCGCGCGTCTTGCTCGAATCGTCGTCCTGCGTGATCACCGAGCGCAGCGTGGCGACGGGTCCGAACACCGGCGAGTCCACGAACCAGCCCACGCCCACGTAGAGCGCGATCACGGGCGCGAGCAGGAGCGACGCGCGCTTGAGCTTGCGCTGCAGCGCGGGCGGCGAGAGCAGCACGAGCGCGGCGATGCCGCCGGCGATGCCGACGAACGCGATGCGGCGGTCGTTCACGAGCATGCCGAGCACGACGATCGGCTGCACGACCGCGTTCAGCCACGTGTGCTCGGGGCACGGCTGCGCGACGAGCAGCACGAGGCCGAGCAGGATCGCGACCGTCGCGAGGATCGCGTCCGAATGCGTCGTCGCGTACTCCGTGACGATGTCCTGCGGCACGCAGATCGCGAAGTGGAACCAGATCCCGAGCAGCGCGCGCACGCACGCGACCGCGAGCACGATGCGCACGAGCGCGACGCGCGACGCCGCCGACTTGAGCGAGTAGCCGAAGAGCACGCCGAGCGCCGGCATCCAGATGAGCTGGCGGAACTGCCACAGCGAGTTCTTGAAGTCGCCGTGCCGCGCGAGTCCCCACATTTCGAGCGCGACGATCGCGCCGAGCATGAGCGCCCACGAGCCGCGCATGGGATGGCGCGGCGTGCGCGTTCCCGTGGGCTCGTCGATCCGGTCGCCGTGCACGCGGCGCGCGATCGCGACCACGAGCAGCACGCCGATCGCGGCCTCGAGCAGCGAGAAGCGCAGCGCCTCGATGCCGGTCACCTTGTTGAGGTTGTTGTAGAGCAGGTCGCCGAGCGGCAGCAGCGGCGACTCCCATTTGCCTTCCATGGGGCGCTCGCCGGGATTGTCGACGAGAAGCGCGACGGCGAGCAGTCCGAGCGCGCTCCACTCGAGCGGCGCGCACGCGACGAACACGAGCAGCGCGAAGACGGCGAGCGGCGCGACCGAAGCCGGCCCCAGGCCGAGCACGGTCAGCGCCAGCGACGCGCCCACGCAGGGCCAGAGCAGGCGCAGTCCGAAACGCGCGCGGCGGTACGACTCGCTCACGCCGTGGCCCCGGCGGGAAGCTCCGGCGCCGCGGCGCCGAGCGTGATCGCGTGCGCGGCCGGCGTGCGGCCGTGCCGTGCGTGCCATTCGCGCGCGGTGGCGACGGCGATCCCGGCCGCGAGGCCGGCGAACAGCGCGCCGGCCACGACCATCGTGGTGTCGGGGGAATCCGGCTCGCGCGGATACTCCGCGGGCCGCACCACGAGGTAACGGTAGGGAAACGCCGCCGCCGCCGTCGCGGCTTCGAGCTGCGCGTCGACCATGCGCGCGTGCAGGTCCTGGTACTTGTCGACGTCCATGCGCAGCAGCGCGCGCGCGTAGACGACCTGTTCGTCGTCGTCGGGCCGCGCCGTCGTCGTTCCGGCGAGCGGATCGGACGGTCCGTCCGAGAGCAGCTCGGAGTCGCCGCCGCGCCGGACGTACTCGCGTTCCATGCGGCGCTCTTCGTCCATGAGCGCGTCGTCGTTCGCGTCGCCCTGCTCGAGCTGCTCGAGCGCGGCGCGCGTGCGCTGGAGATCGGGATTGCGGTCGCCGAGCAGCGCCTCCTGCTGCGAAAGCTCCATGCGGAGCCGCGCGACGCCTTCGCGGCGCTGGCGCTGCAGTTCCTCGCGGGCGCGCCGCTTCTCGACGAGCCGCGCGTACATGTCCGAAAGGTCGTCGCTCTCGCGAGCGCGGGCCGCGTGCGCCTCGGGTGCGGCGAGGCCGGCGGCGCGCGCACGCGCCTGGCGCAGCGCGAGCACGCGCTCCTCGAGCTGCGTGCCGAGCTGCGTCGTGGTCGCCTGCAGGATCTCCTGCGCCTCGCGGATGCTCTGCACGTCGAGACGGCGGCGCGTCTCGAGGAACTCGTGCTGCGCCTGCTCGACGATGCGCAGCGTGGTCGCGGGGTCGGACCACGTCGCCCGGATCGTGAGCACTTCGCTCTGGGTCGTGGCGCGCAGGTGCTTCGAGAGCAGGTCCGCGAGCGCTTCTTCCCTTTGCTCGCGCGTCATCGGCCCCTTGAGCCGTTCGCGCAGCGAGTCCTTGAGCTTCATCCACGGCGCGCGGTGACGGTCCCAGCTTTCGAGCAGATGCGCCGACCGCACGATCGCCACGAGCGTCGCCCGCTGCTGCACGAGTTCGACGGCGGACTGCTCCGGCGCCTCGGCGCCGAACGGCACCGCGCGCCCGGGATGCGCGAGCGCGGGCATGAGGTAGTTCTTCTTGAGCACGAGCCGCGTCTGCGCGCTGTAGCTGCGCGGCAGCAGGATCGCCGCGGCGACGCCGGCCGCGACGAACACGAGCACGCACGCGGCGGCTTCGAGCCAGCGGCGCGTCACCGCATGGCGCACGAACTCCACGCCACGCCGAAGCGTCTCGACGTCCACGCGCACGAGCGGCGCCTCGGGCGCCGCGGACTCGGAGGCGTCAGGACGCATGCCGCTCCCCGGCACGCACGCGCTCGATGATCGCGGACAGTTCGAGCAGTTCGACGGGCTTGGACAGGAACGCGTCCGCGCCCGCGCGCATCGCGTCGGCGCGGTCGGCGAGGGAGCGCCGCGCGGACGTGATCACGACGAGGCTCCGCGCCGTCGCGTGCTGGGCGCGCAACCGCTCGCACACTTCGAGGCCGCACATGCGCGGCAGCATGAGGTCGAGGCAGACGAGGTCGGGATGCGAGCGCTCGGCTTCGACCAGCGCGGATTCTCCGTCGGCCACCGAGCGCACGTCGAAGCCCGACTGCGTGAGGAAGAAGCCGAGCAGCAGCGACAGCTCGGGCGCGTCGTCCACGACGAGCGCGACCGGGCGCCGGGTGGGGGCCGCGTTCACGAAAGCCTCGGGTACACGTAGATCAGGGCGAAGGCGTACAGCGCGACGAAGATCCCGAAGCGCGCGACGAGGCGCTTCCAGCGTTCGTCGCCCGGGTCCTGCTGCAGACCGGCGACGGGAATGGCGAAGGTGGCGACGAGCACGGAGATGAGTAGGGCCTTCTGCATGGGTCAGTGTTCCCGGGTGAGCGGTGTCCAGCGGATGCCGACACGGACCTCCTTCTGCACCTCGCGTGCCAGCGACGAACCGCCCGTCGCGCGCTCGCCCGCGACCGAAAGCGCGAGCGTTCCGCCGGGCGCCGGGCCGGCGATCGCGGACTCGAACCGCACGCGCGTGGCGCCTCCGGAGGAAGCGCCGGACTCGCGCCCGGCCGCCGCCGCGCACGAGAAGGCGAAGCCCGACCGGCCCGTCACACGCGCCCGGCACTCGGCCTCGAGCAGCGAGGGCGAAGCGGCTTCCGGCCGCGCGGGCCGCGGCGCGAATGCGATTCCGGCGCGCCAGCTCCAGGCCCCGGGACGCGTTCCACGCGCACGTTCGAACGCCGCTCCGGCCAGCGGCCGCGGGCCGTTCGCGCCGCCCCACGCCGCGCCCGCGCGCACCGACCAGCGGCCGCCCGCTGGGCGCGCGAACGTCGCGCCCGTCGCGAGGCGCGCGCTCGAGCCCGCGGCGTCGGCCGTGCTCCGCACCCACGCCGCGGACGTCTCGACAGTCCCGATTCGAGACACGCGATACCGGTGGGCGAGCGACGCCGCCTGCTGGGTGGAGGCCGAGCCCGCCGCCCCGGTCGTCACGGTCCGCCGAGCATCGGCGCTCAGGAGCAGGGCCTCGCGCCGCGATCGGGCGTGCCGCAGCTCGAACGCGGCGCCCGCCCGGCGCGAGTCGCGCAACGCGGAGGCACGCTCGCCCTCGCGGCCCGCCAGCACGAGCGAATCGCCCGTGGCGGCATCGGCGGCGCCGAGGGGTTCGAACGCCGCGGAGACTCCGCACGCCGTCACCGTGCGCGCGTCGTCGCGGCCCGCGAAGCGCGCTTCGGCGCTCCCGCGCGCGAGCAGCGAGTGCGTGCCGGGCTCGAAGCGCAGCGCGGGCGTGAGGCGCGCCGTGGCCGTGCCGCCCGCGATGCGCCACTCGCGCGATCGCAGCGCGTCCCAGCGCCACTCGGTCGCGGCGGGCGCGTGCGACGTGCGCGACCACGCCGACCACGACGGCGCGAGCGCCGGAGCGGCCTGCGCGCCCCGCGCGTGCGGCGCGAACGCGGCCAGGCACAGCGCGAGCACGAGAGCCTGCCCACGCGCGCCACGGAGACTCATTCGACGACGACCACGTCCCCGGCGCGCAGCCGGAAGCCGATCGCGGCGGGATCGCCGTGCACGAGTTCTTCGTACCGCACGCGCACGCGCAGCGGCTCGGGGCGCTGGCGCAGGACGAAGATGCGGTCGCGGTGCGCGAACGGCGTGAGCCCTCCGGCCGCGGCGAGCGCGTCGAGCACGCCGGCGGCGCGCAGCACCGAGACGGTGCCGGGGTGCTGCACTTCTCCCATCACCGACAGCGTGTGGCCGGCGACTTCCTCGATCACCACGTTGACCTGCGGCGACTTCACCACGTCGCCGATGCGCGCGGTGACGTCCGCCGCGACCTCGGACGTCGTCTTGCCCGCGACCATCACGCGGTCGAGGAAGAAGAGCGACACGGTGCCGTCGTCGAGCACGCGCTGGCGCGTCGCCATGCGCTCGGCGTTCCACACGTTCACGGACACGAGGTCGCCGGGCTCGATCGTCTGCGCGGTGGCGGCGGGCGGCGGCAGCTGGCCCACGGGAACGTAGGCGCCGAGCGACGCGCCGCAGCCGGCGAGCGGAAGCGTGAGCAGGGCGAGAAGCGCGAAGCGAAGCAGACGATCAGACGGACGGGACATGCGTCCTCCGGGAGCGAACGAGCGAGCGAACTTCGGCGATGGCCGCGGCGGGCCATGCGCGCAGCAGCGTGAGAACGGCGGCGAACACGGCGAGCGCGACGGCGCCGCGCACGAGGCCGCTCGAGAGCGGAGAGGCGAGGCCGGCGCCGATCGCGATCGCCGCGGAGACGGCCACGGCGAGCAGCGCCTTGCGCAGCGACGCGTTCCACGACGTCCGCCAGGCGAGCGCGAGCAGGATCGCGGCGACCGCGCACTCCGAGACGAGCAGCGTGCTCGCGGCGCCCGCGGCCGCTCCCGCGGACCCGAACGCGGCGCCGCGCGCGATCGCGAACGGCGCGAGCGCGGCGGCGAGCGCGAGCCCCGCGAGCGACAGCGCCGCCACGGCGCGGATGCGCCCGCGCTGCAGCAGGTCGATCGCCGCGATGGTCGAGAGCGACGCGAGCGCGAAGGTGCCCGCGAGCATGCGCACCGCCGGAACCGCGCCTTCGAACGCCGGTCCGAACAGCGCGGTCACGAGCGTGGGAGCGGCGAAGCCGACGAACAGTCCCGCGGCGGCCGAACCGAGGAACGTGAGGTGCAGCGCGGCGGCGGTCAGCTCGCCGAGCGCTTCTTCGGAGCGCGCGAACGCACGCGCGGCCGCGGGCACGAGCACCCACGACAGCAGCGGCATCGCGAGCAGCGCGATCCCGGCGAGGTTCGCCGCGGCGCCGTACCAGCCGAGCGCGAGCGCATCGCCGAGGCGCGCGAGCGCGAGGTGGCCGGCGCGCGCGTAGAGCGAATGCGCGAGCTGGTTCACGAAGAACGGCAGGGCCGCGAGCAGCATGGCGCCGACCGGCGCGAATCGAAGCCGCGCCGGGACACCGATGCTCGCGACGCCGCGGCGCGTGAGCAGCGCGAAGCGCAGCAGTTCCGCGACGAGCCCGAGCGCCGCGATCAGCGCCGCGTCCGGGCGCACGCGCAGTGCGACGAGCACGAGCGCGGCCCACACGAGCCGCGTGGAAAGGTTCACGCGCGCGATCCAGCCCACGCGGCCGCTCGCGTGCTCGACGGCCGCGAACGTGTTGTCGAGCGCCGAGAACACCTGCGTCGCGCCGATCCAGGCGAACAGCACGATCGCCGCCGCGGAGCGGTGCGTGGCGGCCATGACGGCGGCGCCGCCCGCGACGACGAGCAGTCCGAGCGCGAGGCGAAGCGCGAGCAGTCCCCACAGCACGTCGCGCCCCTTGCGCGGATCGACGGCGAGCTCGCGGCGCACGACGCTGTCCACGCCGAGCCCGAGCGCGACGAACACGACGTCGCCGGCGCTTTCGGCCAGGCGCAGTTCACCGAACGCGGCGGGGCCGAGCGCGCGCGGCACGAGCGTGCGCACGAACAGCCCGATCGCCATGGCGCCGGCGAGCGAACTGCCGAGTTGCACGGCGCCGCGCAGCGCCTCCGCGAAGAGCGAAGGCGCCGCGGGGCGCGAAAGGGAAGGAGCGTCCGTCAGTCCGGCCGCGCTCACGAGAGGCGCTCGGGCCGGAAACGCGCGGGATCGATCTTCGCGATCGGCTTCGCGGGCACGCCGCCGACCACGGTGAACGGTTCGACGTCGCGGTTCACCACCGCGCCCACGGCGATCACCGCGCCGCGGCCCACGCGCACGCCGCGCAGGATGCTCGCGCGCGCGCCGATCCACACGTGATCCTCGATCACCACCTCGCGGGGCAGGGGTCGCTTCGCGCGGTCGTGGAGGTCGTGGAAGTCGGTGTCGACGATGTTCACGAACGGGCCGATGCGCACGTGATCGCCGATCGAGATGCGGCGTTCCGCCGCGATCGACGTGCCCGTGTTGATGCGCACGCCGTCGCCGATCGTGAGGATGCCGCGCGGTCCGGTGCACAGCTCGACCGCGACCTGCGTGCTGCGCAGCAGGACGTGCGAGCCGATGCGCAGGATGCCGAGGTTCTCGATGCGCGGGCGGCCGACGGTGCGTGCATGCGGGCCGACCGACGTGACCGCGTGCAGGTGCAGCCGCGCCGCGACCAGCGAGTGCGCGTAGCTTCCCGCCTTCATCACGAAGGCGTGCAGGGGCAGGTCGCGATCGCGTTCGGCCTTCGCGGCGAGCGTCGAAACGAGGGAGGCGCTCACGTCAGCTCGCTCCCCTTCCGGTCGCGACCGCGGGAATCGTGCGCAGCAGCAGGCGCAGGTCACCCGCGAACGACCACTCGTCCACGTACAGCATGTCGAGGTACATCCATTCGAGGAAGCCGATGTCGTTGCGCCCCTCGACCTGCCAGATGCACGTGAGCCCGGGGCGCACGGACAGCCGGCGGCGCTGCCACGGCTCGTACTGCGCGACCTCCGCGGGAAGCGGCGGGCGCGGGCCGACGAGCGACATGTCGCCGATCAGCACGTTGAACAGCTGCGGCAGTTCGTCCAGCGAGAAGCGGCGGAGGATGCGGCCGATCGGCGTGACGCGCGGATCGCGGCGCATCTTGAACACAGGCCCGCCCTGCTCGTTGCGCTCGCGCAGCCCCACGAGCTGGGCCTCGGCGTCCACGCGCATCGAGCGGAACTTGTACATCACGAAGCGCGCGCCGAAACGGCCGACGCGCACCTGGCGGAACAGCACCGGCCCGGGGCTCGCCAGCTTGATCGCCGCCGCGATCGCGATCAGCAGCGGGCTCAGCGCGAGCAGGCCCGCCGCGGACGCGGCGAGGTCGAGCGCTCGCTTGAGACGCGACTGCAGCGGACGCTGGATCGAGGTCTGGAAGTGGAGGAAGCCGTCGTCGCCCACGTGCGCGTCGGCGTGCGACGCGCGCGTCAGTCGGAACGGATGCGCCGGCACCGAGAACGCGACGCCGACTTCCTCGCACGTCGCGAGCGCACGCTGGATCTCGTCGCGATGCGTCGCGACGTCCGCGGCGATGACGACCTTTTCGATGGCGAGCGTGCACAGGTGCTCGAGCAGCGACTCCGCGCCGCCGAGCACCGGCACGCCGAGTTCGGCGTGCGTGCGTTCGCCCTCGAGGGACAGTGTGCCGGCGACGGCCTGCTTGCCGTGACGGCGGATCTCTTCGGCGACGGCCCAGGCCATGGGGCCGGTGCCGACGAGCAGGACGGTGGGAAGTGGACGAGTGCGCATGTCGGTCCTGTGGGAAGAAGTGTCCGTGAGTCTCATTCCGGGACGCGTGAGGCGGTGGCCGGTCCCGATTCGGGCTGCTCGGCGCCGCGCCAGAGCTGGCGCGCGAAGATCGGAAGCACCTGCATGTCCTGCACGAGGTAGCGATGGGCGAGGCGGCCGGGTTCCTGCAGCAGCCGGTACGCCCACTCGAGGCCCGAGCGGCGCATCCAGTGCGGGGCGCGGCCCACGGCGCCCGACGTGAAGTCGAGCACGCCGCCGAGACCGAGCGCGACCGCGGGACGGAGCGCGTCGGCGTGATGCGCCATCCACAGTTCCTGCTTGGGGCAGCCGAGCGCGACGATCACGAGGCGCGCGCCGCTCTCGCGGATCGCCTGCGTGACGGCCGCGGATTCCGCGGGTTCGGCGCCGTCGGGATTCCAGCGCCCCGTGTCGCGGCCGGCGATGCGAAGGCCCGGATGCTGCAGCGTGAGCCGCCGGCAGGCCTCGACACTGTTCGCTTCGGTCGAGCCGACGAAGAACACCGGCCAGCCTTCGCGTGCGGCGAGCGCCATGAGCGGTTCGAACAGGTCCGAGCCCGCGACGCGCTCGGGAAGCGGGGCGCCGAGCAGCCGCGACATCCAGACGAGCGGCATGCCGTCGGCGAGCGAGAGATTCGCGCGGCGATAGGCCTCACGCAGGCGCTCGTCGCGCTCCGCGAGGACGACGTGATCGACGTTCGGGGTGACGACGTAGCCGCCCCACGAATGGTGGACGAGTGAAGCGATGCGCTGCAGCGCCTGGCGCATGGTGACGCGATCGATCTGCAGCGTTCCGATGCTGAGGAGTGAGGAGTTCATGCCGGGACTTCAAAGCAAGGCCGGGGCCAGTCCCGATATGAGACACCTGCACGATCCGCGTCGCCGGCCGGAGGATTTCTCGCACCGTTCCGGGCGCGAGCGTTGCCCCGCGTCGCGCGCGTGAACCATACTCGTGCGCATGTCCGAACCCATGACGAACGCCGACGCCCGCAAGGGCCCCGAGCCCGAAGTGTTCGTGCTCGACGACGACGCGATCATCACGGAAGTGATGAAGGCGATTCTCTCGAGCGCGGGATTCGCGGTGCGATGCTTCGCAACGGGCAAGGAGATGCTGGACGCGCTGGCCGACGCGTCGCCGCGCGTGCTGTGCCTCGATCTCGTGCTGCCCGACATGGGCGGCGAGCAGGTGATGCTCGAGGTGCGCAAGCGCCGGCCGCAGCTGCCCGTGATCGTGATCTCGACGCAGGAGAGCGTGCGCCGCGCGATCGGCATCATGAAGCTCAAGCCGTTCGACTACTTCGTGAAGCCGGTGGACCAGGAGCACCTGCTCTACTCGATCCAGTCCGCGCTCCGTCAGTCCGACCTGCAGGATCGCGCCGACCGCCTGCAGCGCGAGGTCGAGGGCCAGTTCCCGTTCGAGGAGATCATCGGGAAGTCCGACAAGCTGCAGCTCGTGTTCGACCAGATCCAGCAGGTGCTCGACGCGCCGATCTCCGTGTTCATCTCCGGGCAGAGCGGCACGGGCAAGGAACTCGTCGCGCGCGCGATCCATTACCACGGCGTGCGGCGCGAGGGGCCGTTCGTCGCGCTCAACTGCGGCGCGATTCCCGAGAGTCTCCAGGAGAGCGAACTCTTCGGGCACGAGAAGGGCGCGTTCACCGGCGCGGTGAGCACACACCGCGGCCGCTTCGAACAGGCGAACGGCGGCACGCTGTTCCTCGACGAAGTCGGCGAACTGAGCGCGTCCGCGCAGACGCGCCTGCTGCGCGTGCTGCAGGAGGGCACGGTGCAGCGCGTCGGCGGCTCGAAGGACGTGCCCGTGGACGTGCGCATCATCTCGGCGACGCACCGCGATCTCGAACGCCGCGTGCGCGAGGGACTGTTCCGCGAGGATCTCTACTACCGGATCATGGTGTTCCCGATCGCGCTGCCGCCCCTGCGCGAGCGCGTCGAGGACATTCCGCTGCTCGCCGGGCACTTCCTGCGCAAGCACAAGCGCGCGGGCACCGACGTCGCGCCGATCGAGCGCGACGCGCTCGACGTGCTGTGCCGGTACGACTGGCCGGGCAACGTCCGCGAACTCGAGAACGTGATCCAGCGCGCGGTCGTCGTCTCGCGCGGCAAGCCGATCCACGTGGACGCGCTCCCGCCCAAGCTCGTGCTCGCGAGCATGGGACTCGCGGATCCGGAGGAAGGCGTGGCGGCGGCGGAGAGCGCCGCGAACGCCGCGGGCGCGACGCCGTCACCGGCGGCCGACGGCGAGATCCTGCCGATCGCGGAGCTCGAACGGCGGGCGATCGAGCATGCGCTGCGCAAGCTCGACGGCAACGTGTCGCTCGCCGCGAAGCGCCTGGGGCTCGGACGCGCGACGCTCTATCGCAAGCTCGCGCAACTCGGACTGCTCAAGGCCGAGTGACCGCGGCGCGGCCCCGGGTTCACGGCTTGCCGGGCGCCTCGCCGGACGCGCGCGACTCGAGCTTCGCGACGAGCTTGCGCAGCTCGAGCAGCGCCCAGTGTCCCTCGCGCTCGATGCGCTCGGCCATGTGCTGGCCCTGTGCCTGACCGATCGTCGCGAGACCCGGGGACTCGAGGCGCGCGGCCTCGGATTCGAGCGTCGTCAGGCCGACCATCTTGAGCGACGGGCGCAGCGTGTGCGCCGCGCGCGCCGTCGCGTCGGCGTCGCCCGCGGTCGCGCTCTCACGCAGGTGCGCGAGCCGCGCCGGCAGCATGTCGAGGAACACGCGCAGCGTCTGGAGCAGCACCGCGTCGTTGCCGCGCGAGACTTCGCGCAGGTAGGCGATGTCGATCGTCGTGCCCGTGCGCATGACTTGCATCACGTGCGAGTCCCCCGGCCGCAGCAGCGGATTGCCGAGCGCGCCGGAACTGGGCGCGGGACGCCCGGTGGCTGCCGTCAGTTTGCGCAGCAGGTCGGCCGGATCGAACGGCTTCATGACGAAGTCGTTCATGCCGGCCTCGAGGCAGCGTTCGCGCGCGTCGTGCAGCACCGACGCCGTCATCGCGAGAATCGGCACGGCGGCGATGCGCGGTTCGGCGTTCGCGCGGATCTCCCGCGTCACCGTGAAGCCGTCCTCGCCGATGAGCTGGATGTCCATGAGCACGACGTCCACCGGCGCCTGTTCGAGTTTCGCGATCGCGACGCTCCCACGATCGGCGAGCACGACGGCCGCGCCCCAGCCTTCGAGCGTCTTCTGCGCCACGATCTGGTTGATCGGGTTGTCCTCGACGACGAGCACGCGAAGTCCGTCGAGCGCGTTCGTCGTGAGGACGCCGGCGCTCGGGCGCAGGCGCTGGTGCGGCGCGGCTTCCACGCAGGGGAGCGTCACGGCGACCTGCGTGCCGCGGCCGGGCTGGCTCGTGAGTTCGATCCCTCCGCCCATCGCGAGCACGATGCGGCGCACGATCTGGAATCCGAGTCCGGCGCCGGACGGGCCGTCGGGATCGCGCGGCACGCTGCCCTCTTCCGAGAACAACTGCTCGCGCCGCTCCTTGCTCATGCCGCGGCCGGAATCGCGCACGTCGAACCGCAGCCGGCGTTCGGCGCCCGGCGCGCCGATGCAGCGGCACTCGAGCGCGACGACGCCGTGATCGGTGAACTTCACGGAGTTCGACATCAGGTTGAGCAGCACCTGGCGCAGGCGCACGGGATCCACGAGCAGGACCTCGGGCACTTCCGGCGCGACGAGTGCGCCGCACTGGATGTCCTTGCGCTCGGCCTCGGGCCGCACCGCCGCGAGTGATTCCTCGACGAGGTCGCGAATCGTGTACGGCGCCGGATGCAGCACGAGCCGTCCCGCGTCCACGGACGACAGGTCGAGAATGTCGTTCACGATCGTGAGCAGGTGCTCGGACGAATGGATGAGGTGCTGCGCGAGCTCGCGCGATTCCTCGTCGAGCGGGCGGCCGAGCAGCAGTCGCGTGAGCCCGACGACGCCGTTCATCGGCGTGCGGATCTCGTGGCTCATGCGCGCGAAGAACTCGTTGCGCATCTCGAGCGAGCGGTGCGCGACGTCGCGCGAGCGCACGAGTTCCTCCTGCTCGCGCCGCCGTTCGGTGATGTCACGCAGGTTCGCGGTGTAGAGCACGCGGTCGCCGACGCGCGTTTCCTGGATGCTCACTTCGATCGGGAACTCGCTGCCGTCGGCGCGACGCGCGTCGAGTTCGACGCGACGGCCGAGCACGCGCGCCTCGCCGGTCTCGCGATGGCGATTCAGTCCCTCCGCGTGCGCGCGTGCGTGCCGGGCCGGAATGATCGTCTCCGTGAGCCCGCGTCCGATGACGTCCACGGGTTCGTAGCCGAACGCCTCCTGCGCCGCTCGATTGAACTCGAGGATGACGCCGTTCTCGTCGGTCACGATCACGCAGTCGAGCGCCGAGTCGAGGATCGCCGACTTGCGCGCCTCGCCCGCGCGCAGCTGGCGGATGAGATGGGATTGCTCGAGCGCCTGCGAGGCCGTCGCGATGAGCGACTCCGCGAGATCGAACTCGTGGTGCGAGAAGGGCGGATCCTGCAGCCGGTTCATGAGGATCACGCCCGTCACCGCGCCCTCGCGCAGCAGCGGGAACGCCATGAGGTGTTCGAGCGTCACCTGCGCGCCTTCGGGGTAGCGCGTGCGCTCGTCGGACTCGGCGTGGTTCACCATCACGGCCTGTCCCGTGCGCATCACCCATCCCGCGATGCCCTGGTCCGCCGGAATCACCCACGCTTCCGTTTCGGTCGAGAGCCACTCCATGCCGCGGATGACGAGCGGCGCGAGCTGTTCGCCGGCCTGCGCGTACAGCGCGAGCGTGGTGAAGGGCACGAGTCGTTCGAGGCCCTCGGCGAGCAGCTGCGTGAGGTCCACGGGCGACAGCGTCGCGCGCAGCGATTCGGCGATGCGCACGAGCCGGCGGCGGCGGTCCGCGAAATCCTGGAGCGACTGCTCGAAGGCGGCGTGCTCGAGGTACTGGCCGAACTGCGTGCCGAGGCCTTCGGCGATCTCGAGCAGCTCGTCGTCGGCTTCGCGGACGTCGCGCGCGTAGATCTCGACGAGACCGTGCACGCGGTCGTTCAGCAGCATCGGGAACGCGAACGCGGTGCGCAGGCCGACTTCGCGCGCCAGCTCCGAGCGCCGGAAGTCGGGCGCGCGTGTGACGTCCTCGATCCACAGCGGCGTGCGCGTGGCGAAGACGCGGCCGAGGAGGCCGGCGCCGGGCTGGAACGGATAGCCCGCCGATTCGGTCACGAAGCGGAGCAGCCCGTCGTCTTCCGCGGTCCAGTACGAATGCGGCTCCGGAAGCGCCGTCGAGGCGTTCATGATCCAGAGGCTGCCGGCGTCCCAGTCGAGCGATTCGCAGATGACGCGGATCACGGCCGGCCCGAGCGTCTCGAGCGGCTGGCGCTGCGACAGCAGTCGCTGCAGGCTCAGCTGGCAGCGCAGGCGCCGAATGGTGACGGCGGGATCGGAGTGGGAGTGGGGCATGAGTTCCGTCGGGCTGCGGAGGTCTTGCGGCCGGAGAGGGGACTCCGGTCACGCGGCGGCGAGCAGCATACCCGCGCGAGGAGCGCCCGAAACCGGCATGTCCTCGCGGCGACACGAAGGGCCGGGCTCCTCGCGGAGCCCGGCCCTTCGCGTGTGCGACTCGTCCGTGCGTCAGCGTGCCGCGGTGAGCGGTGCTTCCTTCACCACGACCTTGTGCGCCACGGGGCGTCCGCCTTCCTCGCGCCAGTACACCGTCACGCGGGCGTCCTTGACGAGCGTACCGGTGGTCTTCATGCCGTCGAACTTCGAGAAGACCATCGTCTTCGCCTGCTTGCCGGTCTTCTCGACCGTCAGCGAGGTCCCGTCGAGAGCGTTCACCACGCCGGTGAACTGGCGGAAGGCGTAGCTCTTCTTCTTCGGGCTCGCCGTCGCGGTCGCCGCGGCGCTCTTGCGGGGCGCCGCCACCGCCTGCGCGGCGGGCAGCGCGACCGTCGCGAGCATCGCGGCAAGCGCGAGCGAAACGATCCATCGGCCCTGCTTCATGTGCGTCACCTCCCATCGGTTCCCCGGGGGCAGGGCGCGCGCAACATGCGTCCGCGCCAATCGCTCGTCAAGCATTTCGTGCAGTGTTCATGCGGGTGACGAACGTGTCGCCGCGGTGGACGGCGGGGCGCGAACGCGGCCCGCGCGGGTGTCCTGCGCGACGCCGGAAAACCACCGTCCACGGCGTGGACGGCGCGGCGCTTCAGCTCGGGCGTTTCGGGACGAGCGCGCGGAAGCCCGTGGCTTCGAAGAAGCCGAGCGCTCCGAAGTAGAGCGCGCCGAACGCGAGCACGCGCCACGGCTGGTCGATCCACAATCCGCCGCCCGTCAGGTGAAGCGACGCGACGAACGCGGAGTCGAGCCCCAGGCGCGGGAGCGGCAGCACGGTCGTGACGAACACGCCGAACAGGTAGCAGACGGCGCCGGCGCCCCAGCTCGCCTTGAGCGTGTCGTGTGCGCGTCCGTCGCGCGCCTGACGGAACAACAGCACGGTGAGCCGGTTCGCGGTCAGCGCCCAGAACGACACGAACGGCCACCACGCGTGGAACGCGAGCGAGAAGCCGAGCAGGAAGATCGAATAGAAGCCGCCGATGAAGACGACGTTGCGGATCTTCCGTCCGATCGGTTGCTCGCTCACGATCTGCAGTCCCATGAACGGCGCGGAGTGCACGACGACGAACTCGACGAGCATCGTCAGCAGGATCCACGGCACGACGCCGGGCGAGAGCGATTCGGGTGCGATCCAGGCGAGCAGGCAAACGACCGCCAATGCGAAATCGGGCAGCGCGCTCGCGAGATCGCGCAGGGTATCGGCCGTCGTCGTCGGCATGGCGGATTCGGAGGTCGCGATCACGCGTTCGTCATCGGCGCGCGTGGCTTTCGGCTTGACGCGCGACTGGGGGGCACGCAGGTTGGTCGTGGCCCACGGAGGAATGGATTCCGATGTCGTGCGAATACCACATCGACGCCGCTCGACGTTGCGTGTTCACGCGATGCTGGGGCGATCTGACCGACGAGGACCTGCTCGGTCACCAGCGGAGCATCACGGCGCATCCGGGCTTCGATCCCATGATGTCGCAGTGCATGGACTATCGCGACGTCTTGCAGGTGAGCCTCACGACCGAAGGCGTGCGCGCCCTCGCCGTGCGCAGCTCGTTCGACGCGCGCGCGCGCCGTGCGTTCGTCATGAACCGGCTGGTGCTCAAAGGACTCGCGCGCATGTACCAGGTGATCGCGAACGTTTCCGACGAGACGCTGCGCATCTTCGAGTCGCGGGAAGACGCGTTCGAGTGGATCGCGCTCGAGCCCGGAGCCGAGTGGCCCGGCGGGAAGCCCGACTGGTCGAGCGAGGGCTGAGGGGTTTCCCGGCCCGGGAATTGAGGCGCACGCGCCAATCGACCGTCATCCTCAGGCGATTCCGTCGGCCATTCTCGATCGCCTCGCAAGTGACGCGCGGGCCTCACGCCACACCTGCGCGCTCGCCTCGACGGACGTCTCGATCGGGCGTCCGTAGCCGCCGCCCATGGTGAGCACGACGGACAGGCCGCGTCGCTCGAGCCAGCCGAATACTCGCCGTTCGCGCTCCGCGAGTCCCTCGTACGTCATGCGCAGCCGGCCGAGACGGTCGGTGTGCAGCGCGTCGACGCCCGATTGATACAGCACGAAATCCGGCGCGTGCCGATCGAGCGCGGCGGGCACCGTCGCGTCGAGCGCGGCGAGCACTTCGTCGTCCCCCGCGCCGTCGTCCAGCTCGACGTCGAGCGTGCTGGTGTCTTTTCGCATGGGATAGTTGTGGCGCGCGTGCAGGGAATATGTGAAGACGTCCGGTCGACCCGCGAAGATCGCCGCGGTGCCGTTGCCCTGGTGCACGTCGAGGTCGAGCACGAACGGCCGCTTCACACGACCTTCGGCGCGCAGCAACGTGATCGCGACCGCGAGATCGTTGAACAGGCAGTAGGCTTCGCCGCGATCGCGATACGCGTGATGCGTGCCGCCCGCGAGATTGCCCGCGACGCCGTGTACGAGCGCGGCGCGTGCCGCCTGCACGGTGCCGAACACGGCCGCGCGCGCGCGCGACGCGAGCTGCGGCGACCACGGCAGGCCGAGCTTGCGGACCTCGGCGGCATCGAGCGCGCCTTCGAGCGCGCGGCGCACCCAGCCTTCGTCGTGCACGGCGCACAGCCACTCGATCGGCGCTTCGTCGGAGCGCGTGACGTGCTCGTCGCGCAGCACGCCTTCGGCCGTCAGCTGCTCGCGCAACATCCGGTACTTCTCGATCGGGAACGGATGCGAAGGCGGCAGCGGCAGCGTGATGTGGTCGCTCGTCCAGGCGAGCAGCGGCGCGGTGGTCACGTCAGGCGACGTCCGGCCGCACGGCGCGATACATCGCGAGGCACGCCTCGCGCTGCACCGCGTGATCCACGATCGGGAACGGATACGTCTCGCCGAGCGTGACCCCGGCGGCCGCGAGCAGCAGCGGCGGCGCCGTCGCGGGGGCGTGCAGGTGCGACGCGGGCACGGCGGCCAGCTCCGGGCACCAGCGCTTCACGTACGCGCCGTCGGGATCGAAACGCAGTCCCTGCGACGTGGGATTGAAGATGCGGAAGTAGGGCGCGGCGTCGGTGCCCGTGCCCGCGGCCCACTGCCAGCCGCCGTTGTTCGCGGCGAGGTCGCCGTCGACGAGGTGCTTCATGAAGTGGCGCTCGCCGAGCTGCCAGTTCATGAGCAGGTCCTTGGTCAGGAACGACGCGACGATCATGCGCACGCGGTTGTGCATGATCCCGGTCGCGACCAGCTCGCGCGTGCCGGCATCCACGATCGGGTAGCCCGTGCGGCCCTGCTGCCAGGCTTCGAACTGCTTCGCGTCGTCGCGCCACGCGAGCGCGTCGTACATGGGGCGGAACGCGCCACGTTCGACGTGCGGCCAGTGCCACAGCACGTGCGTGAAGAAGTCGCGCCAGCGCAGCTCGCTCACGTACTTGTCCGCGCTCGCCCGCAGCGACGGCTGCGCGGCCGCGGCGGCGCGCACTTCGGCGACGATCCGGCGGATGCCGATCGTGCCGAACTTGAGGTCGGCCGAAAGACACGACGTCGCGCGCACCGACGGCACGTCGCGCTGGTCGCCGTAGCGTGCGAGCGCGCTGCCGCCGTCGCCGCCGGAAAGAAAGCCGGCGAGACGCGCGCGCGCTTCGGCTTCGCCGCCCGGCCAGCGCGCGGCGGCGGGCTCCTCGAATCCGAGCGCGCCGAGTGGCGCGAGCTTCGGCGTCGGCAACGCGTGCGTCGCGAAGCGCGTCACGGGCGGATGCGGCGCGGACACCGGCTGCGCCTCGCACGCCTTGCGGAACGGCGTGTAGACCGAGAACGGTCCGCCCTGCTGCGTGAGGGCCGCGCCGGGCGCGACGATCAACCGGTCGTGGAAGCGCTTCACGCGCACGCCCGCCGTGCGCAGCGCCGCCTCGACCGCGTCGTCGCGCACGCGCAGCGCCGGCTCGTACTCGTCGTTCCAGTAGACGGCGTCCGCCTGCGCGGCACGCGCGGCCGCGACGACCGTCGCCGCGGCGTCACCGTGCGCGAGCGCGAGCGACGAACCGTGCGCGCGGACCGCGGCATCCAGCGCCGCGAGCGCATCGAGCGCGAAGCGCACGCGCGTCGCGGCCATGTCGGGCCGTCCGAGCAGCGCGGGCTCGCTCGTGTAGAACGGGATCACGTCCCCGTCGTGCGCGGCTTCGGACAGCGCGGTGTTGTCGTCGAGGCGGAGGTCCTTGCGGAACCAGTGCAGGATGCGCATGGCGGGGCAGGCTACAGGGCGGGCGAAACGCGTGCACGCGGGCCGCTCGTCACCGCCCGGGGGCGGTTCGTCACTCGCCCCGGGCGGCCGGACCGCGCCTTCGGCTACTCTGGCCGCGTGAACGCCACCGCACGGAACTTCCTGCCCGTCTCGCGCCCAGTGCGCAACACGCTGCTCATCTTCGCGGCGTGGACGGTGCTCGGGCTCTTCTATTCCAGCCAGAACCTCGTCCAGATGGCGCTGAACCGCGATCCCACCCCCCGGTGGCACGCGCTGGTGGCGTGGCTGGTCGGAGTGTGGATCGTCGCCGCGCTCACGCCGCTCATCCTGTGGCTGGGAAAGCGCTTTCCGTTCAGCCGCCGGCGGTGGGTGAAGCCCGCGCTCGTCCACGCCGCGATCAGCGTGATCTTCGCGGTGACCGAGCTGGGCATCCAGGCGCTGATCCTGCCGCAGTTGCGCGTGTACCCGAACGTGATGAAGGAGCCGATCGGCACCTTCGTGCTGCTCTTCGTGATCGGCTTTCACCAGAGCGTGCTCACGTACTGGTCGCTGCTGGTGCTGCAGTCCGGCTGGAACTACTACCAGCGCTTTCTCGAACGCCGGCAGGAAGCCGCGCGGCTCGAACTGCGCGCCGCCGAGCTGCACTCCCAGCTCGCCGAGGCGCAGCTCAGCGCGCTCAAGGCGCAGCTGCAGCCGCACTTCCTGTTCAACACGCTCAACGCGATCATGTCGCTCGTGCGGCAGGAAAAGGGCGCCCAGGCCGAGGTCATGCTCGGCCGGCTCGCCGACCTGCTGCGCTGCGTGCTCGACGACATCCACGCGCACGAAGTGCCGCTGCGCCGCGAGCTCGAGTACCTGCGGCTCTACCTGTCGATCGAGGAAGTGCGGTTCGAGGACCGTCTGCGCGTCGAGATCGGCGCGGACGACGGACTGCTCGAAGCGCTCGTGCCGCACCTGTGCCTGCAGCCCGTGGTCGAGAACGCGATCCGTCACGGACTCGGGCGCAGCTCCGCCGCCAGCCGAGTCGCGGTCCACGCGCGCCGCGACGGCGGCACGCTCGTGCTGACCGTCGAGGACGACGGTCCGGGGCTCGCGGCCTCCGCCGCCGCGGCCGCGCCCGGGAAACCGCCCGGTATCGGGCTCGCGAACACGCGCGCGCGCCTCGCGCAGCTGTACGGCGCGCACGCTTCGCTCACGATCGAGGACGTCGCGCCGCACGGTGTCCGCGCGACGGTGCGGCTGCCGTATCGCGAGCCGGACGAAACCCCGCACGAGGAGGCGATCGCCCATGCCGTACACCGCGCTGATCGTTGACGACGAGCCGCTCGCGCGCGGCGGCTTGCGCGCGCTGCTGGTGCGCGATCCCGACTGCGCCGAGATACTCGAGGCCGTGAACGGCAAGGAAGCCGTGCCGGCGATCGTGGAGCGGCGGCCCGACCTCGTGTTCCTCGACGTGCAGATGCCCGAGCTCGACGGGCTCGGCGTGGTGAGCGCCGTCGGCGCGGAGCGCATGCCCGCGACCATCTTCGTGACCGCGCACGACGAGCACGCGATCGCCGCGTTCGAGATGAACGCGGTGGACTACCTGCTCAAGCCCGTCACGGAGGAGCGCTTCGCGCAGGCGCTCGCGCGCGCGAAGACGCGGCTGCAGGGCGGAGCCGGCGCGGCGCTCGGCGGGGACTCGCGCCAGGTGCTCGACCTGCTCGAAGCGCTCGTCGCGCCGCAGCGGCACGTGCGGCGAATCGCGGTGAAGTCGTCCGGGCGCACGGTGTTCGTGGACGTGGACGACGTGGACTGGATCGCGGCGGCCGAGAACTACGTCGAGCTGCACGTCGGGCGTGAGAGCCACCTGCTGCACGTGACGCTCACGACGCTCGAGCGCTCGCTCGATCCCGCTCGCTTCCTGCGCATCCATCGCTCGACGATCGTGCAGGTGCCGCGCATCGTGGAACTCGTGCCCGGCGCGCACGGGGAGTTCGAGGTCGTGCTACGTGACGGCACGCGCCTGAACTCCGGGCGCACCTATGCCGAACGGGTGAGGGCCCTGGCGAACAATCCGTTCCCGGGCTGACGGTTCGTCCACGCGGACCAGCACTTCGTCAAAGCACGCTCGGTTCGGTGCAACTCCGCCGGTGAAGATGTGCGTAACGCGCGTCCCCACGGCCGCGTCGCCGCATGGGTCACTTCAGGAGGAACGCATGAGCAGTCAGCCGGAATCGTCCGTCTCGAAGCCCTGGTCCACGCCGATCGGTCACCTGCGCGCGTGGGTCACGATGCTCGTCGTCGCGCATCACGCGGTGCTCGCGTACCACCAGGACGCGCCGCCGATGCCCGCGACGATGGACGGTGCCAACCGCATCTGGGGCGCGTTCCCGATCGTCGACACGGCGCGCTTCCCGCTGTTCGGGCTCTTCACGTGGGCGAACGAGATGTACTTCATGGCGCTCATGTTCCTGCTCTCGGGCCTGTTCGTGTGGCCGGCGCTGAAGCGCAAGGGCGCCGGCGCGTACGTGTGCGACCGCGTCCTGCGGCTCGGCGTGCCGTTCGCGATCTCGGCCGGCCTGCTCGCGCCGCTCGCGTACCACGCGACGTGGATGCAGATGGGCACGCCCGGCGGCTGGCCGGCGTTCTGGGCCGTGTGGACGAAGCCCGGCATGTGGATGTCGGGTCCCGCGTGGTTCCTGTGGGTGCTGCTGTCGTTCGACCTCGTCGTCGCGGCGATCACGGCGGCCGCGCCGCGCTGGGGCGACTCGCTCGGCGCGCTCGCGGCGCGCCTGCGCGGGCCCGGCGCGTTCTTCGGCGCGCTGTTCGCCGTCGCGTCGGTGGGCTACCTCGTGCTCGAGCTGTGGATCGGCGGCCTCAATTGGTGGACGTGGGGTCCGTTCACGATCCAGGGCGGGCGCACGCTGCTCTACTTCGCGTACTTCGTGACCGGCATCGCGCTCGGTGCGCGGCCGCTGAACGAAGGCGTGCTCGCCGAGGACGGCGCGCTCGCTCGGCAGTGGAAGCGCTGGGCGAACATCGCCGGCACGGCGTTCGCGCTCGCGATCGTCGCGATCATCGCCGCGTTCTCGGCGCGCCCGCTGCGCATGCCGCTGCACGTCGCGACGGATCTCGCGTACACGCTCTCGGGTGCGTCGTTCACGCTCGCGTCGCTGTCGATCTTCCTGCGCTTCGCGCGCAAGCCGCATCCCGTGTGGGCGAGCCTCGTGTCGTGCGCGTACGGCATCTACCTGCTGCACTACCCGATCGTGACGAACCTGCAGTACCTGCTGCTCGGCGCGCCGTGGCCCGGCCTCGTGAAGGCGATCGTCGTGACCGGGGCGAGCATCGCGATCAGCTGGGGCGTGACGGCGGCGCTGCGCAAGCTGCCGGGAGTGGCGCGCGTGATCTGACGCCGCGTCAACGGAACGCCAAATGAAGCCCGGCCGTCTTGACGAGGCCGGGCTTCGGCGTGAGTGTCGCCGCGTCCGTCTTCCTCGATACCCACGCGGCCGCGCGCAGGGAATCCCCATGCCCACCGATGCGCTCTTCTGGCACCGCCTGCAGTTCGCGTTCACGATCACGTTCCACTACCTGTTTCCCGTGCTCACGATGGGGCTCGCGCTCCTGATCGTGATCATGAAGGGCCTCGCGCTGCGCACGCGCGATGTGCGCTGGGACGATGCCGCGCGGTTCTGGATCCGGATCTTCGGGATCAACTTCGCGGTCGGCGTCGTGACCGGCATCCCGATGGAGTTCCAGTTCGGCACCAACTGGGCGCGCTTCTCGCGCATCGCCGGGCCGGTGATCGGGCAGACGCTCGCGATGGAAGGGTTGTTCGCGTTCATGCTCGAGTCGAGCGTGCTCGCACTGCTCGTCTGGGGCGAGCGCCGCATGTCCCGCGTCGCGCACTTCGCGTGCGCACTCCTGCTGTTCGTGGGCAGCTGGCTGAGCGCGTACTTCATTCTCTGCACGAACGCGTTCCTGCATCACCCCGTCGGGCACGCGATGGGGCCGGACGGCGTGCTTCAGCTGGTGGACGCGCGCGCGTTCCTGACCAACCCGTGGGCGGCGATGCAGTTCGCGCACAACCAGGCCGCGAGCGTCGCGACCGCGTCGTTCGTGGTCACCGCCGTCGGCGCGTGGTGGATGCTGCGCGGCGTGCACGCGGAGGTCGCGAAGCGCTGCGTGACGCTCGGTGTGATCGCGGGCTTCGTCGCGAGCATGGCGGTCGCGTTCCCGACCGGCGACCTGCAGGCGAAGGCCGTGGCGAAGCACAAGCCCGCCGCGCTCGCCGCGATGGAAGGGCGCTTCGAGAGCGGGCCGCGCGCCGGCATCACGCTCATCGGGCAGCCGAACGTGGCCGAGCGCCGGCTCGACAACCCGATCACCGTGCCCGGCATGCTGAGCTTCCTCGCGTACGGCACGTTCCACGGTGACGTCGCGGGACTCGGCGCGTTCCCCGAGGACCAGTGGCCGGACAACATCGAGCTCGTCTACTACGGTTTCCACGTCATGGCGGGGCTCGGCACGCTCATGATCGGGCTCATGGGACTCGCCCTGCTCGCGCTGGTGCTCAAGCGCCTGTTCGCGACGCGCGCGTTGCTGTGGGCGCTCGCGCTCGCGTTCCCGTTTCCGTACATCGCGGTGACCGCGGGCTGGATGACCGCGGAACTCGGCCGCCAGCCGTGGCTCGTGTACGGCATCCTGCGCACCGCCGACGGTTCGAGCCCGACCGTGCACAGCGGCACGGCGCTCTTCACGCTCATCGGCTTCATGGGCATCGACCTCGTGATCGGACTCGCGTTTCTCTGGCTCATCGCTCGCGAGCTCGCGCACGGCCCCGGTGCGCCGGCGGGTGTGAAGACGGAGGTGGCCCATGTCTGACCTCTGGTACGCCATCGTCGCAGGGATGCTCACCGTGTTCGTGCTGCTCGACGGCTACGACTTCGGCGCCGGCATGCTGCACCGCTGGGTCGCGCGCACCGACGACGAGCGCCGCCGCGTGATCGCCGCGATCGGCCCCTTCTGGGACGGCAACGAAGTCTGGCTGCTCGCCGCGGGCGGCGCGCTGTTCATGGCGTTCCCGGCCGTGCTGTCGGCGGGGCTGTCGGGTTTCTACTTCGCGATCTTCCTCGTGATCTGGTGCCTCATCGCGCGCGGGTTGAGCGTCGAGTTCCGTTCGCACGTGAGCGATCCCCTGTGGCGCTCGCTCTGGGACACGGTGTTCATGGGGAGCAGCCTGCTGCTCGCGCTGTTCTTCGGCGTCGCGCTCGGCAACGTGGTGCGTGGCGTGCCGCTGTCGGCCGACGGCTGGTTCGCGCTCCCGCTGTTCACGCACTTCGGCGTGCGCGGCGCGGTCGGCATTCTCGACTGGTACACGCTGTCGATCGGGCTCTTCGCGTGCGGGGCGCTCGCGGTACACGGCGCGGCGTTTCTTTCGGTGCGTACCGACGGTGCCGTGCGAGAGCGCGCGCGGTGGGTCGCGAAGCTCAAGCTGGTCTCGGTCACGATCGCCTGGCCGCTCGTGACGTGGGCGACGGCCTACGTGCGGCCGGACTTCTTCGGCGCGTTCGCGTCGCGGCCGCTCGCCTGGGGTTTCGTCGCGCTGTCGGTGGCGGGCATCGCGGTCGCGCACGTGGCGTCGCGACGGCGCGAGATTGCGGACGCGTTCGTGCTCGCGGGAAGCAGCGCGTTCCTCGCGGGCCTGCTCGGCGCGACCGCCGTGTGCGCGTGGCCCGCGCTGCTGCACGCGATCCCCGACGCGTCGCTGTCGCTGACGACCGCGAACGCCGCGTCGCCCGCGGAGTCGTTGCGCGGCGCGCTCGCGTGGTACGTGCCCGGACTGCTGCTCGCGTTCGGCTACGTGGCCGCGCTCGCGTGGCTGCATCGCGGCAAGGCGCAGGGCGCGGAGTACGGCGGGCACTGACGGCGCACGGGCGCGAAGGCGAGCTACAGCCCCAGCACTCCCTGCGCGTGCTTGTCCGCGAACGCCGCGCCCTCGTGGTTCAGTAGCCAGCGCTTGCGGTCGAGTCCGCCGCCGTAGCCCCACAGCGTGTGGTCGGCGGCGATCACGCGGTGACAGGGCAGGAACAGCGCGATCGAGTTCGCGCCGTTCGCCGCGCCGACCGCGCGCATCGCGGCCGGCTTGCCGAGATGCGCCGCGAGCTGCGCGTACGTCCAGGTCGCGCCCGCGGGAATCAGGCGCAGCGCCTCCCACACGCTCAACTGGAACTCGGTGCCGAACGGCTTGCACGGCTGGTCGTCGATCGCGCGCAGCTCGCCCGCGAAGTAGCGCGTGAGCCGGCCCACCGAGCCCGCGGGATCGTGATGCTCGCGCGGCTCGCAGTTGCCGAGATGCTTGTGCAACCGCGCCAGCGCGTGTTCGAGACGGTCGGGCGCCGACACGAACTCGCACGCGACGAGCGCCTCGCGATGCGCGATCAGCCGCAGCGGGCCGACCGGCGAATCCATCGTGCAGAAATCGAGCGTCATGGCTTCCTGCTCCTCTTCTTGCTCTTCGCGCGAGCGTTGTTCGCGCTCATCTGCGCCCACAGCGCGAGCGTCGCGTACGCCCGCCACGGGCGCCAGCGTTCCGCGCGCACGAGCGTTTCGCGTTCGGTCGGCAGTTTGCCACCGCGCGCGAGCGCCTGCCGAACGATGAGGTCACCGGCGGGGAATGCATCGGGGTCGTGCACGGCGCGCATCGCGACGTACTGCGCCGTCCACGGCCCGATGCCGGGCAGCTGCACGAGCCGCGCCTGCGCTTCCTCCGCGCTCCCGAGCTCGTCCAGCTTCAATGTGCCGTCCGCGACGGCGGTCGCGAAACCGCGCAGCGCGGCGGCGCGGGCGCGCGTCAGCCCGAGCGTCTCGAGCGGCGCGGCGGCGAGCGCCGCGGGCGTGGGAAAGAGGTGCGTGAGCGCGCCGTGCGGCGTGGCGAGCGGCGCGCCGCACGCGGCGACGATGCGCGCGGCGAGCGTTCGTGCCGCGGCCACGGTGATCTGCTGGCCGAGCATCGCGCGCACGCCCAGCTCGAACGCATCCCACGCGCCGGGCACACGGATCGCGCGGCCTCGGAATGCGCGCGCGAGCAGCGGATCGGCGGACAGGTGCGCGGCGATCGCGGTCGCGTCGGCCTCGAGGTCGAACATCCGCGTGACGCGCGCGGCGACCGGCAACAGCGGTAGCGGCCGCGCGGAGTGCATGCGCAACCGCACGGCCTGCTCGCCCGCCACGGCCCGTACTTCGAGCACGCCGCTCGCGCCGTCGAGCGTCACGGTGCGCGCGTACGTGTCGCTTTCCACGGACTCGACGCCGGGAATCGCGCGCGTGGCGAAGAACGCGAGCAACGGCGCGGGATCGAACGGCGCACGTGCGCCCAACTTGAGCGCGAGCCCGGGCACGGCGTGAGCCGCTCCGCCCGCGCGTCGCAGCTCCGACGCCGGACGGCGGAACGTGCGCTGCAGCGCCTCGCGCAGCCGCCGCGCGCTGCCGAAGCCGCTCGCGGCCGCGACGTCTTCCAGCGGAAGCGACGTCTCGTCGAGCAGGCGCCGCGCGAGGTGCACGCGCCGAGTCTGCGCGACGTCGAGCGGCGACGCGCCCAACTGCTCCGCGAACAGCGCGCGCAGCCAGCGGCCGGTGACGCCGAGCCGAGCGCCGAGAGACTCGACCGAGCCTTCGTCGAGCGCGCCGTCGTCGATCAGCCGCAACGCGCGCGCGACCGTCGCGCTCGTGCCCTGCCAGGCGGCGGAGCCGGGCGCGGTCTCCGGCCGGCAGCGCCGGCACGGGCGAAAGCCCGCCGCTTCGGCCGCGGCCGCGCTCGCGTAGAAGCCCACGTTGCGCCGCGCAGGCGTGCGCGCGGGGCAGATCGGGCGGCAGTAGATCCCGGTGCTCGTCACGCCCACGAAGAACCGCCCGTCGAAGCGGCGGTCGCGCGTGCGCACGGCGTTCCAGCAGAGGTCGGGTTCGATGTTCATGGGAGACAGACTACGCGCCTCCGGCGCTCGGAAGGCGGACGAAAACGGAAGTCGCTAGCGCCCCCGGTAATCCACGCGCACGAGCACGAGCGTCGGCGTGCGCACGAGCACCTCGGCGCCCGGCGGCAGCGCGGCCTGCACTTCGCGTTCGCGCGCGGGGCGGTACGCGAGATACGCGCGGCCGTCGTGCGAGACGAGCGCGCGCAACGAGCTGTCGACGTCCGCGACCTGCACGAGATGGCGTGGCAGCAGCAGCCGCAGAGACGGCAGCTCGGGCTCGAGCAGCGCGAGCGGAGCGTTCGCGGGCGCGTCGGACTGCATCGCCTCCGCGACGCCGCGCGTGTTGAGCCAGGGCTCGAGCGGCGGCAGCACCTGCGTGAGCAGCACGGGCGCGCCGAGCGCGACGGGCAGCGCGAACAGCGACGCGGCGACCTTGCGACGTCCGAGGAAGTCCGCGAGGAACGGCGCCCACGACGCGAGCAGCACGACCGCGCCGAGCAACTGCAGGCCGTGCGCGGCTTCCGGCAGGCGGGAGGCGAGCGTCGCGGCGAGCAGCGCGAGCAGCGTGCCGAGCATCGCGGTGAACTGCGTCGCGACCGACAGGTGCTGGTGTTCGACGTCTCCGTCGAGCACGCGGTCGAGGAAGCGTCCGCACAGGAGTGCGAGCGCGGGCAGCGCGGGCAGCGCCGCGGTGAGCGGCGGCCCCGGGTAGAGCGCGACGGGCGCGCCCGCGGCGATCAGCATGGCGAGCAGCAGGCCGGACGCATGCGCGGGATCGGCGAGCCCGTGCTTGCGCTCGGCGCGCGGCCAGCGCAGCCGCGCGATCGCGTCACGCAACGACGCGCCGAGCAGCGGCGTCCACGGGAAACCGAGCACGAGCGTGTACGACATCGCGCTCAGCACGCCGGCGAGCACGTGTCCGCGTGTTTCGATCGCGTACGGGAACCACGGCACGTGCTTCAGGAACTCGGTGCCGTGCAGCGCGTACAGCACGCCGTACCAGGGCAGCATGAGGCCGATCACGACGAGCGCGCCCCAGCCGGGACGAATGTCGCGCCATGCGCCACGCGCGCGCGTGAGCGAGAAGTAGAGCGCGAAGCCGCCGATCGGCCACAGCGCCGACAGCGGCCCGCCGGTGAGCGCCGCGGCGCCGAGCGCGAGCCAGCCGAGGAAGCACGCCCAGTCCGCGCTGCGCGCGCGTGCCTGCAGCACGCTGAGGAACGACGCGACGCCGAGCCACGAGCACAGCGTCGCGAGCAGCTGGCCGCCGTCGGCGCGAGCGGCGAGCGGCAGCCCGACCGTGCTCGCGAGCGCGCACGCCGCGAGCCATCCGGCGCGCGCACCGAACACGCGCGTGCCGACGACGCCGACGAGCAGCGCGAGCACGGCGGCGAGCACGGCGCGCACCGCGCGGGACGTGGCGACGTCGGTGAGGTGTTCGGGGTCCGTGTGCACGAGGCGGCGCAGCAGGCGCTGCGCGACGACTTCGTGCGCGTAGCCCGGCAGCGGCTTTTCGAACAGCGCCTCGTGGCCGTAGAGCGGCGTGAGCCACTCCTTGCCCGACGTGGACTCGCGGATCACCTCGGCGTCACGCGCCTCGCGCCAGTCGGTCGCCTCGATCGCGGCGATGCCGGGGATCAGCGTGAGGAACAGCAGCGCGGCGAGCGCGAAGGGAAGCAGTCGTCTCATGGTTGCGTGGCGTGGGCCGGACGGGACGGGATCATGTCCGCGGCAGACTATCAGACGGCGGCGCCGGGCAGACGGGCATTGACGGCCGGGCGAGCGCGGCGGGAACCTGCCCGGTGAACCGACGCGCGGTCCTGCGCCGCGCTCACCCGCACCCGGAGTCCCGCATGTTCCGCCGCCTCGCTCTCGCCGCACTGTCGGCCCTCACGCTCGCGCTCGCGCCCGCCACGGCGCTCGCCGCCGCCGGCTGGTCCTCGTGGTCCGACTTCCATCGCGACTTCACGAACTGGCCGCTCGACTCCACGCGCATCGCGCGCGTCACGAGCCTCATGATCGAGCGCGACGCGGGCACGTTCGTGCTGCAGGAAGGCCAGCTCGTGTTCGCGACGCCGCTCGGCGGCCGCACGGTCGCCGCGGTGTTCACGGGCAAAGGCACGTTCTCGTACGCACCGCACTCCGAGATCGAACGCCAGCAGCTGCGCCGTTTCTACGGCACGCCGACGCTGCGCGTGCCGGTGCAGCAGCTCGTGCTGTTCTTCTCCGACAGCACCGCGGCGGAGCTGCGCGAGGGGCTCACGTTCGCGCCGGACACCGCGCGCTCGCTGCAGCGCGCGTGGAAGGCGGCGTTCCCGTACCTCACGGTGCCGCACACGAAGTTCGTGCGCCCACTGAGCCTCGCGCAGATGCTCGTGGACGGCGAGGACAACGGCTACTTCCGCGCCATGATCAATCCGAGCCGCGGCGGCGAGCCGATGTTCTTCTCGCTCGACCCGCTCTACACCGAGCGCGTGCGGCTCGAGCGCCGGCCGCGCGACGATCGCTACGGTCTCAAGCGGCACTACGGCTCCGAGACGCTCAGCCAGTGCTTCGCGCTCGGCGATCCCGACACGCTGCGCCGCGACATGAACCCGCCGTACGAAGCGACGCGGTACGAGACCGATCTCACGCTCGACAGCGGGCTCGGAATCACCGTGACCGCCGACGTGAGCGTGGTCGCGCACGGCCGCGAGCGCGGCTGGATCGGCTTCGTGCTGCCCGAGCACCTGCAGGTGGACTCGCTCGTCTCGGCCGGACGCACGGTGACGTTCCTGCAGGAGGACGAGAACGACCTCGTGTGGGCGCGCGTGTCGCCGCCGATCGCGGCGGGCGAAACCGCGGTGTTCCGCGTGCGCTATCACGGAGTCGCGTTCGAGCGCCGCGACGACTTCATCTGGCACAAGGACCTGCTCGGCTGGTTCCCGCGCCCGATCTACGCGGGCGCCTCGACGTGGGACATGCGCTTCACGCATCCGCGCGACTACCAGCTCGTCGCCGCGGGCCGGCGCGACGGCGTCGAGACCGTGGGCGCGACGCAGCGCTCGCACTGGGTCGTCGAGCAGCCGATCGACCTCGTGTCGTTCGACGTGAACTTCCTGCGCGGCATTCGCGTGGACCGCGATTCGCTCCCGGTCACCGTGTGGATGCGGCACCTGGACGGCGCGGGCCGCGTGACGGTCGCGAAGCCCGAAGCGCTGCGCGACGCGCGCGCGGGCGACGAGCAGGTCGCGTACGACGTCGCGAACTGCCTCGAGTTCTTCGGCCGCATGTTCGGTCCGCCGCCTTCGGGCCAGTTCCACGCGCTCGAGACGCCGGAGGACACGTACATCGCGTACCCCGGCATGATCCACATGATGCTGCGCGAGGACCGCGTGCAGGGCCGCCCGGATTTCTCGCCGCACGTGCTGCGCGCGCACGAGATCTCGCACCAGTGGTTCGGACTTGGCGTGGACAACGCCACGTATCACGACGCCTGGCTGAACGAAGGCTTCGCCGACTTCTGCTCGATCTGGTACCGGCAGTCGGGCTGCAAGGACACGAAGACCTACCTCGACGTGCTCGCGAAGTGGCGCACGGACCTGCTCGAGAACCGCAAGTTCGCGCTCGGCGAGAACCAGCAGGCCGGCCCCATCTGGCTCGGCGCGCGCACGAACAGCAGCACGACGCCCGACGACTACTCGCTCGTCGTGTACGAGAAGGGCGCGTGGGTGCTGCACATGCTGCGCAACATGCTGCTCGACGAGAACGATCCGTCGGAGGCGCGCTTCCGCGGACTGCTGCGCGGCTGGTACGCGCGCATGAACGGCCGCAAGGCGTTCACCGAGGACTTCCGCGCGCAGGTCGAGCAGTCGGTCGGCGAGGACATGGGCTGGTTCTTCGACCAGTGGGTGTACGGCACCGACGTGCCGACGTACGCGTTCACGTGGACGGCCGAACCCGCGGCGAACGGCATGTGGCGCGTGAAGGGCCGCGTCGTGCAGTCGAACGTGCCCGGCTCGTTCAAGATGCCCGTGTTCGTGCGCGTCGACTTCGGCGAGGACGGCTGGTCGCGCCAGCGTGTGTGGGTCACCGGAAGCGTCACCGAGTTCGAGCTGCCGCTCGCGCCGAAGAAGCCGACGGCCGTGAAGTTCAACGACCTCGAGAGCGTGCTGTGCGAGGTGACGGAGCAGTGACCGCGGGCGACGCGGACGCGCGATCGCGCCCGCGTCGCCGCACGCATCAACGCGCGATCACGATCCGCCGCGTGAACTCCGGCCCGCCGCTCACGCGCATGCGCACGAAGTAGAGCCCGGCGGCCAGCGGCCGCCCCGCTTCGTCGAAGGCCACGCCGTGGCGGCCCGCGGCGAACGCGCCGTCCGCGAGTGTCGCGACCTCGCGGCCCTGCACGTCGAGCACGCTTACGCGCACATGCGCCTCGCGCGGCAGTGCGAACGGAATGCGCGCCGAGCCGCGCGACGGATTCGGCGACGGAGCGCCGAGCGCGAACGCGACGACCGGTGCGTCGCCGGCGGAATGGGCCGACGCGAGCGCGGCCGCGTCCGGCCGCGAGCGGCTCCGCGATCGCGAACGCGCCGAAGGTCGTGAACCCCGCGGCCCGCACGCTCGTCGCGGCGCTGGCTCCGAGCGCGGGCTGCGTCCATCCGCCGGCGTAGCGGAAAGGCACGAGGAGGCCGGTGGTCGCTTCGGTGTCGAGATCGGCGGCTGAGAACGTGAACGTCGCGGTGCCGCTCACGAAGGACGTCGTGCCGCTCGGCGTGAGCGTCCACCAGCGATTCACCGATCGAGCGGGATCGCCGCCGGAAGCCGCGAGCTGCGGATGATCGCCGTCGGTGGTGGACACCGCGAGCGGGAACTCGGACGTGCTGCCGGTGAGCGTCACGGTGACGGGGGCGTACACGCTGTCGCTGCCCACGGCGAATCTCGGCGGTCGGCGTGCCGTACCGCATCGAGCGCTTGAGCGTGCCGTTCACCCAGCCGGTCGCCTGCGACGCGGTGACCACCGACGCCGTGTCGACCGTGAACGCGAACGCGCCCGTGCGCACCTGGCCGTGTACGAAACTCACGGCGCCGCGCCAGGTGACGTTGGTCCCGAGCTCGAGCCCGGCGGGATTGTCGATTGCGTCGCGAGAAGCATCGGCGTGAACGCGTTCGACTCGACGCGATAGCGGCTGCCGTGCTCGAACGTGAGCACGGCGTCGTTGAGCTGTGTGCCGAACGGATCGCCGCCCGCCGACTGGCGCAGCGTCGAGCCGCGCTCGAAGCGCACGGAGCCGAGCGAACCGATCGCGCCGCCGGTGCCGAACGCGTTGCCGTCGAACTGGCCGCTCAGGACGCACGTGCCGCCGTCGGCGAACACGATCGCGCCGCTCGACGAGCCGAGCAGGTGGTGCAGGGCGTCCTTCAGCTCGAGCGTGCCGGAGATGCGCGCGGTCGCCGTGTCGGCGAGCACGAGCTGCACGGAGTTGATGCCGTTCGTTCCGATCAGGCGCAGCGTCGAGCCGTTCGCGATCGCGAGGTCGTCACCGTCGCGGCCGGTGAACGACAGCGTGGCGTTGACCGTGGACGACAGCGTCGCGGTCGTGCCGTTCGAGACGACCAACTGGCCGATGCTCTGGATGGGAACGCCGTAGGCCGTGTCCACCGTGCCTCGCGAGAACTCGAGGATGTCGTCGACCCGGCGCAGCAGGCGCGGCGGCGTCCAGCTGCCGGGTCGGTGAAGGACGCCCGCGACGAGCCCGGCGGTCCAGCGATAGCGCGGCTCGACGGGACCCGCGAGCGGCAAGCCCGCGGTGAGATCGCCGTAGAGCGTGAGTCCGTTGGCGCGCACGGTCGTGCCCGAGGAGATGCCCGCCGTCGGGTAGTACCAGCCGGCGTTGTAGAGCATCGGCGCGAGCTGCGCCGTCGTGACCGAGGAGTCGAGCTCGCCCGGCAGCAAGCTCAGGATCGCTTCGTAGCTGAGGTTGGCCGGCGTCGCGGTGGGACTCGACAGGCTCCACCAGCGCCGCAGCGAGCGCGACGTGTCGACGGGCGTCGAACCGAGCAGCGGATGCAGTCCCGCGGTGGTGGACGCCGTGACTTCGAAGTCGCCGGGGCCGGAGCCGAAGACGAGCGTCAGTGGCGCGTAGCGGGTCGAATCGCCGATCGCGAACGCGTACGGCGTGGAGCGGCTGTACACATGGCGGCGCAGGTTGCCGTTCACCCAGCCCGTGCTCGCGCCCGCGCCGAGGGTGCCGAGCGTGCTGCCGAGATCGAACGCGTGCGGACCGGTGTGCAGCAGTCCGTGCCAGAAGCGGAGCGGTCCGAGCCAGCGGACCTGGCTGCCGAGCACGACGCCGGCGGGGTTGTCGATCTCGAGCGGTGGCGACGCGCTCCAGTAGATCTGGCCGAGCGTCGTGATGCGCTGGGTCGCCGTTCCGCGGAGCAAGATGGGTGCGCCGCCGTAGATCGCGCTCAATCCGAGCACCCCGCCGGGGTGCAGCGTGAGATCGCCTCGCAGCACGAGCGTCGCGCTCTGTGTGATGTGCAGCGAACCGGTGCGCACGACGAGCGAGTCCATCGTGACGGGCGCGTCGAGCGTCACGATCGTCTGGCCGCCGGGCACGTCGTACTCGAAGTCCGCGAACGTGCGGCCGCCGAGCGCGATCGTGACGCCCGGTCCTCGCACGACGTAGCGGCTGCCGGGCAGGAACGCGATGGCGGCGCTGTACCACGGGGCGCCGAACGGATCGCCGCCCGCCGACTGTTCGAGGCGCGAGCCTGCGGCGAAATACACGCAGCGTCCGCCGCTCGTCCCGGTCCCGTCGCCGAACGCGCCGCCGGATTCACCCGTGCCGATCTCGCAGAGTGAGCCCGCGGAGAACGTCACCGCGGCGGTGTCGCGGGCGACGAGCCGGTGCGCGGCGCCGGTCAGCGTCAGCCGTCCGTCGATCACGCCGGCCGCGTAGCGCTGCAGCGCGAGCGTCAGCGGGGAGGTGTTCGTGAGCGAGAGCCGCGATCCGGCCGCGATGGAGAGCGCGGGTCCGCCTTCGCCACGCAGCGTGATCGTGGCCGCGCTGTCGGATTCGAACGCGACCTGCATGGTGCCGGAGACGAGCAGCTGCGCGATCGTTTCGCTGCGCAAGCCCCGCGCGGTCACGGCGCCGGAGCCCGAAAACACGAGGATGTCGTTGGGTGTCGGTGTGCCGCGCGTGGGAGTCCAGTTGAGCGAGTCCGTCCAGAGGCCGGACGAAACGCTGTTCTTCCAGACGTACGACACCGGCTCGCGGAACGTCGCAGTCAACTGCAGTCCTCGCGTGACCGAAATCGACAGCGGGGACTGCGCCGACGTGGTGTCGCCGCTCCAGCCCACGAACGTCGCGGGCGGAACGGGCTGCGCGGTGAGCGTCACGATGTCGCCGTACGCGTAAGTCGCCTGGTCGGGCGAACGCGTGACCGTGCCCGGGCCGTCCACGGAGACCGTCACGCCGTAGTCGCGGAACCACGCCTTCGCCGCGGTGAGCACGCCGAGCGTGCTGCAGTGCACGGCCGTGATCGAGTTCGGTAGCGTGGCGCCGCCGGCGCGCGGAGACCAGTAGTTCGACGTCGAGGTCGGCGGGCACGTACGTCATCTTCGCCGTGTAGTCGAGCGATGCGGGGATCGAGGGCGCCGACAGCGTCCAGTGGCGTTTCAATACGTGCGCGGTGTCGACGGGCGCGTCCACGAGCCCGGGCGCCGCGCCGTCGGTGCAGGACACGGTCAGCGGAACGTGGGCGCGGGAGGGTGAAGTCGAGCTGCAACGGCGCATACGCGCTCGCCGTGCCGACGGGGAACACCTGCGTGGACGCTCCCGACGGGAATCATGCGGCGCACACGGCCGGCGATCCATCCGGTCGCGTCGCCAGCGCCGGTGAGCGTGCTCGTGTCGCCCAGATCGAGAAGGAGTTGCCCGTATGCAGCACTCCGCTCAGGAACGTGATGCCGCCGCTCCAGGTGAGGTCGGAGCCCAGCGTCACGCCGGTGGGATTGTCGATCGTGAGCGCCGCCGTCGTGCTGGTCGAGAACGCGCCGTAGCGCGTGACGCGCTGCGGCGCGGAGCCGGCGAGCCGCACGGGATTCGCGAAGTCGCCCGTGCCGATCGTGAGCGTCGCGCCGGACTTGATCGTGACGTCGCCGCGAACGGTGAGCGCCGCCGCGCAGTTGAGCCACAGCGAGCCGGCGCCGACGAACAGGCTGTCGAGTGTCACGGGCAGCGTGCCGGCGAGCGTGACGCTCGTGCCGGATTCGAAATCGAAGTCGCCGAGCGTGCGGCCAGAGAGATTCAGCGAGCTGCCGCGCGTGCGGTACATGAAGCGGCTGCCGTGTTCGAGCTTCAGCACCGAGTTCGGGGCGGTCGCGCCGAACGGATCGCCGAAGCCGGTGACGCTGAGCACCGCGCTCGAGTCGAACACGACGCTGCCGAAGCCGCTCGAGCCGGTGCCGGTGCCGAACGCACTGCCCGTGGCGGTCGAACCGATCGTGCACAGCGAGCCGCCCCCGAAGCGCAGCGCCGCTTCGTCCTTCGCGACGAGCCGGTGGTTGCCCACGCCGAACGACACGGAGCCTTCCACGCGGCCGGTCGAGCCGGTCGCGAGCGCGACGGTCACCGCGCCGGTCGAGCCGGAGAGCGTGAGCGCCGAGCCCGCTTCGATCCACAGGTCGTACCCCGCGCCACCGGCCAGCGTGAGCGTCGCGGTCGAGGTGGCCTGCAGCGTGATGATGGTGCCGTTCAGGATGCGGATCTGCCCGATCGCCTGCGTGGGCACGTTCGTCGCCGTCGAGATTCCGCCCGACTGGAACAGCAGCACGTCGTCGTTCGACGGCGTGGTGCGCGGAGGGGACCAGTTGCCGGGCGCGTCGAAGTTGCTCGCGCCGGTCTCGAGATTCCACACGTACGTGCGCGCGCCGAACTCGGCCGTGATCGTCTGGTTCGCGTGCACGGGCGGGAACGTGTACGAGGGTGTGGGCGTGACCGCCACGCCGTTCACGAGCAGGCGGGAGAGATACGAGTCCTCGTTCGCGACCAGCGCGAACTCGACCGCCGTGCCGTCCAGGACGGGCAGGTCGCCGGACGGCGTGATCGTGCCGGGCCCGGTCGCAGTCGCACGGATCGTCCACACCGGGAGCGCGAACGCCGCGCGCGAGGAGTCCGCCGCGACGTTGCCGAACTCGTCTCGCACGGTGACGCGCACGCGCAGCGCCGCCGCGCCCGTGTCGGGCAGCGTCCAGTCGAAGTGGCCGCTGTCGGGGATCGCGGCCGCGATCGTGTGGGTGAAACTCGCGCCGCCGTCGGTCGAGTACGCGAGCGACACGCTCGCGATTCCGCGGTCGTCCGTCGCCGTCCACGCGATGCGACGCGTGTTGCGCATGGGCCAGTTTTCGCCGCCGACCGGTGCGAGCAGCGTGACCGTCGGGATCGAGAGGTCGGGCGCGCGCACTTCGAGCGTGGCGCTCTCCGAAAGTCCGCCGCCGGGCGCGGGGTTGAATACGCGTACGCCGCGCATGCCCGGGCTCGCGAGGTCCGCAGCGCCGAGCGCCACGCGCAGTTGCGTCGCGCTCACGTAGCGCGCGTCGAGCGTGCGCGAGCCGAACCGCACGTCCGAGCACGGCACGAAACCCGAACCGTTCACCGTGAGCGTGCACGTCGTGGCGTTCGACCATGCGAACGCGGGAGCGAGGTTCGCGATCACCGGCATGGGCCGCGGATCGGCGAGCACGAACGTGGTGCCGGCCGAACTCTGCGAAGACGTGAGCGTGATGCGCACACTGTTCGCGCCGGTCGCATCCGCACGAGTTCCGCCCTGGCCCGCGATCGCTTCGACCGCCGCGCCGCCCGTGGGAATGCTCGCGATCACGTCGTACGTGCCGCTCTCGAGTCCGTCGAACGCGAACGTTCCGGCTTCGCTCGTGAGCGCCGTCGCGATCGGCGTGCCCGCGAGCCGCAGCGTGACGGTGCGGCCGGCCGCGGGGCGGCGATCGTCGGGGCTCGGCGCGTCGCCGCCGCAATCCGTGACCACCGTGCCGGCGATCAGGCCGTACGGCGCGATCACGGGCTGCGCCCAGATGCCACGGGCGCCCGCGCCACGCGCATAGGACGCCGCCGCCCACGCGGTCTGGCCCGGCATCAGCGGCGAAGGGTCGAGTGCGATAGCGCTCGGGCCGCTCCAGTCGAGCGAATCGCTCGTGGCTTCGCCCGCGCGCACGAGCTGGAGCTCGCCGAAGCGCGATGCGCCCGGGCGGCGCACGGTCGTCCACACGGAGGGGAACTCGTCCGTGGCGCTGCGCACGAACACGAGATAGAGCGAGCCGTAAGCGTCGGGCGTGAGCGCGGGCGCCCACGCGAACGTGCGCGCGTCGCCGAGCGACTGGTCGGTGAGCACGGCGCGGTCGCGCAGCCGCACCTGCAGCACGCGGATGCCCGATGCGGTGCTGCCACCCGAGCGTCCCGCTTCGTGCCATGCGGCGCTCAGCACGCCGTCGCGCACGATGGCGCTGCGCACGCGGCAGTCGCCGGTCCGGCGGGGCCGCATCGTGCCGCTGCCGCGCGCCGGGTGCGGTCGAATAGGGCGCGACGTTCACGAACTCGCCCGGCAACAGCACGGGCGCGCTCGGCGGACCGACGATGCGTCGCAGCGTCACGCGCGAGCCGCCGTCGGCGCGCGAGGTGACGAGCAGCACTTCGTTCGCCGTGCGGTCGAGGCACACGGCGGGGCGCGTGCTCGTCATGTCCCAGCGATCGCCGCCCGCGGGAGGCGCCGTGATGCGCAGCTCGACCGGAGGCGCGTAGCCGTAGTTGTTGTCGAAGACGAAGCGGTCGAACACGAGCACGGACTCGTAGTCCTGGCGGCCGGTCGCGACCACGAAGTGACGGAGCACGACGACGAAGCGGCCGGGCGCCATCGCCGCGATCGGCTCGGCGCCGTATTCGGTGACGCGCCGCGACACGATCGTCGCGGTTTCCCAGGTCGTGAGGCCCCACGTGGTCCGCGGGTTCGGACTCGTGCTGTGCGCGATGACGAGCGTGCGAGGCAGGTCGCCGGGCGGACTCCACATGCCCATCACCCACCACACGCGGCTCACGGGATCGTAGAAGCACTGCGTGTCCGTGATGGTGCCGTTCACGAAACCGAAGAAGTCGCGAGCGCTCACTTCGGAACGGTTGCTGCCGCCGAGGCCGACGATCGCGATCGTTCCGTGCCCGGCGATCATCAGCGTGTTCTCGCCGGAGGCGATGTGGACGCCCGAACCGGGACCGGCCGCGAGGACGCCCTCGAATCCGCTGCGCGGGGACACGGGAGGCGGCGGCGGAGGCGGGTCGATCGTGAGGGCCGAGGGAAGCGACGACCACGAGAAAGTTCGCGGGGCGGCGGTCGAGCCTTCCGCGGCGAACGCGGGGCGAACGGCGCCGATCAGGAGCAGCGCGGCGAATGCGAATCGGAGCAGGCGCGACATGGCGGCAGCCTCGCGGACATGCGAACGATCGAAGCGGGTCGACGCCGGGGGAGGTGCGGCCCGAGGGCGGGATTCACTGGGGGATGCGGCAAGTCTAGGACTCGCTTCCGGGGGCCGCCACGGGTATTTGGCATATTCGGCCGGGAGACCAGAATGCGGACGCCCGCGGGGAGGATGTTCCCCGCGGGCGTCCGCCTGCTGCGAGTGAAGATGCGTCTACTTGGTCACCGCGAACCGCTTCGTGAACGTCGGGCCGCCGCTCACGCGCATGCGCACGAAATACAGGCCCGCGCCCAATCGGTGCTGCGCGGAGTCCATCGTCACCGACCACCGCCCCGCGCCGTACGCGCCGTCGGCCAGGACCGCGATCTCACGGCCCTGCACGTCGAGCACCGACACACGCACCGACGCGCCACGCGGCAGCGCGAAGTACGTGCGGGCGGCGCCGCGCGTCGGGTTGGGCGAGATCTCGCCGAGCGCGAACGCGGCCACGTCTCCGCCGTCCACCGCCGTCGAGCCCGTGATCGTGAAGGCCGCGTCGCTCACGTCCGACGCGGTGTTGTTCACCGCGTCGTGCGCCGTGACGCGCAGCAGCGCCGTGCTCGTGCTCGGGCCCGTCACCGTCCACGCGTACGTGCCGGTGTTCGCGACGCCGGTCGCGATCGCCGTGAACGGACCCGCCACGCCGTTGCGCGACAGTTCGAGATCCACGGTCGAGACGCCGACGTTGTCGGTCGCGGTCCACGTGAGGTTCGTTGACGCGCCGACGAGCACGTTCTCGCCGCCGTTCGGAGCCGTGACCGCGACCGAAGGCGCGAACACGTCCGAGAAGCTCGCGGCGATCGTGTGGTTGGCGGTCACGTTCGTGAACGTGTAGTTGCCGACCGCGCCGACGCTCACGCCGTCGACGAGCACGTCGGCGATCGTGAAGCCGACGTTGCCGACGATCGTGAACGACTGGTTGCCGTTCGCGCTCACGCTGACCGCGCCCGCGGGCGCGATCACGCCGCCCGTGCCGGCCGAAGCCGTGATCGTGAAGCCCGGCGCCTCGGCGATCGCGAGATCACCGAACGCCGTGAGGCCGGTCGCCTGCGTGGTCGTCGCCGTGCGCGTGCCGACCGCCGGCATCGTCCAGCTGCCGCCGTACAGCGCGGGCAGCAGCGCGGCCGTGTTCACGCCCGCGTCGAGATCGCCGGCGTCGAACGTCATCGTGGCGGAATAGCTCGTGAAGACGGGCGAGCCCGCCGGCGTGAGCGTCCAGTAGCGATTGACCGAACGCGCCGCGTTGACCGGCGCGCCGCCGATCGACGGATGGTCACCGTTCGTGCTCGACGCCGTCAGCGTGACCGCCGCGGCGTTGCCCGTCATCGTGACCGAGACCGGCGCGTACGTGGTGGTGCCGCCGACGTCGTACACAGTCGTGCCCGCGGCCGGAATGCTGCGCGCGAGCTTGCCGTGCACCCAGCCCGTCGCCGCGCCGGCGCCCGTCACCGTGCTGGCCGAGCCGAGCGTCAGCGTGTTGGCGCCCGTGTGGATCACGCCGACCGTGAAGGTGACCGGACCGGTCCACGTGATCGAGCTCGCGAGCGTGACGCCGGCCGGGTTGTTCACCACCAGGCGCGGAATCGCGCCCGAGCTGAACGAGCCCGCGACGGACACCGTCTGGTTCGACGTGCCCGCGAGCGTGAAGTTCGGCGTGCTTGACGTCGGCGCGAAGCCGAGCGTCGCGCCCGAAGCGACGCGGACGTCGCCGCGGATGCTGCCACCGCCGGTGAGATTGAGGTTCAACGTGCCCGACGTGACGATGAGGCTGTCCATGCTGAACGCCGTGCCGCCCGTGGCGTTCACCGTGCCGCCGTTCGCCATCTCGAAGTCCGCGTACGTGCGGCCCGCGAGCGCCGGCGTGAGGCCCGAGCCCGTGAGACGGAAGCGGCTGCCGGCCTGGAAGATCACGACCGAGTTCGGAGCGGAGGCGCCGAACGGGTTCGCGCCAGCTCCCTGCGTCAGGAGCGAGCCGTTCTGGAAGAGCACCGAGCCCAGGCCGCTCGCGCCGGTGCCGGTGCCGAACAGGTTGCCCGAGAAGCTCGTGCCGAGATTGCAGAGCGAGCCGCTCGTGAAGAGCAGCGAGCCCGAGTCGAGCGCGTTCACGCGGTGCGCCGCGCCGAGCGCCGAGAACGTGCCCGCGATGGCGCCGCTCGTGCCCGTCGGAAGCACCATCGTCACCGCCGCGGTGCCCGAGAAAGTCAGCGTCGAGCCGGACTCGACCGAAAGGTCGAGGCCCGAGACGCCCGCGATCGTGAGCGTGGCGCCCGCAGCCGCCTGCAGCGCGATCGCCGTGTTGCCGCTCACGACGAGCTTGCCGACCGACTGCGTCGTGAGGCCGGTCGCGGTGGACGAGCCGCCGTTCGAGAACACGAGCACGTCCGTGGCGGACGGAGTCGTGCGCGCCGGCGTCCAGTTGGCCGCCGTGCCGAACGCCGCCGTGCCGCTGGTCGCGTTCCACACGTACGTGTTCTGCGAGAACGTCGCGGTGATCGTGCGGTTGCCGGTCATGACGAACGAGACCGGGTTCGTCGTGCCCGTCGTGTCGCCGCTCCAGCCCGCGAACACCCACGTCGCGGCCGGCGTCGCGGTGAGCGAGACGGCCGTGCCGTGCGTGTAGGTCGCCTGGTCGGGAGACTTCGCGACAGAGCCGCTGCCGGCGACGTTCACGGTGAGCGTGTACTCGTTGATCGCGAACGACGCCGCGATCGTCTGGTCGGCGTGCACCGCGGCGAACGTCCAGTTCGTCACCGCGCCGACGGACGAGCCGTTCACGAGCACGTCGGCGACGTGATAGCCGGTCGCGGGCGTGATCGTGTAGCTCGGGGTCGCGCCGTCGGCGACGGCCACGACACCGCTCGGCGCGATCACGCCGTTGGCGCCGGCCGAGGCCGTGACGTACCAGCCGAGGGCGGTGAAGTTCGCCGCGCTCTGGTCGGTCGCCGTGTTGTTGCCGCCGTCACGCACGACGATGCGCACGCGCAGCTGCGTGCCCGGCGTGCCGGGAACGGTCCAGGCGTACGTGCCGGTGTTCGACAGGCCGGTCGCGATCACGTTCGGATACGTCGCGCCACCGTCGGTCGAGTACGACAGGTCGATGCCCGCGATGCCGATGTCGTCGTTCGCCGTCCACGTGATGGCGTGCGACGAGCCGATCGACCAGCTCTCGCCGCCGACGGGCGAGGTGAGCGTGACGGTCGGAGGCGTCGTGTCGGGCGTGCCGCTCACGATGAGCGCCTGCGCCGCGGTCGTGCCGCCGCCGGGCGCCGAGTTGAACACCGTGACGTTGCGCGTGCCGCCCGACAGCAGGTCGGTCGCGGGAATCGCCGCGGTGAGCTGCGTCGCGCTCACGTACGTCGTGACGCGGTCGCTGCCGTCCACGCGCACGATCGAGCACGGAATGAAGCCGGAGCCGTTCACGGTGAGCGTGAACGCGGCGTCACCGACCGACTTGAACGACGGCGTGATGCCCGACGCGGCCGGAGCGGCGTGCGTGTTCGCCACGGCGAACACGTTGCCCGTGGAAGTCTGCGCGTTCGTGAGGTTCACCTGCACGTCGCCCGCATTGACCACGGTCTGCGTCGTGCCGCCCGAGCCGGCGACCGCCGTCACGGAAGCGCCGCCACCCGGAGGGGCGACGACCACGTCGTACGTGCCGGACTCGAGGTAGCCGAAGCTGTAGGCGCCGAGCGCGTCGGTCGTGGTGGTCGCGATCGTCGTGGCGCCCTGCTTCAGCGTCACGGTGTAGCCCGCGAGCGCGGTGCGATCGCCGGCCGTGCCGGCGGCGCCGTCGCAGTCCTCGACCACGCTGCCCGCGACCTGCCCGTACGTGAACGAGAGCTTGTTCGCCCAGACGCCGAACGTGTTCGTGCCCTTCGTGTACTGGCCGGTGTACCAGGCGACTGCGCCGCCGGGACCGGACAGCGAGGCGTCGTTGTCGATGCCGGTGTAGTCACCCCAGCGCGATGCGCCGTGCTCGACGTGCCGGCCTTGAGCAGCACGCTCGGCTGCAGCGTCGCGTCACCACGCCGCTTGCCGGTGATGTACGACGACGGATACTCGGTCGCGCTCGAGCGGTCGAAGCCGAGGAAGATCGTGCCCACCGAGTCCATCGTGACGGCGGGGTAGTAGTAGAACGAGCCCGTCGAGCCGTACGTCTCGTCGATCAGCACGCTGCGGTCGCTCGTGCGCATCTTGAAGAGGCGGATCGCGGAGTACGCGCCGCTCGCCGTGTGCCACGAGCAGAGCAGCTCGCCGTTGCGCACGTAGAAGTCGGTCGGCCGGCAGTCGTTCGTCGCGACGAGCGTCGCGCTGCCCTTCTGCACGGCGTCCGGCGGAGGCGAGTAGCTCGCGACCGTGACGAAGTTGCCGGCCGAGAGGCTGGGCGCGGCGGGCGTGCCCGTGACGGTGCGGTACGTGACGCGCGTGCCGCCGTCCACTCGCACGCAGAACAGGTGGATCGTGTTGTCGCCCGCGGTCAGGTTGCGCGCGGCCTTCGTGACGAACACGTCGGAGTCGTCGCCGCCCGTGGGCCACGCGAAGTTCACGAAGTCCACGTACGACAGCGTCTGGCCCGAGTACGCGGCCGCGCGGTCGATGATGCGGATCTTCTGGTAGACGTACGCGTCCGCCGCGAACGTGAACTGCTGGCCCGTCATCGCGATCTTGTCGTCGGAGATGCCGAGCGACTGGTAGTCGCTCCAGTTGCTCGTCTGCGTCGTGCCGTCCTTCGTCATGTCGAACTTGTAGAGCCACCACGCGCCGCGCGCGTCGTTCGTCTTCGAGATGGCGAGGTAGAAGTTCGAGAGGTTCGGACCCGTGCCCCACGTGAAGCACAGCGCCACGAATCGTCCGCGGATCGCGTCGTAGTAGCACTGCGCGTCGGAGATCGCGTCTTCCGCCACCGGCACGCCGAAGAACACCTGGCCGTCGATCTCGACGCGGTTGGTGCCGTCCTTGTCGGTGATCGTCACGCTCGAGTTGCCCGCGGTGAAGATGTTGAGCGGGCCGGCCGCGACCGTGGGCTCGCCGGGGATGTACGCGCCCTGCGAGATGCCTTCGAAGCCGGCGTTGGCGACCGGTGCCGTGGGTTCCGCCTGCGCGCGGAAGCCGAGCGTGCCGGTCGTGCGGTCCTGCGTGAAGCTGCGGAGCAGGTCGGCGCCGGGCGTCGCGGGATTGCGCTTGGCGGCCTCGACGCGCGCTTCGGCCGCCGCGTTCATGCCCTCCGGCTTGCGCTTGCTCGCGCGGTACGGCTGCGAGGGATCGTGCTGGGGAAGGGCGCGGAGCTCGAAGGCGCGGGGCTTGATGCTCTCGCCGCGCATCGGCGTGGGATCGGCCGCGAAAGCGACCGTGGAGACGAGCAGCACGAGCAGGGCCGTGGCGCCCTGCAGAAGGCGTTTCATGACGGCGGGCCTCTTCGGGATGCGAGTGCGGGGTGCAGAGCTGGGGCCTGCGACCCGGTGCGTGTCGGGGGCGTCACCGTGGGGGAGGCGCGTCCCGGGTCTGGAGCGTGAAATGTAAGAGGGCAATGCTACGGCGTTCGCGCTCGACGCCGTGAAGCAATTCGTGCGTTTGGGGCATCCGGCCCGCGAAAATCTCGTGTTTCACGCAAGCGAAACGGGCCGGGCGCACCCGAAGGTGCCGCCCGGCCCGTGATCTTGAGTGCCGCTTGCCCGAACTCAGTCCCCGAAGCGGATGCCGAGATCGCGCGCCGACTCCATCGTGTCGCAGTCGAGCGGCACGACCTTCATGCGGCTGATCGCGGCCTTGAGCGGTTCGTAGCGCACGGTCGGCGGGCTCAGCGAGACCATGACGCTCGACATGCCCTCGTCGAGCGCGCGCACCGCGGCCGCGCCGAAGCGCAGCGCCACGAGGCGGTCGAACGCGGTCGGCGAGCCGCCGCGCAGCAGGTGGCCGAGCACGACCGTGCGCGCTTCGCGCCCGGTGAGGTGTTCGAGCTCGTGCGCGATCTTCTCGCCCACGCCGCCGAGCTTCTCGGCCTGGCCGACGGCCTTGCCGAGGACCGACACGGCGCCGTCGAGCGGCTTCGCGCCTTCGGCGACGACGACGATCGTGTAGAGCCGTCCCGTGCGCTCACGCTCGCGCACGACTTCGGCGACCTTGTGGATGTCGTAGGGGATTTCCGGAATGAGGATCACGTCGGCGTTGCCCGCGATGCCCGCGTGCAGCGCGATCCAGCCGGCGTAGCGGCCCATCATCTCGACGACCATGATGCGGCGGTGGCTCGTCGCGGTGGTGTGCAGGCGGTCGAGGCACTCGGTCGCGAACGCGACGGCGGTGTCGAAGCCGAACGTGACGAACGTGCGGTCGAGATCGTTGTCGATCGTCTTCGGCACACCGATCACGCGCAGGCCCTTGTTCGCGAGGTGGTAGCCGATCGCGAGCGAGCCGTCGCCGCCGACCGTGATGAGCGCGTCGAAGCCGTGCTCGGCGAACTTGGCGACCAGCTCGTCGGAGCGGTCGACCTCGATGAAGCTGCCGTCGGGCTGCTCCACCGGGAACTTGGTCGGATTGCCGCGGTTCGTGGTGCCGAGAATGGTGCCGCCCAGGTGCGTGATGCCCGCGACCGACTTGCGCGCGTCATGAGGAACGTGCCGCCGTCGGGGAACTCCTCGGGAGCGAGCAGTCCGTTGTAGCCGTCGCGGATGCCGTGGCATTCCCAGCCGCGGTCGGTGGCGGCGAGGACGACGGCGCGGATGACGGCGTTGAGGCCGGGGCAGTCGCCGCCGCCGGTGCTGATGGCGATTCTCTTGATCTGCTGGATGGGCACGGGAGTTCTCGGATGCGTCGGGTGGAACGGTCAGGACTGCGGGCCAGTCCCCAGTCTCGGAGCGCGCGCGCAGGGTCTTGAGTGCCGCTTCGGGCGCGAAGCCCCCGGCGGCGCCGCGCAGTGTGCCGCAAACCGCGGGGATCGAGTAGTGCGCCGGGGCGCGCCTGCGTTCGCCGGGTGGTGTTCGCTCTCACTGAACCCGCCGATGCCCGGCGATCGGCGTCCGGGCGCCTCCTTTTCAATGAGTGCTGGACCGGGCCTTTTGCGTGTGTAAACTCTCAAGCCTTGCGCCCGCGTTCTCGCGCACTCGCGTTCCCCCGCCGAGCCGACGCGTCCATCGTTCACCGGGAGGGTCCGCCCATGCTTCGGCTTCCGCACCTCATCCTCGCCGCCGTCGCGCTCACCGCGCTCGGCACGTGGGCCACGACCGCACGAGTGGCCGAGCCCGTCGGCGGTCCGCCCATGAGCGACGCCTCCATGAAGCTCTGCGTGTCCGACTGGTACGCCGAGCACCCGGCGCACGGCGCCGCGCCGCTCTCGGCGACGGGGGCGCTGGCGCCCGCGCCCGCGGACACGTTCCTCGTGACGAACTTCCGCTTCGACTCCGACGGCCGCTCGACGCAGATCGACACCGTGCGCGTGGTCGAAGGGCAGACCGGCAGACCCGTAGCGGATTCCACACGACCACGAGCGGCAACCCGTCCGACCTGAACGCGGGCTCGATCTGGGATCTCCCCGTGGACTCCGGCACGCCCGAATCCGTCGTGGATTTCCCGACCGCGGGCACGTACCCGTTCTTCTGCCGCCCGCACGGCGCGGCGTTCAACATGCGCGGCGTGGTGGTCGTGACCGCGAACACGGCCGACGTCGGCCCGTCGCCGCGCGCCGCGGGAGCGGGCTTCGTCGCGCCCGCGTGGCCGAACCCTTCGCGCGCGTACGCGAACTTCCGTTTCCGCGTGGATCGCGCCGGTGACGTGCGGCTGCGCATCTACGATTCGGGCGGACGGCTGGTCGCCCGCGTGCTCGACGGCGCGTACTCGGCCGGCGTGCACGACGCGTCCTGGAACGCGCGCGCCACGTCCGGCGCACGCGTGAAGGCGGGCACGTACTGGGCGTCGCTCGAGGTGCACGGTGTGCGCTCGAGCACGAAGGTCGTGATCGCCGATTGAGAATCGCGAGCTTCGCACGGGGGGTGCGGAGCGAAGCGAGGGGCCCGGCCGACAGCCATCCGTCGGTTGGGCCCGCCCGTTTTCCGGGCTTCAATCCGCTCGCCGCGCATGCATCGCGCGCTTGCCGCCGCCTCTCACGCGCGCCCATGATGCGCGCGCGGCGCCGGAGTTCGGCGCCGAGGCCGGCGCCTCGCGCCCCCGCGGACTCGCCCCCGCGGATCATCGAACGTGAGATTGGGATTCATGCCCTACGACAAGGTCTTCGAAGTGCTGAAGGCGCTCCATGCGCACGACGTCGAGTACGTGCTCGTCGGCGCGGCGGCCATCAATCTGCTCGGGCTCGTGCGTCCGACGCACGATCTCGACCTTTCATCCGGCCCACGGAGGAGAACGTCGCAGCTCCGCGCCGCGCTTCGCAGCGTGTGGGACGACCCGGAGATCGAACAGATCGCGGCTGCGGAGCTGGCGGGCGAGATCGCCGTCGTCCGCTACGGGCCGCCCGAGACCGAGCTGATCGTGGACATACTCGCGCGCCTCGGCTCGATGTTCACGATCGACGACCTCGAGTGGAAGTGGCAGACGCACGGCGGCGTTCCGGTGCGGCTCGCCACGCCCCGCACGATCTACCGCATGAAATGCGACACGCTGCGACCGCAGGACAAGATGGACGCCGCGCGCCTGCGCGAGAAGTTCGGCAAGGAGGTGGAGTGATGCCGGTGCAGAAGTTCCGCACGCACGAAGAAGCCTCGATCGCGCTGTGGCGCTCGCCCGACGATCCCACGCTCCCGAACGCGATTCGCACGTGGTGGGCGTACTGCCGTCTCGTGCACCGCGAGATCGGTCCGCGCGGCGTGCAGAAGTTCGCCACCATCGAAGCGGCGAACGACGAGCAGCGCTCGTGGCGTCACGAAACGATGCCGCTGGGCGAGGTGCACGAGCCGTAGCCTCGGCTATGGCCACTCGCACGAGGCCCGGGCGATCGACTTCGATCGCCCGGGCCTCGTGCTGTCGCGGCGCGATCAGCGGACGATCACGAACTTCCTGCGCACGTCCGCGCCGGGCGCCTGCATGCGGATCCAGTAGAGCCCGGGTGGCAGTTCGCGCGCATCGAGTTCCGCGGCGTGTCGGCCCGCCGGGCGTTCGCCGTTCACGAGCTGCGCACGTTCGCGGCCTTGCACGTCGAGCAACGTGATGCGCACGCGTGAGCGCACGGGCAGCGCGTACGAGATTCGGCTCGTCCCTCGAGTGGGATTGGGCGAGGGCGCGTTCAGCGCACAGGCCATCGTGGTGAGATCGCCTTCGACCGGGATCGGCTCGGACCGGAACGTCGAGCCGTCACCACGCGACGCGCGCAACCGATACCACCACGCACGGTCGACGCTCGCCCGCGTGTCGAGCAGCGACTCGAACTGGCCGTCCGAAGTGAGGGGCGCATCGACGGCCATGTACTCCCCGTCGTTCGATTCCGCGCGCTCGATCGTCGTGCGCGCCAATGCCGCGGAGCCGGCCAGCGCCCACTCGACGCGCACGCCGTTCTCGACGCGCCTCGCGCGGAAGCGCTCGAGCCAGCCCGGCGTCGCAGCGTCCACGATTGCGAACGCCGCTTCGCTTTGTGCGGTGCCGAGCGTTCCACCCCAGTCACGCGCGACGACACGCAGCATCGCGTTCGGCGTGACGGTTTCGGCGGGAACGCGCCAGCCGTAGCCGTCCCTCTCGGTGATGCCGGCCGCGACGAGCGTCCAGGGCCCCGCCGATCCCGTGCGCGAGAGGTACAGGTCGACCGACCAGATGCCGCTGTCGTCGTCGGCACCCCAGAGCACGCGCGTGCTCATACCTGCGATCACCTCATCTCCCGGCTGCGGCGCGAGCAGCGTCACGTGCGGAGGAGCCGAGTCGGGGCGAAGCGCGCGGAAGAGCGTGCGACGGTCTCCGCCCTGCGAGGCGTCCAGAGCGAAATCCCCACCGCCGAACAGGGCGGTCGAGTTCGCCTGCAGCGTTCGCCCGCCGACATTGTCCGCTTCGATGAAGGCGAACGGATGAGTCCACGCGAGGTCGCGCTTCGTAGCGACGTCGAACGCGGTGAGTTGGGCCGTGCTGTCGTAGTCCGCCGAAGTCCAACTGGTGCGGCGTTTGAAGGAGCCGCCGCCCAGACGACGTCACTCTGGCGCTCGAGCGAGTAGACCTGGCCGTCACCTTCGATTCGGGCGGTTTCGATCGAGGAGGTGTCGGCCATCGGCACCGTTCGCACGATGTCGCCATCGACACGGCCGCCGAACCAGAGTTCCTCGCCGACGCCGATCATGCTCGCCCACCGGCCCCCGGGCGATTGGGAGTAGCGGGTGACGCCGCCATCGCTCAGGCGGATGTCCGCTACCGCGCGTCGAGCGACACCACGATCGAATCGAAGGCTCCATGCACGAACATTGTGCTGTCGCGTATCACGAATGCGTGAGTGCCTGCGGGGAGGGAGAAGGGCCCGGAGGAGGCGGCCGGCCGGGGCGCCCACGGTTTCACGGCGAGCGTGCGCGAGTCGAGCGCGCCGAGTCCCGTGCGTGCCACTCCCGCGAGGCGGTCGAAGTAGCCGCCGATGTAGAGCGTGGAATCGCGCGCGAGCAGTACGTCGGCCGCCCGCGAGTAGCCGTCGATGTCGCAGCGCTCGGGTCTCAGCGCGCCCGTGCGGACGTCGAACGCGGCGAACCCCAATCGCCATTCGCCATTGGCCCAGCCGAAGCGCCCCGTGACGAGCACTCGATCGTCGACGGGCAGGATCTCCCAGACGGTCGGATCGGGGCCGAGATCGGGCTCGATCCGCGGAGCCCAGTCGAGGATGCGGTTCGTTCGAACATCCACCGCGGCGAGCCCGTGCCGGACCGCTCCGCCGAACGAGCCTCCCGGGCCCGAGAGCGCGAAGAGCCGCGAACCGTCGGTTCCGAGCGCCAGCACCATCTGCGAGGCGTGGCAGGTCCAGCCGAGCGTCGTTCCCGAAGTGCGGGAAACGGCCGCGAGGTTCGTTCGCTCGAGCCCACCGACGGACGTGAACCGGCCACCTAGGAAGAGCGTGTCACCGGCCAGCGCGAGCGACCAGACCTCCGGCCCCCACGTGAAGGCAGGGACGGAAGGATTGGGAATCCAGTCCGTCCGGAGCGTGCCGTCGTGACGCCATGCGGCCAGTCCTGCTCGCGCCGTTCCCGACGCCGTCCGGAAGTTCCCGCCCGCGAACACGGACGTTCCGTCGGCCACGAGAGCGAGCACCGTACCGTCCAGCATCGGGTGGAACGGCGTGAGGGCGCCGGTACGAATGTCCGCCGCCGCGAGGTGCGAGCGAGGCGCTCCGCCGGCAGACGAAAAGTACCCGCCGAAGTACATCGTCGTTCCCGCATGCGCGAGGGCGTGGACGGTTCCGGCCACGGGAACGCTCCAGTCGCGAAGCGCTCCCGTCTGCGCGTCGATCGCGGCGAGACCCGCTCGATCGTTTCCGGCTATCGATGTGAAATCGCCGGCGACGAACAGCGTCGAGTCCACGAGAAGCAGCTGCTGCGTCCCGCCGCCCGTGTAGGGCACGGTGAAGACGAGCTCGCCGGTCTCGAGATCGAGGCAGCGGATGCTTGACCCTTGGAGCCGCTCGGGAGCCGACACGGGGCCGGCGAAATAAAGCCGGCGACCGCGCACGGCGAGCGCCCGGAACCATGCGTCGAAATGCGCAGGCTCAGCGAGTCAGGTGCCGTCGGCGCGAATGTGGGTGAGTGCGCCGCGAGGCACGCCGGCGACGACGCTGGCGCATGCGAGACGAAGCAGCCACCCGCGCCATCCGGCACGACGGCGAATGCCTGGCCGAGAAAGGGTGGCCAGTGTTCCGCGAGCGCTCCGCTGCGATTCTCGATCGCTGCCATTGAGCCGTTCGGCGGCCCGATGTAACCGATCCAACCGCCAACGTAGAGCGTGTCGCCCTTCAGCCGAAGGGTCTGCGGCCCGAAGTCCGTGACCGGGAATCCGGGATCGAGCACCTGCGCTCGCGCGGGCCGAATGGTGGCACACGCGCAGGCGAGCAGGAGCGTGGCGCTCAGCAGGATTCGTCGGCACGACATGTCCGGAACCTCGATGACGGGTCGCCGCGGCGGCCATGCATCGGGGGACGTGCGCCGACGGAGTCGCGAGGCTAGTCCCTCCCGGAATCGGAATCCAACCGACTCCGCGCGCCTGTGCTCTCGCGGAGTTCCACTCGCACGAAGGCCCGGGCGATCGGCGTCGATCGCCCGGGCCTCGTGCTGTCGCGGCGCGCGACGAACGCTACGCGCCGACGCGCTGCTTGTGCTGCTCGTCGTGATGTCGCCGAGGCCCGTGTACTCGCCGCCGGCGATCTTGCGCAGGATGCGGCGCATGATCTTGCCGCTGCGCGTCTTGGGCAGGCCCGGCGCGATGTGGATGACGTCCGGCGTCGCGAACCCGCCGATCGCGTGCCGCACCTGCTCCTTCAGCGCGCCCTCGAGCTCGCTCGCGCGCGAACCCGAGTAGTCCGAGCCGAGGACCACGTAGGCGTAGATGCCCTGACCCTTGATGTCGTGCGGGTAGCCGACGACCGCGGCTTCGGCGCACCGACTCGTGCGCGACCAGCGCGCTCTCGATCTCGGCGGTGCCGAGCCGGTGGCCCGCGACGTTGAGCACGTCGTCGACGCGGCCGGTGATCCAGTAGTAGCCGTCTTCGTCGCGGCGGCAGCCGTCGCCGGTGAAGTAGTGCCCCTGGTACTGCGTGAAGTACGTCTCCTGGAAGCGCTGGTGGTCGCCCCAGACGGTGCGCGCCTGTCCGGGCCACGGCGCGTCGAGGCACAGCGCGCCCGAGACACCGTTGCCCTCGATGAGCGCGCCGTTCTCGGGATTGACGACGATCGGCTTCACGCCGAAGAACGGCAGCGTCGCGCTGCCGGGCTTCGCCGGCGTCACGCCCGGCAGCGGCGTGATCAGGATGCCGCCCGTCTCGGTCTGCCACCACGTGTCGACCACGGCGCACTTCCCGCCGCCGACCACGTCGTGGTACCAGCGCCAGATCTCGGGATTGATCGGCTCGCCGACCGATGCCGAGGATGCGCAGCGACTGGCGCTTGTAGCGCTTCACCGGCTCGTCGCCAGACTGCGCGATCGCGCGCAGCGCCGTCGGCGCGGTGTAGAAGATGTTGATCGCGAGGTCGTCCACCATGCGCCAGTAGCGGCTGGCGTCGGGATACACCGGCGTCGACTCGAACATCACCGTCGTCGCGCCGTTCGCGAGCGGGCCGTAGACGATGTAGCTGTGGCCGGTGATCCAGCCGACGTCGGCGGCGCAGCAGTAGATGTCGCCGTCGTGGTAGTCGAACACGAGCTTGTGCGTGTAGGCGGCGTACACCATGTAGCCGCCGGTCGTGTGGAGCACGCCCTTCGGCTTGCCCGTGCAGCCCGAGGTGTAGAGGATGAACAGCGGATCCTCGGCGCCCATCCACGCGTTGGTGCACGTCGAGCGCTGCTTCTTCATCTCCTCGTCCAGCCAGTAGTCGCGGCCCGACTGCATGGGCACGTCGTGCTCGGTGCGGCGGGCGACCAGCACGGTCTCGACCATGTTCATGCCTTCGACCGCGCGGTCCGTGATGGTCTTGAGCGGAATGTGCTTGCCGCCGCGCATGCCTTCGTTCGCCGTGATCACGACCTTGCAGCGCGCGTCCACGATGCGGTCGCGCAGCGACTCGCTCGAGAAGCCGCCGAACACGACCGAGTGCACCGCGCCGATGCGCGCGCACGCGAGCATCGCGTACACGGTCTCGGGAATCATCGGCAGATAGATGCAGACGCGGTCGCCCTTCTTGACGCCGTGGGCGAGCAGCACGTTCGCGAGGCGGCAGACGTTGTGCTTGAGCTCGCGGTACGAGATGTGGCGGTACACGCCCGGCTCGTCGGCGGCCCAGATGATCGCGGTCTTGTCGCCCTTGGTGGGCAGGTGGCGGTCGACGCAGTTGAAGCACGCGTTCAGCCGTCCGCCCGAGAACCACGAGAAGTCGACCTCGTCGTAGTCGGCGTCGAAGACCGTCGTCCACGGATGGAACCAGTCGATCCCCTTGGCCTGCTCGGCCCAGAAGCCCTCGGGATCTTCGAGCGAACGCTTGTAGAGCTGCTCGTAGTCGTACATCGACTTCACGTGAGCGCGTTCGCGGATGTGCGGTTTGACCTCGTAGATGTCCTGGGACACGGCACTGCCTCCATCGAAGGGTGCGCGGACGGCCGTCCGCGGATCGTGTACGCCAACCGCCGAAACGTAGTCCCCGAGGCGCCCGGCAGGAAGAGGCGAGTTGTGGTTTTCCGGTCATCCCGCCACGTGGCGTCCCGCCCCCCCCCCCCCCCCCCCCCCCCCCCCCCCCCCCCCCCGCCTCCCCCCCCCCCCCCCCCCCCCCCCCCCCCCCCCCCCCCCCCCCCCCCCCCCCCCCCCCCCCCCCCCCCCCCCCCCCCCCCCCCCCCCCCCCCCCCCCCCCCCCCCCCCCCCCCCCGCTTGCCACGATGGGCCGCGGCCCATAGCCTGCACGATTCGCCACCCGCCGAAGCCCCAGACGCCCGCCCCCGCCGGAAAGCCCGCTTGGACACTCTGCCGCTCGACATCGCCCGAACGTTGTCCGCCCGCTCCGCGCAGGAACTCGCCGAGGCGCTGCTCGCGTTTCCCGCCACCGTGCGCACCCGGGGCGAGGACTACGCGCTCGCCTCGCGTGTGACCGAGGAACTGGCCGAGGACGACGGCGTGCGCGCGCGCGTGCGCGGCACGCACACGTACGCGGTCCGCTGGAGCTGGAGCGACGACGGCGCCGACCCGCTGTGCTCGTGCCCGTCGGCGCCGATCTGCAAGCACGCGTACGCCGTCGGCATCCGGCTCCTCGCCGCCGCCGTGCACGAAGGCGTGGTCGGCGATCCCGGCATCCGCCGCATGCTGCCGCTCGCCTGGCGCCGTGGCGCGCACGAGCGCCCGCAGCCGCCGTCGTCGTTCCTGCGTCCCGCGAGCGAACTGCAGCGTGCGCCCAAGGCGAAGCCCGAGGTGTTCGAGCCGCGCGTGCGCGCGATCCGCGAGGCCGAGACCACGTGGCTGCGCCAGCAGGCCGCCGCGCAGCTCTTGTGGCACTTCGGCATGTCGCACGCCGACGTGGCGCGGCTCGGGCTCGACAACCTGCTGCACGACGAAGATCCCGACGTGCGCTGCTGGCGCCTCGCGAACGCGGTGGCGGTCGCCAACCAGGGTCGCGTGCCGCGCGGGCTGCAGGCGTTCCTCGGCCGTGACGATCTCGCGAACAAGGCCAAGGAGCACAAGCGCCTCGAAGTCGTCGAGAAGCTGTCCAAGTGGGCCGTGTCGGGCGAGCGCTCGCAGCGCCACCTGCGCGTGCTGCTCGGGCCTCGCGGGCGACGCGCACGAGCCGCGCGTGACGCTGCAGGTGCGGCTCACGACGCCCAAGCTGCAGGACGAGCCGCGCTCGTCGAACCAGCTGCACCAGCTCGTCGGCGACCTGCGCCGCGATCCGCAGCTGCTGTCGCCGCCGCAGGCGCGGCTGCTGCGCATGCTCACCGAAGGCGAGCTGTCGTACGCGCTGCCGTATTCCACGCAGCCCGCGGTGCTCGCGAACGCGCAGCTCAACGCGCTCATGGACCGCGCGGCGGGCTCGCCGTTCGTGCAGTGGAGCCCGCAGATCCCGTCCGAACTCGGCGAGCGCGCCGGCATCACGCCGGGCGGCCGCGTGGACTTCGAAGGCGACGACCTGCGCATGGTGCCGGAGTGCCATCTCGAGGCCGGCGAGCTGCGGTTGTCGCTCGCGCTCGTGAACGGCCAGGGCGAAGCGCGCCCGATGCCCGACGCGCTCCTGTGGGCGTCCGAGAACACGGGACTCGCGTCGCACCCGACGATCGCGCTGATCGGCGGCGCGTTCCATCGCGTGGTGGAGGAGCCGCCGCGGGACGTCGTGCGCACGCTCGTCGAGATGCACGGCCTGCCGCTCAAGCGTGAGGACGGCGCGATGCTCGACCAGCTCGCGTCGCGCTTCTCGACCGTCGCGGGCGCGCTCGGCCAGCTGACTCGCGTGCACGACGCGCGGCCCGTGGTCGCGCTCGACCTGCGAGAATCCGACTGGCTGCAGGTGCGCGTGTTCGCGCTGTCCGGCGATCCCACGTGGAAGCCCGGCGGCGTGCTCGACGAGGGCGCGCGGCTGTTCGAATACACGCCGCAGACCGGCTGGGAGCGCAGCACCGACGCCGCGCCGCCGCGCGCGGAGGTGACGCTCGAGACGATGCTGCCGCCGACGGCGGACGCGAACGCCGCGCTCGACGCCGCGGGCGAGCCCGTGGCCGAGGCGGAAGCCGCGCCCGAGAGCGCCGCGCTTTCGCCGTGGCGTGAAGTGCCCGAGGCCGCGCGCGTCGCGCCGGCGCTCGCGTGGATCGAGAAGCTCGGAGTGGCGCGCGGCGACAAGCGCGGTCCGGGCGGATCGCCCACGCTCGAACCCGACGGACACACCGGATGGTGGCTGCGCCTCAACGCGCGCACGGCGATGGCGCTCGAGGAGTGCTGGGCCGAGCGCCCCGCGGGCGTGACGTGGTTCGGCAATCGCGAAGTGCAGCGCCTGCTCGAAGGCTCGCGCACGGTGCGCACGCGCGTGTCGGTCGTCGCGAGCGGCATGGACTGGCTGAAGGTGAAGGCCGAGTGGGAAGCCGAAGGCATCGCGCTCACCGACGCCGATCTCGCCAAGCTGCGCGCGGCGCGCGAGGGCTTCGTGCGGCTCGCGAGCGGCTGGGTGCGCCGTGAGGACGCGGAGAACCAGGACGCCGTCGCGGCCGCGCTCGCCGATCTCGGTCTCGAGGCCGACGGCATCGAGCAGCAGATCTCGGCGTGGCAGCTCGCGCAGGTGCGCGCCGGCAGCCTCGACGTGCTCGAGGACGCGGGCGCCGACGAACACACGCGCGCGAACGTGCAGCGCATCCGCGAGGCGATGGCGAACTTCGCCGGAGTGCCGACCGCCGGAACGCCCGCGGGGCTGACCGCCACGCTGCGTCCGTACCAGCAGGAAGGTCTCGACTTCCTCGCGTGGACGAGCGGCATGGGACTCGGCGCCGTGCTCGCGGACGACATGGGCCTCGGCAAGACCGTGCAGGCGCTCGCGTGGCTGCTCGAGATGCGCGCGCGCGAAGGCGCGACCGCGCCGTCGCTCGTCGTGTGTCCCGCGTCGGTCGTGCACAACTGGGAACGCGAGGCCGCGCGGTTCTCGCCCGGCCTGCGCGTGCTCGCGCTCACGAGCGGGCGCGACCGCCGCGCGCGCCTCGGCACCGCGGGCGAGCACGATCTCGTCGTCACGAACTACGCGCTGCTGCGCCGCGACGCCGAACGCTGGAAGGAACTCGAGCTGCACGCGGTCATCCTCGACGAAGCGCAGAACATCAAGAACCCGGACGCCGTCGTGACGAAGGCCGCGCTGTCGCTGCAGGCGCGCCACCGTCTCGCGCTCACGGGTACGCCGCTCGAGAACCGCGCGCTCGACCTGTGGAGCATCCTGTCGTTCGTGAACCCGGGCTACCTCGGCTCGCGTTCCAAGTTCGTCGCGCGCTACGACCGCCCGGAAGCGCCGCCGCATTCGCGCCGCCTGCTGTCGGCGCGCCTGCGTCCCGTGCTGCTGCGCCGGCTCAAGGAACAGGTCGCGCAGGACCTTCCGCCGCGCATCGAGGAGCGTCTCGACTGCGAGATGACCGCGGGACAGCGCAAGCTGTACCTCGCGGAACTCGTGCGCGGACGCGAGCTCGTGAAGACGCTCGGCCAGGGCGAGCAGGGGATCTCGAAGCAGAAGATCGTGATCCTCGCGCTGCTCACGCGGCTGCGGCAGATCTGTTGTCATCCCGCGCTCGCGGGTGGCGATCGCGCGCTCGGCTCCGGCAAGTTCGACGCGCTGTTCGAGCTGCTCGAACCGATCCTCGCGGAAGGCCGCAAGGTGCTCGTCTTCTCGCAGTTCGTCGAGTGCCTCAAGCTGATCGAAGAGGCGTGCCGCAAGGAAGGCGTGCCGTTCCACGTGCTCACCGGCAGCACGAGCACGAAGGAGCGCGCGAACGTCGTGCAGGCGTTCACCGACGACCCGAACCCGTGCGTGTTCCTCGTGTCGCTCAAGGCCGGCGGCACGGGCCTCAACCTGACCGCCGCGAGCGACGTCGTGCTGTTCGATCCGTGGTGGAACCCGGCCGTCGAGGCGCAGGCCATCGACCGGACGCACCGCATCGGCCAGACGCGCTCGGTGACCGCGTACAAGCTGCTCACCGAAGGCACGATCGAAGAGCGCATCTTCGAGCTGCAGCAGCGCAAGGCCGCCATGGTGAAGGACGTGCTCGGCGAGGACGGATTCGCCCGGGCGCTCACGCGGGCCGACCTGGACTACCTGCTCTCGGACTGACGCGACGGCCCCCGGCCCGGACTCCGGGCTGGAGGCCGGCCGGTCCGCGGCCGATAACCGCGCCGCGGCCACGATGGATCGAACGGCCGCATCGGCCATGTCTTCGCCGGCTCCCCCTCGGGCCTGGCGCTCGACTCCCCGCAAGGAGGCGTCATGCGTCATGCGCCCTCGCGCGCTCCGTTCGCGCTGGTCGCCCTGTTCGTGCTCTCGGTCTCGCCGCTCCTCGCGCCCCCGGCGCGTGCGCAGGCGAACGACGAGCGCTTCGAACTTTCCGTCTTCTTCGCGCGCGGCGTCGAACGCATGCACGCGATCGGCGCCGACACGCTCGACCTGTCCTTCGGCACGTCGTACACCGGCGGCCTCGACGTCGACTTTCGCGTCCTCGACCTGCCGCTCGGCAAGGGTCGCAAGCCCGCGCTGCGCCTTTCGGGCGGGATCGCGACCGACGAACGCATCCTCGGGCCCGCGGTCGAAGGCATGCTGTACGAAGAGTTCCCGATGCTCGAGATGAGCTCGGGTGTCGGCCTGGAGCTGCCGCTCGAAGCGCTGATCAAGTCGAACACGGGCGTGTCGTTCCGGATCGGCTGGCGCGGCTCGTACCTGCTCACGCGTTCGGGCGGGCAGGAGTTCCTCACCGTGTCGAAGCTGCGCGTGGACTTCGTGCGCACGAGCGGCGCGCTGTCCGGCTCGTCGCTCGGCTTCGGCAAGGGGCGCGACGAGACGTTCGGGTACGACGCGGCGAGCGGGCGATGGGACGTGCGTATGGTGCTCATGGGCTCGCTGATGCGGGTCCCGGCGCCTCCGGCGCCGGCGGCGCCCGCGGCGAAGCCGGGCGCGAAGCCCGCGCCGAAACCCGCGGCGGCCGAGCGCGCGCGCCTCGTCTGGGCGTTCTTCGACATGAACGTGGACACCGACGGAAGCGTCGGGGCCGACGGCCTGCGCGCGAAGATCGGTCTCGGCGTGAGCCTCGACGGGCTCGCGAACGGGCTGCGCAACAGCGGGAAGAAATAGCCGCGCTCGCAACCCTCGCGGACGAACGCGCGTAGGCGTGCCTCCACCTGCATCCACCGGAGGCTCCCCGTGCCGCTCGTGATCGAAGGCGTCGGCAAACGTTATCCCGGCCGCGGCTGGGCCCTTTCGCAGTTCACGCTCACGCTCGAACCCGGCCTGACCGGCCTGCTCGGACCGAACGGCGCGGGCAAGTCGACGCTCATGCGCATCCTCGCCACGCTCACGCGCCCGACCGAGGGCCGCGTCACGTGGGAGGGCGCCGACCTCGCGAAGCAGCCGGACGCGCTGCGCGACGTGCTCGGCTACCTGCCGCAGGACTTCGGCGTGTACCCGCAGCTCTCGGCGCTCGAGTTCCTCGAGTACCTCGCCGCGGCCAAGGGGCTCGACGCGCGCGCCGCGAAGACGCGCATCGCGGAGCTGCTCGAACTCGTGAACCTCACCGAGGCCGCGCACCGTCCGCTCGGCGGCTACTCGGGCGGCATGCGCCAGCGCGTCGGCATCGCGCAGGCGCTGCTCAACGATCCGCGCGTGCTGATCGTGGACGAGCCGACCGCGGGCCTCGACCCGGAAGAGCGCGTGCGCCTGCGCAACCTGCTCGGCGAACTCTCCGGCGACCGCATCGTGCTGCTCTCGACGCACATCGTGTCCGACGTCGAGGCGACCGCCGCGCACATCGCGCTCATCCACGACGGGCGCCTCGTCGCGCACGGCACGCCGGACGAGCTGCTCGCGCGCGTCGAAGGGCGCGTGTGGGAGCTGGCCGTGCGCGCGGAGCATCTCGACGACGCGCGCCGCTTCTGGCGCGTCGGCGCGGCGCTGCGCCGCGGGTCCGACGTGCTGCTGCGCGTCGTCGCGGACGAGATCCCGCGCCCCGACGCGAAGTCCGTCGCGCCCACGCTCGAGGACGCGTACCTCGCGCTCGTGCGCGACGAACGCGAAGAGCACGCGGGAGCGCGGCCGTGAATCCGGCGCGCACCGCCCGGCTCGCGCTCGGCGATTTCCTCGAGCGCACGCGCAGCACCGGCTTCCTCGTGAGCATGGCCGTGATGGTGTACCTCGGCGCCGGCATGCTGCCCGCGAACGGTTCGAGCTACCGCACGTTCGTGATGAGCGACACGTACCGGCCCGTGTACGGCGCGGCCTGGGTCGGCACGCTGAGCGCGCTGCTCACGGGGCTCTACTTCATGCTGGTCGGGCACTACCTCGTGAAGGGCTCGGTCGAACGCGACCGCCGCACGGGCGTGGGCCAGGTGCTCGCCGCCACGCGCGTCGGCCGGATCGAATACCTCTCGGCGAAGACACTCAGCAGCTTCGCGATCCTGATGTCCATGGCCGCCGTCTCCGCGGTCGCGGCGCTCGTGACGCAGCAGCTGCTCGGCGAGGACCGCCACGTGGACGTGCTCGCGACGCTGCTGCCGTTCGTGCTCCTCACCGTGCCGGTCGCGCTGTTCGCCGCCGCGAGCGCGGTGCTCTTCGACTGCGTGCCGCTGCTGCGCGGCGGGTTCGGGAACGTCGTCTGGTTCTTCGCGTTCGGCATGCTGATGATGATGGGCGGCCTCGACACGCCGGGATCGAACCCGTGGCGCGACGTGACCGGCGCGCACTCGGTGACCACGCAGGTGTTCGAAGGGCTGAAAGCGTTCGATCCGAGCGCCGCCGCGAAGCCCGGCGACATGAACGTCGGCGTGAACGTGAATCCGAAGTTCCGCGGCGTGATGCTGAGCACGTTCCCGTGGAAGGGGCTCGCGTGGACCGGCGAGGCCGTGGGCTCGCGCCTGCTGTGGTCGGCGATCGCGGCGTCGCTCGTCGGGCTCGCGGGCGTGTTCTTCGATCGCTTCGAGAACGCGCCGCGCTCGCCGCTCACGCGCGGCGTGTCGCTCCGCTGGCCGTTCGCGCGTGCGGCGCGGCGGCCCGAAGGCGCTCCGGCCGTCACGTCGGCGGCCGCGCTCTCGCCCGCGCGCCGCGGCTCCGCGTTCGCCGGCGTGCTGCGCGCGGAGCTGCTGCTCGCGCTGCACGGACAGACGTGGTGGTGGTGGGGTGGCGCGCTCGTGCTGCTCGGCGGGCAGCTGTTCGCGCCGATCGCGCACGTGAAGGCGGGCTGGCTTCCCGTCGCGACGTTCTGGCCCGTGTTCGTGTGGTCGGCGGCCGGACAGCGCGAGCGCCGCGACGGCGTCGCGGGCGTGCTGTTCTCGTGCGCGCGTCCCGTGTCGCGGCTGTTGCCCGGCGCGTGGCTCGCGGGCGTGTGCGTCGGCCTCGCGATGGGCGCGCCGTCGCTCGTGCGCTTCGCGCTCGCCGGCGACCTCGCGTCGTTCGGCGGCTGGGCGCTCGGCGCGGCGTTCGCGTCCGCGCTCGCGATGGCGCTCGGCGTGTGGAGCGGCAGCTCGCGATTCTTCGAAGTGCTGTGGCTGTTCCTCTGGTACATCGGCCCGATGCACGCGGTGCCGATGTTCGACTACACCGGCGTCACCGCGGCGCGCAGTGCGCCGCTGTGGGCGGCCTACGCGGGCCTGACCGTGGCGCTGTTCGTGACGGCGTGGTTCGGGCGCGAGCGGCAGGTGCGCTCGTAGCGCGGTCAGAGCCGGAGCGCCATCACGATCTCGCCGTCCTCGACCGCTCCGGTCGGCTCGAACCCGAGCTTCTCGTAGAACGCGCGGGGCTCTCCTTCGCCGGGCACGTAGCTGAGCAGTAGTTCGGCGGCGCCCAGCGATCGCACGTGGTCGATCACCAGCCGCATGGCCGCACTTCCGTAACCCTTGGCCTGGTGCTCGGAGCCGATCAGGAAGCGCCAGACGGCGTACTCGGGTTTCTCGGGCAGCACGCTCAGCATGACGAAGCCGACCGGCTGTTCGCCGCTGTAGATCGCGCGAAACCAGGCCTCGGGCGAGAAGTGCGCCTCGGCGATCGAGACGGCGGTCGAGGCGACGAAATGGCGCTGCTCGGGCGCGACTTCGATTCGGCAGACGGGGCGGACGGTGTCGCGCGTGATCTCGCGGAGCGAGACGGAATCGTGCTCGGTGTTCATGGGGAGGAGCAATACCTTCGGCACGGCGAGCACTTCAATCCGAAAACGAGAAGGCCCCGCTCCTCGAACCGGGAGCGGGGCCTTTCGCGTTTCGTCGGTCGCGGAGTCAGCGCGTCACTGCTTCTTGTACGGCGGACGCACCGGGCGCTTGACCGGGTTCTTCTGCAGCTGCTCGAGCGACCACTGGATCGCCTTCTCGAGCTGCAGGTCCTGGCCGTTCACCATCGACTCCGGCGTGTTCTCGACTTCGAAGTCCGGGTCCACGCCGCGGTTCTCGATCATCCACTTGCCGTCGGTCGAGTAGATCCCGAAGTCCGGGATCGTCACCGAGCCGCCGTCGTTGAGCGCCAGGTCGCGGCTGATGCCGACGAGACCGCCCCACGTGCGCTTGCCGATCACGGGGCCGACGCCCTGCTGGCGGAAGTAGAACGGGAAGGCGTCGCCGCCCGAGCCCGCGTACTCGTTCGCGAGGATGCACTTCGGTCCGTCGATGCTCTGGCCCGGCGTGCGGAAGCCGTCACCGTCGCGCGCCGACCAGTACGTCCACGTCTTGCGCATGAGGCGCTCGACGAAGAAGTCGGGAATGAAGCCGCCGCCGTTGAAGCGCTCGTCCACGATGATGCCGTCGCGGTCGACCTGCGGGTAGAAGCCCTTGCTGAACTCCTGCATGCCCTCGATCGCCGTGTTCGGCACGTGGATGTAGGCGATGCGGCCGTTCGTGGCCTTCTGCACCTTCTCCCAGTTCCCGCGCACCCACGCCACGTAGCGCAGCGACGCTTCGTTCGAGACCGGCTTCACGGTGAGCACGCGCGCCTTCGGGTCGTTCGCCGACGCGCCGACCTTGATCGTCGTCTGCTTGCCGTTCGTGCCGATGAACGCCGCGTACACGTTCTGCGGCGCGCGCACGGGACGGCCGTTCACCTCGAGCAGGAACTCGCCTTCCTTCACGTCGATCCCGGGCTCGCCGAGCGGAGCCGCACGGCCGAGTTCCAGTCGCGGCCGCGGTACACGCGGTCGAACCGGTACAGGCCGCTCGCCGCGTCGAAGCCCCAGTCCACGCCGAGCAGGCCGACGCCCACGCGCTCGATCGCCGGCATGTCGCCGCCGCTCACGTACGTGTGCGACGTGGACAGTTCGCCGATCAGCTCGCCGAGCAGGTAGTTGAGGTCGCTGCGGTGCGCGACGAACGGCACGAGCTGGCGGTAGCGCTCGCCGACCGCGTTCCAGTCGAGGCCACCCATCGCCGGGTCGTAGTACAGGTCGCGCTCGAGACGCCACGCTTCGTCGTACATCTGGCGCCATTCCTGGCGCGGATCGACCCACGCGTTGAGGCCGCCGAACTCGAGCTTGCCGTCGCCGACCTTCTTGCCGCCGGCGAGGTCCACGATGCCGGCCATGCCGTCCTTGCGATAGAGCAGCTTGCCGCCGTCCTTCGACAGCGCGTATCCGCCGTTCACGTCCTCGAGCACGGTCTTCGTCTCGCGCTCGGCGACGTCGAAGAAGCGGATGCTCGTGCTGCCGCCGCCGTCGGGGTCGTCGCCGGACTCCTGCGACAGGAACACGAGCTTGCCCTTCACCGCGGTGAGGCCGTTGTAGCGGCCCGCGGGCACGGGCAGCTCGGCGGCACGATCGCCCATGCCGGCGAGATCGATGCGCCACGCCGGCTCGGCCGGCTTCGCCGGCTTGTCCTTGCCCTTGCCCTTCTCGTCGCCCTTGTCGCCGCCGCCGCCGTCCGCGGCTTCGCCGGCTTCTTCGTCGCTCTGCGGCGCGACCGGCGACTCGAGCGAGTCGCGCAGCGTCATCGCGTAGAGCTTGTCCGTCGAGCGGAACACCATGTCGAGCTCGAAGCCGCCGAACTCGGGGCGGAACGTGCGCGACGAGGCGAAGTACAGGTACTTGCCTTCCGGGTCGAACGTCGGCGAGAAGTCGTCCTGCATGCCGTTCGTGACCTGCGTCGCCTTGTTGTCCGCGAGCGAGTAGAGACGGATCGTGCGGAAGTTCGCGCCCGTCTGCTGCGTGAACACGATCCAGCGCGAGTCACCCGACCACGAGTACTCGTGCATCTCACCCTGGTCGTCGTGGGCGACGAGCGTGGACTTGCCCGTGGCGACGTCGGCCCAGAACAGGTTGTTCGCGCCGTCGGAGAACGCGAGCTTCTTCGAGTCGGGCGACCACACCGGCTGGTAGCGGAAGCCCTTGCCGAGCTTCGTCACCTGGCGGTCCGCCGTCTTGCCGTCGGCGCCGATCACGTGCAGCTCGAACTCGCCGCTGCGATCGGACAGGTACGCGATCCACTTGCCGTCGGGCGACCACACGGGCGCGCGCTCGCGCACGCCGGGCGTGTTCGTGAGGTTGCGCGCGTCACCCTTCTCCGCGGGCACCGTGAAGAGTTCGCCGCGCGCTTCGACCACCGCACGCTTCGCGGACGGCGAGAGGTCGATGCCGCCGATCCACTCGGAGACGTTGCGCAGTTCGGCGCGCGTCGCGGGGCGGTCGTCGGGCACCTGCACGGAGATCTTCGTGAGCTTCTCGCTCGGCAGGTCCATCACCCACAGCCAGCCGCCGTTCTCGAACACGATCGCGTCCGAGCCGACGCTCGGCCACTTCACGTCGTACTCCGTGAAGTTCGTGACCTTGCGGTGCGTCTTCTTGTCGAGGTCGTACGCCCACACGTTCGCGATCTTCGATTCGCGATCGGAGCAGTAGTAGACCGTGCGGCCGTGGAACATCGGCCACTCGTCCGGACCGTCCCAGTCCTTCGTGAAGCACTCGCTCTTGTTGGCCGCGAAGTCGTACACCCAGATGTTGGGCGCGTTGCCGCCGCGATAGCGCTTCCACGTGCGGCGGTCGTAGCTCGGGCTCACGAACGCGATGAGCTTGCCGTCGGACGAGAGGCTCGCGTAGCCCGCCGTGGGAAGCGCGAGCATCTTCTCGAAGCCGCCGTTCGCCGGGACCTGGAAGAAGCGGTCGAAGCGCGTCGGGGCCGAGGCGCGGTTCGAGCGCGTGAGGATGCTCGAGCCGTCGGGGTACCACTCGGCGACGTTGTCGGCGCCGGGATGGAACGTGAGGCGTGTGGGCTCGCCGCCGCCCGCGGGAATCGTGAACGCGTCGGTGTTGCCGTCGTATTCGCCGGTGAATGCGATCGTGCGGCCGTCGGGCGAGAACTTCGGGAAGACTTCCTGGCCGTCGTGGGTCGTGAGACGGACGGCGGCGCCGCCCGTGCGTGCGACCGACCAGAGGTCGCCGGCGTACACGAAGGCGATGCGGTCACCCTGGATGTCGGGCATGCGCATCAGGCGGCATTCCTCGAGCGCGGCGGCCGGTCGGGCCAGCGCGGCGAGGGCGATCAACGCCGGGATCAGGCGACGGAACATGTGCAGGCTCCTGTCGAGCATTGGGGAGTGGGAAGGGGACAGCGAAGCGGCGGCAGTGTGTGGAGCCGGGGTGCGCGAGGGCAAGCGCCGGTGCGCCAGCGCGGGAAGGCGTCGGCCCGGCGCGGATGCGCGCCGAACCCGGCGCCCGGCCGCGCCGGAAAATCCCTCCAGCGAACGGCGCCGCAACGGTTTGTGTCCGATTCGCGGACTCAAGAACGCGGCCCCGAAGGCCGATAAGCCCGGAGTCGAGTCGGCCACCGGAAGCGTCGTCTCCAGGGAGGGGCACGGGTCCACGATGAGCGTGAGTTCTCGCACCAGCAGAAGCGCGACGGCGAGTCCGCCCGAACGCACCCTCACGGATGCCGCCGTGAAGGTCGCGGCCGGATGGATCGCGCAGTTCGCGCGCACGCTCAAGACCTGCCGGCTCTACGACCCCGCGAACCCGACCGTCATCAAGTTCCGCGACGAACTCTCGCAGGCCGCCTACGCGATGCTCCGCGAGCTGAGCGCGGTGACGTACCGGTTCGAATCCGACGACGTGACCGTGGACGGCGTGTCCGTGTATCCGGCGCGCTCGCGCGACGACAATCTCGCCTATCCGTTCCATCGCGACGGCGTGCGCGGCATCACGCTGAACCAGGGCGTCACTTCACGGGAAGTCGATGCGTTCGTGGACTGCGTGCTCGCCGTGACGGGCCAGAACCTCGACGGCGACGACCTCGTGACGCTGCTCTGGGAAGCACACCTCACGCACATGGACGTGGACTACGTCCCGGCGCAGGGCGACGTCGGCAGCGGCGCGCCGGTGCAGGACGAAGGCGCGGGCGCGCTGATGCCGTGGCCCGCCGCGAACACCGAACCCGACAAGCAGGAGCCCGCGCCCGCGCAGGCGCCAGAAGGCGGCACCGGCAAGGGCCGCTCGGAGGACTGGACGCTCGGCGACCTCACCGTCGAAGTCGAGGCGAGCTTCGTCGAACTCGACGCGATGGCGTCGCACGAGCTCGACCGCTTCCGCGCCGAGTTCGCGGCCGAGCACCGCGTCTCGCCCGTGACCGCCGCGGTCGCGATCGCGCAGGCGTTCGTGAAGTCCGATCCCACGATCGACGACCGCCGCGAGATCGCGCGCTTCCTGCCGCGCGTGCTGCGCAGCGCGCTGTCGGTCGGCGCGTGGACCGAAGCGCGCGAGGCGCTGCGCATGCTGCGCGCGCTCGGTGCGCGCGAGTGGTCGGAGGAGACGTTCCACCAGGAGCTACAGCAGCCGGTCACGGTCGCGCGCGTGGTGGAGCAACTCGACAAGCAGGGCGAAGCGGCCATGGCGGAGTGGCTCGGGCTCGCGGACGAACTCGGCGAGACGGGGCTCGACTGGATGACGTTCATCCTCTCGGAGAGCCAGCAGCGCGACGTGCGGCTGGGCGTGGCCGAAGCGCTCGCCGACCGCTGCCGCGAGAATCCCGAACGGCTCGCGGCGTGGCTCACCGACGGCCGCTGGTACGTCGTCCGCAACATCGTGCACATCCTCGGCTGGATCGGCGGGCCCGAAGTCGTCGGGCTGCTGCAGGTCGCGCTGCGGCATCCGGACACGCGCGTGCGCGAGGAAGTCGTCGCCGCGCTCGGCAACGTCGAGCTGAAGCTCGCGCGGCCGCTGCTCATCCGCGCGGTGGACGGCGCGGAATCGAAGCTGTTCTGCCAGGTGCTCGCGCGGTTGTCGGCGTCGCGCGACGCGTCCACGGCGCGCTGGCTGTTCGCGTTCGTGCAGCAGGAGCGGTTCGACCAGCGTCCGCCCGAGGAGCGCCGCGCGATCTACGCCGCGCTCGCGTCCGTCGGCGGCGACGAGATCGTGCCGGACCTCGAGGCCGAACTCGTGCGCCAGAACTGGTTCGACCGCGGGCAGGAGATCCACCGTCACAACGTGGCGCGCATCCTCGCGCGCATCGCGACGCCGCGCGCGCGCCAGGCGCTCGAGTCCGCGTCGGGCTCGCGCCGTGCTCCCGTGCGCCAGGCCGCGCAGTCCGCTCTCGATTGGATGAAGGCCGCATGAACGCGACCCGCGCGCGAACGCCCACGACGAAGCCGACGACAACGCGCGCCTCATCGAGGCCGGCGGCAACCTGCTGCTGCGGCTCACGGCGCTGCTGCGTACCGCGCGCACGTACGACGTTTCGAACCAGGCGTTCCAGCGGCAGATGCAGGAGTTCATGGCGGCGCTGCGCGCCATTCACGAAGACGAGGACGAAGCCGCGCTCGCGGTGGTCGCCGACTACTTCTACCTGAACGGCGTGCGCATCAAGGCGCACGCGTCGCTGCTCGGCGCCTACCACTCGCTCATGGCGGAGTTCGAGCGCCGTCAGGTCGGCGGGCTGCGCTTCCTGCCCGGCGTGGACGAAGCCGAGATCGAGCGCTTCTTCCAGATCTTCCAGGCCGCCGAGGATCCGGCGGTCGCCGAGCATCTCGGCGACACGCTCGCCGAAGCGGCGATCACGAACATCGTCGTCGTGCCCGCGGCCGACCTCGAAGTGGACGACGTCACGCAGGACCTCGCCGACCAGCCGAAGCAGCAGACCGAGCGATCGCGCGCGAAGAAGGTGTTCTGGCGCGCCGTGCTCGGCACGAAGAAGATCGTGCTGCGCGCGCGGCAGACGGGACGGCCCGACCTGCGCCAGGCGAAGCGCCTCGTGCAGCCGATCGTGGACAGCATCATGAAGCACGAGTACTCGATCGTCGGCCTGACGGCGCTCAAGGACCACGACGAGTACACGTACACGCACTGCGTGAACGTCGCGGTGCTGTCGATCGGCATGGGCCAGCAGCTCGGGCTGCCGCGGCAGACGCTCGCCGACCTCGGTGTCGCGGGACTGCTGCACGATCTCGGCAAGATGAGCGTGCCGGGCGACGTGCTGCGCAAGCCCGGATCGTTGAGCAGCGAGGAGTGGGCGATGATGCGCCGCCATCCGATCGAAGGCGCGCTCATGGTGTCGCGCATGCCGGGGCTGTCGGTCGTGATGCTCGATAGCATGCGCGCGTGCCTCGAACACCACATGAACTACAACCGCACGGGCTATCCCGACGTGGATCTCGAGTGGGGACAGGCGACGATGTCGCGCATCGTCGCGATGGCCGACGTGTTCGACGCGATCACGGCGCACCGCGCGTACGCGAAACGGCCGCACACGCCGTTCGAGGCGCTGCAGATCCTGCTCGGCCCGAACCGCGTGAACTTCGATCCCGCCGTGCTGTGGGCGCTCGTGAAGAGCGTCGGGCTCTATCCCGCGGGCACGGTGCTGCAGACCGCGTCCGGCCACGTCGTGCTCGTCACGAGCCCGAACCCGAAGGACGGCTGCGTCCGCACTGCCGCGTGCTCGTGCGTCCCGACGGAAGCGCGCCGGCCGAGGACACGCCGGAGCTCTGGGATCCGATGCCCGACGACGACCGCGCCGTGCGCGTGCTGCTGCCCGAGGAGTACAAGGGCAAGACGTCGGACCTGCTCGCCGCGTAGCTCAGCGCCAGCCCGGATCTCCGACGAGCGCGAACGAGGACCAGTAGGCCGGGTGCGCGTACGGATGCGTGCCGTCCGGCGCCTTCCACGTGCGCAGCTCGGCCTGGGCCTCGCGCAACGAGCGTGCGTAGTCGCGGCCCGTGCCTTCGGCGAGGTGCCGGTAGAAGCGCTCCATGAGCAGCGCGGTCGCGTGATCGTCCACCGGCCACAGCGACACGAGCAGCGCGCGCGCGCCGGCCGACAGGAACGCCGTCTGCAGTCCGAGCGTGCCTTCGCTCGCGGACGAGATGCCCATCGCCGAGCCGCAGCCCGCGAGGCACACGAGATCGGCGCGCAGCTTCCAGCCGATCACTTCGCGCGCGAGCAGCCGCGACGGCAGCGGACCGCTCGTCTCGTCCGGCGCGAGCAGCAGCGCCGAGTCGAGCACGCGTCGCGCGTCGATCGCCGTGTGCGCGGACACGTGGAGGATTCGGAAGCGCGCGAGCTCGCCCGAGCGCGCGAGCGCGCGCAGGTGCGACGCCGTCGCGGCGACGCCCGAGAGGCGCTCGGCGCCCGGCAGCGCGGCCGCGATCGCGGAGAGTTCCTGCGCCGAACTCGTGAGCGATTGCAGTCCGGAGAGCGCGGGGTAGGCGGGATCACCGACGAGCAGCGCCGACGGCTGCGTCGTCTCGCCGCGTGACCGCGCCGCGAGCCACAGCAGCGCCGAGGGCGTGTAGGTGATGTCGTAGCGGTCGACGAGCCACCGTCCCTGCGAGTCCTGCAGCGCTCCGAGCGGACCACCGCCGAACAGGTCGGGCGAACAGACGATCAGCCGTGTCGCGCCGGTGAGCATCGGCTCGAGCGGGGCGAAGACCTCGCGGCTCATCTCGCGCGAGTAGCGCGAGACCGGCGCGGTGCCCGAGACGCGCAGCGGCCAGCCCGCCGCCGATCGCATTTCGTCGAGCAGCAGGTTGCGGTAGCTGCCGCGCACCAGCGAGCCCGGAGGATCCTGGCGCAACCGCACCCACCGGGGCGGCCCGGTCGAGCGCACGACACAGGCCCACGTCCGCTCGTCGGCCGAGGACGGCAGGCTCGGAGTGCGCAGCCACGCGACGAGTGCGCCGTCGTGCGGGAGCGCGCGCTGCACGCGCGCGAACAGCCCGCGCCACGGATCGGCGCTCGCCGAATCGGCGCCGGTGCGCAGCAGCAGCGCGCGGCCGTTGCCGCGCTCGCACTGTTCGAACGCCTCGACCGCCTCGCCCTGGCTCGCGAGCGCCATGGCGAGATCGCGGTACAGGCTGAGTCCCGACGAGAGCGTCGTGCCCTCGTCGCGGGGCGTGCGCGCCCAGACCGACTCGCGGATCGCGACGGCCGTGCGTAGTTCGCGCACGGCTTCGGCCTCGCGGCCGAGGCGGCGCAGCATCTGGCCGTGTACGCCGAGCCGGACGGAGCGCGAACCCGGCGGCGTCGACGGCGGCGAAGCCGCGAGCGCTTCGCGCGACAGCCGTTCGGCCTCGCTCCATTCCCCGAGCCCCATGTGGATGAACGACATGCCGCTCAAGATCGAGGCGATCTCGTCGTGCGGTCGCGTGAGGCGCGCGCTGCGGATCTCGAGCGTGCGGTGCATGAACGCCACCGCGGTCCGCGGGCGGCGCGCGAGGCGGAAGAGGTTCCCGAGGGACTGGTAGCTGTTCGCGACGAGGGAGCCTCCCGCGCCGTAGGACGCGACGCGCATGCGGAGCGCCGGGTCGTAGTGCGCGAGCGCGTGCGGGAGGAACGTCGGCCCGCCGAAGTTCTTCACGACGCGGCCCTGTACTTCGAGCGCGTCGGCGACGAGCGGATGCGAGGGGCCGACGACGCAGCGCAATGCGGACGCCGCCTGCGTGGCGATCGAGTCGGCCTCGCCCGGGTGCGAAAGCAGGAACTCGAGATCCGCGAGCACGAGCTCCGCGCGGCTGGTCGCGAGCGCGCCGGGGCCGAGGAGCGACTCGCGCACCGCGCACGCGTAACGGCTGCGATCGCGCGCGGCGCCGAGCGAGTCGGCGCGCTTGAACTCCGCCGCCTCGAGCAGCGCGCGGTCCGCGCGGGCGAGCGCCGTTCGCACGTCCGTCGGCGCCACGGCGCGGCGGCGCCACGCCTGCAGATCGTCCGCCGCTTCGCGCGCGCGCCACGACGGCTGCAGTCCCGTGCGCACGAGGCGCGTGCGGCGCTCGGCGATCGCCAGCGCTTCGCTCACGCGATCGTCGGCGCCGAGCGAATCGAGGCGCGCCTCGTCGCGGACCCACGGGTCCTCGAGCGAGTCGATCGCCGGGCGCTCGGGCACGCAGCCGGCCAGCGTCGCGGCGAGCGCCACCGCACACGCGAGCGCGGTGCGGCGCATCACGGCCGGAGCAGCGAGTCCGGCTGCAGCGAACGCTCGACCGAATCCGCTCGCGCGAAGTCGCCCACGGCGCGCAATGCCTGCGCCCACGTGCGCGCGCCTTCGTGCCGCCAGGGTTCGGGCACGTCGTACCAGCGCACGTCCCCGAGCACGGCGGCCGCTTCCTGCGCGCGGCCTCGCGCGACGAGCACGTTGCCGAGGTACAGCCGGCGCAGCGTTTCCGCGGCGCCGTCGGCGCGCGCGGCCTTCAGCTCGCGCTCGGCGGTCTCGAGGTCGCGCGCTTCGTACGCGGCGAGTCCGGCGGTGAGGTGCGCGTCCGGTTCGCCCACGCCGCGGAGCCGCACGGACTCACCGGTGGACGGCAGCCACTGCGGGGCGAGTTCCTCGCGCGCGCCGTGACGCAGCACGAGCGGCAGCGCGAGCACCGCGACCAGCGCGGCGGCCGCCGCGAACAGCGCGGGCAGCGGCAGCGCGAACTTCGGGCGGAGCGGCACGGGCGCCGTGGACGCGTGCGCGGTCCAGTCGGCCTGCGCCCGCTCGCATGCTCCGGCGTGGGCGCGGAGCCGCTCTTCGCACTCGTCGCACGTGCGTGCGTGATCGAGCGCCTGCTCGCGCTCGAATCCTTCGAGCAGTCCGAGCACGAGATCCGCGCAGAGCGAATCGCTCAGGTGCCTCTCGCGCGTCTCAGGATTGGGCGTCATCCGTTTCTCCCGTTTCGCCGGCGCCCGGTTCGACCGGTTCCACCGACAGCCACGACCACAAGTCCACGAAGGCGCCCGGGCGATACTGCGGTTCGGGCTGCCCTTTCTTTTCCATGCATCCGCGCAGCGCGCCGCGAGCGCGCTGCACGATCACGTCCACGTGCGCGGCGTTCACGCCGAGCCGTGCCGCGATCTCCCGGCTCGGGCGCTCGAGCCAGACGCGCCGGAACCATGCCTGCCGTGCACGCGGCGCGAGCGCCGCGAGACATTCACGCAACGTCGAGACGAATTCGCGCGCCGCGAACTGTTCGTCGGGGCCCGCGCGTTCACCCGTGTGCTCCGCGATCGCCACCGCCCAATGTTCGTCGTCCTCGGGCGGAGGACACTCGCGACCGCGACGCCGCGCCAGATCGACCAGCGCGTGCCGCGCGACCCGGGAGACGTAGCCGGCGATCTCATGCTCGGCTCGGCCCACCGGATCCCACGCCCCTTCTTCGGCGCGGAGCAGCAGTTCTAACGCCTTTTGGGAGGCAAGGTCCTCGAGGTCCTCCCGAGACACCGCCGTGACGCGTCCGGCCTGGGCGCGGAGCGAGGCGTACAGCCCGGCGTGCAGCAGCGCCCAGAGCCGCGGGCGCGTCTGGAGGCGCTGCGCGGGCCGCGCGCGGCGCGCGTCGGCGACGGCGGCGGCGAGCTGCAGGGGCCAGCGCTCGGGGGGCATCGGGGGGAAAGCCATGACATCAGCCTAACGACCGTTTGCTCCCACCGAAAGTCCCGAGTGCCGGGGGAGAACGCGCGAAGGGCGCCACCTCTCGGCGACGCCCTTCGAGTTGTAGTGAACCGGCCGTGCGAGCCTGGACGCTCCCCGTTGTTCCAGCTTCACCGCCACCGGTCCACTGCGTGTGGACGACCGCTTCGGGTCAGTCGTCCCAGTCCATGTCCTCTTCGTGCCAGCCGCCGTCGTACCAGCGAAGGTCGCGGACGCAGCGGCCGGTCTCGATCTCGATCACGCGGACGACGCGCGGGTGACGGTGGTCACGGCCGTGCACGCGGCATTCGTCGAGGTCGTCCATGTACGCGTCGCAGTACGGGTCGTAGTAGCGCCAGCGCGGGGGCGGCGGAGCGCACTCGTGCTCGCGGACGACGACGGGATGCGACTGGGTCACGGCGGCGCCGAGGATGAATCCGCCGATCAGGCCGGCGAGCACGGGACCCGCGCCCGAGTGTTCGCGCACGACGACGCGCGAGACGGTGCGGTGTTCGCTGCGCTCGACACCCTTGTAGCGGCGGAAGCGATGGCCGGCTTCGGCGGCCGGGGCGACCGAAAGCAGCAGCGTGGTCGCGAGCAGTCCGGCGGCGGTCCAGCGTTGCAGTGTGGCCGAGGTGTTCATGGCGATCCTCCGTGCGTCGTGGTGCGTGGACGGAGGACTGGTAGAGCAGGCCATGTGCCAGCAGGTGGAACCCACGAAAAAAGCCGCGGAATCTCGCGATTCACGCGGCTTTTCCCCACCCTGGGGAGTCGGTGGGCGCTCGTTCGGTGGGGCCGTGTCTGTGGCGGGGCCGCCACAGGCGTGCGTCACACACCGGCGAAACGTCGGGGTGGCGTCAGCGCGTCACGGTGTGGTTCGTCGCGGAGCTGGCGTTCACCCATCGCACGGTGCCGCCGGGCTTCACGGTCACCGTGGCGGGGGAATAGGACAGCGTGTTGCCGGGGCCTACCGTGACCACGGCGGAGTCCTCCGTCGCGCCGGCGTTCACCACGACCGAGCCGGTCATGCCGCAGCAGTTGCCGTGCGGCGAGCACTGGTAGCTCCACGTGCCGGCGGTCGCGAACGTGAACGAGCGCGAAGCGCCCGTGGCGGGGAACGACAGGTCGAACGAGGGACCCGATCCGCCACCGCCGCCGCCCGTGCCCGGGCTCGTCGAACTGCTGCCGCCGCCGCAGGACGACAGGAAGATGGCGATGGTGATCACGGCGAACAGGCCGCCGATGACCAGCAGTGGGCGAAGACGCATGCAGCACCTCCACGGTGGGTGAGTCCCCGGGGGAAAGTGATCGCGGTCATTCTATGCGTTCAAACACGGGAGGGAAGAAGAAAGTTCCCGGTGCGCCCCCGTCCTTCCGGGCGTCCGCGGGAGTGTTCAGGCGAGGGAAACGCGGCCGGCGGTGAGTTCCCTCTGTGCCGTCAGGGCGGGACCGTGCCAGACTTCGCGGGTCCACCGCCGTCAGGGGAGTGCCACGTGCGCGTATTCGGAATCACGCTTCTGCTCCTCGCGGCCCTCGCGCTGCCCGCGCGCGCCCAGCACGGCTCGGTGCGCCTGATGTGGACCCACTGCGGCGCGGCCGGCACCAACGCACGCACGTTCGCCTGCAACACGAACTCCGGGTCCGACGCGCTGATCCTCTCGTTCAAGCCGGCCAACGCGACGGACGCGATCTACCAGTTCGAGACCTCGCTCACGGTCGGTGACCAGGACTTCTCGCTCATTCCCGACTGGTGGGCCTTCGTGCCGGCGACCGGATGCCGGCGTGGCTTGCTGACCGCGAACGCCGGCTTCTCCTCGGCCGGCGGCGCGTGCGAGGACCCGTGGTTGGGGCAGGGGCTCGCGACGGTGGCGGTGACGCCGCTCACGATCATCGACGGCGGAGTGCGGCGGCTGCGGCTGAACGTCGTGGCCGCGATTCCTACTTCGGCCGCGGCACCGCTGGATCCGGCGTCCGAGTATTTCGCCGTGCGATTGACGCTCGGCCACCAGAAGTCGGTGGGCACGGGCGCGTGCGCGGGCTGCGCGCTGCCCATGTGCATCGCGTTCAATCCGGGCGCGTCGTACACGGTCGCGAATCCCGCGAACCCGACGCGGACCGTGCTCTGGACCGACTTCGGCGAGTCGGTCGTCTGGAACGGCACGACCTCCTGCGAGCGCCTCGTCCCGGTGCGAAACGCCACCTGGGGTGCGATCAAGTCGCTGTACTACTGAGCGGGGCAGGCGCGGGCTCTCGCGAGCCCGCCCGCCATCACGTTCCCGCGCCCGCCGCGTGCGCGTGGTGTTTCTGCGAGACGAGCACGGCGTGCAGGCTCAGCCCGATCAGCGCGGGCAGGTCGGGCAATCGCCGCGCGGCGTCGAACAGCACGAGCGCCGCCTCGGTGCGCGAGAAGCCCTGACGCACGTCGAGGTGGATCAACGGCTGGTCTTCGTCGTCGCGCAGCTCCCACCACGGATGCCAGAAGCCGCCCGTGTGCGTGCGCAGTGTGGGCTGGCCCGCGCGCTCGAACTTGCCCGACAGGAAGCCGCTGCGATGGCGCAGGTACGGCGTGCCCTTCGGGCCGTCGGGTCCGTCCACCACGAGATCGCCGAACGCGGTCTCGCGCACGTCCCACTTCGCGTGCGCGAACTCGATCGTCCGCTTGGTGGACCAGAAACCAGTCGTCGCGATGCGCGCGACCGCGCGGTCCCGCCACATCAGCTCGTGGCGCTGGGGACCAGGCCTTCGGCTGCTTCCATTCGAGCGTCTCGCGAGATTCCGGATCGAACGCCGCGAGCGGTTCGAGCGCGGCGTCCTCCGCCGCGCCCGCGCTCCGATGCTTGCGGATCACGATGCACCTCCCGCTTTCTTCTTCTTCGCGGCCCCTTCGGAAGCGGGGCCGCGACCTTCCTGCTGGAGCGCACGGCGCAGCACGAACTCGATCTGGCCGTTGAGGCTCCGCAGGTCGTCGCCCGCCCATTTCTGCAGGGCGTCGAAGACCGCCGGGTCCATCCGGAGCAGGAAGGGTTTGCGTTCCGCCACGACTACCTCGTGACACTGGTACAGCGTGCCGGCGTTCACGATGGGCTGCGTTTCGTGTTCGCTGCACAGCACGACGAGCAGGTTGCTGACCATCGCGGCCTTCCGCTCCTCGTCGAGGTGCACGACGTTGCGCTTGTTCAGCTCGTCCAGCGCCATCTCGACCATGCTCACCGCGCCCTCGACGATCTTCGAGCGCGCCGAGATCACGGCCGCCGCCTGCTGGCGGCGAAGCATCGCGTTCGCGATTTCCGGCGCGTAGGCCATGTGGCTGATGCGCGCCTCGATCACTTCCACGCCCGCCTTCTCGAGACGGTTCTGGATCTCGATCTTGAGCGCCTCGGCCACCTCGGCCGTGTTGCCGCGGAGCGAGAGCTGGTCGTCCTGGTGTGCGTCGTACGGATGCGACGTCGCGAGGTTGCGCAGCGCCGCCTCGCTCTGCACGTGGACGAAGTTGTCGTAGTTGTCCACCTGGAAGAGCGCTTCGGCCGTGTCCACCACGCGCCACACGACGACGGCGGCGATCTCGATCGGGTTGCCGTCGTGATCGTTCACCTTGAGCTTCGCGCTCTCGAAGTTGCGCACGCGCAGCGACACCTTCTGCTTGCTCATGAACGGGTTCGCCCACCACAGGCCGGGACGCCGCTCGCTGCCCTTGTAGTTGCCGAAGAGCACGAGCACCGACGACACGTTGGGCTGCACGACGTAGAAACCGGCCAGGAGAATGGACAGCACGACGAGCAACGCCAGGCCGCCGATGAACTCGAGGTGCATGTCGGCCTTGCCCATCGCGATCATGAACGCGATGTCGCCGATCATGAGCAGCGGGAGCAGTACGAGCATCAGGTAGCCGGGACGGGACGGATACGCCTTCTCACGGAACATGGTCTTGCGATCTCCTTTCGATCGGGTGCTAGCGGCATGATATCACTCTGCTAGCGGTGCTTCTACGGGAAAAGGCCCCGGCAAGGTTGCACCGCGGGTGAAATAGTCGTTGGCACCGGGGCAGGGCGAAGTGCTCCAATGCCTTCCGGAATCCCGACCGGGGAAGGGAGCCGCCGATGCGCCACTTCTTAATTGCCGCCGCACTCGCCGCCGCCGGACTCGCCGGCATCGCCGCCGCGCCCTCGGTCGCGCGCGCCACGCAAGGGATGCTCGCCTGGGACCGCTGCCTGCTCGAAAGCGGCACGGTCACGAAGACCTTCGCGTGCGACACGAACACCGGAAGCGAGACGATCGTCGGCTCGTTCGTGCCGCCCGCGGGAATCGAGCAGTTCCAAGCGCTCGAGATCACGATCGACCTGATGACGAACCAGGAATCGTCGTGGCCGAACTGGTGGGCCTTCCGGAATGCAGGCACGTGCCGCACGAGCGCGCTGACGATGCAGTGGAACTTCCAGCAGGGCGACGGCTACGGCTGCACGAAGCTCTGGGGAGGCGAGGCATTGGGAGGGATCGCCTCCTTCCAGTTTCCCTACTTCGTCGGATATCGCGCCCGATTCTCGGCCGTGGTCGCCGTGCCGCCCCAGTCCGCTCGTCCGCTGAGCGCGGACACGACCTACGACGCGTTCACGCTGGCGATCGACCACGCCAAGACCGTCGGCGACGGCGCGTGTTCGGGCTGCGATGCGCCCGTCTGCGCCACCGTCACGAAGCTCGTGTGGACGCAGCCCGTGGGCGTCGGGGATTTCCTGTGGGACGGCGGAGGCCAATCGCTGCTGCTCTGGCAATCCTCCGTGCCGACGTGCCCCGCCTCGATCCCCACGCGCCACGCCACGTGGGGCGCGCTCAAGTCGCTCTACCGGTAGCGCGGGCCGCGCCGCCCGCGCCGCGCTTCCGCACTTGCTCATCGCTCGCGTGGCCGCCGATACTCGCGGCCCACTTCCCGCCCACGGAGAGCCATGAGCACCGATCTGCTCGCACTCGCATTCCAGGCCCTGTTCACGCTCGTGCTCGCGGGCGTGCACTTCGGGCTGTGGCGCCAGCAGAAGCAGCGCTGGTACGCGACGTGGGGCATCGCGTGGATGCTCTACGCGATGCGCCTCGGGCTCATCTCGGCCTACCTGCTCGACCCGGTCCGCAACGAAGTCTGGCTCTTCCTGCACCAGGCGCTCACCGGCATCACCGCGCTGCTGCTGCTGCTCGCCGCGCAGCAGTTCGCGAGCAACGCACGCTGGCGCCGGCGCTACCTGCTCGTCGGGTTCGCGGCCGTCGCGTGGGCCGCGTACTCGGTGCTCGTCATGCACAACATGGCGCTCGCCGGCGCGTCGTCGGTCGTGCTGCTGTCGGGCGTGACGCTCACCACGGGCACCGTGTTCTGGCGGCACAACCGCATGTTCCCCTCGTCCGGCGCGCGCATGCTCGCGGCGGTCTACATGCTGTGGGGCTTCCACCACCTCGACTATCCGTTCCTGCGCCCGCTCGGGCAGGGCGTCCTGTACGGCGTGTTCCTCGACATCATCTGCATCGTGAGCGTCACGGTCGGCACGCTCGTGCTCGTGCTCGGGCAGGAGCGCCGCCAGCTCGAGCAGCGCACGCAGCAGCTCGAGCAGCTCACGCAGCTGCTGCTCCGCGCGCAGGAAGAAGAGCGCCGCCGCATCGCGCGCGAGCTGCACGACGAGGCGGGGCAGGCGCTCACCGCGCTCAAGATCGAGCTCGACCTCGAAGGCCGGAAGGAAGCGTCCGCGCTCGCCGCGCGCGCTCTCGAGCAGGTGCGCAACCTGAGCGAGCTGCTGCGCCCGCAGGCGCTCGACGACCTCGGGCTCGTCACCGCGCTGCAGGCGCTCGCCGACGACTTCACGACGCGCACGCGCATCGACGTGAAGGTCGAGGCGGGAGAGGACGACGCATGGGCGCCGGACGTCGCGCTCGTGCTCTACCGCGTCGCGCAGGAAGCGCTCACGAACGTCGCGCGTCATTCGGGCGCCAAGCGCGCGTGGGTCAAGCTCACGCGCGACGAGTCCGGCGTGCAGCTCGTGGTCGAGGACGACGGCCGCGGCGCCGGCGCCAACCCCCGTCCGCACCTCGGCCTGCTCGGCATGCGCGAGCGCGTCACGTCGGTCAACGGGCAGCTGCAGCTCGCCTCCGCCGCGGTCGGCGGCTTGCGCGTCGAGGCCCGTTTGCCGCATAAGAGCGCCACATGACCGCTCCCGACGACACCACGCCCGCGCGCACGCGCGTCCTGCTGGCCGACGACCATCCGCTCGTGCGCGCCGGTGTGCGCCGCGTGATCGAAGCCGTCGCGCATCTCGAATGCGTCGGCGAGACCGGCAGCGGCGCGGAGACGCTGCGCTTCCTGCGCGCGACGCCGGTCGACGTGCTGATCCTCGACCTCAACATGCCCGACGGCGACGGCTTCTCGGTGCTGCGCGAGGCGAGCACCGTGGCGCCCGACACGCGCATCGTCGTGCTCACGATGCACGCCCAGCCGGAGTACGTGACGCGCGCGGTGCGCGAGGGCGCGAACGGCTACCTGCTCAAGGATCTCGCGGTGCAGGACCTCGTCGCGGCGATCGACTCGGTGATGGCCGGCGGCTCGTTCTTCAGCGAGCGCGCGCAGCGCGCGCTGGCCGAAAGCGTCCGCACCGGCGGGGCCAGCGAGAGCGCTCTGGCCCGCCTGACCGGGCGCGAACGCGAGGTGCTGGCGGCCGTGGCCCGCGGGCTCACGACCAAGGAGATCGCGGCGGCCCAGAACATCAGCACGCGGACCGTGGAGTCGCACCGGGCCAACCTGATGCGCAAGTTGGACTTGCACTCGGTCGCCCTGCTGACCCAGTTCGCGATTCGCGAGGGGCTGATCGAGGGTCCCGACGGCGCTCCGTAGTTCTACGGAGCGCAGTTTCCGCACTCATCCGAATACCCGTCAGAGAACGGCGGGGCGATATTCGGACCCATGAAGACCTACACGGGTGGTGTGGCGGCGGTGGTGGGCGGCCTGATTCTCGCGGCCGCGACGTGGGCTCCGGCGGTTCTCGCCGACGAGACGACTCCGGCTCCTCTTCGCATGCAGGACACGATCACCGTGCTCAAGCCGGTGACCGTCCAGGGCGACCGCGGCGCCGCTTCCGGCAGCGCTTCGGGTACGACCGTCCGCATGGACCGCTCGAAGCTCGTGCGCTTCGCGCCCGCGACGGTGAGCGACGCGATCGTCGCGATCCCCGGCGTCGACATGAGCAAGACCGGCCCGTGGGCGTCGCACGTGTCCATGCGCGGCCTCTCCGGCGAGCGCGTGCTCGTGCTGGTCGACGGCGTGCGGCTGCAGACCGGCCGCGGCCACGGCGCGCAGACGTCGCTCGTCTCCATGGACCGCATCGAGACCGTGGACGCGACGCCGGGCGCCGGTGGCGCCGCGAACGGCTCCGACGCGCTCGCGGGCACGCTCGAGCTTTCCACGCACCGCCCGCTGTTCGCCGAGCGCACGCGCGCGTCGCTGACGCTCAACCTGCGCGGCGCGAGCGAAGGCGGCGAGCACTCCGAGTTCGCGCGCTTCCGCTGGATGGCGCGCAACTGCGGCGCCGAGATCAGCGCCGGGACCGCGGGACTCCGCGAACTCGTCACGCCCGACAGCACGTACGCGCACAGCGGCTACCGCGAGCAGGACGTCGCGGTTCGCGGCGTCTACCGCCGCGGCATCGCGCACCTCGACCTCGAACACTCGATGCACGCGAGCTACTCGATCGGCCTGCCGGCGTTCCAGTCCACGCTCGGCTCCGACGCCGGCTTCCCGCTCGTCGGCCGCGACGCCGACCGCCTCGAGCTGTCGCTGAAGCCCGAGCAGGCGAGCGCGCCCGCGGCCAAGCTCCTCATGGTGCAGCAGCGCTTCCGCACGAACTACGACGAGAGCGTGATCAACGAGCGCTACCTGCGCGGCCGCCTCGTGGCGACGGCGCAGTCCGACGCGCGCAGCCGGATCACGATGTGGTCGAAGAGCGTGCAGCCGAGCATCACGTGGCGCGACTTCCGCGCGTTCGCCGAGTGGCGCCGCGAGAGCACCACGGGCCCGAACTACGGCGACTCGACCGTGCGCAACACCGCCGGCGAAGTCACCTACCACGAGTCGCGCGTGACCGAGGACGTGCCTCCGGCGCGCCGCGAAGTGTGGGGCGCGGGCGTCTCGGGCGCGGTGCGGCCGTACGGCTTCCGCCTCGACGGCGGCGCGCGCTGGGACCACATGCACTCCGTCACGTCGCCCGGCGAAGGCAGCTGGCGCACGCCGTCGAACGTCACCGACAAGAAGGTGAGCGGCGAAGCCGGCCTGTCGCGCGCGATCGGCGAAGTCACGCCCTACGTGCACGTCGCGAGCAACTTCCGCGCGCCGAACCTCGAAGAGCGCTACGTGAACATGCTCGTCCACGGCGGCCTCATGGTGTTCGGCAACGAGAAGCTCCGCCCCGAGACGTCGATCTCGACCGAAGTCGGCGTGAAGACCGGCGAACTGTTCGGCGGCAAGGTCACGAGCACGCGGCTGTCCGCGTACCGCTCCGACGTCGAGGACCTGATCGCGATCCGCTACGTGACGCTCGTCTTCGGTGTGCCGCGCTTCGAGAACCAGAACATCGACCGCGCCCGCCTCGAGGGCGTCGAAGCCCAGGCCGACCTGCGCTTCGGCCGCGTGCAGCCGTCGCTCGCCGTCGCGTTCCCGCGCGGCACCGACCGCAACACGGGCGAGCCCATCTCCGATCTCGGCGCCGCGCGCGCCACGTTCGACGTTCGCGTTCCCGCGCCGCGCTTCGTGCCCCTGGGCACGGTCGCGTTCCGGGTGCGCTGGACGAACGCCTCCCGCACGAGTCGTGGTGAAGACGTGCTCGCGCGTCCGGCGTTCTGGACGGCTTCCGCGGAAGCCGGCATGACCGCACTGCGTGCCCGTTGGACGCTCGCCGTGCGCAACCTGACCAACACGCGGTATTTCGAACCGCTGAGCTTCATTCCCGAGCCGGGCCGCTCGTTCACGTTGTCCGTCCGCCGTGACGTGGCGCTGCCCTGGCTGACTCCGAATACGGAGCGCTGACGACCATGCGTACGACCTCCCTGGGGCTCTTTTTTGCCCTGACGCTTTCCCTCGCGGGAGTCTCCGAGGCCCGCACTCGCGCCACCGTCGACGGCCGCCGCTTCAACGACGTCAACGGCTCGCAGCCCGCGGCCGCGCTCACGAACGCTTGGGCGAACGGCGCGAACGCGGCGACCGTGCTCAACGTCGGCCTGCCGGCCGGCGCGGTGCAGATCGACTCGACCTACTACGACCTGCAGGACATGGGCTCGATGGGCCATCACGTCGAAGTCGGTCCCGATGGTCGCGTGCACCTCACGTGGCAGGACGACTTCTGCGAACTGTCCGGCGTGTGCCCGCCCAACCTGAACGCGCCGCAGCCGTACCCGCAGCGCGGGCAGGGCTACGCGTATCGCGACGAAGTCGGCGTGTGGCACCACCTCGGCAAGGTGACCGATCCCGACCTCGCCGCGCTGCACTGCTGCACCGCGCCGGAAGAGTTCGGCGGCTTCGGTGCGCTCGCGCTCAACTCCGCCGGCCGCGCGGTCGTCGCGCAGCACATCAACGAAGAGAGCTGCGACCTGCGCGGCACGTTCTACCTGCAGGACGCCGTGAACTCGAACAACTGGACCGCGTACCTGCCGCCGTTCTCGGGCGGCGCGAGCGTGCTGTTCCCGCAGGTCGCGGTGACGCCGTCGAACACCTACTCGCTGCTCGGCGAAGTGCCGGTCGCGGGCGGCTACGACGAAGTCGTCCAGATCGCGACGAGCTGGTTCCCGACGACGGGCACGCCGTACTCGTGCTTCGTGTGGCAGGGGCAGGACTGGAAGTACCCGGCGCCCGCGTCGCTCTTCCGCGACTCGCGTCCCGCGTTCCCGTGCATCGCCGCGTCGGCGAACGGCCGCGTCGGCATGGCGGTCGGCGACTTCGGCGGCAACGTCTACCTGATCGAGTCGTCGAACGGCTCGTTCAACCCGGGCACGATCACCATTCGCAATCTCACGAACTACCTCGACTCGCAGATCGTGAAGACCGACTCGACGTCGACGCAGTACCGCCCGTACGTGCACTGCTCGCTCGCGTACCAGGACACGACGCCGCACGTCGTGTGGAGCGAACTGCAGGCGCGCAAGAGCGGCACGACGGTCGCGTACTACGACTATCGCAGCCGCATCAAGCACTGGTCGCCCACGCGCGGCGCGGAGACCGTGTACCAGGTTCCGGCGGGCGTCGCCGACCGCTTCGACGACGTGGACAACCTCCTGAACGGCCCGCTCGCCGGTTTCAACTCGATCACCGTCGACTGGCCGCAGGTCGGCTTCTCGCAGGACGGCTCCGAGACCTACGTCGCGTGGCTGCGTTACACCGATTCCGAAGTGGATCCCACGGGTATTCCGAGCGGCCTGGAAGGGATCTGCACCGGCACCGGCTACGGTGACATCGCGTGTAGCGCGGCTCGCGGCGCGGGCGCGTGGAGCGCCATGCAGAACCTGACGAACACGCCCAAGGTGGACGAGCGCTTCTTCTCGATGTCCACGATCAACCCGGGCGGCAAGCTGCGCATTCTCTTCCAGTCGCCGTCGACCGATCAGGCCGGCTGCGCGCTCATCGGCGACCGCGGCGCGGCTCCCGGCAATCTCGTGCGGCGCATCGCGTACTTCGAGCCGCGCGTGAACGCGAGCGTGCTCGACGTCACGCCCGGCGCGAGCGGCACGCTGCGCGCGTCGCTGTCGGCTTCGCCCAATCCCGCTTTCGGGGCGGCGCGCGTGCGGTTCGCGTCGTCGCTCCCTCCGGCTCCCGGCCGCCGCGTCGAGGTGTACTCGATCGACGGCCGCCGTGTGGCTTCGCTGCCCATCGCGAACGCGCTTTCCATCGAATGGAACGGCCGCGACGCGTCGGGTCACGCGGCGCCCGCGGGTGTGTATTTCGCGCGCCTCACCGACGACCCGGCGAACTCGGCCGTGCGCCTGGTGCTGGCCCGCTAGCTTTTTTGCAACCGGAAACAACCACTCACAGACATCACGCAACGCTTCTTCGGAGGAGCAGTCATATGAAACTGGTGAAGATGGTGGTGCCCGCCCTCGCGCTCATGCTCGCGTTCGCTTCGCAGGCCCAGGCCGTGTCGATCGCGGAAGAACACGTCAACGGCGGTTCGCTGCAACTGCCGTGGCTCGCCGGCTACGACACGCCGCGCACGCTGCTCGCGCTCACCATGGATCCGTCGGATCCCGCGTACTCGAACCCGTCCGGCGACCACACGGTCGGCGTGCTCACGAACACGGTGCAGGACTCGGGCGGCATCGCGCTGTCGGCGATCGATCCGCAGGGCCAGAACGACTACACGTGGGAAGGCTGGTTCAACACCGGCGCCGGCAACACGCGCCGCGGTCTCGTGATTCGCGCGAGCGTCGCGGACAACTTCAAGTCGAGCTACCAGTTCGTGCTGTACTCGGGCATGGCGCAGCTCGTGTTCCGCCGTCTCGTCGGCCAGACGCCGACGTCGCTGCGCACGTGGGTCGGCCCGCAGATTCCCGGCGGCATTCCGCTCGTGAACACGTGGCACCACCTGAAGGTCGAGGCGACGGGCAACCAGTTCCGTCTCTGGTACGACGGTGTCGAACTGACCGTGGGCAACCCGGTCGTCGACGCGACGCCGCTGCTCACCGGCTTCGTCGGCGTGTACAACTTCCGCTTCGACCTCGGCAACGTGCCCGTGTACTTCGACGACCTCATGCTGACCACGCAGAACGTCGTCCCGGCGCGCACGACCACGTGGGGCGCGATCAAGAACCTGTACAAGTAGTCGCTCGGTTCCCGATCCCGAGACGCGAGAACGCCCGGCGCGGTACGGCCGGGCGTTCGGCGTTTTCGGATCGCGCTCGTGCGGCCGCTACTCGCCGCGTGCCGCGTCCGCCGCTTCGCCCAATCGCGCGACGATCTCGCCGAGCCATTCGCGGTGCTCGGGCTTCATGAGCGCCGACCGCAGCGCCGTCACCGTGGGCTGGTTCGCGTGCATGAGGGCGATCGCGCCGCCGAAGAATCCGATCGGCACTTCCGCGAGCGCGAGGTGCAGGTCGCGCTTCGCCGCCTCCTCGAACACGCGGCGCGCGAGCACCGACGACTCGCTCACGCTCGGCGCGCGCATGCCCCACACGACGATGTCGAGCTCGGGCGCCATCGCGACCATGTAGCGCGGATCGGCCGCGAGCGTCGCGTGCAGTTCGAGCGCCGCCTCGCGCGAGGCCTCGAGCCCGCGCACGAACTCGCCGCCGCGCTCGAGCGGCAGCAGCCGCTGCGTCGCCCACAGCGCGACCGCGGCCGCGCCGGGGCGCGAGCACTCGAGCGAGATCTCGCCCAGGTGCAGCTCGGCCGACGAGAAGTACGTGTACGGCGAGTCGTGCCGGTAGAAGCGCCCGACCGACGGGTCGCGGTGCAGCACGCAGCCGCAGCCGTACGGCTGCAGGCCGTGCTTGTGCGGATCGACGACGATCGAGTCGACCTCGGCGATGCGGCCGAACGCCGCCGCCGCGGGGCGCGCGAGGTTGCCCGCGAGCACGTGGTAGCCGCCGTACGCCGCGTCGGCGTGCACGCGGAAGCCGTGCTTCGCGCGCAGGTCGAGAATCGCGCCGAGCGGATCGACGGCGCCCGTCGCGGTCGCGCCCATCGTGGCGACGACGCAGCCGACGCCGCCCTTCGCGAGCCGGCGTTCGAGCGCGCCCGCGTCCATGCGGCCGTAGCCGTCGCACGGCACGCTCTCGAACGGCAGCCCGAGCACGGCGCTGATGCGCGCGTGCGTGTAGTGCGCCTGGCTCGAAGCGACCACGGTGGCGCCGGGCGCGAGCTGTCCCGCGATCCACAGCGCTTCGAGGTTCGCCATCGTGCCGCCGCCCGTGAGATGGCCGAGGTGCTCGCGCCATCCGAACATCGTGGCCAACTGCGCGACGGCTTCCTTCTCCATCGCCGAGCTCGCGCGTCCGCCGTCGAGCGCGTGGTTGTTCGGGTTCACGCTCATCGCGAGCGCGTACGCGAGCTGCGCAACCGGATGCGGCGGCTTGAGCATCTGCCCGGCGTAGAGCGGATGGTGATAGGGGAAGTTGTCTTGGAGGCGAGCAGCAGCTTCGAGGAGCACGGTCTGGATTTGCGCGTCGAGCCGGGCAGGAGCCGCGGCCTCCGGCCGCGCGGAGTTTGCGGGCGCATCGGGCAGCGGGGCGAAGCCTTCGCGCAGGCGGTCGAGCGCGTGCTGCAGCAGCGCGAGTTGGTCGGGAGTGGGTGTGAGTGACATGGGCCGCATCATGCCATGCACGCCGCACAGGCGGGACGGGAAACGCGAACGGCGCCGGAATCCTGCTTCGGACTCCGGCGCCGTCGTGTGTGTCGCGCGTGAATCGTCAGCGCTTCTTCTTCGCCTTCGCCGCCTTCGGCGCGACGGCCTTCTTCACCGGCACACCGTCCGCCGCGTCGCCGCGCTTCGCGGCCGCGAGCAGGCCCTTCGGCGCGCGCACTTCCATGTCCATGAGCGCGTGCGAGAGCGTCTTGCCCTGCGCGTCGAGCCGCAGGCTCACCGTGCCGCCGCCGCCGAGCGACTCGTGCAGCAGGAAGTTCAGCGCGTGCAGGTTCGGCACCTCGTGGCGCTCGACCTTGCCGAAGCAGATGCCCTTGAAGCGCTTCTTCACGACGGCCGACGTGATCGTCTTCACGAGCCACGGGTAGATCTCGGGCGAGCGCGCCACGAGCCCGATGTTCGCCGTGTCGCCCTTGTCGCCGCTGCGGCCGTGCGCGAGCTTCGACAGCTTCACGCGCGCGAAGCCGGCGCCCTTCGCTTTCGGGAACTCGTGCTTCGGCAGCTTCGGCGCGGGGCCGAGCGGAAGCAGCGGCGTCGGCCACTCGAGCGGCTGCTCACCGTCGGCGGTCACGAGCACGGGCTTCACGAGATCGCGCGGCACGAGCGCCGGCCAGTACGCGACGACTTCCTGCGCCTGCGGACGGCCGCCCGTCACGGCGACGCTCGAAGGTCCGGAGAGAATCACCGCGGGCACCATCTTGCCGAACGCTTCGATCTTCGCGCGGTCCTGGTCGCGCACCGAAAGGCGCAGCAGCACCTCGGGCACGTCCGGATCGCCCACGATCGGGCCCCAGCACGCGGAGTGACCGACGAGTTCGGTGTGCGTGTCGGTGAACTCCAGGTCGAGGCGCTTCCAGAAGAGATTCGCGAACGCGCGCGCCTTCGCCGGCGCGTCGGGGCCGCCGATGATGAGCGTGCCCGAAGCCTTCCAGCCGTCGGAGTACGCGGCGGAGATCTTGAGCGACGGCGGCGCCGGGCGGCCCTTCACGCCCCACACGCGCACGCGATCGCGGCCGATCTGCTCGAGCTTGATGGTCGCGAAGTCCGCGATCACGTCGGGCGTGATGTAGCCGCGCGGATCGCCCATTTCGTAGACGAGCTGCTCTTTCACCGTGCGCACGGTCACCGCGCCGCCGGTGCCGGCGTGCTTCGTCACGACGAACGAACCGTCGGGCGAGACTTCGACGATCGGGTAGCCGATCGTTTCGAACTTCTTCATGGTGCGCCAGTCCGTGAAGTTGCCGCCCGTGGACTGCGCGCCGCACTCGATGATGTGCCCGGCGACGATGCCGCTCGCGAGGCGGTCCCAGTCGTCGGGCGCCCAGCCGAACGCGTGGATCATCGGCGCGAGCGTGATGCCCGTGTCCGTGCAGCGGCCCGTCACGACGATGCGCGCGCCCGAGCCGAGCGCTTCGACGACCGGCCACGCGCCGTAGTACGCGTTCGCGCTGCTCACGCGCTCGCGCACGGTCGTGAACTTCGTGCCGTCTTCCATGTTGTCGAGCGGCGCGCCCGCGGCGTTCAGTTCGTCGAGCCGGCCCATGAGGTCGTCGCCGATCACCGCCGCCACGTCGAGTTCGCGGCCGTGCTTCGCGGCCATCGCGAGCAGCGCGTCGCGGCAGGCGCGCGGGTTCACGCCGCCCGCGTTCGTGATCACGCGGATGTTGCGCGAGATCAGCGCGTCGAGCGTCTGCTCGACCTGCGCGATGAAGTCGCGCGCGTACCCGGCCTGCGGATCGCGTGCGCGCTGCTTCTGCATGATGGACATCGTGATCTCGGCGAGGAAGTCGAGCGTCACGTAGTCCACCGGGCCCTGCTCGACCTGGCGCCGGAAAGCGCCGAGGTCGTCGCCCCAGTAGCCGCCGGCGTTGGCAATGCGAATGGTCTCGGACATGGGTCGGATTTCCGCCTTAGGAGACGAAGGATTGAGATATGCCGACGCGGCGGGCCGGCCGGACGAGGACGGGCCGGGAGCCGCGGAAGGGTCGAAGCGAGCCGCCGCGGACGCTAACCGCCGGGCAGAAGGGGGTCAACGGGCCTCGAAGGCGCTCTCGGGACCCGAATCCGGCCCTGCGAAGTAGCGGAACCAGTCATTGAATGGCCCTTCCGCACCCTGATACATTGGCCCGGCTCTTCACTTTCCGTCCGAAGGTTCCCCCCGCAGCGCGGGCGGCTTCGCCGTGCGCGCCGCGACCGACCCACCTTAGAGGTACGCATGTCCATGGTGTCCGCCCGTCCGCTGACCCTCGCCGATGTCGCGATGCCCCGCGCCGGTGTGCTCCAGAACGTCGTGCTCGTCGTCCTCGCTTCGCTGCTCACCGCGGCGGCGGCGCAGGTCGAGATCCGTCTTCCGTGGACGCCCGTGCCGATCACCGGCCAGACGTTCATGGTGCTGCTGGCCGGCGCCGTGCTCGGCGCCCGTCGCGCGTTCCTCGCCATGGCGCTCTATCTGGTCGAAGGCTCGTGCGGCCTGCCGTTCTTCGCGGGCGGCGCCGCCGGTCTCGCCAAGCTCCTCGGTCCGTCGGGTGGCTACCTCGTCGCGTTCCCGTTCGCCGCGCTCGTCACGGGCCTGCTGGCCGAGCGCGCGTGGGACCGCAAGCCCGTCACGATGTTCTTCGCCATGCTGCTCGGCAGCACGGTCATCTTCGGTCTCGGCCTCGCGCAGCTGTCGCGCTTCGTGCCGGCGAACCAGCTCGTCGCGGCCGGCCTCGCGCCGTTCGTGATCGGCGATTTCGTCAAGTCGGCGCTCGCCGCCGGCGTGTTCCCGCTGGCCTGGAAGTGGGCCGGAGGACGGGAGTCGAAGTGACCATGCAGACGATCGCCGTCCTCGGCGCGGGCCTCATGGGCCGCGGCATCGCCTACGCGGCGGCGCTCGGCGGCTATCGCACTCGGCTGCAGGACACCTCGTCCGCGCAGCTCGAGAAGGCCGTGAACGACATCGGCGCCATCCTCGAAAAGGGCGTGGCGACCGGCAAGGTGGCCGACGAGGACGCGATCACCGCGCGCAAGCACCTGAGCACGTGCACGACGCTCGAGGAAGCCGCCGAAGGCGCGGACTTCGTGATCGAGGCGGTGCCCGAGCGGATGGACCTGAAAGTCGAGATCTTCGCCGCGCTCGACAAGCTCGCGCCGCCGCACGCGATCCTCGCTTCGAACACGTCCAGTCTTTCCATCACCGAGATGGCCGCGGCCACCACGCGCGCGCCGCAGGTGGTGGGCATGCACTTCTTCAATCCCGTGCACCGGATGAAGCTGCTCGAAATCGTGCGCGCGCTCGAGACGAGCGACGAGACGATCGCCGCGTGCGAAGCCGTCGGCGTCCGGATGGGCAAGGAATGCGTCACGGTGCGTGAGTCGCCCGGATTCGTGACGAGCCGCATCAACGCGATGATCGGCAACGAAGCGTTCTACATGCTGCAGGAAGGGGTGGCGAGCGCCGCGGACATCGACAAGGCGCTCAAGCTGGGACTGAACCACCCGATGGGACCGTTCGAACTCGTGGATCTGGTCGGGCTCGACACCCGGCTCTCGATCCTGCGCTTCCTGCATCGCACGCTCGGGGAAAAGTTCCGGCCGTGCCCGTTGATGGAGCAGTACGTGGCCGCCGGCCGGCTCGGACGCAAGTCCGGACGCGGCGTCTACGACTACCCGAAGAACTAAGGCAGGCGCTCATGGCAGCGCGTCGCGGAGCGAAGAAGAAGGCGTCCGGAAAGGCCGAGCAGAAGCGCGCGACCGCGCGCACGGCCTCCCGCGCCTCCGGACACGCTCCCGCGAAAGCTGCTCGCAAGAAGGCCGTCGTCACCCGCAAGACGGCTGCTCCGTCGAAGAAGAAGCTCACGTCGAAGCAGACCGCGAAGGCGGCGAAGGCGGCGAAACCCGCCAGGAAGAAGGCTGCCGTTCCCACCAAGACCGTCGTTTCGAAGAAGGCGATCAAGTCGCCTGTCGCGCCCAAGGCGCCCGTCGCGAAGAAGCCCGCCGTCGCCGCGGCCCCGAAGGCTGCCGTCGCCGTCGCTCCGAAGCCCGCGGCCGCGAAGCCCGCGCGCATCACGCGCATGCGCCAGCCGTACCGCGACACGCGGCCGCCGCAGCGTGAGCCCGAGTTCCAGCCCGCGTTCGAGCAGCAGCGCACGGGCGCGAACCCGAAGGAAATCCTGCTGTTCGAGATGCAGCGCGCGCGCGTCGCGGTCATGGCGTCCATCCAGGGCATGACCGCTCCCGTCGCCGATCGTCCCACCGCGCCGGGCAAGTGGTCGGTGCGCGAGATCGTGCTGCACCTGATCGTGCGTGACCGCGTGCGGCTCGACGAGTTCGCTCCGGTGCTCGGAGGCCGCGCGCCTTCGTGGACCGGGCTCGACGAAGGCGCCATGGCCCGCGTGAACGAGCTGCACCTGGGCCCGCTGCGTCCGCTGTCGTGGGAGGAGGCCGTGCGCCTCCTGCAGGCGACGCGCGAACAGCTGGTCGCCGCACTCGTGTCGGTGCCCTCGCATCCGGCCGAGCTGTGGACCGAGGCGCATCCGTTCGGCGCCATGCTGCACGCGCTGCCGCGCCACGACCGTCATCACGCGGAACAGATCAAGTCCGCCCGCATCGAAGGCTGAACCCCGCAATCCATCCCCTGAGGTGAAGTCATGTCGGAAACGCTCGCACCGGTGCGCCCGGGCAAGCTCATCATCAACGGTGAAGCGGTGGACGCCGCTTCGGGCGCCACGTTCGAGACGCGCAATCCCGCGACCGAGGAAGTGATCACGACCGTCGCCGAGGGCGGCGTCGAGGACATCGATCGCGCGGTCCGCGCCGCTCGCGCCGCGTTCGACTCCGGCCCGTGGCCGAAGATGCGTCCCGCCGATCGCGCGCGCGCGCTGCACAAGCTCGGCGACCTGATCCTGGCGAACGCCGACGAGATCGCGCGCCTCGAGACGCTCGACAACGGCAAGCCGATCTTCGAGTCGCGCCACGTGGACATCCACATGGTCGCCGGCTGCTTCCACTACTTCTCGGGCTGGGCCACCAAGCTGACGGGCGACACGACCGCCGTGAACCCCGGCGTGTTCACGTACACGCTGCGCGAACCCCTCGGCGTCGTCGGCGCGATCATCCCGTGGAACTTCCCGATGATCATGGTCGGCTGGAAGGCCGCGCCCGCGCTGGCCGCCGGCAACACGATCGTGATCAAGCCCGCCGCCGAGACGCCGCTGTCGGCCATCCGCATCGCCGAGCTCGCGCTCGAGGCCGGCATTCCCGCCGGCGTGTTCAACGTCGTGCCCGGCCGCGGCTCCGTCGCGGGCGAGGCGCTCGTGAAGCACCCGCTCGTCGACAAGATCAGCTTCACGGGCTCGACCGAAGTCGGCCAGCACATCATGCGCGTGGCCGCCGACACCGTGAAGAAGGTGACGCTCGAACTGGGCGGCAAGTCGCCGAACATCGTGTTCGCGGACGCCGATCTCGACGCCGCGCTGCGCGGCGCGACGATGGGCATCTTCTACGGCAAGGGCGAGGTTTGCGCCGCCGGTTCGCGGCTGCTCGTCGAGAAGAGCATCTACGAGGAGTTCGTCGGCAAGCTGGCCGAGCGCGCCAAGAAGATGCAGCCCGGCGACCCGCTCGACCCCAAGACGCGGCTCGGCGCCCTCGTGAACGAAAAACAGATGAACCACGTGCTCGGCTACGTCGAAACCGGCGTGAAGGAAGGCGCGAAGCTCGTCGCCGGTGGTTCGCGCGCTCCGATCAACGGCAAGGGCACGTTCGTCCAGGCGACGGTGCTCGCCGACGTCGACAACAAGATGCGCGTCGCGCAGGAAGAGATCTTCGGGCCCGTGCTCGCGGTCATTCCGTTCGACGGCGTCGAAGACGCGGTCGCCAAGGCGAACGACTCGTTCTACGGTCTCGCCTCCGGCGTGTGGACGCGCGACGTGAAGAAGGCGCACACGGTCTCTCGCGCGCTGCGCGCGGGTACGGTGTGGATCAACATGTACAACCATTTCGATCCCGGCATGCCCTTCGGCGGATACAAGGGAAGCGGCTTCGGCCGCGATCTCGGCGCCGCGAGCCTGCAGGAATACACCCAGGTCAAGAGCGTCTGGCTGAATCTCGAGTGAGCGAGGACACCGCGTTGGGCAGGCTGCATGGCGTCATTCTTCTGACCGGCGATCTCGACCGGCAGCGTGAGTTCTACGAAAAGCGACTTGGTCTCTCGGCCTCCCACGCCGAGGGCGACTGGGTCGTGTTCGCGCCACAGGGTGCGGCCCTCGCGCTCCAGCGCGGCGCGGCCGGCGCTCCCGCGGAGCTGCAGCTCGCGATCACCGCGTTCCCGCTCGAGGACAAGCTCGCCACGGCGCTCGCGCGCGGTGCGAAGAGCGAAGGCGAGATCACGCAGACGCCGCTGTGCCGCATGGCCATCGTGCGCGACCCGGAGGGCAATCGTGTACAGCTCGTCGAGCCGACGCGCGAGCTCGCCGCCGGCCAGTGGCCCGCGCTCTCGCATGCGATCGTCAACGCGGCCCAGTTCGAGGAGACCGTCGCGTTCTATCGCGAAGTGCTCGGGCTGAAGGTCGCCGAAGAGGGCGAGTTCTGGGTCGTGTTCGACACGGGCGCGACGCGCCTCGCCGTGCACGACCGCGCCGATCTCACGACGCTCATGCTGCACCCCGACCAGGGTGTGACGTTCGCGTTCGAGGACGGCGAGTTCGAAGCGTGGGCCGAGGAGCTGCGCGAGCGTGGCGTCACGTTCGCCGCCGCGCCGACCGAAGGCTCGCTCGGGCTGCAGGCGGAAGTCGAGGACGGCGACGGCTGGTACGTCGTGCTGCACGGCCCCGCGCCCGACGAAGAGTTCGACGAGGACCTCGTGTCCTCGTACGAAGACGAGTACGGCGACGACGACGATCATCGCGGCGCCCGCCGCGGTGGCGAGTTGGCCGCCGATCCGTCCAAGCGTGGCGGCTTCAATCCCGCGAAGCAGGCGCGCAAGCAGGCCGCGAAGACCGGCGGCAAGAGCTACGAAGCGCTGCAGAAGGGCGGCAGCGCCGACACCGGCGGATTCCAGCCGCGCGCTCGCACGTCGTTCGGCCCGCCGCGTCCGTTCACGCCGCGTCCTCCGGGTGCCGGTCCTTCGGGGCCCGGCGCCGGTGGTCCGTCGCGACCGTACACGCCGAGGCCGAGTGGGCCCGGCGGTCCCGGTGGACCGTCGCGCCCGAGTGGTCCGCCGCGACCCGGCGGCCCGTCGCGTCCGTTCACGCCGCGTCCGCCGCGGCCCGATCGCGATCGCTCCTGACGACACCTGAGTAACCGAGGATCTTCATGACGCAGACCCGTGTGATGCTGGCCGGCGCCGTGCGCACCCCCGTGGCCAAGTTCGGCGGCGCGTACGCCGCTTCGAGCGCGGCGCAGCTCGGCGGTTTCGCCGCGGCTGCCGCGATCGAACGCTCGGGCGTGCCGCTCGCCGCGTTCGACGAAGTGCTGTTCGGCCACGCGCGCCAGGCCGGCAACGGTCCCAACCTCGCGCGGCAGGTCGTGCGCCGCGCCGGGCTCGCCGACACCGTGCCCGCGCACACGATCAACAAGGCGTGCGCGAGCGGGACGCAGGCGATCGTGGACGCCGCGCGCAACGTGCGGCTCGGCGAGTCGCACGTCGTGCTCGCCGGCGGCACCGAACACATGACGAGCATTCCGTACCTCGCGACCAACGTGCGCTGGGGGCAGAAGCTCGGCGACCAGCCGCTGCTCGACGCCATGTACCGCGACGGCTACCTGTGCCCGCTGTGCGACCAGCTGATGGGCGAGACGAGCGAGACGCTCGCGAGCGAGTACGCCATCTCGCGCGAGGAGCAGGACGCGTACGCCGCGCGCAGCCACCGCCGCGCCGCGGCGCGCGTGGGCGAGCGGCGCGTTCGCGGCCGAAGTCGTGCCCGTGACCGTGGGTGAGGGCAAGCGCGCGGTGACCGTGACGACCGACGAAGCCGTGCGCGGCGAAGTGAGCGAGGCCGACATGGCCAGGTTGAAGCCGGTCTTCCGCAAGGACGGTTCGATCACCGCCGGCAACGCGAGCGCGATCACCGACGGCGCCGCGGCGCTCGTGGTGCTGTCGGAGGCCGCGGCCGCGAAGCACGGCGTGACGCCGCTCGGCGCGCTGCTCGGCTGGACGAGCGTGGGCGTGGATCCCGCGCGCATGGGACTCGGCCCGGTGCCCGCGGTGCGGCAGCTGATCTCGCGCCACCAGCTGACGCTGGCGGACATCGACCTGATCGAGCTGAACGAAGCGTTCGCGTCGCAGGTGCTCGCGTGCGATCGCGAGCTGAAGATGGATCACGAACGGCTGAACGTGAACGGCGGCGGCATCGCGATCGGTCATCCGACCGGCTGCAGCGGCGCGCGCATCGTGGTCGGGCTGCTGCACGAGCTGAAGCGCCGCGGCGGGCGTTACGGCATCGCGACGTTGTGCGTGAGCGGCGGGCAGGGGATGGCGGTGCTGGTGGAGCGGGTGTGAGCGAGGCTCCGGTCACCGCGGCCGCGGCACAGATGGCGCCGATCCAGTCGCGTGCGACGGCGGCGTTTCTCGACATTTCGCTGCTGGCGCTGCCGGGGCTGCTGGGATTGTCCGCGGGTGTCGCGCGGGCGTGGCATTGGATGCCGGGCAACGAAGGCGTACTGTTCAACGGCATGATCGTCGGCATCGTCGCGTTCGTGCTGCTGGCGGCGACGCAGTGCGCGCTGCTCGTGTGGACCGGCCAGAGCTACGGCAAACTCGCGGCGCAGCTGCGCGTGGTGAACGCGTCGGACGGCGGGAAGCCGACGCCGGTCGCGCTGATCGTGTGGCGCACGCTCGTGCCCGGGCTGTTCTGGACGTTCCTGCCGCCCGTCGCGCTGATCGACGTGGGCGTCGGCCTCATGCGCAAGGACCAGCGCTGCGCGCACGATTTGATGGCGGGGACGCGGGTGGTGAAGGGGTAGCGCCACACGCCCCGGGGCGTGTAGTCCCCACGTCACGCGCGAATCACCCGTTCCGACGGAGCCACTGGTTCCGGAACCAGTAGTCCCCACGCGACGCGCGATTCACGCGCCCCGACGGGGCCACTCAGCCCGCCGCGCGCTCCAGCAGCAGCACCTGCCACAGGTCGCGCCGGCTCTGGCGTCGCAGCGGCAGGATCGCGAGGCAGCCGGTCGGGCCGACGGATTTCTCGAGAAACCGGAGCTCCTCGAGGTTCGCGCGCAGCGACTCGTCCACGGGCAACTCGATGCCGTGCGCGCGCGCCATCAGCATGCCCTTCGCGCGCAGCGACAGCTCCAGGTGGATCGTGAGCAGGCAGAACAGGTCCGCCACCACGATCGGCTCGAACCGTGTCCGGAGCGCGTCCAGATAGCGCCCGACGGTCGTCCGCGCCACGGCGTCCACGAGGATCGACTCGAGCATCACGAGTTCGCCGTCGAACCCGCTCGCCAGCCAGTCGCGCGTCGCGCGCTCGCTGTACTCGAACGCCGCCATCAGCAGCAGCGGCATCGCCACGAGCAGCGCCGCCGTCTTCACGAACGGTGAGCCGCCGAACTGGTTGTACGCCGAGTGCACCGCGATCGCGACCAGCAGCCCGGGCACGAACGCGAGCAGCCCGATCTTCTCCCAGCGGTCCGAAAGCGCCTTGCCGAGCAACGCGAACAGCGCGGTCGTCGAGCCGTGCATGATCGCGGTGCCGAGCCCGCGCGCGAGCCACAACGGCAGCGACGCGTCGTGCAGCGCCCCGGCGTAGTAGAGGTTCTCGGCGAGCGCGAAGCCGGTGCCGGCCGCGAACCCGAGCACGGCGGCGTCCACCACGAAGCCCACGCGGTCGCTCTGCACGAGCCACACGAGCAGCGCGGCCTTGAGCGCCTCCTCGAGCACCGGCGCCCACCAGGCGCGCAGCGCATCGGGCGCGACGTGCCCCGCCTCGAGCAGCGCGCGGTTCGCCACGAACGCGAGCACCGCCGCCGCCACGCCGCCGGCCAGCGTCGCGAGCAGCGTCCGCCGGTGCACGAGCTTGTAGCTGTCCATGAGCCGCAGTCCGAGCAGGAACGCGACGACCGGCACGAAGCCGGCGAGCAGGCTCCACAGATTCATCGCCGGATCCTGCGCGAGAGCCTGCGTGCGCGCGAGGGCTTTTCGATCTAGCGCAGGAGCCCGGAGAGCTTCACTTCCCGGGTGGCCGACCGGCCGTCGGCCCAGGTCAGCGTCACGCGGACCGAGGGCTGCTCGCCCGTGACGGTCCCGAGGATCGTCTCCGTCGCGCCCGGAGCGAGCGCGCGGGCGCCGGCCGGGCTTTCGAGCCGGACGTCCTGTGGCTCGATCGTGACGCTCACGGCGCTGGTGCCGGCCTCGAGGTCGAGGGCGAAGGTCGCGCCGTTCGTTTTGCGCCAGCGGATCGAGGCCGCCTCGTCGCCCGGTCCGAGCGTCAGGCTGCCGAGCGGGGCGGCGGCGATCGTTCCCGTGGTGCCTTCCGCGGCCGGCCGGATCGTGTTCGGGCGCCCGCTCCAGAGCAGCACGACCGCGGCGGCGGCGCAGGCCGCCAGCGGGAGGGCGATCCGCAGCCACGAGAAGGCGGGGCGCGAGACCGGCCGGGCGGCCGCCGTACGGGCGCCGGCCGGCTGCTGCCGCCGGATCTCCGCGAGGATGTTCGCGCTCAGGTCGGCCGGCGGGTCCTCGAGCTTCGCGCCCTGGGCGAGCGCCGCGAAGGCCAGCTGGAGCTCGGCGTGGCGCTGCCGGACGAACGGGTCCGTGGCGATCATCTGCTCGAGGCGGGTCACGTCCGAGGGGCTCGCGTCGCCGTCGAGCACGGTCTGTATCAGGTCGTCGATCGCGTCCGGATTCACGACTGAACTCCCATCGTGCCAAGTACTTCGGCCAATCGGACGCGGGCCGAGAAAAGGCGCGACTTGACGGTCTTGGAGGGCAAATGGATTGCCTCGGCAATCTCGTCGTACGACAGGTCGAGCCAGTGCCTCAACACGAGAACCTCCCGTTGTGCGTCCGGAAGCCGGGCCATCGCTCTCTCGAGGAGGGCCGACTGCTGGTTGCGTTCGGCGAGTTCCGCCGGTGACGCCCCGTGGTCCACGAGCCGGTCGTCCAGCGGTTCGGACCGCTTGCGCCGTGTCGCTCGGTTGAGCGATTCGTTCAGCGTGATCCGGTAGATCCAGCTGAAGAAGCGGCGGCTGCGGTCGAACTGCGCGAGGTTCTGCCAGGCTTTCACGAAGGCGTTCTGGGTGGCGTCCCGGGCCTCTTCGCGGTCCCGCAGGAGTCGCAGGGCGGCATTGAAGAGGGGCTTTTCGTATCGGGCCACCAGCTCACCGAAGGCCTCGGTGTCACCGGACAGGCATCTCTGGACCAGCGTCTCGTCATCCATCAATACACGCCCGGGAGGGCAAAGTTGGGGGGGACGAAGGAGGGACCCTCGGTAGGGCACAGCGAACGGCCACGGGTCACTGGATGACGAACACCTTGTCGAGGTTGGCCAGGGTGAAGACGCTGCGAACGCGGGGGTTGAGTCCCACGAGCGTGAGCGTGCTGCCGGCCGCGGTGACCCGGCGGTGGGTCAGGAGAATGACGCTGATACCGGCGCTCGAGATGTAGTCGAGCGCCGAACACTCCAGCGTCACCGGCCCCGGGATCGCGTCCAGCGCCATCTGGAGCTGTCCGGCCTCCGCGGCGTCCAATCGGCCGATCAGCCGGACCGCGCCGCCGTCCTGTACCTGTAGTTCGAGCATTAGATCGTGGCTCCTACCACGACGGTCGTCGTCGCGACGCCGTCGCACCATTCGTATCGGAACTCGCGGGACAGCCCGCGCACGAGGCGCAGGCCCAGCCCACCGGCGCGGCGCGCCTCGATCGGCGCGTTCGCGTCCACCTCGGGCGCCATGGTGGGGTCGTGCGCGACGGGCTCGTTCGCCCGCAGCACGAGCTGAACCCCTTCCCCGGACGCGGAAGACAGTTCGACCTCGACGCTGCCGGTGCCTCGACCATGGCGCACGATGTTCATGAAGAGCTCCTCGATCACCAGGTCGAGGTCGAACGCCATCTGTTCGGACCCCGGCGTGGTCCCGAGGAACTCGCGCACCAGGTCCACCAGTAGGGCGAGCGAATCCATGTGTCGCGGAACGGCCTTGAGCATGAGCCGTGGAACCTAGGCGCAGCCGGGGGCCTCGGCAATGGAAGATTGTGGGAAAACGAACGATGCCCCGGCTATTGTGGCGGCGATGCCGCGCCCGCGAAGGCGCCGCCGAACCCTCCGAGATCGCTCGTCCATTCGTCACGCAACCCCGAAGAAAGCCCCGTCATGTCCTCCGACTCGCCCATCCTGCTCACGATCGAACCCTCCGGCGTCGCCGTCGTCACGCTCAACCGCCCGGAGAAGCTCAACGCCTTCGCCGGCGACATGCGGGAGCGCCTGGTCGCGGCGCTCGAGACCGTGGCCGCGAGCGAAGCCCGAGTGCTCGTGATCACCGGTGCGGGCCGCGCGTTCTGCGCCGGCGGCGACGTGAGCTTCATGCTCGACCTCAAGGGCAAGGGCGCGGGCTACGAGAGCGTCGCCACGCTCATCGACGCCGGGCGCGACATCGTCACGCGGCTGGCCTCGCTGCCGATTCCCGTGATCGCCGCGGTCAACGGCGTCGCCGCGGGCGCCGGCGCGAACCTCGCGCTCGCCTGCGACGTGCGGCTCGCCTCGGACGAAGCGCGCTTCGGCGAGTCGTTCGTGAAGATCGGCCTGCACGCCGACTGGGGCGGCACGTTCGCCCTGCCGCGCGTCGTCGGGCTCGGCCGCGCGCTCGACCTCTGCTGGACGGGCGACGTGATCGGCGCCTCCGACATGCAGCAGGCCGGGCTCGTGCAGCGCGTGTGGCCCGCCGCGAGTTTCGCGGCCGAATGGCAGGCGTACGCCACGCGGCTGGCGGCGGCGCCCGCGACCAGCGTGCGCGCGCTCAAGGCCAACCTGCGCGCGGGGCTGCATCGGACGCTCGAGCAGTGCCTGGACGCCGAGTCCGCGGCGCAGGAGGCGTGCTGGAACTCGCCGGATTCGACCGAAGGGCTGCAGGCGTTCGCCGAGAAGCGCGCCCCGAAGTTCAGCGCTCCGGCGGAGGACTTCGGCGTCGCGCCCTCGCGCGCCTCGCGGCGCTTCGAGTAGCGATTCGGCGGCCGGGCTATCGCCCCGGCTTGTCCACGTTGAAGCTCTGCGCGCGCTTCTTGATCAGCTCGCTCGCGCCGAGCGAATCGCCGGTGGCGAGCTGCGCGAGGGCGGTCGTCGCGAGCCAGGTGCCGGCGGAGTCCGGCGCGCCCAGCAGGTAGAAGCGCAGCGAGCGCACGGCCTCGGCGCTGCGGCCGCTGCCGGCGAGCGACGACGCGCGCCAGAGGTACGGATCGCTCCACCACGGGGCGGTCTTGAGCACGCCGTCGAAGATCCCGGCCACGTCTTCGTGCTGCACGCGCGCGACCACGCGCTCCTGCTGCGTGCGCGCGCCACGCGCGGCGCCCTGCGTCTCGCCCGGCGCCGGCGGCACGGGCTTGATCTGTCGCGAGGCGCGCAGCGCGTGCTCGCGCAGCGCCCACTCGTTGGCGAGCGAGGGGTGCGTGCCCAGGCGCTGCAGCGCGCCGGTCCACGCGGCGAGCGCGTTGCTCCAGTCCTTCGCGCGCTCGGCCTCGCGGGCGATCGTGATCACGTCGGGATTGAGCGGCTCGGGCTCGATCTTGCCGTCCACGGTCACGGCGAGCGTCGTCCACACGGGCACGGCTTGCGGGGCGTACACGCACCAGCGCGCGACGGCCGTCGCGGCCTCGCGCAGGCGCGCGTCGCCGGTCAGCACGCGAACGCTGTCCGCATACCCCGCCGGTGCCACGCGCACGAGCAGCGTGACGGTGCCCTTGAGCTGCGCGTCGAGCGCGGCCTGCGGCACGTCCACGGCCGGCTGCAGCATGGGCGTGAGCGAGACGGTCGCCGGCAGCCTCGCGGCGGCGGCGCCGCCGGGGCGCGCGGTGCGCTTCGCGGCGGGCGTGGCGGCGTGAGCGCCGGCCGCGAAACAGGCCAGCGAAAGCACGAGAAGGGCGGCGCGGGTCGTATGCATGACTTACAAAATTACCGACCCGGCCGCCCTTCAGGTGTCAGGCATGCGTCACGGCTGAAGGCCTGGACCTTCACCGAGACGACGGAGTCGAAGGCCTCGCGTTCGGGCGAGCCCTCGGCGAGCGATTCCATGCCCACTTCGTAGCGTCCACGCGCCTGCACGTCGACGTTCGTGAAGCCCGCTTCGGAGATCATGCGCAGGTAGTCGGTCTCGAGGGATGCGCCCGCGATGCAACCCACGTACAGCGACACGTCGTTCTGCATCTCGGCCGACAGCGGCTTCGTGAGCACGAGGTCGCTGAGCATCAGCCGGCCGCCGCGCTTGAGCGCGCGGAACGCCTCGCGGAACACCTGCGGCTTGTCGGGCGAGAGGTTCACGACGCAGTTCGAGATGATCACGTCCACGCTCGCGTCGGCGACCGGCAGGTGCTCGATCTCGCCGAGACGGAACTCCGTATTCGTGATCCCGACCTTGGTCGCGTTGGCGCGCGCCTTCTCGAGCATGGACGGCGTCATGTCCACGCCGATCACGCGGCCGGTCGGGCCGACTTCGCGCGCGGCGAGGAAGCAGTCGATGCCCGCGCCCGAGCCCAGGTCGAGCACGACTTCGCCGGCCTTCAGCGACGCGTGCGCGAGCGGATTGCCGCAGCCGAGGCCGAGATTGGCGCCTTCGGGCAGCGCAGCGGCCTGCTCCTTGGTGTAGCCGAGCTGCAGGAGAACGGCATCCACGTCGCCCGGCGCACAGCAGCCGCACGAGTTCTGCGTGCCCTCGGCGACCGCGCCATACTTCTCGCGGACGACCGTGCGGACGTCGGCGACGTCGGTGACCTTGGGAGTGTCGCTGCAGCAATCAGGACCGCAGCAGGAGGCTTTGGATTCGGCGGGCGTGACGACAGGTAGGGCCTTCAGTGCATCGTTCATGACGTATGGCTCCTATGACTCGGCCGGGAGTGCTGCGACCAGCTTCTTGAACTTCTTGATGCCCTCGGGATCCAGGCAGTAACAAACGCGCGGTCCGTCGATCTCGCCCTGCACGAGGCCCGCGTCCTTCAGCACCTTCAAATGCTGCGAGACCGTGGCCTGCGCGAGCGGCAGCGCGCTCACGATCTGGCCGCACACGCACTCGCCCTCGTCGGCGAGCTGCCGCAGGATCGCGACGCGAGCGGGGTGCCCGAGCGCCTTGGCCATCTCGGCGAGCTGCTCGTCGGCGGCGGTGATCGCGTCTTTCGACGTTTTCGTCGGGCTCATGGGATCGGTCTCCTCGCGCCGGGGTTCCGTGCGGCTTTATCGTTCATCGGCAATATACGATGAAAGCAAGGGCCGGCGCCAGACAAGCTTTCGTCAGGCAATTGCCGCCCCTTCGGGGGACGGCGGCGCCGGGCACCGCTGCCGAAAGCGCGCGCGACGGCTATGCTGCGGCCCATGATCGAGTTCCTCGTCGAACAACCGTTGATGCTGCTGTTCGGAGTGCTGGCGTTCGGCTACGCCGCGGGCCGGGTGAAGGTCGGGGGCGTGTCGCTGGGTGTCGCGGCCGTGCTGTTCGTCGGTCTCGCCGCGGGATCGCTCGATCCGCGGCTGCAGCTGCCCGAACTCGTGCAGCGCTTCGGGCTCGTGCTGTTCGTGTACACCGTCGGCATCGCGAGCGGCCCCGGCTTCTTCGCGTCGTTCCGCCGCCGCGGGCTGCGCGACGCGCTCTTCACGATGAGCATGCTCGGCTCGGCCGCGGCACTCGTGGCGCTCGCGTACCGCGTGCTCGGCTTCGGCGGCCCGCGCGCGGGCGGACTCTTCGCCGGCGCGCTCACCAACACGCCCGCGCTCGCCGGTGTGCTCGAGCGCCTGCGCGGCGCGGCGCACGGCGACGAGAAGCTGCTCGCCGAACCCGTCGTGGCCTACTCGCTCGCGTATCCCATGGGCGTGCTCGGAATCATTCTCGTGCTGGCCGTGGTGCGGGGGCGTTGGAAGAAAGAGCTTTCGCAATCCAAGAGCGGCAGCGCGCTCGACGTGCACAGCGTGCGCGTGCTCGATCCGGCCGCGTGCGACCGGCCATTGGCGCAGCTGCAGCGCGAACACGGCTGGCATGCGGTGTTCGCGCGCCGCCGCCGCGGCGATCACGTGACCGTGATGAACACGCGCGAGCCGCTGCAGGTCGGCGACCTCATCACCGTCGTCGCGACGCCCGAGGAGATCGCGCGCATCGTGGACGAGATCGGCGAGCCCGCCGAGGAGCAGATCGAACTCGACCGCACCGATCTCGATTTCCGCCGCGTGTTCGTGTCCGACCCCTCGACCGCCGGCCGCCCGCTCAAGACGCTGCAGCTGCTGCAGCGCTTCGGCGCGCTCGTGACGCGTGTACGCCGCGGCGATCTCGACCTGCTGCCGGATCCCAACATGACGCTCGAGCTGGGTGATCGCGTGCGCGTGCTGGGACCGCGACCGGCGATGAAGGACGTCGCGGCGTTCTTCGGGGATTCGTACCGCGCGCTGGCCGAGGTCGACGTACTGAGCTTCGGGCTCGGCATCACCGCGGGATTGCTGCTGGGCTTGATCCCGATCCCGCTGCCCGGTGGCGGCACGTTCCAGATCGGCGTCGCGGGCGGACCGTTGCTCGTGGGGCTCGCGCTCGGCGCGCTCGGGCGCACCGGCCCCGTGGTGTGGCAGCTGCCCTATAGCGCCAATCTCACGCTGCGCCAGATCGGCATCACGTTGTTCCTGGCGGGCGTGGGCACGCGTTCGGGCTGGGTGTTCGCGCAGGCGCTGAAGGACCCGAACGCGATCGCGCTCGTGCTCGCGGGCGCCGTGGTCACGATGACGACGACGAGCCTGTCGCTGATCGTCGGCCGCAAGCTGCTGCGCATTCCCGCCGCGAAGCTCTTCGGCATGGTGACCGGCATCCACACGCAGCCCGCCGCGCTCGCGTTCGCCGCCGAGACCGCCGGCGACGACGGCCCCAACGCCGGCTACGCCGCGGTGTTCCCGTTCGCGACGATCTCGAAGATCTTGCTCGCGCAGCTGCTGGTGGAAGTTCTCAAGTAGGGGGCGTCGGCGCGCGCTTCATGGCGTCGCGCCTGCGGTCGTCGCGCTCGCCGCGCGTATGCGTCCCCACGCGCGTTTGCCGCGCATGAAGCCTTCGCCGAACACACGCTCCGCCGCGTACTGGTTGTGCGCTCGGCAGCACAGCCGGACGTTCTCGACCGTCGTGAGTCCGCCGCGCGCGAGCGGGACGACGTGATCGAACTCGAGGTTGGTGCGGCACTCGCAGCGGCGGCCGTCGGCGCTCACGAACGCGCAACGGTCTCCGTCGCGC
>JADJLL010000007.1 GCA_016710095.1 Candidatus Eiseniibacteriota bacterium | reverse complement strand
GACCGATCCGCGTACTCCGAACAACGACCTGTTCTTCGTGAACCGGCGCGACATGATGCTGCGGCACAACGGAGCCAACCATCGGCGCGAGACGATCGCGTTCTCGAAGCGCGACCAGGGCGTCTTGGACCGAGCAGCAATCCACCTGATGCTCGCGAACTACTGGGCGCCGAGCTCGGTGAACCACGACCGAAGTACGCCAGCCATGAAGCTTGGGCTGTTCGAGACGCCGATGAGTCCGGAAGCACTTCTGGGCAAGCGCCAGTTCGTGACACGCACCAACATCACGGAGGAGTGGCGGCGGTACTACTTCAGCCTCGTGGACACGCCCGAGATCGAAAACCCGAAACGGCACACGCTCAAGCTGGCGGCCTGAATGCACCGCGGGCGCGGCTCCGAGGAGCCGCGCCCGCGACGTGCAACATTCTGCGAACCACAACCTTCGCGGTTGACGATGCGCGGCCCCGGGTGCCAAGTTGCCCGGCATTCCGAGGCCGCACGTTCGTCCCACGAGGAGTCCCGCATGGCTCGCAAGCCCCTTCACGCCGACGCCGAACTGCTGCTCCGTCTCTACGAGATCCGCCGCGACCCCGAGCTGCGCAAGGCGCGCGCGTGGTTCCTGACCAAGTTCAAGGCGAAGTCCTGGGACGAGATCGGGAAGAAGTACCTCTCGCACAGCGACGAAGACCGCTGGTTCCGCATGACGATCTCGTACTGGGAGATGGTCGCGACGCTGGTCAACCGCGGCGTGCTGCACGACGAACTCTTCTACGAACACACGGGCGAGGACGTCGTCACGTGGGAGCGCTGCAAGCCGTGGATCGCCGGCGCGCGCGCCGCGATCCGGCCGACCTACCTGCACAACTTCGAGGAAGTCGTCGCGGGCCACGTCGCGTTCCGGAACAAGCTCAACGCGGCGGCGCTGAAGAAGGCGCCCTCGGCGAAGAAGTCCGCCGCGGCGAAGCCGGCACGGGCGGCCAAGCGTGCCGCGACGAGCCGATGAGTTCTTCTTCCTTCGGACGGCTCTTCACGATCACGACGTTCGGCGAATCGCACGGCGGCGGCGTGGGCGTGCTCGTCGACGGCATGCCTCCGGGCGTCGCCGTGGACGTGGCCGCGATCCAGCACGAGCTCGACCGGCGCCGTCCGGGCCAGAGCGCGATCACCACGCAGCGCAAGGAAGCCGACCAGGTCGAGATCGTCTCGGGCGTGTACGAAGGCGTCTCGCTCGGCACGCCGATCCTGATGCTCGTGCGCAACACCGACCAGCGCTCGAAGGACTACGGCGCGCTCAAGGACGTGTATCGCCCCGGGCACGCGGACTACGCCTACGACCAGAAGTACGGCGTGCGCGATCACCGCGGCGGCGGCCGGTCGTCGGGCCGCGAGACCGTGGGGCGCGTCGCGGCGGGCGTCGCTCGCGCGGCATGGCTCGCCACGATCGGCGTGAGCGTCGTGGGCGGCACGGTGCGCGTCGCGGACGTCGAAGCGGCGAAGCGCGACTGGGACGAGACCGAGCGCAACCTCGTCCGCTGCCCGGACGCCGAAGCGGCGGCGCGAATGATCGCGGTGATCGAATCGGCGCGCGACGCGAAGGACTCGGTCGGCGGTGTGGTCGAAGTCGTGGCGCGCGGCGTGCCCGCGGGCTGGGGCGATCCCACCATGAGCAAGCTCGATGCGCTGCTCGGCGCGGCCATGCTGTCGATTCCCGCCACCAAGGGCGTCGAGATCGGCGGCGGCTTCGGCATGTGCGCGCTGAACGGCTCGCAGACGAACGACGTGTTCGACGGCGAGCGCTACTCGAGCAACTACTCGGGCGGCATCGCCGGAGGCATCTCGAACGGCAACGAAGTGGTCGTGCGCGTCGCCGTGCGGCCGGCCACGAGCATCGGCAAGCCGCAGGTGATGGCGAAGGCCGGCGGCGGCACCGAGACCGTGGCGATCGAAGGCCGTCACGACCCGTGCATCTGCCCGCGCGTGGTGCCGGTCGCCGAGAGCATGATGGCGATCACGCTCGCCGACGCGTGGCTGCGCCAGCGCGCGCTGCGCGGGCGCGAGAAATAGCCGTGGCGGGCGCCCTCGGGCGCCCGCTACCCTCATGGCGCACCGCGAAGCCGGCCGCAGCCGCTGACCCGGAGCCCTCGACCGCCGTGACGCCACTCGCGACGCTTTCCCTCGCCGCCCGTTCCTTCGTGCGCGCCCTCTGCGCGGCCGCGCTCCTCGCGACGCCCGCCGCGGCGCAGCTGTACCAGGTGCACGACCTCGGCACGCTCGGCGGGGTGCACGGCAGCGGCGCGGCGGCGCTCAACGGCAACGGGCTCGCGGTCGGCTACTCGTTCATCACCGGCGCGAATCTCGTGCACGCGATGATCAACGACCACGGCACGGTCACCGACATCGGCACGCTGGGCGGCACGCAGAGCCTCGCGCGCGCCGCGAATCCCTCCGGCGTCATCGTGGGCTGGGCGTACCCCGTCGGTGTGAGCGCGCAGCGCGCGTTCCGCTGGGAGGGCGGCGTCATGACGCCCCTCGGCACGTTCGGCGGCAACGTGAGCGACGCGCAGGACGTGAACGCCTCGGGCGTGATCGTGGGCTCGGCGTTCACCGCCGATCCGCTCGAACGCGCGTTCTGGTGGGACGGCGCGCTGCACGACCTGGGCACGCTCGGCGGCTCGCAGGCGCGCGCCTACGCCATCAACGGCTGGAGCGACATCGTGGGCTGGGCCATGCCCGCGAGCGACGATCGCTTCCACGCGTTCCTCGGCAAGCCGTGGAGCGACCTGTACGACCTCGGCACGCTCGGTGGCCCGACGAGCCACGCGTACGACGTCAACAACCTCACGCACGTCTGCGGCTGGTCGCAGATCTCGAATTCGCTGCCCGACAGCCGCGGCTGGTTCTGGGCGAACGGCGTCATGCGCAGCGTCGGCACGCTCGGCGGCATCTACAGCGCCGCGTTCGCGCTCAACGATCTCGACGAGGTCGTCGGCGCCTCGACGCGCGAGGACGGCGTGACGGTCGCGTTCCTGTGGAAGAACGAGCAGATCTTCGATCTCAACCTGCTCATCCCGCAGGGCACCGGCTGGGCGCTCGACCGCGCGTGGGACATCGACGCGAACGGCGCGATCGTGGGAGAGGGCACGCTCAACGGAGTGTCGCGCGCGTTCCTGCTCACGCCGACGCCCACCGTCGGCGTCGCGCCCGGCGCGCAGGGCGGCGGTGCGCGCTTCGCGGGGGCGTTCCCGAACCCCGTGCACGGCGCGGCGGAGTTCCGGTTCACGCTGTCCGCGCCGGGACGCACGCGGCTCGCGCTCTACGACGTGAACGGCCGCCGCGTGCGCGACCTCGGGTGGCGCGAGACGGCCGCCGGCGACGGCGCGATCGCGTGGGACGGGCGAGGCGAAGCGGGCGAAATGCCCCCGGCCGGACTCTATTTCGCGCGCCTCGAAACACCGGGCAGGACTTTCTCGCGATCGTTCGTGCTCACTCGTTGACCCGCGTCGAAAGCCGATGCTAGGCTCGCCGCGTTCGCATCGACTTCTCGTGGAGACTTCATGCGCGTCCGCCGGTTCTGGTATTGGTCCTTCCGTGGCTACGGTTTCGCCTGGCGAAGCCGGGAGCGCGCTTGGGCCTGAACGCTTCACCGACCCGACGAACTCCCAGCCCATGCCAGCGCGGCGTGGGCTCTTTCGTTAGTGAGAAGCACCGACCCCCGGGACCACTCGTACGATGCTCGTCCTGCTGAAAGCCGGTACGCCCGAAGCGATCGCCAGCGACGTCATGACGCGCCTGCGCATGGCGGGCCTCGCCGTGCACCGCACGGACCACGACGGCGTCACGCGTATCGCCGCGATCGGTGAAGCGGGCGCGGTGAAGCTCGAGGAAGTCGAGAAGTGGCCGGGTGTCGAGGCGACGCAGAAGCTCTCGCGGCCGTTCAAGCTCGCGAGCCGGCTCTTCCATCCGCACGACACGGTCATCCAGGTCGGTCGCTGCGCGATCGGCAGCCAGCAGATCGCGATCATGGCCGGGCCGTGTTCGGTCGAAGGCGAAGCGCAAGTGTTCACGATCGCCGAAGCCGTGGCGAAGGCCGGCGCGACCGTGCTGCGCGGCGGCGCGTTCAAGCCGCGCACGTCGCCCTACGCGTTCCAGGGACTCGGCGAGGAAGGGCTCAAGCTGCTGCGCCGCGCCGCGGACGCGTTCGGGCTCGCGGTCGTCTCCGAGGTCATGGACTCGCAGCAGGTCGGCCTGCTCGCGCGCTACTCGGACATCCTGCAGATCGGCGCGCGCAACATGCAGAACTACGCGCTGCTGCGCGAGGTCGGGCACATCGAGAAGCCCGTCATGATCAAGCGCGGGCTGTCGAGCACGATCGAAGAGTGGCTGCTGTCCGCCGAGCACGTGATGGCGCAGGGCAACCGCAGGTCATGCTGTGCGAGCGCGGCATCCGCACGTTCGAGACGTACACGCGCAACACGCTCGACCTGAACGCCGTGCCGGTGGTGAAGGAACTGTCGCACCTGCCGGTCATCGTCGATCCGTCGCACGGCGTGGGCATCCGCAACAAGATCGCGCCCATGGCGCGCGCCGCGGTCGCGGCGGGAGCGGACGGCCTGATCATCGAAGTGCATCACGATCCCGACCACGCGCTGTCCGACGGCGCGCAGTCGCTGTACCCGAACCAGTTCGACGAACTGGTCGGCCAGATCCGGACCATCGCGGAAGTGGTGGGTCGCAAGGTCTGACGCCCACCGGTGGAGCCGGAGGGCACACGAAGTCGAGGAACAGGATGTTCCGATCGCAGCGCCCCCTCGGCGCCGCACGCGCCGCATTCGGCATCGCCCTGCTCGCCGCCGTGCTTTCGAGCACGACCGGCTGCGGCAAGGGCAGCACCGTCGCCCCCGGGCCCGAGCGTCCTTACCTCGGCATGGTCGCGAACCCGAGCGACGCGTTCGTGAACGACGCCGACTCGAACCGCGTCGTGCTCGAGACGCTGCGCACCACGGGCGTGGACTTCATCCAATCGGGCGACCTGTGGAAGACGCTCGAACCCACGCCGGGCGCGCCGAGCGCCGCGACCCCGCGCTTCGCGGCGCACGTGCTGAGCGCGTTCGGGCTGCGCCAGTACTACAACCTGCGCCTCGTGGACACGAACCAGCGCGGCACGCCCGCGGACCTGAACGCGACCGCGTGGGACGCGCCCGAGATGTTCGCGCGGGTGGACGCGATGGTGGACTCGCTCATGAGCGTCGCGCAGCTCCACCCGTTCGTCGCCTTCAGCCTCGGCAACGAAGTGGACGTGTACTTCGGCGCGCATCCCGGCGAGTTGCCCGCGTTCCGAGCGCTGCTCGCCCGCGAGGTCGCGCGCGTGCACGCGTCGCGCCCCGGCCTGCCCGTCGGCTGCTGCATCACGTCGCCGCTGCGCAACGCGAACGCATGGGTGGGGGACACGCTCAACGCGTACACGGACGTCCGCGTGTACACGTACTACGCGTTCCAGGCCGGCACCGACTTCCAGCACCTGCCGCCCGCGACCGCGACGGCCGACCTCGACGCGATGCGTGATCACGGCGCGACGCCGCTGCTGCTGCAGGAAGTCGGCTACTCGTCGTCGGCCGCGTGCGCGAGCAGTCCGGCCGCGCAGGCGAACTTCGTGCGCCGCTTTCGGCAGTGGGTCGCGGCACAGTCGCGCTCGCGTGTGCTGGGCGCGAACTACTTTCTCTACACGGACTGGTCGGGGGCCACGCTGAACACGCTGTTCGCGTACTACGGCCTGGTCTCGCCGGGCTTCGCCGGCTACCTCGGCGGGCTCGGGCTGCGCGACAGCAACGGCGTGGCGAAGGAAGCCTGGGAGGCGTGGCGAAATCCCTGAGCGCGCCGGGGGAGTGCAATCCCCGTTCGGAGCGCGCGGCCGAGTGAGCGTGGACGGTGAGCGAATGCCTGCGGCAGGATTGCCGCACGGCCCCGCATTTCCCGTGTCACCGCGCATCCCCCGCAGGCGCACACCGACGGAGGAGCCATGCGAACGTGGCTGCTGCTGCTCGTCCTTCTGGCTTGCGGCGCCGAGTGCGCCTTCGCGCAGGACGAGGACTCCACGAAGACCGCGCTGCCCGCGGGCACGCGCGTCCGCATCGAGTACCGGAGCGCGCACGACATCACGGTCGGCACGCTCGTGCGCGGCGGACCGGACACGCTGATCGTCCGGCCGGAGGCGATCCTCCGCGACGCGCGGTTCCTCACGAAGGACGTGCGCGATTTCGCGTGGTGGTACCAGCGGCCGAGGCTGGTTCACGGGAATGTCGAGGAGGGCCTGCCACCAGGACGCCGTGGCCACGCGTCGCTGGCATCGGACTCGGCTTCGCTGCCCGGACGGCGAGCGTCGCCTTTCGGCGGGCCCTGGGACATTGCGGAGCAGCGGTGGTCCTCGGGGCGCCGTTCGTCGCGACCGCCTGGCCGCACCCGGCGGAGTGGGTGCACCAGCCGCTCTCGGACATCCGGTTCGTGCACGCGACGACGCGCGCGCCCGGCGCCACGATCGCGTTGACGATGCGTCGCTGAGCCGCTCGCCGTCGCGAATCCACCTTCGGGTGCGCCGCCTCGCTTGACGCATCGCGCGACTTCGGGTTAACTCCGCGCCCTCGCAGGGCGTTTAGCTCAGTTGGTAGAGCACTTGCTCGACAAGCAAGGGGTCACTGGTTCAAGTCCAGTAACGCCCACCATCTCTTTGGGGCGCGCACGCCGGTCGGCCGGCGCGCCGCCCCTTTTCGTTTTTCCGGCCGGCGCGTCCCTTCCGAAAGGCATCGCCATGTCCCAGTCCGCGAGTTCGGGCCCCGATCTTTCCCACTACCCGGGAGGCGAGGAGCTCTACCGCCTTCGTCACTCCGCCGCGCACGTGCTCGCCACGGCCGTGACGGAGCTGTTCCCGGACGTGAAGGTGGCCGGCGGGCCTCCCGTGGACGGTGGCTTCTACTACGACTTCGCCAAGGCGACCCCGTTCACCCCGGAAGACCTCGAGAAGATCGAGGCGCGCATGCGCGAGATCGTGGCGCTCGACCAGAAGTTCGAGTTCGCCGAGGCGACCCGCGAAGAGGCCGCGCAGATCTGGAAGGACGAGAAGTACAAGCTGCACTTCCTGTCCGTGATTCCCGAGGGCGCGAAGGTCACGACCTACCGCAACGGCAACTTCCTCGACCTCTGCCGCGGACCGCACGTCGAGAGCACCGGCAAGCTGAAGGCGTTCAAGCTCACGCACTTCGCGGGCGCGTACTGGCTGGGCTCCGAGAAGAACGAGATGCTGCAGCGCATCTACGGCACCGCGTTCGCCTCGCAGGCCGACCTCGACGCGCACCTGCAGCGCATCGAGGAGTCGCTCAAGCGCGACCACCGCAAGCTCGGGCGTGAGCTCGACCTGTTCTCGATCCACGAGGAAGTGGGCGCGGGCCTCGTGCACTGGCACCCGAAGCTCGGCATGGTGCGTCACATGCTCGAGTCGTTCTGGAAGGAAGAGCACCTCAAGGCCGGCTACCAGCTCGTGTACACGCCGCACATCGCCAGCGAGAAGCTCTACGAGATCTCGGGGCACCTGCAGAACTACGGCGACATCATGTACGCGCCGATGCAGGTGGACGAGCAGGCGTACCGCGTGAAGCCGATGAACTGCCCGAACCACATCATGATCTACAACAGCCGCAAGCACTCGTACCGCGAGCTGCCGATCCGCTTCGCGGAGCTCGGCACGGTGTATCGCTACGAGCGCTCCGGCGTGCTGCACGGCATGGAGCGCGTCCGCGGCTTCACGCAGGACGACTCGCACATCTTCTGCACCCCGGACCAGCTGCAGTCCGAGATCGAAGGCGTGCTCAAGCTCATGCACAAGCTGCTCGAGACCTGCGGCTACGAGTACCACTGCTATCTCGCGACGCGCCCGGCCGACAAGTACATCGGCTCGGACGAGGAGTGGGACTTCGCGACCAACGCGCTGCGCCAGGCGCTCGAGACGGCCGGGCTGCCCTACGAAATCGACGAGGGCGGCGGCGCCTTCTACGCGCCCAAGATCGACGTGAAGCTCAAGGACGCGCTCGGCCGCGAGTGGCAGTGCCCGACCATCCAGGTCGACCTCAACCTGCCCAAGCGCTTCGGCGTGTACTTCACCGGTCCGGACGGCCAGGACCACGAAGTCATCATGCTGCACCGCGCGCTGTACGGTTCGCTCGAGCGCTTCGTCGGCATCTTCATCGAGCACACGGGCGGCGAGTTCCCGGTGTGGGTCGCGCCGACGCAGGCCGTGATCGTGCCGGTCAACCCGAAGGCGCTGGAGTACGCCGAGCAGACCGCGGAAATGCTGCGCGCCGCGGGCGTGCGCGTCGACGTCGACGCGCGCGACGAGAAGCTCGGCGCCAAGATCCGCGACGGCGAGCTGCAGAAGGTGCCGTACCTGATCGTCGTCGGTCCTCGCGACATCGAGGCCGGCACCTGCGCCCTCGCCGCAAGGGCCAGGGCGACCTCGGCACGATGCCTCGCGAGCAGATCGTCGAGCGCATCCGCGAAGAGATCCGCACGCGCGCGCACTGACGCACGGGCACGCACGAAGTAGGACGCACGAAGCCCCGCCGGGCGATGCTCCGGCGGGGCTTCGTCGTGCGTGTCGGCGTGCGCGAAGCGCTCAGCGGAACCGATAGCCCACGCGGATGAGCCCGTACTGCAGCGTCACGTCGTCGCGCTCCATGCGGCGCCAGCCGGCGCCGACGTACATGCGGTCGCGGCGGTTGGGCTGGAACTCGTAGCGCGCGCCCGCGCCCGCGACCGGGCCCCAGCCGATCTTGCCGGGAGGGGCGTACGACTCGCCCGTCACGCCGTCGATGAAGCTGACGTCACCGAAGCCCGAGTCGAAGTGGCCGTAGCCCGCGCTGCCTTCCAGCCACAGCTGGCGCCACGGGCGCACGGAGACGGTGCCGACGAGATCGAACATCTTGCCGTCGCCGAACGTGTCGAAGCCGACGATGCCGTTCGAGGTGGCGACGAAGCCGTCGTTGTTGGAGGGCGTGTCGTGGTATTCGGCCTTCGCGCCGAAACGAAGCGCGGGTGCGGCGAGCGCCTGAAGCTCGACGGCGATGTCCATGCCGGCGCTGTAGCGGTCCTTCACCGACTGCGGCGACGCCATCCAGCCGACACCAACCTCGACCGCGCCGTCCATCCACCGGGGCAGGACGCCCGAAGTGTCCTTCGCGGCGGGCGTGGCGCCGGGCCCGCCGTCGGGCGTGCCGGCGGGCGGCTGCGCGAGAGCGGACGAACCGAAGACAGCGAGCGAACAGGCGAAGAGCAGTGTGACCGCGACGCGCATGGGCTTCCTCCGAGGGCGCCGAGCCGGTCGCTCGCGCCTGAGCGCGCAGCATAGACGCGCGGGCGCGTCGTGCGCCAAAGAAGAACGGGCGCCCGGTGCGAGGCACCGGACGCCCGATCGTCGAAGCGGGAGGGACTAGAAGCGGAAGACCAGACCGCCCGAGCCCTCGAAGCCGGCCGTGTACCACGTGGCCTTGGCGCCGTCGGCTTCCGCCGTGGCGCGGCCGACGAAGCGGCCGATCTGGCAGTTGAAGCCGACCTTCTCGTTGAACATCATCACGCCACCGATGCGGCCGGAGACCGCGATGCGCGTGGTGTTCTCGCTCTTCGGGTCGTCGCCGAAGGTCGAGTTGCCGCTCCAGTACTCGAGGCCCGGGCCGAAGTACACGATCGCGCGATCGCCGATCTTCGCGGCGCGGTCGCCACCGACGCGGACGTTGAACGAGCTCTGCTTGTACTCGAAGTCGGGATCGCCGGAGACGCTCGACTCGTCCTTCTCGTTCGCCATGCCCATGCCGACCGACATGTTGAAGGCGTAGTCGTTGGTCATGAGGCGCCAGTACTGGAACGCGAAACCGAACTCGGGAGCCTGGTAGGCCGAGATGTAGTTGCCGTTCGTGCTGTACAGGTCGGCGACACCGTTCGTGATCTGGAATCCGTACAGCCCTTCACCCTTGCCTTCACCCGCGAACGCGGTCGAGGCGACGAGCAGGCCGGCGGCGAGCACCAGCGCGATCTTGGCGAGCTTCATGAGAGAGATCCCTCCGATAGGAAACCCGGCCCCCATGGCCGGAAAGTGGCGAGACACTAGGAACGGCGCACCGGGTTGTCCACTCGGCCGGCGCGCGACGAGGGGTGAGAGCCGGTGAGGGCGTGCGGGATTCGCCGCGGCGCCCACAGTCATCGCGGCGTGCCCGGCGGCGCGCCGTCGCGCCGGAACGAATCGAGGAAGCGCGACGTGCGTTCCCCGAACTTGGGCGCCGACGCCGTCACCCAGTAGCGCTTGTCCTCGACGACGAACGTGCGAGCGCGCAGCTCGCGACGCTCGCCCTTGAAGCGGTACTCCATGCCGACGAGCCCGTCGGACGGCACGTCGCCTTCGATGATCTGCGAGCGCTTCATCTCGAGACCGGAATCGTGTGCGAGCGCGGCCACGCGCTTCTCGACCGCCGCGGCCGACGTGTCGCTCGCGAGCTTCTCGACCGTGAAGCGCTCGACGCCGTTCACGACCGTGCGCCACGTGGTGTCGCTGTCCGTGCCGCCGGCCGCGCCGGCGCCGCCGAACGCGTCGCGCGGGAACTCCACGCGCACGTCACCCGTGCGCACCCACTGCCATTCCTCGGCGCCCATGCTGTTCACGTGGAAGAAGAGCCCCACGACCGTGCACACCACGCCGAGCGCGTAGAGCAGCAGCAGCCCGATCGTCGCGAACACGCCGGGCGAACGCTGCGACGCGTCGAGCATCTCTTCCATGGCGCCGGCGATCGCGCCCGCGCTCTCGCGGGCCGGATGGCCGAGCGCTCCGCGTGCGCCCGAGTACAGCGCGCGCGCGTCCTCGTCCGTGAGCCGCTCGGGATCCGCGGGCGCCTGCGGCAGCGCCGAGCGGAACGCCGCGGCTCCTCCGAGGATGCGCCAGCGGCGCGGCAGGCCGCGCAGCGACATCAGCACGAAGAACCCGAGCAGCCACATCTTGAACGCGACCGCCATGGCTCCGAGCGCGAGCGCTCCGAGCGCGTCGAACGCGATCGCGAGCACGCGGTGACGCGCGAAGATCGTGCGCTGGAAGAACCGTCCGCCGTCGAGGAATCCGAGCGGCAGCAGATTGAACGCGTTGAGCAGCAGGAGGGACTCGGCCACGTGGAAGGGCCACTCGACCGGCTGACGGCGCGTGAGTCCGATGCCGAAGATCGCGACCGCGAGCAGCAGCCCCGGCAGCGGCCCGAGCAGGCTGACGAGCGCGTCCTTCCAGGGCGCCGCCCCACGCGGGCGTCCGACCACCGCCGCGCCGAAGAACGGGATGAAGAACATCTTCACGTCGCGGAAGCCGAACACGCGCATGCCGAACGCGTGGCCCGCCTCGTGGAACGCCACGACCGCGACGAGCAGCACGACGCTCGTCCACGAGCTGAGCTGCCCGAACGACGAAGCCGCGAACGCGATCACGAGCAGCGCGGTGATGAGCGCCGGCACGGACGTCGAAGCCGGGCTCCGGAATGCGGCGAGGGACTGGGCGTAGAGCGATTCGTCGAACGGTTCGGCGGCGGCCGGCTCATCCATGGCGGTACCTCCCGAAGGAAAAGCGCAGGCTGGCCCTCCGCGAGGTCGCGGTCAATCGGGAATTCGCTGGTGCCTCAGCGGGGCGCCACGCGCCACTCCGCGTGAGCCTTCGCGGCGAGCTCGAGTCCGTCGGCGCCCAGCGCCGTCACGCGCCAGCGCGCAGCCGCCGGAACGGGCGAGCGCAACGCGGCGACGGCCGCGACCGTGTCGGCCGTCACGAGCACGCCGGCCACGCCGCCGTCCTCGTCGAGCAGCTCCACGCGATACGACGCGGCGCCCGCGGCGGACGTCCAGCGCAGCGAGTCGGGCGCCGCGGCCACGTCGCCCGCGGGCTCGAGCGCGCGCAGCGCGCCGGAGCCACGCACGGTGCCGTCGTCGGGCACGGGCCCCGTGGAAGGCGCGCGCAGCAGGAACCACGCGGAGACGGCGACGAGCGACGCGGCCACCGGCAGCGCCACGCGCCACCACGCGAATCGCGCGGCCGCGGGAGCGCGCCGGATCGCGTCGAGCGAAAGCTCGGAGTAGAGCGCCTCGGCGAGCGCGTCGTCCGCGAGCGCCTGCGTCTCGAACGCCGCGCGCTCGGAAGCGCTCATGGCGCCCGCGCGGTAGCGGGCGAGCTGCTGCTCGCGAACGTCGTCGAGCGGAGGAAGTGCGTTCATGCGAAGTACCCCTCGCGCTCGAGCAGCGCGCGCAGCTTCTGGCGGCAGCGATAGACGCGCCGGTAGAAAGCCGATTCCTCGAGCGACTCGGCGCGCGCGGCCTCGCGCGGCGTGACGCCGCCGGCGAGCGTGCGCAGGTAGCGCGCGCACGCGGCGTCCGTCGCCGCCATCCTCGCGAGCGTGCGCTCGACGAGCCCGACCGCCTGCTCCGACTCGAGCGCCTCGATCGGAGTCGGGCCCTCGGCGACCACGCCGAACGCGGCGTCCTCGCCGGTCAGGCGGCGACGCCGGACGCGTTCACGCTGGTAGTGATTCCCGATCACGTTCCGCAACACCTGGAAGCAGGCGGCCAATCGCAGTTCTCCTTCCGTGTGCCCGTCGCCGGGGCTCAGCAGCCGGCGCTCCACCACGATCCGGAGCGCTTCCTGCACGAGGTCGTCCACGGCGTCGGGCGCGACGCGCCGCCGCGCGATCGAGTGCATCCGCGCGCGCAACGCCTCGAGTTCCGCCGGCGTGTCCCCGCCGGCCGAGTCCCTTCCCACGACGTTCATTTGGACAGGGCCCCGGATGTCCCGCGGGAATCCGCGAGCACGCCGAGCGGGCGGTCGCCGACGCCGGACAGCAGGAACGCCCAGCAGTCGCGCGGCGGCACGCCTTCGGCGCGCAGTCTGCGCCGGGCGCGCACCAGCGCCACGTCGCGAGCCGCGCCCGAGCGGAGCGCCGCGTAGAACTCCGTCATGAAGCGCGCGGCGGCCCGGTCGTTCACGCTCCAGCGCGTGCCGAGCACGGTGCGCGAGCCGGCGGCATGGAACGCGCGCACGAGCCCGAACGTGCCTTCGCCCGTGCGGCGCGTGCGGCCGAGCGTCCCGCACGCGCTGAGCGTGACGAGATCGGCCGAGAGCCCGAGGCTCTCGACGCGTGCGGCGGTGAGCATCGGCTCGCGGCCCGCGAGCACGAGCGCATCGCCGCCGGGCAGCGCGAGCGCGTGCGTGGCGAGGTGCAGCAGCGCGCTCTTGCGTGCCGCGAGCAGCCGATCGAGCGTCGCGTCGCGCCCCACGTGCACGCGCGCGTCGCGCCCGCCGATCGCGCGCGCCTCGGCGAGCGCGCCGGGCAGCGGACGCAGCGCCTCGCCGCGCAACTGCGGATCGAGCGACGCGAGCGAGGGATGCTTCGCGTTCACGACCGGGTCGGCGAGCACCGTGATGCGCCGCGCGTCGGCGGGCGCCGCGGCGCGCGCATCGAGCGCGAGCAGCACGCCGGCCGAGGGCACGTAGCTCACCGCGAACAGATCGCCGAGAGCGGCGCCGCGCCCGGGCACCGGGAGCGATTCGAACGGAACCGACTCGATGCGCGACGGAGGCACGACGTACACGCGCTCGATACCCGCGGGCAGGAGCGGGCCGACGAGCCCGAGCAGGTCGCGTCCGAGATGCGCCGCGGCGCTGTCCGGCCATGCGGCCGGCTGGTCGTCGCCGAGCGCCTCGAGCACCGCGTCGATGTCCTTCTTCTCGACGAAGCCGCCGAGCGGAAAACCGCGCACGCCGTCGGCGGTGACGAGGAACACGTTGCCGACCGTGGGATCGGGGACGTCGTATTCGATCAACGCGGCACGCGCCGCGCCGAGCCGCGCCTGCAGCTTCGCGAGCGGCGGCGCGTCCGTCGCGCCGAGGCGCCATTCGAGCTGCGCGCCGCGGCCGCGCTCGCACGAAGCCCAGGCCGCTTCGGGCCGCTTGAGCGTGAGCAGCACTCTCGTGCGCGCCGTGTACACCTCGCTCGCGTGCTCGTGCGCGCCGGCGCGGTCTTCCTCCTCGCCGAGCCCGTTGCGGAAGCGTTCGTACCGGTCGATCACGCGCGCGAGCACGCTGTCGGCTTCCGGCGCGCGCCCGATCGCCGCCATGGAGCGCGCCCACATCGCGCTCACGCGCGTCAGCTGCGAGAACGAACGCTGCACTTCGGGGCTCGCGAGCATCGTGTCGAGGTCGGCGGCGCACTCCACGTTGCGCCCCATGGTCTGGTAGAGCCGCGCGCGGAACATGCGGCTGATGCGCTCGTGCGACCGGTCGCCGCGCGCGCGGTCCACTTCGATCGCCTCGCGGATCGCCGCGAGCGCTTCGGGAAACTCGCGCGCCGTGCGATGCAGGGACGCCTTCTCGCTGAGCGCGCGGGAGAGCGGCAGGCCGCGATCGCCCGTCTCCCTCGCGAGCCGCAGCGCGCTGTCGGTCACGGCGCGCGCTTCGGCGTGACGCCCGAGGAAGCGCAGCGCCTGGCTGCAACTGCTCCACGCGAGCGAGAGACCGTGATCGTCCTTCGCCGCCGCGCGGTGCGCGGCGTTCGCGCGGCACGCGGGCAGCGCCCGCTCGAACCGGCCGAGCTCGAAGCACGCGTGCGAGACGTTGTCGTACGCCTCGGCGAGCAGCGCGTCGTCACCGAGCGCGCGGATCTCGGGCAGCGCCGACTCGACCATCTCGAGCGCGCCCTGCGGATCCGCGGTCGCGCGCAGGTCCGCGGCGACGAGACGCGCGTGCGCGAGCCGCCGCGGGCTCCGGGCGCGGAGCGCGGCGGCGGCCGCCTGCAGCGCGGCGCGCTCGGCCTCGGGCCGGCGGGCGAGCCGGCCGAGCACGCTCGACTCCCGCATGTGAGCGGAGTACGCGACGGTGTCCACGCGCGCCTTCTCGGCGTCGCGAGCGAGCGCGCGCAGATCGGCGAGCAGCGCTTCGAGGTTCGAGCCGGGCGAGCGGAGCGCCTTCTGGTGTCGCTCGGACAGCTCGTCGGCGCGCGCTTCGAGCGTCGGCGCAGGTGCGCGCGCCGCCCGGGCGGCCTCGGGCCATGCGAGCAACGCCGCGAGCAGGATCACCTGCGGCCGGAACGGGAGGGGGACGCGCATGCGCGCAGCATAGGGAACGCCCGCCGCACTCGACAACGCTCTCTCGAAAATCTTCACGCGGGAGTTCGGGCGGTTTCCCCAAACGAGACGAGTACCCCACGGTCCGGCCGTCATCCGCCCTCGGAGGCCTCGCATGCGCTCGATCGATTCGCTCCGGCTCGCGGCGCTCGCGCTGCTGCTCGCGCTCACCGCACCCACGACGTCCTCGGCCGCGACCGCGCCCGGCGACGTCGTCTTCCGCATCCGGCCCTACCAGAAGTACCAGTACTACGCCTTCAGCTCGGACACCCTGCAATGGGCGGCGTGGAACGAAGAGGGCAGCGTACTCGGCGGAAGTTCGACCCGGGACACCACCCAGAGTTTCGGAGCCACGGTGGCGAGTCTTTCCTTCAGCGCCGACTCGGGCACGTTCCACGCGCAGCTGGCCGCCTCGATCGACGAATTCAACCGCACCGGTGCGTTCCACCTGCTCACGAACCAGATCGAAGTGAACGTCTACGTGCGCGGGCCGGCGGGAACGCCGTACTGGCTGCTTCGGCGCGAGGCGGGCGTCGGCGAGGCCTCGCGCCTCGGCGGACTGCCGGGCGGACTGCAGCCGGTCAACGGCACGGCCTCGGGGCGCTTCCTCGACAGTCTCGCCTACGTCCCGAACGGTGGCGTGGACTCGACCGTCGTGGACACGGCGTACTTTCTCTCGGGCGTGACGAACGCCACGACCATCACCGTGGGAGGGCAGAGCTACACGTTGGCGCGCAGGCTCACGCTGGCCACACCGGTCCAGACCACGCAGGCCGTTTGCATCCTCGGCTGCATGACCGAAGCGGCGACCTTCCACGCCCGAGGCGCCGGCGACGTCACGCTCGAGATGTTCCTCGGCACCAACCCGGCGGAGGTGAGCGATCCGCGCGCCGCCACCGGACTGCGTCTCGCCGCGGGGCCGAATCCGTTCCGGGCCGAAGCCGCGCTCGCCTTCGCGGCGCCCGCGGGCGAGCGCGTCCGGCTCGAGGTGTTCGACCTGCGAGGCCGCCGGGTGGCCACTTTGTTCGATGGCGTCGGGGATGGCGCCCAGCACCGGGCGCTCTGGCGGGCCGGGAGCGGACCGGGCGGGATGTACTTCGCCCGCCTCCGGTCGGGCACCCGGGAGAGCGTCGTCCGGTTGGCGAGGCTTCCGTGAGCCCGGGAGGGACCGGCCGCCGACTTGCGTCCCGGGACCGCTGTCGCGTACAGTGCCGCCCGTTCCAGCAAGCAGAAGCCCCGCGCTTCTCACCCCCGCGGACCACTTGGGTCTCGCAACGGGTTCGGGATCACCAGCATCGGCGGTGATCCGTGCAATTGCCGGTTTCGCATGTCATGCGCGCCGGGCGGGGATTCTGTGTATTCCCGCCCGGCGCGCTTTTCGTGCCGTGCGGACCTTGTCCACCGCCGACGGAGGGAGTCGCCATTACCATTCCCGGCAAGCAGCAGGAAGCGCGCGTCAACGAGCGCATCCGTGTCCCGCAGGTTCGAGTCATCGGGGACGACGGTTCGCAGGTCGGTATCTTGTCGACCCGCGATGCACTCGCGATGGCCCAGTCCAAGGGACTGGACCTGGTGGAGGTCGCAGCCACCTCGCGCCCGCCCGTGTGTCGCATCATGGACTACGGGAAGTTCAAGTACGAACAGAACCTGCGAGCGCGCAAAGCCAAGAAGAACCAGCACCAGATGCAGCTGAAGGAAGTCAAGATGCGTCCGAAGATCGAGGACCACGACTACAACTTCAAGCTGCGTCACGCGCGAGAGTTTCTCGAGGAACGCAACAAGGTGAAGTTCACGGTCACCTTCCGCGGCCGCGAGATGGCGCACCAGGAGCTGGGTCACAAGATCATCCAGGCGATTCTCACCGACCTGGCCGACATCGCTCTCGTCGAGACTCCGGCAAGGCAGGAAGGCCGAACGCTCTCGATGGTGATGACGCCCAAGGCGGGCAAGCCGGTCGAACCCAAGAAGGCGACTCCCGAGGGCAAGCCCTCGGAGCAGGCGCCTCCGACGAACTAAGAAGGAGAACGACGATGCCCAAGCAGAAGACCAATCGCGCCGCGGCGAAGCGGTTCAAGATCTCCGGCACCGGCAAGGCCAAGCGCCGTCAGGCGCACCTGCGTCACGGCATGGTGGCCGACAGCCGCGGCCCCAAGCGCCAGAAGGGTTCGTCGGTCGTCGTGGCCGCTCCTGACCAGGCGCGCGTGCTGCGCATGCTGGGTCAGCGCTGATTTCCTTTCACCCCCGATGACTTGCCGTCCCCGCTGCGCGGCCATGGCTGCGCGCAGGGCCAGAGGAGCCGACAATGCCTCGTTCAAAGACCGTAGTCCCCGGCCGCGCCCGGCGTAAGAAGGTTCTCAAGTCCACCAAGGGCAACTTTTCCGGCCGTCGCAAGCTCTACAAGACCGCGTTGCAGACGTCGCAGCGCGCGGGCCAGTTCGCCTTCGAGCACCGCCGTCTCAAGAAGCGTGACTTCCGCCGTCTGTGGATCACGCGTATCAACGCCGCCGCGCGCTTGAACGGCCTGTCGTACAGCGCGCTGATCGCCGGCCTCAAGAAGGCGAACATCGAGATGAACCGCAAGCTGCTCGCCGACCTCGCGGTGCGCGACGCGGCTGCGTTCGCGAAGCTCGCGGAGGTGGCGAAGGCCGCGACGGCGTGAGTCCGATGTCGGACACACTGCTCGCGGCACTCGACAGCAACTGGAGCGCGGCCGATCCGGCCGCGCTCACGCCGGACCACGCAGCGCGGTTGGCCGAGCTCGAACAGCTCGACCCCGCGCTCGTGGCGCTTTATCGCCGTGGCTCGGAGGTGCTCGCCGGAGCCGCGGACGCGAATGCGCTGCGTGACCGTCACACCGCGCTGCTCGGACGCGAGCGCGGGGTGATCACGCTCGGCCTCGCCGAGATGCCCAAGCTCTCGGTGGACGAGCGCAAGGTCCGCGGCAAGGCGCTGAACCTGGTCAAGCGCTGGCTGACCGAAGTGCACGACGCGCGCCGCGAGGCGATCGCGCTCGAGCGCGAGGCCGCCGACGCGCTCGACGTCACGCTGCCCGGCCGCCGTGGCTTCACCGGCCGCCCGCACGTGCTGAGCCAGGTGCGCGACGACCTGCTCGACCTGTTCCACGGGCTCGGCTTCAGCGATCTACACGAGCCCCGAAGTGGAACTCGACGAGTACAACTTCGAGAAGCTCAACTTCGGTCCGGACCATCCGGCGCGCGACGCGCACGACACGTACTTCGTGGTCCCGACGTCGTGCTGCGCACGCACACGTCGCCGGGCTGGGTGCGTGCGATGGAAGAGCGCAAGCCGCCGCTCCGGCTCGTGTTCCCGGGGCGCGTGTATCGCGCCGAAGCCGTGGACGCGAGTCACATGGACCAGTTCCACCAGATCGACGGACTGTTCGTCGACCGCAACGTGTCGATGGCCGACCTCAAGGCCACGCTCAACACGTTCGCGCGCGCGATCTATCGCGCCGATCTGCCCACGCGCATCATTCCGATCTACTTCCCGTTCGTCGAGCCCGGCGTGCAGATGGACGTGCAGTGCGTCACCTGCTCGGGCACCGGCCACATCGCGACCGCCGACGGCGGCAAGCGCTGCCCGGTGTGCAAGGGCACGAAGTGGGTCGAAGTGCTCGGCGCCGGCATGGTGCACCCGAACGTCTTCCGCGCGGTCGGCATCGATCCCGAGGAGTACACGGGCTTCGCCTTCGGCATGGGCCTCGAGCGCATCGCCATGGGCCGCTACGGCATTCCCGAGATCCGCCTGTTCCTCGAGAACGACCTGCGCTTCCTCGAGCAGTTCTGAGCGAAGGACTCACTCCATGAAGCTCCCGATTTCCTGGCTCCGCCAGTGGGTCGAGTACGACGCGACGCCCCAGCAGGTCGCCGAAGCGCTCACCACGCGCGGCTTCTACGTCGAAGGTGTCGAGCTGCACGGCCGCGCGTATCCCGGCATCGTGGTCGCGCGCGTGCTCGAGGCGAACAAGCACCCGAACGCCGACAAGCTCAAGCTCTGCCGCATCGACGCCGGAGGCGTCGAGCTGAAAGTGGTGTGCGGCGCGCCGAACGTGGCGGCCGGCATGACCGTGCCGCTCGCGACGCTGGGCACCGTCATGCCCAACGGGCTCGAGATCAAGCGCGCGAAGATCCGCGGCGAGGAGAGCGAGGGCATGCTGTGCTCCGCCCGCGAGCTCATGCTCTCCGAGGACCACAGCGGCATCCTCGAACTCACCGAACTCTTCGCGGGGCAGGAGCTGAAGATCGGCTCGCCGGTGGACACGTACTTCCCCGAGCCCGACGCCGTGCTCGAGGTCGAGGTGCCGTTCAACCGTCCCGACGGGATGGGCGTGCTCGGTCTCGCGCGCGAAGTGAAGGCGGCGCTCGGCGGCCGCTGGACCGTGCGCGCGCAGGCGATGCTCGCCGAACGCGCGAAGGCCGCGGACACGTTCGACCTGAAGTGCGAAGACGCCGAAGGCTGCCCGAGCTACTTCGCGCAGGTCGTCGAGCACGTCACGGTCGGGCCGTCGCCCTCGTGGCTCGTGCGCGCGCTCGAAGCGATGGGCCAGCGCTCGATCAACAACATCGTGGACCTCACGAACCTCGTGCTGTTCGAGTTCGGCCAGCCGCTGCACGCGTTCGATCTCGCGAAGCTCGACGGGCCCGCGATCCGCGTGCGCCGTGCGAACGCGGGGGAGAAGATCACGACGCTCGACGGCAAGGAGCGCGAGCTGAACACCGAAGCGCTCGTGATCGCCGACGCGAAGAAGGCGGTCGCCATCGCCGGCGTGATGGGCGGCGAAACGAGCGAAGTGTCCGCGAGCACGACGAGCATCCTGCTCGAGTGCGCGTGGTTCCAGCCCGCGCGCGTGCGTCGCACGTCCAAGGCGCTCGCGCTGTCGACCGACGCGAGCAAGCGCTACGAGCGCGGCGTCGATCCCGCGATCGGCTCCGCCGCCTCGGCGCGATTCCTCACGCTGCTGCTCGAACTGTGCCCGGGCGCGAAGCTCGGCGCGTCCAGGCGCGTGCACGCGGAGCTCGAACCGCGCACGCTCACGCTGCGCCCCTCGCGCGTCACGCGCCTCGTGGGACTGCCGTTCGCGATCGACCGCTGCGAGGAACTGCTGCGCGCGCTCGAGTTCGGCGTCACGCGCGAAGGCGTCGCGCTCAAGGTGAACGTGCCGACGTGGCGGCTCGACTGCACGCTCGAAGACGACCTCGTCGAAGAGATCGCGCGCTCGAACGGCTACGACAAGATTCCCGAGGCGCCGCTTCACACGGGCGGCGCGTACGCCACGCGCACGCCGCGTGAGCGCGTCGTGCGCCGTGCGCGCGAAGCGATGCTCGCGCGCGGACTGAACGAGGCGTGGTGCGGTTCGCTCGTCTCCGAGAGCGAAGCGCTCGCCGCGGCCGAAGCGCTCGGCGACGAACCGAAGCTCGTGCGCCTCGTGAACCCGATGAGCCGCGAAGGGGAAGTGCTGAGGCCGAACCTGCTGCCCGGCCTGCTGCGCGCGTGCGCGCACAACCTGCGACAGGGCGCCTCCGCCGTCCGGCTGTTCGAGGTCGGAGCGGGCGTGCTCGATCGCGGCGGCCGCCTGCCCGAGGAGCGCCTCATGATCGTGGCGCTCGTGACGGGCCAGCGCTGGAAGCACACGCACGACACGATCGGCGCCCTGAAGGAAGGGGCGTACGACGTGCGCGGGGCCGTCGATTTCCACGACGCCAAGGGCCTCTGGGAGGCCTGGCTGAGCGAAATGCGCGTTGACTCGCCCCAGTGGCGTGCCTATGCTGCGGCCGGTTGGAAACCCGGTGCCAGTGCGGAAGTTGCGGTCGGAGCTTCACGCATTGCATGGGCCGGAACGTTGGGTCAGTCGCTGTTGCGGCAGTACGAGATCGAGGTCCCGGTACACGCCTTCGTGGCGTTGCTGGAACCGATGGTCGAAGCCGCCTCGGCCACGCCCCGCGCGAAGGTCCCGGGTCGCTTTCCGAGCGTCCGTCGTGATCTCGCGTTCTTCGTTCCGCGCGCCACGACGCACGCACGGTTGCACGAGTGCCTCGGCGGCGCCGCCGGCGAGGTGCTTCGCAGCATCGAGCTGTTCGACGTGTACGAGGGCCCCGGTACTCCGGAGGGCATGAAGAGCCTCGCTTACGCGCTGGAGTTCCAGCACGCGGAGCGCACGCTCGCCGAGTCCGAGGTTCAGGAGATTCAGGCACGCATGGTGGCGGCCGTCGCCAGGGACTGCGGCGGTCAGCTGAGGGAACGCTAGCCAATGATGGACACCGCCGTCGTGACGACCGACCTCGACCGCCTCGCGGCACGGGTCGAAAAAGCCGCAGCGATCGTGCAGGACCTGCGCTTCAAGCTCGCTCAGTACGAGAAGGCGCAGGCCGAGATGGAAACCGAGAAGGCCACGCTCGAGAGCCGCATGAAGCAGCTCGAGGAGCAGAAGGCCTCGCTCGAGGACGGGCTGCAGAGCCTGCAGGCCGAGAAGTCCGAGCTGGAGAAGGCCGGCGCCGAGGCGAAGGCCCTGCTCGCGCAGGCCGAAGCCGACAAGGCGACGCTCCACGCCGGACAGACCGAGCTTTCGACCACGCTCACGCAGGTCGAAGGCGAGAAGTCGGAGCTCGCGCGCCAGCTCGAAGAGACGGCGTCGAAGCTCCAGGGCAACGATCCGATGGCTCTCGTGTCCGAACTGTCCGCGCTCAAGAAGGAACAGCGCGAGTGGACCGCCGAGCGCAAGGACGTGGCCGCCAGGATCGACGCGCTCCTCAAGAAGCTGGAGCGCATCGACGCGTAGCGCCCGCTCCGGCGCTCACTCGGGCGATGTCGCGCGCGAGGGGTGACGGTCCGGTCAACGACACATCACCAGAGACGCAGGGAAAAGCGGCGGGAGAGAGTGACCGATGGATGCCACCACTACGGACACCGCCTCGACGAACGGCCGGAACGACAAGTCCGTCGTTCACGTGCAGATCTTGGGTCAGCAGCTCGCCATTCGTGGTGAAGCCGACCAGGAGTACATCCTGGGCGTGGCGGGCTACGTCGATCGCAAGATGCGGGAGATCACCGACAAGCTCCCGGTCGCGTCGTTGTCCAAAGTGGCCATTCTCGCATCGCTCAACATCGCCGATGAGCTCTTCAAGGAACGCGCTTCCCGTGAGCGCGACGGCGTTTCCCTCGGTGATCGGACGGCGCGGCTGACCGCGGCCCTCGATCGCCTCGACCAGCTGCTGGACGAGGAAGCCTGAGGGGAATCGAGCCGCGACGCAGGATGCGTGAGACGAGCAAAAGGAAACCCCTGCCTTGCAAGTGATGCCACCTTGTTCTTGAACCAACACTCGTAGCGGGGTGTCGTGATGACCGGCGACGCCACACCTCCTTGCCGCAAGGCTCGCGAGGAAGGCCGACCCGGCTAGAGCGGCGCCCACCTGGATTTCCAGGGCTCAAAGAACTCGGAGCACACGGTAGGGCGGGGACCCTTTTTCCTGCCTCGGCCGGACGCGAGAGCGCCCGGCACGGGGAGGTCCTTCATGAATACAGGCATGTGGATCGGCGGCGCCGCCCTCGGTGCCGTCGTGGCGTTTGCGCTGGGCTGGTTCATTCGCAGCCAGCTGGGCAAGGCGCGCCTCCGCTCGGCGGAGCAGCGTGCGCAGGCCGTGCTCGACGAAGCCGCGCGCGAGGCGGATTCCGCCAAGCGTGACGCGGTGCTCGCCGGCCGCGAAGAAGCGCTCAAGATGAAGGAAGACGTCGAGCGCGAGATCGCGCAGTCGCGCGCCGTGCAGCTCGAGGCCGAGCGCGCCTTCCAGCAGAAGGAGGCGGGCTTCAACCGCCGCGTCGAGCTCATCGACAAGAAGGAACGCGACCTCAAGAAGTCCGAGACGGACATCGCCGCCCGCGAGGCCGCGGTGGCCGAGCGCAAGGGCGAGCTCGAGAAGGCCGTCGCCGAGCAGACGGCGAAGCTCGCGCGCATCGCCAACCTCACGCCCGAGGAGGCGCGCGCGCAGCTCATCGCGACGATCGAGGTCGACGCGCGCTCCGAAGCGGCGCGCCGCGCGACCGAGATCCGCGACACCGCGCAGCGCAACGCCGAGCGCGAGGCGCGCAAGATCATCACGCTCGCGCTGCAGCGCTACGCCGGCGATCACGCCAGCGAAGTCAGCGTCTCGGTGGTGCACCTGCCGAGCGACGACATGAAGGGGCGCATCATCGGCCGCGAAGGACGCAACATCCGCTCGTTCGAAATCATCACCGGCGTGGACGTGATCATCGACGACACGCCGGAGGCCGTGATCCTCTCGGCCTTCGATCCCGTGCGCCGCGAGATCGCGCGCCGCGCGCTCGAACGCCTCGTGGCGGACGGCCGCATCCATCCCGCGCGCATCGAGGAAGTCGTCACCAAGGTGCGCGAGGAGATCGAGGCGAAGATCGCCGAGCTGGGCGAGATGGCGTGCCTCGAGGTCGGCATCGTCGGCGTGCATCCCGAGCTGATGAAGTACCTCGGACGCCTGCACTACCGCACGAGCTACGGCCAGAACATCCTGCGCCACTCGATCGAGACCGCGCACCTGGCCGGCATGATGGCCGCCGAGATCGGCATGGACCAGAAGATGGCCAAGCGCGGCGGCCTGCTGCACGACATCGGCAAGGCGATCGATCATGACCAGGAAGGCACGCATCCGGCGCTCGGCATGGAACTCGCCGCGCGTTACGGCGAGCCGCAGGCCGTGCTCGAAGCGATCGGCTATCACCACGACGACTACGCCGGCGGCAGTCTGTGGCCGGTGCTCGTCGCCGCGGCCGACGCGATCAGCGGCGCGCGCCCCGGTGCGCGGCGCGAAAGCCTCGAGATCTACATCAAGCGCCTCGAGGCGCTCGAGAAGATCGCCAACGCGTTCGCCGGCGTGGAGCGCTCGTATGCGATCCAGGCCGGACGCGAAGTGCGCATCATGGTGGAACACCAGAAGGTCGACGACGCGCGTGCCCAGGGGCTCGCCTCCGAAATCGCGCGCCGCATCGAACGTGAACTGCAGTATCCGGGTCAGATCCGAGTCACCGTCATCCGCGAGACGCGGGCGGTGGACTACGCCAAATAGAGGTCACCCATGACGAACATTCTCTTCATTGCCGATGTGATCGGCTCTCCCGGCCGCGAAGTGGTCCGGGGCACGATCGCCGAACTGCGCCGCCGCCACGACATCCATCTCGTGATCTGCAACTGCGAGAACTCCGCCGCGGGCTTCGGCGTCACGCGTGACGTCGCGCGCGACCTGTTCGACGCCGGCTGCGACGTGCTCACCGGTGGCAATCACCTGTGGGACAAGAAGGACGCGATCGACTACATCGGCGAAGAGCCGCGCCTCGTGCGCCCGTTCAACCTGCCGCCCGGCACGCCGGGGCAGGGCGTGCGCGTCGTGAACGCGTCGAACGGCACGCCGGTCGCGGTCGTGAACCTGATCGGCCGCGTGTTCATGAAGGAAGCCGACTGCCCGTTCCGCGGCGCCGACGCCGCGCTCGCGTCCATCGGCTCGAAGGCGAAGGTCGTGTTCGTGGACTTCCACGCCGAGATCACCGCCGAGAAGGTCGCGATGGGCTGGCACCTCGACGGCCGCGCGAGCGCGATGGTCGGCACGCACACACACGTGCAGACGGCCGACGACCGCGTGCTGCCGCGCGGCACGGCGTTCCTGGGCGACGCGGGCATGACCGGCGGCTTCGAGTCGGTGATCGGCATGGACCGCAACGCCGCGCTCAAGCGCTTCCTCACGTCCATGCCCGAGCGCCTGCAGCCCTCCGAAGGCGACCTGCGGCTGAACGCCGTGCTCGTCGCGGTGGACGAGGCGACGGGCAAGGCCACGCGCATCACGCGGCTCCAGATCCCGTACGAGAAGGGCGCCGCCGCGCAGGCGAGCAGCTCGTGCCGCCTGCTGACGGGCGCCGAGCCCGCCGAGAGCGTCCGCATCGAAGCGAAGATGCGCGCGCAGGTGCTGCTCGACCAGGGCCACAAACCGAAGCTCGCGCTCGTCTCCGTCGGTGACGATCCGGCCTCGAAGGTCTACCTGAAGAAGAAGTTCGAAGCGTGCTCCGAAGCCGGCATCGCGGTCGAGAAGGTCCAGATGCCCGCCGGCACGACGACGGAAGAAGTCGTGCGCAAGGTGCAGGCGCTCGGCGCCGACGAGACGATCCACGGCATCCTCGTGCAGCTGCCGCTCGCGGCCCCGGCCGACGGCAACGCGGCGCTCGAGGCGATCCCGCCGTTCAAGGACGTCGACGGCTTCCATCCCGAGAACGCGGGCCGTCTCGCCGTCGGCCTGCCGGGCTTCGTGCCCGCGACGCCGTACGGCGTCGTGCGGCTGCTCCAGTACTACGAGATCCCGCTCAAGGGTAAGCACGCGGTCGTGCTCGGCCGCAGCCACATCGTCGGCCGTCCGGCCGCGACGCTGCTGTCCAGCAAGGGCTGCGACATGACGGTCACGATCGGGCACAGCGGCTCGGGTCCCGAACTCAAGAACCTCGCGCGGCAGGCCGACGTGCTCGTCGCCGCGGTCGGCAAGCGTCACATGGTCACGGCCGACTGGGTGAAGCCCGGCGCCGTCGTCGTGGACGTGGGCATCCATCGCATGGACGTGCCCGGTGGCAAGAGCCGCCTGACGGGCGACGTCGAGTTCGAGTCGGTGCAGCACGTGGCGTCGGCGATCACGCCGGTGCCCGGCGGCGTCGGCCCCATGACCGTGGCCATGGTGGTGCTCAACACCGTGATCGCGGCCGAACGCCAGTGCGCGACGGTGCGCGTCTGACGTCGGCGAAGGCACGACAGGAGGCCGCTTCGTGGCGCTGAGCCCCCAGCAGGACGATCACATCCTGTCGGTGGGTGAGCTCGCCGCGCAGCTCAAGCAGGTCCTGAACGAACAGTTCCCGGGCCTCTGGGTGCGTGGCGAGATCACGGGCTTCAAGCGCTACGACAGCGGCCACCTGTACTTCACGCTCAAGGACGGCACGCCGGCCATGGTCCCGGCCGTCATGTGGCGCGGCAACGCGAGCAAGCTCGCGTTCGCGCCGAAGGACGGCACCGAGGTCGAGGCGTTCGGCGACGTCGACTTCTACGGCGGCAACGGGCGCTGCCAGTTCGTGATCCGCCAGATGCGGCCCGCCGGCATCGGCGCGCTGCAGCTGCAGTTCGAGGAGCTCAAGGCGCGGCTCCAGGCCGAGGGGCTGTTCGACGCCTCCCGCAAGCAGCCGCTGCCGCGCTTCCCGAAGCGCATCGGCATCGTGACGTCGCCGCTCGGCGCGGCCGTGCGCGACGTGATCAAGGTGCTGCGCGGACGCTGGCCCGGGATCGGCATCGTGCTCGCGCCGGTCAAGGTGCAGGGCATGGGCGCGGCGGCCGAGATCGCCGCGGCGATCGAGCGATTCAACCGCTACGGCGGAGTGGACCTGCTCATCGTCGGCCGCGGCGGCGGCTCGATGGAAGACCTCTGGGCGTTCAACGAGGAGCCCGTCGTGCGCGCGATCGCCGCGTCGAAGCTCCCGGTGATCTCCGCGGTCGGCCACGAGGTGGACTTCACGCTCGCCGACTTCGTCGCCGACGTGCGTGCGGCGACGCCGAGCAACGCGGCCGAGATCGCCGTCCGCGACGCGTCGGAGCTCAAGCACCGGATCGACGTGCTGTCGTCGCGCGCGCGGCGCGCGGTCACCGACGGCGTGCGCCGTCGCCAGCAGGCGCTCGACTCGCTGCTCGGCCAGTACGGCTTCCGCCGCGTGCGCGACGTGTTCGCGACGCTGCAGAAGCGCATCGACGACGCCCGCGAACGGCTGTCGGGGGCGCTGCGTACGCACGTGCGCGACGCCCGCGCCCGCGCCGACGCCCTCGTGCGCGCGTACGGACTGCGCGAGTTCCCGCGCGTGCTGCGCGAGCGGCACGACGACGTGACGGGCCTCGCGCAGCGGCTGCATCATGCCGCGACGGGCGCCACGCTCGACGAACGGCGGCGGCTGCTTTCGCTCGAGGACCGCCTGCGCGCGCTGTCGCCGCGCGCGGTGCTCGAGCGCGGATACACGCTGGTGCGCACGTCCGACGGGCGCCTCGTGCGCGGCGTCGAGGCGCTCGCGGCGGGAGATCGCATCCTCGTGGAGTTCGCGCGCGGCGAAGCCGGCGCGTTGATCGAGACGATTCGCAAGGGGGGAACGGATGGCTCCGAAGAAGCCGGCCGCTGACGGCGGCCCGCAGATCAGCTTCGAGGACGCGATGAAAGCGCCTCGAGACCATCGTCGAGGAACTCGAGGGCGGGCAGCTGTCGCTCGAGGATTCGATCGCGCGGTACGAGGAAGGCGTGAAGCTCTCGCGCCGCCTCACGACGACGCTCGACGAAGCCGAGAAGCGCATCGAGCGTCTCGTCGAATCCCAGGAAGAGGGCGGGGAGCCCACGACCGAACCGTTCGAGGACGACGAGCGGGGCGGCGCCGCGTCCGCGCCCGGCTCGCTGTTCTGATCATGGCCGCCACCCGCGCCAAGACCGCGCTGTCCTCCGGAAGCCGCGAACTGCAGAACCGCCTCGCCACGTTCGAGCGCGCGCTCACGCGCGCCGTGCGCGAACGCGCCGGCGGTCCCGGCCGGCTCGGCCAGGCGCTGCGCTACGCCGCGCTGTCCCCGGGCAAGCGGCTGCGCCCGCTGCTCGTGCTCACCGCGTGCGAAGCGGTCGGCGGCGACTGGCGCCGCGCGATTCCCGCCGCGATCGCGGTGGAGTGCGTGCACGCGTTCTCGCTCGTGCACGACGACCTGCCGGCGATGGACGACGACGATTACCGCCGCGGCCGGCTGACGACGCACAAGAAGTTCGGCGAGGCGCTCGGCGTGCTGTCCGGCGACGCGCTGCTCGCGTTCGCGTTCGAGGAGTTGTCGCGCCTGCGCGAGCAGGGCGTGCCCGACGCGCGCGTCGTGGACGCCGTGCGCCGGCTCGGCCGCGCCGCGGGCGCCGACGAACTGGTCGGCGGCCAGGCGCTCGACATCGCCGCCGAGGGCCGCAAGCCCACGGCGCACCTCGTGCGCACGATCCACACGCGCAAGACCGGCGCGCTCATGGGCGCGTCGCTCGCGCTCGGCGCGCTCGCGGGCGACGCGCCCGTGCGCACGGTCGAGAAGCTGCACGACGTGGGCGTCATGCTCGGCTTCGCGTTCCAGATCCACGACGACCTGCTCAACGCCGGCTCGTCGCTCGGCACGCTGGGCAAGCGCGTCGGCACGGACGTGGCGCGCGGCAAGGCGACGTTTCCCGCGGCGGTGGGCGAGAAGCGCGCACGCGCCGAAGCGACCCGCCTGATGAAGATGGTCGAGACGGCGATCGCGCGTACGTGCGAGAAGCCGACGACGCTCGAAGCGCTCATCGAAGCCACGGCCCGCCGCGACCGCTGACGCGGAACCGCACGCGGCGCCGATTCACGCCGACAACTGCAAACGAAACGGGGCGCCCGCTCATCGCGGGCGCCCCGTTCACTTTTCTTCTGCGACGTTACGGCAGGATCACGAACCGGCGCGTGATCGTTCCCATCTCGCTCTGGAAGCGGGCGAGGTACATGCCCGGCGCCATGGCGTTGCCGCGGTCGTCGTGGGAATCGAACGCGAGCACGTAGCGGCCCGCGGCGTAGTCCCGGTCGGCGACCGTGCGGACGAGACGTCCGGTCACGTCGTACAGCGCCACCTTGGCGTGCGTGGCGGTCGGAAGCGCGAAGCTCAGCGTCGCGTGACCCGAACGCACCGGGTTCGGCCACACCGGCGCGAACTCGAGCGTCTGCGGCAGCGACGAGGGATCCACACCGACCGTCGCGGAGGTGTCCGAAGCGCCCGCCAGCGTGAGGCACCACTGGTTGAGCGTACCGGTGTCCGTCGAGGCGTTGTCGATCGCCGTGAGCGACCACGTGCCGGCCGACGACTGGCCGTTGAACGCGTTCAGCGAGGCCGCAGGCGTCAGCGTCGTCGGATACGTGCCGACGATGTTGTCCGCGCTGCTGCCCGTGTGGTTGTGCAGGCGCACCGTGGTGGCGCCGTGCGCGACGTCCACCGACAGGTCACCGCGCCACGTGTGCGTGATGTTCACGCTCACCTGGACGCTGGCGATCGCGAAGTCCGGCGCGATCGTCATGGAGTTCGTGATGCCGGTGAGGTTGTTGTCCGGAATCGCGACCGCCGGGTTGTTGCAGTTGCTGGCGTTCGCCGAGACGCTCAGGTGCAGCACCACGTTGGACGTGGAAGCCGCCGCGACCGTGACGTTGCGAGGCGTGCCGGCGTAACCGGCGAGCGCGGCGCTGACCGAGTACGCGCCCGCGTACAGGTTCGGGAACGTGAACTCGCCGTGCGCGTCGGTGTTCACCGTCGTGCCGCCCGGCGTGAGCGTCACCGCGATGCCGGAGCCGCCCCACGACGTGCCGACCGCGACGCGGCCCGTGATCGTGCCGTTCGGAGCCGGCTCGCTGGCCGTGAGGAAGTGCGCGGCGTTTTCGAGCAGCTGCTTCGCGTACGTGCTGTCCGTCACGTCCTTGATGTCGAACGCGAACACGACGATCTGCGCGGACTGCGGAGCGATGTTGTTGTCGAACACGCTGACGCCGACGTTCGTCGGGTAGCTCGCCGTGCCGTAGACGGCGTAGGCGGGCGCGACGGGGGCGTAGGCGTCTTCCGTGCCGTAGTTCGGGCTCACGTACGTGATCGGGATGCTGGCCGGAAGCACGTTCGGGATGTTCGCCAGCGGATGCGACGCCTGCGAAGCGATCCGGGTGAGCGCGCCGGCGTTGTCCGTCTGCCACGTCGCGCCGTGCAGCACGTTCGCCGCGAACGTCGGGTAGCCGGGCGTCGAGATGGCGTCGTAACCGACTTCGCCGCCTTCGACGAGCAGCTTGCGGCCGGCCGCCACGTAGGCTTCGAGGTCGGCGCGGTACGTCGCGTTCGCGACCGGCGCCGTGCTGCCGCCGCTCGACGAGACGATGAAGCTGTAGTTCGACCAGGTCGCCGGGTTCGAGACGCCGGCCGCTTCGACCGTCGCCACGTATCCGAGCGAGTTCAGCCACGTCGCGATCTGGTTGGCCGACAGCGCACCGACTTCACCCTTCGAGGTGACCGTGGTGGCCTTGGCCGGATCCTTCGTCTCGTTGACGACCTTCGTCTCGGGGACGCGCTTGGCGATTTCGTCGTCGTCGAGCACGAGCACGAGGCCGAGGGCCGAGCTGACCGTGAAGGTGTGCTCGCCGGAGGCCGGGCTGCGGCCCGTGTTGCCGGCGACCGAGACGTCGCTCGCCGTGATGTAGTAGGCGATCACGTCACCAGGCACGACCGAACCGCTCGGCGTGTTGAACACGTCCGCGTAGTTCGACGTGGTGCCGATGCGCGCGAGCTTGAAGTTCGACTGCGGCAGGCCGTTCTTCGTCCACTCGACGGTGACCGAGTTGTGGTCCACGCCGAGGTTGTCCGTGACGTTGGCCGTCAGCGTGATCGGCCACGACTGCTGCGCGACGACGGTCGGCGGCGTGTGCGTGACGACCGGAGCCGTGAGGTCCGGACCGACGGTGAACGTGTACGGCGTCGCCGGCGCGGTGGTCGGCTTGAACGCCGTGCCGCCGTTCGTGTCGCGGGCGCGGAGGTAGTACGCCATCGTCGCCGCGACGCCCGGGCCGGGGATCTTGGCCGAGAACTCGTTCGGGTTGCCCGTGGGCGTCATCGTGACGGAGTCGGTGACCGTCGTGATGCCGTAGAACAGCTTCGGCTCACCGGCCGCCAGCGGCTGGGTCGACGTGACGTTCGCGACGACCGTGTAGGGGCCGGCGACGTTCTCGCTGCCCGCGATCGGCGTGTGCGTGATCGTCGGGATGAAGGACGCCGGATTGACGAAGCCCCAGAAGCCGAGGCGAGCGACGAGCGTGCTCACGTGCGCGCCGCCGAACAGGTCGATGTCCGACTGGATGAGCTGGTTCGCGGCGTCCGCCATGGTGGCCGACGTGCCGAGCGCGAAGTGGTGGTCGAGCACGAGGGCGTCCATCACGGCGCGACCGACGTGGTTGTAGCAGTCGATCAGGCCCGAGCACCACAGCGTGCCGGAGTCGTGCACTTCACCGCAGCAGTCCGCGGGGTAGTGGAGCGCCGTGTTGATCGCCGGACGGCCGGTCCAGGTTTCGCCGTTGCCGTCCCACGTGAACACGTGGTTGATCTGGAAAGTCGGCGCCTTGAACAGCGAGTAGGAGTGGGCCCAGTAGTCACCGAAGCCTTCGCCCATCGCGCCTTCCTGGCCGCCGCCCCAACCCGGAACGATGTTGTCCTGGATGGAGTGACCGTACTCGTGCCAGATCACGTCGGCGTCTTCGTCGTCGTCGATGCCGCCCTCACCGAAGGCGAGGTGGCCCGTGGACGGGACGTAGTGCGAGTTGTCCGCGCCGGAGAGACCGTGCGAGTCCACCGGCTGCACGCGGTTGTTCACGTTCGTGAAGCCGAGGCTCTGGATGTAGCGCTGGCTGTAGTCGAGATGGTAGTAGCACATCACGTCTTCGAAGCCCTGCGCGTTCCGCTGGAAGCGGAAGCTGTCGGGGTGCGTGGCCGTGACGGGCGCAAACGTCGGCGACTCGTCGTCGATGAGCTGCGCGTACGGGCCGCTCAGCGAGTACGTGCCGGCCGAGAGCGTGAGGCCCTGCAGCGTGACGATGTCGTACGCGCCCGGGAAGGGCACCGCGGTGTCGGCATCGGCGGCGTCCACGTACGTGCTGTCGCCCATCTTCGAGCGCGGATCCGGATCGAACACGCGGCCCGTTCCGGTGGCGTACGTCATGCGGTCTTCGCTGCCGAAGATCACGCCGGACTTCGCGTCGACGAAGACGCGCCAGTCGCCCATCGGGGCTTCGACCGGCATGTCCACGATGTAGGCGAGACGCGGACCGGTGCGCGAGTCGACGATCGCGAGTTCCGCGACCGCGTCGGCGAGCGCCTTGCCCGTGGGCTTCACGAAGTTCTTCGCCGCCGTGAGGGCCGCGGACTTCGAGAGCGAGGGCGTGACGTCGATCTTCACGTTCGGGCGCAGATTGTTCTGCACCGAAGTGACCTACCCCTTGGGAGAGACCTTCACGACCAGTTCGCTGCGGTAGACCTTCACGCCGTCGACGACCTGGTCCCAGCGGAAGTGCGTGCCCGACGGGCTGGGCTTCTCGTAGCGAAGCTCGATCTGCTGCGCGTACGTCGCGCCGAGACCGAGCTCGGCCGCGTGCGCCTGCACGAACGCCTCGGCGATCGTGCGCGCCGGCTGGTTCGAGGCCACCTGCTGCTTCGGATCACGAAGCCACATGCGGCGAAGGACGCCGGAGTCGAGCCCGTACTGGCGCTGGACGCCCGCGTTCATCGTGACGACCGAGAACGACTCGGCGTCGCGTTCCGGAGCGCCGAGCGCACGAAGCTGCGAAGCCTCGGGCGAGCGCGTCGGCGCGTGTGTCGCCTGCGCGACGCTGGAGAGCGTCACCGCGGCCACGAGCGTCGCGAAGAGCGACGTCAGCCCACGGTGGAGGGGGGAGTGCGGCATGGCAAGGTTCTCCCAATCCAAAGAAGTGAGGGCCGGCCGCGACTCGGGGAAGACGCGGTCGGTCGGGCGAGATGTGACTTTCGGCAGTGTCCCGTACTTGTCAGGCAAACGAAAGGGCATTTTCATGCCCAAGGCGCATTGACAACACTTTCGCTCCTCGCCACATTCGCCCGCGCCAGCTTTCACCCGGGGCCCTCGGGCACCCGGCCCGCTTCCAAGGATGGCCAGGAGGAGCGTACGGAACCGTTCTGGATCGCCGCACTCGTCGGGCTGACGGTGCAGGGCTACAAGGGTTTCTCGACATGGGCCCGGTCGGGGCGACTCAACTTGAGGCGCTTCGTCGAAACGGGCGGCATGCCCAGTTCGCACTCGGCCTCGGTCGCCGCCCTCAGCATGGCCATCGGGCTGCAGGAGGGATTCACCTCCGCGCTCTTCGGCGTGACCCTCTATTTCAGCCTGATCGTCATGTACGATGCCGCCGGTCTCCGGCGGGCGGCCGGCAAGCAGGCCATGGTGCTGAACCGCCTCATCGAGACGCACTTCCGTTCGCCCCACGACGACACGCAGAAGCTCATGGAGCTGTTGGGGCACACTCCGTTCGAAGTGCTGATCGGAGGACTGATCGGCGTCGCCAGCGCCCTCCTCTGGAATCGAGTCCACCCGCTATGAGCATCCTCGAACGCATCCAGTCCCCGGCCGATCTCAAGGCGCTGCCGCGCGCGGAAGTCGACGCGCTCGCCGCCGAGATCCGCCACGTGATCATCCAGACCGTCGCGCGCAACGCCGGCCACCTCGCGCCCAATCTCGGCGTGGTCGAGCTGTCGCTGGCGCTGCACAAGGTCTTCGACTCGCCGGTCGACAAGATCATCTGGGACGTCGGTCACCAGTCGTATCCGCACAAGCTGCTCACCGGGCGCTACGAACGATTCCACACGCTGCGCCAGCTGAACGGCATCGCCGGTTATCCGCGGCGCGCCGAGAGCGCGCACGACCACTTCGGCACGAGCCACGGCAGCACGTCCATCGCGGCGGCGCTCGGCTTCGCCGCGGCGCGCGACCTGCGCGGCGAGAACCACAACGTGATCGCGGTCATCGGTGACGGCGCCTTCACGGGCGGCATGGCGTTCGAGGGTCTCAACAACGCGGGCGAGCTCAAGAAGAAGCTCATCCTGATCCTCAACGACAACGAGATGAGCATTTCGCCGAACATCGGCGCGATCCACCGCTACCTCACGAAGCTCACGACGAGCCGCATCTACCGGCGCTTCGAGCACGACGTGTGGGAGATGCTCGGCAAGCTGCCGAAGAGCCTGCGCGCGCAGCAGGGCGCGAGCCGGATCAAGGAAGGCCTCCACAACATGGTGGCGCCCACGATCCTGTTCGAGGAACTCGGCCTGAAGTACTTCGGGCCCATCGACGGTCACGACTACGACGTGCTCGTCGAGACGCTCCAGGACCTCAAGCGCTTCGAAGGCCCCGTGCTGCTCCACGTCGTGACGCGCAAGGGCAAGGGCTACCTGCCGGCCGAAGGCGACCGCACCGGCTTCCACGGCGTCGGCGTGTTCGATCCCGACTCGGGCATCGCCTCGAAGGGCTCGCGCAGGACGTACTCGCACGTGTTCGGCGACATGGCCGCGTACATCGGCGAGCGCATGCCGCACGCCGTCGCGGTCACGGCCGCGATGACGGACAACACCGGACTGACCAAGTTCGCGAAGCAGTTCCCCGACCGCTTCTTCGACGTCGGCATGGCGGAGGAGCACGCGGTGACGTTCTCGTGCGGCCTCGCCGCCGAAGGACTGCTGCCGATCACCACCATCTACTCGACGTTCCTGCAGCGCGGCTTCGACCAGATCATCCACGACGCCGCCGTGCAGGATCTGAAGATCATGCTGTGCCTCGACCGCGCCGGACTCGTGGGCGACGACGGCGCGCCGCAGCACGGCTGCTTCGACCTCGGCTACCTGCGCATGATCCCCGGCACCGTGGTGATGCAGCCGCGCAACGGGGAAGAGCTGCGCGACATGATGTGGACCGCGACGCACTGGCCGGGCAACCGCCCGATCGCCGTGCGCTATCCGCGCTCGCCGATTCCCGAGGACGCGCTCTCGGAGCGCGAGCCGCGGCTGCTCGAGATCGGCGTGGCCGAACAGCTGCGCGCCGGCGGCGACGTCGCGATCTTCGCGCTCGGCACGATGGTCGAACCCGCGCTCGCCGCGGCCGAGAAGCTCGCGGCCGACGGGATCTCGGCGACGGTCGTGAACGCGCGCTTCGTCGCGCCGCTCGACGAGAAGATGCTCGACGGGCTCGCGCGCAGCGTGGGCCGCATCGTGACGATCGAGGAGAACGTGCCCATGGGCGGGTTCGGCAGCGCCGTGAGCGAAGCGCTCGACCGCATGGGCCTGAACCACGTGCCGCTGCACCGGATCGCGCTGCCGACCGACTTCATGCTCCACGGCAAGCGCGAGGAACTGCTCCAGATCGCCGGGCTCGACGCCGACGGCATCCACCGCAACGTGCTCGACTGGACCCGCTCGCACCAGCCGCACTGGTCATGAAGACCAAACCACGCCGGATCGCGATCGTCGGTCACACGCGCCGCGTGGCCGTGCGTCGCGCGGCGTCGCGCCTCGTGCAGAAGCTCGCGCGCCGCGGCTGCGAAGTGCGGCTCGACCGCGATCTCGCCGCGGCGATGAACCGCGCCGGCGAGCCGTTCGACAAGCTCGGCTCGTGGTGCGACGTGATGATCTCGCTCGGCGGTGACGGCACCGTGCTGACCGCGGGCCGCGCGATCGCCGGCAGGCGCGGCGTGCTGCTGCCCGTGAACCTCGGCGGGCTCGGGTTCCTCGCCGCGGCGGAAGAGGACGAACTCGACGAAGCGGTGGACGCCGCGCTCGCGAAGCGCTGGCCCGTCGGCATTCGCTCGGGACTCGAGACGCGCATCCGCCGTGCGCGCGGCGGCCGCGACCGCGCGGTGGGCTTCGCGCTCAACGACGCCGTCGTGCGCAGCGCCGTGAGCTACGCCGCGATCCACCTGCGCGTGAGCGCGCTCGGACAGGACCTCGGGCATCTCGTGGCGGACGGACTCATCGCGTCCAGCTCGAGCGGCTCGACCGCCTACACGCTCTCGGCCGGCGGACCGATGGTCGCGCCGCACATGCACGCGATGATCGTGACGCCCGCATGTGCGCACGCGCTCGGCAGCCGCTCGCTCGTGCTCGGGCCCGGCACGGTGCTCAGCACGCGCGTGATCAGCCCCGGCCCCGCGTTGCTCGTGCTCGACGGACAGGAGCCGATCGAGCTCGCGAAGGATGACGAAGTCGACATCCAGCTCGCGAAGAAGACCGTGCGCGTGTTCGAGAACCCGGGCCGGCCATTCCTGTTCGCGCTGCAGTCCAAGCTCGGTTGGCAGGGGAGTGAGCGGAGGAGCTTGTGAGCGCGGCCGCCGCGCCCGCCGCGCCACGCGCGGCGCTGGTGCTGCTCGCGGCCGGGTGGCTCACGCTGGTCGCGGGAAGCTTCGTCGCACTGCCGTTCCCCGTCGCACTCGCCGCGTTGCTCGCGGCCGTCGCCAGCGGGGCATGGATGGCCGTCCTCGGCCGACGCTGGCAGAGCATGCTCGCCGTCGTCGCGATGGCGTACTGGTTCGGGCGCCCGGCACTCGAAACCCGGTCGTCCCCTCCGGGAGGCACCGGCACGCTGGTCACGCTGATCGCGTTCGCCGTGCTCGTACTCGGGGGCTGGTGGGTGGGAAGGCGCGCCGCGGGAGAGTGATTCTCCCCGGCGCCAACTTCGGTCTGGCGGCACGCACCGTGCGAACGGTATCGTTTTCCTTCGGCCTCTCCTGAACTCCGCCACCACGACCGATCCGGTTCCGCCATGCACCCGCGCCGCTTCCCACCGCTCGAGACGATCCGGAACTCGCTCCTCACGCTGGCCCTCGCAGGCGCGATGGCCAGCGGGTCGGTGTCCGCCGCGCACGCCGCGGACGGCATTCCGGTATGCGTCTCGCCTTTCGACCAGTTCGCGCCCGTGAGCGTGCCCGACGGGGCCGGCGGCGTGTACGTCGGCTGGCTCGACCAGCGGCTCGGCTACAACACCGACATCTACGTGCAACGTGTGACGCCTTCGATGCAACGCGCGACGGGCTGGCCCGACAACGGCGCATCGATGACCTTCGTCACGTGCTCGAAGACCGAGCTCTCGTTGCTCGCGGACGAGAACGGCGTGCTCGGCGTCTGGTCCGACAATCGCTGCAACGCGGGCACGGGCTTCGACATCTACGTCGAGCGCTTCACGCCCTCGGGCACGCGCGGCTCGGGCTGGCCCGCGAACGGTCGGCTCGTGAACAACGCGCCCGCGGACCAGTTGCACCCCGCCATCGCGAGCGACGGGGCGGGCGGCGCGTTCGTCGCGTGGACCGACCTCGGCGTCTCGCCACGGCGGCTGAGCGCGCAGCACGTGCTCGCGAACGGCACGCTCGATCCCGCGTGGCCCGCGGCCGGCCTGACGCTCTCTTCCACGCTCAGCGACTCGTCGGCGGCGAGCTTGCTGGCCGACGGCGCGGGCGGCGTGTACATCGGCTGGCAGGACGTGCGCGCGGGCACGGGAGACGTCTGGCTCCAGCGCCTGAAGAGCGACGGCACCCCCGCCTCGGGCTGGAGCGCCGGTGGATTCGCGCTCGTGTCCGCTGCGGGGAACCAGTATGCGCCGCGTCTCGTGAGCGACGCCTCCGGCGGCGCGATCGCGCTGGTGCGATCGCCGCACCGGCGTCACGCAGTTGCGCGCGGTCCGCGTGGATGCGGCCGGCGCGCCGGTGAGTGGCTGGGCCGCCGACGGCAATGCGGTCGCGAGCGCGGCGGGAGAGCAGGGACGGTTCGGCGCGCTCGCGGATTCCGCGGGCGGCGTCCACGTCACCTGGCAGGACGCGCGCTCGGGGACGGCCGCCGTGTATGCGCAACATCTCGGAGCGAACGGCGCACCGGTCGCGCCCTGGCCCGCGGCAGGCGTCGCGGCCGCGCCCCACGCCGGCGCACAAATCGCGCCCACGCTGGCCTCGGACGGAGCGGGAGGGCTGTTCCTCACCTGGCACGACGCGCGCGACATCGCGCTCGACGGCGCCGACGTCTACGCGACGCGGCTCGATGCGAGCGGCGCGACCGCGAGTGGGTGGGCTGCGTCGGGCACCGCGGTCTGCACCGTGGCGGCCGAGCAGCGCGACGCGCGTCACCGCCGACGGCCTCGGCGGCGCGTTCGTCACGTGGACAGACGCACGCGCGGTGGCGACCCGAGGCACCGACGTCGCGATGGCGGCGCTCGGCGCCGCAGGCCCTTCGGCGACGGCCGTGCGTTCGCTCGCCGCGACGCACCACGACGGGCAGACGTTCCTCACTTGGACGTGCCCGCCGGGAACCAACTGGAAGTACCGCGTCTATCGCTCGGCGTCGCCGATCGCGACGAACGCGGATCTCGCCATGGCCACGCTCGTCGGCTCGGTCGGGGATTCGAGCGCGTACGACCGCCATCTGTCCCAGGGCTTGAGCGTCGCGTACGGCTACAAGATCGACTCGCTCGCGACGGCGCTCGATCCGGCGCGAGGGCTCTTCGTCCATACCGCGAGCGCGAGCGGCGCCGCCTGGTACGCCGTCACCGCGCAGAACAGCGTCTTCGGCGAGAACACCACCGTCTCGCCGGGCTCCAACGCATTGGGCGCATCCGTGAGCGAAATGCTCCAGCTTCCGCGGCCGGTGTACCAGCACCCCATCGATCATTACGGAAATCACGCCGAGGTGTGGACGCTGTTCGTGCCGGATCACGACACGCCGCTCATGCCGGCGATGGGCAATCGTCCCGGTCTCGCTTACGACTGCGCCGTCGTGTCGCCGCCCGCGATTCCCTTCTCGCAGACCACGCTGCTCGTGCCGCTGCACTATCGCGGCGGCAGCCTGCTCGACGGCATCTACGGCACGGGCTATCCGGGCGAGTGGGTGCTCGGGCTCGACGACTGGCTGCCGAACGGGCAGAACACGTTCTGGTACGGCTACGCCGACACGTACGACATCACGTCGACCGCGACGCCGGCCCTCACGAGCGGCACGGTGATGGACTACACGCTGCGCCGGGTGAACTTCACGCTCGACTGGGCGCTGCGCACGTTCCCGATCGACTCGACGCGCGTGTACGCGTTCGGCTACTCGATGGGCGGTGCGGGCTCGGTACTGATGGGCACGCACCTCGGTGACCGATTCGCCGCGACGATGTCCGTCGTGGGCAAGTCGGACTACTCGTTCGACACCGATCCCGACACGACCTGCTGGTTCAATCCGGAACGGCAGCCTGCGCAGGCTCGCGAACGCGATGTGGGGCACGCTCGCGTCGAACCTGCCCGCGAGCGAGGGAGGGCACATCTACGAGCAGCTCGACGCGGGCTGGCTCGCCGAACACGCTCCCGAGCGACCGTTCGCACCGATGTACCTCTATTCGGGCAAGCTCGACATCACGATGGGTTGGGCGGAGAACCCGCCGTTCTGGGAAGCCATGCAGGCGAGCGGGCCGGGGGAGCGCGCTCTACTGGGAGATGCGCCACCACAACGAGAACTATCCGGCGATCTGGTCGCCGACGCAGGACCCACGGCGCATGTATCGCTACGAGCTCGACCAGAGCTATCCGGCACCCTCACGCTGCAGCTTCGACGGCGACCCGGGCGACGGCACCGCAACGGACGGTGATTCGACGGGAACGATCAACGGCTACTTCGAGTGGGACACGGAAGGCGTGGACTTGACCACGCGCTGGGTGCGCGGCATGGATCTGAGATCGCTCACGACCACGCTGGGCCTACGGGTACCGCCCGACTCGTGCACGATGGATCTCACGATCCGCCGTGCGCAGCAGTTCCACACGCTCGCGGGCGAGACCGTCGAGTTCACGGTCCGCGACATCGCGGGTGGCATGCGCCTCGCGCAGCAGGGGAGCGCGATCGCGGATGCGTCGGGCCTGCTCACGCTGCCTGCTATCGCGCTGTCTCGACATCCCGCGCGCGGCGTCGTCCAGATGGGCATCACGTGGCCCGGCGCGGGCGCCGCGCGTGCCGCGCTCTTCGACGTGAGCGGCCGGCAGGTGCGGCTGCTCTGGTCGGGTGTCGCCCGGGCGGCCACGGAGACCTTGTCGCTCGACACGGCGACGCTGCCACCGGGGCTCTACCTGATCGGAGCCGAGGCGGGCGGCCGGCGCGTCTCGAAGCGCATGGTCGTGCTGCGCTGAACGACCCGCGTGCACGCGCCACGGCGCGCACTCCCGTGCTGCGCGCGCGCACCGGTCTGGGCTAGACTGCGCCCACCTCGCACGCTCGCATCCCTCCGGGGGCGGGCTTTCTTCCCACACGGTCGCGCCCCGAAGGGAAGCGGGAACGCACATGCTGGAACGTTTGAGCATTCGTGACCTCGCACTCGCCGAACGCGTCGAACTCGCGCTCGGCGACGGTCTGCACGCGGTCACCGGCGAGACCGGCGCGGGCAAGTCACTGGTCGTCTCGTCGCTCGGCCTGCTCGTCGGCGCGCGCGCCGACGCGGATGTCGTGCGCGAAGGGGCGAAGGCCGCGGTCGTCGAAGGCGAGTTCCGCCTGAGCGGCGACACCGCGAAGCGCGTCGCCGCGCTGCTCGACGAATGGGGCACGGACTTCGACGGCGAGCTGCTCATCGTGCGCCGCGAGGTGAGCGCCGAAGGACGCAGCCGCGCGACGGTCAACCAAACCGGCGTCACACTCGCCTCGCTCAAGAAGCTCGGCGAGTGGCTGCTCGACCTGCACGGCCAGCACGAACACCAGAGCCTGCTGCGCGAAGGCGCCGCGCTCGCGACGCTCGACCGGCTGGGCGCGCTCGAGGACCAGCGCGCGGCGTACGGCGAGACGCTCGCCGCGCTGCGCGAGGCCGACGGCGACCTGTCGCGGCTGCAGGAATCACTCGCGACGTTCGCCGAGCGGCGCGACTACCTGAGCGCGGCCGCCGCGGAACTCGACGACGCGCAGCTCGCCGAGGGCGAGGAAGAAGAGCTGAAGCAGGAGGCCTCGCGTCTCGCGCACGCCGACCGGCTGCGCGCGCTGGCTTCCGCCGCGCTCGAGCGGCTCTCCGAGGGCGAGTCGGCGGCGGGCGAATCGCTCGGCGCCGCGCGCCACGCGCTCGACCAGGCCGCCGCGCTCGACGGCTCGCTCGCCGGAGACCGTCGCGGCCGTGAACGAGGCGGCGATCGCCGCGGCCGAGGCCGCGCGCACGCTGGCCGACTATCTCGACAAGCTCGAGGCCGACCCGGCCGCGCTCGAGGAGGTCGAGGCGCGCCGCGAGCGGTACGCACGGCTCACGCGCAAGTACCGCCGTCCGGTCGCCGAGCTGCTCGCCTGGCGCGAGGAGCTGCGCACCGAGCTGGCCGAGGGCGAGGACTCCGAAGGCGCGCTCGAACGCGCCCGCGCGCGGCGCGAGAAAGCGGAGGCCGCGTGCCTCGCAGCCGGCAAGGCGCTCACGACGGCCCGCAAGGCGGCCGCGACCCAGTGGACCACGCGCCTGAGCAAGGAGCTCAAGCCGCTCGGCTTCCCGCACGCGCGGATCAGCTTCGAGGTCGCGCCGTCGCCCACGGGCCAGCCCGGGCCGACCGGCCTCGACGACGTCCAGCTGCTCTTCACCGCGAATCCGGGCGAGCCCGCACGCGTGCTCCAGAAGATCGCCTCGGGGGGCGAGCTGTCCCGCGTCATGCTCGCACTCAAGTGCGCGCTGCAAACCCGTGACCGCGTTGACCTTCTCGTGTTCGACGAAGTAGATTCCGGCATCGGCGGTGCCGTTGCGCAGGCTGTGGGGGAACGCCTCCGGAGCCTCGCCGAGCACCGCCAGGTCATTTGTGTCACCCACCTGCCCATGATCGCGGCGTTGGGGCGCCATCACCTGTCCGTTTCCAAGCAGGTGTCCGGCGGCCGCACCACGGCGAGGGTGGCGGTGCTTTCGGCCGCCGACCGCGTCGAGGAGCTTTCGCGCATGCTCGCGGGCGAGCGAGTGACGGACACCACCCGAAGGCAGGCGCGCGAGTTGTTGGCGGCGCCCTCCGGCAAGGGCCATTCGTGATCGTTCCCACTCGCTCCGAGTTCCACGCACTCGCCAAGACCGGCAAGCTCGTGCCGGTCTATCGCGAAGTGTTCGCCGACCACGACACGCCCGTCTCCGCGTTCCGCAAGATCGACGACGGCCCTTACGGGTTCCTCCTCGAGAGCGTCGAAGGCGGCGAGAAGTGGGGGCGCTATTCGCTGCTCGGCAGCCGCCCGTCGCTCGTCTTCACCGCGCGCGGCGAAACGTGCGAGATCCATCGCGACGGCAAGACCATCAAGGGCACGAAGCACCCGCTCGAGGAACTCGCCGCGCTTCTGCGCGAGCATCAGGCGGTCGCGCTGCCCGGCCTGCCGCGCTTCTGCGGCGGCGCCGTGGGCTACCTCTCGTACGACGCCGTGCGCTGGTTCGAGAAGCTGCCCACCCAGGCGAAGGACGAGCTCCAGGTCCCGGACGCGATCTTCCTCTTCGGTGACGTCGTGAGCGTGTTCGACAACCTCACGCACACCATGAAGGTCGTGACGCACGCGCGCGGGGGAGACGACCCGAACGCCGCGTACGACGCGGCCGTCGGCCGACTGAACGCCGAGGTCGAGCGCCTGCGCAAGCCGCTCTCGTGGATCGAGCCGCCGGCGTGGGGCGAGGCGAGCGAACCGGTCTCCAGCGTGTCGAAGGAGAAGTTCATGGCGGCCGTCGAGACCGCCAAGGAACACATCCGCGCCGGCGACATCTTCCAGGTCGTGCTCAGCCACCGCATGAGCGCCGACGTGTCGCAGCCCGCGTTCGAGGGTTACCGCGCGCTGCGCGTGACGAACCCGTCGCCGTACATGTACTTCCTCCGCGTCGGCGATTTCTCGATCGTCGGCAGCTCGCCCGAAGTGCTCGTGCGCCGCACGGACACGACCATCGAAGTGCGCCCGATCGCCGGCACGCGCCCGCGCGGCCGCACGGCCGACGAGGACCGCGCGCTCGAGGAAGAGCTGCTCGCGAACGAGAAGGAACGCGCCGAGCACGTCATGCTCGTGGACCTCGGCCGCAACGACGTCGGCCGCGTCGCCGAATACGGCACGGTCGAGACGAACGAGTACATGAAGATCGAGCGCTACTCGCAGGTCATGCATCTGGTCAGCAACGTGCGCGGACGCGTGAAGGGCGAACTCGCCCCGATCGACGCCGTGCGCGCGACGTTCCCGGCCGGCACGCTGTCGGGCGCGCCCAAGGTGCGCGCGATGGAGATCATCGAGTCGCTCGAGCCCGTGCGCCGCGGCATCTACGCCGGCGCCGTCGGGCACTTCGACTATCACGGCAACCTCGATCTCGCGATCGCCATCCGCACGCTCGTGTACGCGAACGGCAAGGCGTACTGGGGCGTGGGCGCCGGCATCGTGGCGGACTCGCAGCCCGAGCACGAGTGGGACGAAACCATGAACAAGGGCCGCGCGCTGTGGCTGGCGGTGCAGCGGGCCGAGCGGGGTGCGCGATGATCGCGGTCATCGACAACTACGACTCGTTCACCTACAACCTCGTGCAGTACCTGGGCACGCTGGGCGCCGAAGTGCACGTGCGCCGCAACGACCAGACGACGGTCGCCGAACTCCAGGCGCTGCCGCTCGAGGGCCTGCTCATTTCGCCCGGACCGGGCGAGCCGAAGGACGCCGGCATCTCCGAGGAGGCGCTGCTCGCCTTCAGCGGCAAGGTGCCCGTGCTGGGCGTGTGCCTCGGGCACCAGGCGCTGGGCGAGGTGTTCGGCGGCAAGGTGATCCGCGCGCCGCGCCTGATGCACGGCAAGACCAGCCCGATCCTGCACAAGGGCCGCGGGCTCTTCGCCGGGCTCGACAACCCGTTCGAGGCGACGCGCTACCACTCGCTGATCGTGGATCGCGAATCGCTCCCCGCGGTGCTGGAGCCGGTGGCATGGACGCCCGAGGGCGAACTCATGGGCCTCAAGCACGTCGAACACGAGACGTGGGGCGTACAGTTCCATCCCGAATCCGTACTGACGCGGCAGGGCATGAAGCTCATCGAGAACTTCCTGACCCTGTGCCGCCAGCAGAGGAGTATCCCGCGGTGATCCAGTCCGCCATCGCCCGTGCCGTCGCTCACGAGAATCTCTCGCGCGAACTCGCGCGCGCCACGATGGAGCAGGTGCTCGCGGGAGAGGCCACGCCTTCCCAGATCGCCGGGCTCGCCGTCGCGCTGCGCATGAAGGGCGAGACCACGGACGAGATCGGCGGCTTCGCCGAGGCGATGCGCCAGCGCGTGCCGCCGCTGCACGCGCGGCGTGCGCCGCTGCTCGACACCTGCGGCACCGGCGGTGACAACGCCGGCACGATCAACATCTCGACGACCGTCGCGATCGTCGTCGCCTCGTGCGGCGTCGCGGTCGCCAAGCACGGCAACCGCGCCGTCTCGAGCCGCACCGGCAGCGCCGACGTGCTCGAGTCGCTCGGCGTCGGCATCGACCTGACGCCCGTGGACGCCGCGCGTTCGCTCGACATCCTCGGCATCACGTTCCTGTTCGCGCCGAACTACCACGGCGCGCTGCGTCACGCCGTCGGCCCGCGCCGCGAGCTCGGCGTCCGCACGGTCTTCAACGTGCTCGGCCCGCTCACGAACCCGGCCGGCGCCACGCGCCAGCTGCTCGGCGTGTACTCCGACACGCTCGTGCGCCCGATCGCCGAAGTGCTGCAGTCGCTCGGCAGCGAGCGCGCGATGGTCGTCCACGGCCGCGACGGCATGGACGAACTGACGGTGTTCGCGAAGAACCACGTCGCCGAACTGAACGACGGCAAGATCACCGAATACGAAGTCGATCCGGCCGCGTACGGGCTCGCGCACACCGATCGTTCGGGTGTCGCGGGTGGCAGCGCCTCCGAGAACGCGGCGCGCACGCGCGCGATCCTCCAGGGCGAGACCGGCCCGGGCCGCGACATCGTCGTGCTCAACACCGCCGCCGCGCTCGTCGTGGCCGGGACCACGCCCGATCTCGCCTCCGGCATCGAGCGCGCGAAGCAGGCGATCGACAGTGGGGACGCCTCGCGCAAGCTGGCCGACATGGCCGCGTTCCGCGGCTGAGCGGGAGAGCGGACATGCATTGCGATCGCTGCGGGCGGCAGGCCTCCGAGGCCGATCGCTTCTGCGCGGGTTGCGGCGCCACGCTGGGCACGCCGGAACCCGCGGCGCCGCTCGCCGTGAGCGAACCGATCGCGCTCGCGGAGACGCACGCCGAGCCCGCCGCGGCGCCGGCATACGGCGCGACGATGCCTCCTCCGCCACTGCCTTTTTCGCCGCCGGTCGAAGCACCGGCGCCTCCGGCATACGCGGCACCGACGTACGCGCGCACGCCCGAACCGGCGCTTCCGTACGCGGGCTTCTGGCGGCGTCTCGTCGCCATGCTTCTCGACGGCATGCTGCTCTTCTTCCCGCAGGCGATCCTGCGCGTGCTGCTCGGCCTGCCGGTGCTCTCGTACGACGACGAGTGGGGTGACAAGACGGCGCTCACCGCCGAGGCCTGCGGCCTCGCGCTCGCCGTGGTCTATTGCGCGACGCTCGAAGCGTCGGGCGCGCAGGGCTCGCTCGGCCAGCAAATGATGGGGCTCGCGGTCACCGACTCGCACGGCCGCCGCATCGGCTTCGGCCGCGCGCTCGCACGCCAGTTCGCCAAGGTGCTCTCGACGCTGCTCTGCGGCGTCGGCTACCTGCTGCAGTTGTGGAACGGCAAGCGCCAGACGCTGCACGACATGATCTGCGGCTGCCTCGTGCTCCGTCAGGCGCCCGAGCGCGACCGCGAAACCGGTGACGCGCGCATGGTGGTGGCGTCGTGAGCGGCGTGGACTTCCTCGCGCGCATCGTCGCCGACCGCCGCCGCAGGGTCGCGGAGATGAGCGAGGCCGTGCCCGCGCACGTGCTCCGCAACCGCATCGTGCGCACGGAACCCGCGGGACGCCTCGAACGCGCGCTGCGGCGCGGGGGAGAGGCCGGCGCGATCAAGATGCTCTGCGAGGTGAAGCGCGCTTCGCCTTCCAAGGGACTGCTCAACGAGCACGTGGACCCGATCGCGTCCGCCAAGCTGTACGAAGCGAACGGCGCCGCCGCCGTGTCGCTCGTCACCGAGGTCGATCACTTCCTCGGCGACCCGAAGTGGATGAACGACGTGCGCCCGCACGTGAAGCTGCCGCTGCTCATGAAGGACTTCGTCGTCGACTCGTACCAGATCGTCGACGCCGCGGCCCGTGGCGCGGACGCCGTGCTGCTGCTCGCCGCGCTGCTGTCGGAGGCCGAGATGGCGCGCTTCATCGGCGAGGCGCGGCTGCTCGGGCTCGACACGCTCGTCGAGATCCACGACGAGGAAGAGCTGGGCCCGGCGCTGCGCGCGGGCGCCGCGATCGTCGGTATCAACAACCGCTCGCTGCGCACGTTCGAAGTGAGCCTCGAGACGAGCATCCGGCTCCTGCCGCGATTGCCGGAACACGTCGTCGCGGTCGCCGAGAGCGGCCTGTCGCGCCCCGAAGACCTCACGCGCTTGCGCGAGACGTGCTGCGACGCGGTGCTGATGGGCGAGGTGTTCATGACTAGCGCCGATCCCGCGGCCACGCTCGCGGCGCTCGGCGCGGCCCGCTCGCGGCGCGTGAGCCGCGCCCACGTGTCCCCGAGCGCGCGCCGCACGATCGTGAAGGTGTGCGGCCTCACGCGCCGCGAGGACGCCGCGTGGGCGCTCGAGTGCGGCGCCGACTGGCTCGGTTTCATCGTGAAGGCGTCGAGCCCGCGCGGGATCGATCCGGCCGCCGCGGGGGAGATCGTCGCCGCGTTGCCCGGCGCGGTGGGCGTGGCGGTGCTGGCGCGTGACCGCCGGACGAAGCGCTCGCGCTCGCCCGGACCGCGGGCGCCTCGCGCATCCAGCTGCACCGAGTCTCACCGGCGGACTGGCCCGCGGACTTCCCGCTGCCGTGCGCGTTCGGGCTCGGAGTTTCGGAGGACGGCGCGCTGCACGGCGAGTTGCCGCCCACGCCGCACCTCGTGCTTCTCGACACCGCGAAGGCCGGCATGGACGGCGGCACGGGCCAGACCTTTCCCGTGGGAACGCGGCGCGCAGTGCTCTGCGGCGAGCGGCCGTTCTGCTCGCGGGCGGGCTCGACCCCGACAACGTCGCCGCCGCGATCGCCGGGGCTGCGGCCGTTCGGCGTGGACGCATCGTCCCGCCTCGAGATCTGCCCCGGCATCAAGGACCCCGACACGCGTGCGGCGCTTCGTCGCCGCGGTGAGGGAGAGTGATGAGCGCATCCGTCAGTAGTCCTGATGCCGGCGGCCACTTTGGCCCCTACGGCGGCAAGTTCGTCCCCGAAACGCTGATCCACGCGCTGGAAGAACTCGAGCGCGAATACGTCCGCGCGCAGGGCGACGCCGAGTTCCAGCGCGACCTGCACGAGACGCTGCGCGACTTCGCGGGCCGTCCGACGCCGGTGATCGAGGCGAAGCGCTTCTCCGAGGCCGCGGGCTGCCGCGTGTTCCTCAAGCGCGAGGACCTGCTCCACACGGGCGCGCACAAGATCAACAACACGATCGGCCAGTGCCTGCTGACCAAGCGCATGGGCAAGCCGCGCGTGATCGCCGAGACGGGCGCGGGCCAGCACGGCGTCGCGACCGCGGCGGCCGCCGCGCGCTTCGGGCTCGAGTGCGTCGTGTACATGGGCAGCGAGGACGCGCGCCGCCAGAAGCTGAACGTCGAGCGCATGCGGCTGCTGGGCGCCGAGGTGCGCGAAGTCGACTCGGGCTCGCGCACGCTCAAGGACGCCGTGAACGAAGCGCTGCGCGACTGGGTCACGCGCGTGCGCGACACGCACTACATTCTCGGCTCGGTGCTCGGACCGCATCCGTTCCCGGTCATGGTGCGCGACTTCCACCGCGTGATCGGCATCGAGGCGCGCGCGCAGTTCGACGCGCTCGCGGGCGGCCTGCCCGACGTGCTCGTCGCGTGCGTCGGTGGCGGCAGCAACGCGATCGGGCTCTTCCACGCGTTCCTCGGCGACGCTTCGGTGCGCAAGGTCGGCGTCGAAGCCGCGGGCCACGGCATCGCGAGCGGCAAGCACGCCGCGCGCGTGCCCGAGCATTCGGTCGGCGTGCTGCACGGCACGCGCACGCTGATCCTCCAGGACGAGAACGGCATGGTGCGCGAGACGCACTCGGTGTCCGCCGGACTCGACTATCCGGCCCTGGGGCCCGAGCACGCGTGGCTGAACGACCAGGGCCTCGCGGAGTACTCACACGCGACGGACGAAGAGGCGCTCGCCGCGTTCGAGACGCTCTCGCGCCTCGAGGGCATCCTGCCCGCGCTCGAATCCTCGCACGCGCTCGCGTGGACGCTGCGTGAGGGCAAGAAGCTCGGGCCGAACGCGCGCGTGCTCGTGAACCTCTCGGGACGCGGCGACAAGGACGTGGCCGAAGTGCTGCGCGTGACCGGCCGGGGCTGATCGGCGTGAGCGTCGCTGGGCTGCATCACGTCACGGCGATCGCGTCGTCGGCGCAGGCCACGACGGACTTCTGGGTGCGCGTGCTCGGGCTGCGGCTGGTCAAGCGCACAGGTGAACTTCGACGCGCCGCGCGCACCGATCTGTACTTCGGCAACGCCTCTGGGGGCGCCCGGCACGCTGGTGACCTACTTCGCGAGTTGGCGCGTCCGAGCGCGACGGCAAGCCGGCGCGGGGCAGGCGACGACGCTCGCGTTCGCGCGTGCCGAGTGGCACGCTGCCGCACTGGCGGCAGCGCCTGAAGCAGCTCGGCGTGCCGGTGACGCGCCGTCCCCGGCCGCTTCGGCGACCGCGCACTGGCGCTGGACGATCCGGACGGCCTGCGCATCGAACTGGTCGAGCACGCCGGGCCCGGCGCGAGCAGCGCGATCCTCGGCCTGCACGCGGTGACCCTCTCACCGTCAACGACGCGGCCGGCACGCTGCGTGCTGCGCCGCGCGTTCGGCTGGCGCGTGCAGCGCCGCCGGTCTCGCCCGCGCCTCGGGTGCAGCCGGCAGGCGGCGCGCATGTGGACGTGCTCGAGGCGCCGGCCGCCGCGGCGGGCCGCATGGCGGCGGGCGCGATCCATCACGTCGCGTTCCGGGCCGCGGACGAGGCTCACCAGCTGGCGACTGCGCGCGGCGTCGCAGCGGAAAGGCCCGCGCCGGGCGAGGTGCTCGACCGGCGGTACTTCCGCTCGAACTATTTTCGCGAGAGCGGCGGCGTGCTGTTCGAGGTCGCGACCGACGCGCCGGGCTTCGCCGTGGACGAACCGGCCGAAAAGCTGGGCGGCGCGCTGTGCCTGCCGCCGTGGCTGGAGGAGCGCCGGGGGGAGATCGCGGCCGCGCTGCAACCGCTTACCGTGCCGCGGTCCGGGCAGTGACGACGCCCGCGCGCCGTGTGCGTTAAACGCGGGCCGCAAGCGTGCGCCCGTAGCTCAATGGATAGAGCGTCAGCCTCCGGAGCTGAAGGTTACAGGTTCGATTCCTGTCGGGCGCACCACTGATTCCTCCACGCTGCGGCCCTCTCTCATGTCCAATCCTCCAGCCGAGATTCGAGCCGCACGCGGCCACCGAGATGGCGTCGATGTTCGACGACGTCTCCGGGCGTTACGACTTCCTGAACCGCGTGATGACGCTGGGGCAGGACGGCGCGTGGCGCGACGCGATGTGGCGCGCGGTGCCCGAGGATGCGCGAGTCGTGCTCGACCTGTGCACCGGCAGCGGCGTCTCGCTGCCCGGACTGCGCCGCCCCGGACGCGTGGTGCTCGGCATGGACGTGAGCTTCGCGATGCTCGAGGTGGCGCAGGAGCAGCAGGGCCGCACCGGCTGGGCGCCGCGCCTGGCGTGCGCCGACGCGTTCCACCTGCCGCTGCGCGACGGCGCGCTCGACGCGGTCACGATCGCCTTCGGCGTGCGCAACCTGCGCCCGCGTCCCGCGGCGATGGCCGAACTCGCGCGCGTCCTGAGGCCCGGCGGCACGCTCGTCGTGCTCGAGGCGAGCGCGCCCGCGCCGGGACCGCTGCACCCGTTCCATGCGTTCTGGGTGCGGCACATGATCCCGCTGTTCGGGCGGCTGTCGCCCGACCCGAGCGCCTACCGCTACCTGAGCGCCTCCATTTTCGAGTTCGGCCACGGCCCCCAGCTGGTCGCCGACATGACCGGGGCGGGCTTCACGCTCGCCCGGGAGAAGGCCTTCCTGCTCGGGGCGACCCGGCTGTGGGTTGCCCGGCGCTCCGGCAAGGTTGGTCAAAATCACACCGGCGATTTTTCCGCCGTGCGGAATGCACGGGGCGATTCGGGCGAAAACCGCGTCGTCCCGGCGGCAGGACCGCCGCCGAGGCGCGCACCTGGCTCGGGGTGCAGGCGTCATGAGCGCCGCGCTCACCGCCGCGCGCTGCGCTACGCCCTGGTCGTGTACGCCAAGCTCAACGCCGCGTTGCCCGTTGGAACCAGTTCCAGCGGGCCGCGCTGTGGACGCTCCTGATCGCCGGACTGGCGATCTTCGGTGGGCGCACGGTCTGGCTGGGGCTGCGCTTCGCCGCGGCGGGAAAGGGGTCGAACCGGGTCGGGTGAAGTGGCACAGCCATTGCCACCTCATCGTGGGATTTTCCCCCAACAGACTCGGAACCCCACCATGCAAGGTCGCGAAAAACTTCTCGCCACACTGGTCGAGCTCTCCGGACGAGCCGCTCCCCGCACGCGCGCGGAACTGGTCTCGGCCGTACTCCGCCATGCGCTCATGATCGCGGACGCCGACGGCGCCGTGGTCGCGCTCATCAACGGCCGCCAGGTCGAGCGCACGTCGCTCCGCCGGGGCGAACCCGGACCGGCGCCGGCCGAAGGGCCCGCCACACCCGGACCGTTCGAACGCACCCTGATGCTCTCGGGCTCGCCGCGCGCGATCAGCGATCTCGGCGAGAGCGACCGGGGCGTCACCGAAGTGCCGTGCGCCGGTATCGAGTGCGGACCCGCGCTCTTCCTGCCGCTGCGCATGCGTGAGACCGAACTCGGTTACCTCGCGCTCTACCGCCGCCGTGGCGCGACGCGCTTCCAGCTGCGCGACGCGCGCACGCTCGTGATGCTCGCCGCCTGGACCGGGACGATGCTCGAGAACATGCGGCTGGGAGAGGACCTCGAAAAGCTCGCGGTCACCGACGACCTCACGCAGGTCTACAACTACCGCTACCTCAAGACGGCGCTGCGCCGCGAGGTGAAGCGCGCCCAGCGCTTCCGCCAGCCGCTGTCGCTGCTCATGCTCGACGTGGACAACCTCAAGGGCTACAACGACCGCAACGGGCACCTGCGCGGCAGCTTCCTGCTCAAGGAACTCGCGCAGCTGTTCGCCCGTCAGGTGCGGTCCTGGGACCTCGTGGCGAAGTACGGCGGTGACGAGTTCACGGTGATCCTCCCGCAGACGGAACGGCCGGGCGCCGCCGCCGTGGCCGAACGGCTGCGCGCGACGGTCGAGGAGCACGCCTTCCCGTTGGCCGCCGCGGGGGCCATCACGGTGAGCGCGGGCATCTCGGCGTTCCCGCACGACGGCGAGACGGTCGTCTCGCTGATCGAGGCCGCGGACCGCGCGCTGTATCTCGCCAAGGGCAACGGACGCAACCGAGTCGAAGGAATCGAACCACTGGCCGCTTGAGCGAATGGGGCTTTTGACCACCCCGGGCGAGCGGGTTAGCGTGCCCGCTTCCGAGAGGATGTTCTCGGGTCAACCCTCGATCGAATACAGCAGTCGGCCGCATGGACGGAGGACGTGTGTCGGAACGGATCGGAATCGCAGTCGTCGGAACGGGAGACTGGGGCGCCAACCTGGTGCGCAACTTCGCCAACCTGGCCGGAGCGCGCCTGGTGGCGGTGTGTGACGCCGACCCGAAGCGTCTCGAGAAGACGGCCGCGCAGTACCCGGGCGTGAAGGCTTACGCCGACGTGTCGCTCGTCGCGGCGGACCCGGAGATCAAGGGTGTCGTCGTGTCCGCGTCCGCGCCGGGTCACTACCCGCTCGCGAAGGTGCTGCTCGAGGCCGGCAAGGACGTGTACGTCGAGAAGCCGCTGACGCTCGAGGTCGCGCACGCGGAAGAGCTCTGCAAGCTCGCCAAGGAGCGCAACCTGATCCTCATGGTCGGGCACCTGCTGCTCTACCACCCGGGCGTGCAGTACATGAAGAAGATGGTCACCGACGGCACGCTCGGCGAGGTCTATTACATCTATTGCCAGCGCGTGAACCTCGGCAAGGTCCGCAAGGACGAGAACGCGCTGTGGAGCTTCGCGCCGCACGACCTTTCCGTCGTGCTGCACCTGCTCGGCATGGAGCCGACCGACGTCTGCGCGCGCGGCTCGGACTTCCTGCAGAAGGGGATCGAGGACGTCGTGTTCGTCGACCTCAAGTTCCCCGGCGGCAAGATGGCGCACGTGCACGTGTCGTGGCTCGATCCGCACAAGCTGCGCAAGTTCACGGTCGTCGGCTCGCAGAAGATGGTCGTCTTCGACGACATGGACGCGAGCGAGAAGATCAAGGTGTACGACAAGGGCGTGGACCGCGCGGGTGAGGTCGTCTCGTACGGCGACTCGCTCACCGTGCGCAACGGCGACATCCTGATCCCCAAGATCTCGCTGCAGGAGCCGCTCAAGCTCGAGTGCGCCCACTTCGTCGAGTGCGTGCGCGACCGCAAGAAGCCGCTCACCGACGGCCTCGACGGCCTTCGCGTGGTGAAGGTGCTCGACGCGGCGCAGCGCTCGCTCAAGAACGGCGGAACGCCCGTGACGATCACGCCGCTGCCCCAGGAGGTCGCATGAGCGGCACGATTCATCCGAGCGCCACGGTCGGCGCCGGCACGACGATGGGCGAGGGCTGCGTGATCGGCGCCAACGTGAAGCTCGGCACCGGCTGCAAGCTCGGCAACTACGTCGTGATCCACGCCGACACGGTCGTCGGCAACGACGTCCGCATCGACGACTTCGCCTCGCTCGGCAAGCTGCCCATGAAGGCGGCGAACTCGGCGACGACGAAGGAGCAGGAACTGCCGCCGCTCACCGTCGGCGACGTGAGCATCGTCGGCACGGGCGTCGTGCTGTACCGCGGCGCGGCCGTGGACGGCAAGGTGCTCATGGCGGACCTCTGCACCGTCCGTGAGAACGTCACCGTCGGCCGCGGCACCATCGTCGGCCGCGGCGTCACGGTCGAGAACTTCTGCAGTGTCGGCCGCTACTGCAAGCTCGAGAGCGAGAGCTACCTGTGCGCCTACTCCACGCTCGAGGACCGCGTCTTCATCGCGCCCGGCGTGGTCACGTCCAACGACAACTTCGTCGGCCGCACGCAGGAGCGCTTCAAGCACTTCAAGGGCGTCACCGTGAAGAAGGGCGGCCGTATCGGCGCCGGCAGCGTCACGCTGCCGGGTGTGGTCGGGGAGGACGCGCTCGTGGCGGCCGGCTCGACGGTCACGAAGGACGTCGAACCGCGCACGCTCGTGATGGGCAAGCCCGCGCGCCCGGTGCGCCCGGTGCCCGTCGAACAGTTGCTCGAGAACCAGGGCTGGGTGGACGCGTAATCGCGCGTCCGGCCCCCATCCGACCCGAGGGAGATCCGATGTCCACGAACACGACGATCAAGGTGCCGCTCCTCGACCTCCGCGCGCAGTACGACACCATCCGCACCGAGGTGGACGCCGCGGTGCAGGGCGTCATGGAGAGCTGCCATTTCATCGGCGGCCCCGAGGTGAGCGCCCTCGAACAGGAAGTCGCGCGGTATTCGCAGACGGCGCACGCCGTCGCCTGCGCGTCGGGCACCGACGCCATCCTTCTGGCGCTCTGGACGCTCGGCATCGGCCCCGGCGACGAAGTCATCTGCCCGGCGTACACGTTCTTCGCCACGGCCGGCACGATCGCGAACAACGGCGCCACGCCGGTGTTCGTCGACGTCGACCCGAAGACGTACAACATGGACACGCACCTGCTCGAAGCCGCGATCACTCCGCGGACGAAAGCGGTCGTGGCCGTGTCGCTGTTCGGCCAGTGCTGCGACATGCCGACGATCAAGGCCATCTGCGACAAGCACCAGCTCTTCCTCATCGAAGACGCGGCGCAGTCGATCGGCTCGGAGTGGGAAGGCAAGCGCTCGGGCTCGATGAGCGACTTCGGCACGTTCTCGTTCTTCCCGTCGAAGAACCTCGGCGGCGCGGGCGACGGCGGCATGATCGTGACGCAGAATCCCGAGCTGGCCGAGAAGGCCCGGCTCCTCTGCAACCACGGCGCGAAGCCGAAGTACTACCACTCGCTCGTCGGCACGAACTCGCGCCTCGACGCGCTCCAGGCCGCGATCCTGCGCGTGAAGCTGCGCCACCTCGACCGCTGGAGCGAGGGCCGCGCGAAGAACGCCGCGCTCTACAACCAGCTGTTCGAAGGCTCGCGCGTCGGCCGTCCGTACCACGACACGCGCACGCGTCACATCTACAACCAGTACGTGATCCGCGTGCCGAAGCGTGACGAGCTGAAGAAGTTCCTCGGCGAGAAGAACATCGGCTGCGAGGTGTACTACCCGGTGCCGCTGCACGTGCAGAAGTGCTTCGCGCACCTCGGATACAAGGAAGGCTCGATGCCGGTGTCGGAGGCCGCGGCCGCCGAGACGATCGCGCTCCCGATCTATCCGGAGCTTTCGGAAGAGCAGATTCGTTACGTGGCGCAGTGCGTTCGCGACTTCGTCGACAACGCCTGATCCATCGCGGGCGCTGAGCCCGCAGTAGAACTCGAGGCGCGCCGCCAACCCCGCCCAACGGCGGCGCGCCCGCAGGTCTCGCTCCTGAGACCGCGCCGGAGGTCCCCTTCCGACGGCGCTGACGTGGTTCCATGGCTGAAGCGCACAACGAAGCCCTGCGCGCACTGCTGCGCCGGGTGGACGAGGTCCGCGGGCTTTCCGACCGTTCGGCTCACGCCGCGACGGTCGGACTGGCCGACACGGACGTGCTCGTGCACACCCTCGCCGAAATGGTCGAGGAGCTCGAGCGCAGCCACCGGCGGCTGATCGAGACCAACGTCCAGCTGGTCTCGCTGCGGGAAGTCGCGGGCAGCCTCACCACCACGCAGGACGCGTCCGAGACCACGCGGACGGTCACGCGCTATCTCCAGCGTGCGTTCGGCTTCGACCAGGTGTGCCTGCTGCTCATCGATCACGAGCGCGGCGTCCTGACGGGAGCGTGGACGACGGGAGGGACGGGGCCCGACGCGACCGTGTCGCTCGAGATCCCGATGGTGGGCGACCGCGGTTCGCTTTCGCGCGCGATCTGGCTCAACCGGACGCTGCTGCACCTCGACTGCCGCCGTCATCCGCCCGCGCACCTGCCGGAGTCGCATCCGCTGCACGAAGTCTTCCGGCGTCTCGGCTCCATGGCCACCGTGCCGCTCCAGCGCAGCCAGTCCGACGGCGGCGCACCGAGCTGCGATCGCTGCCTGCTCGGCGACGCGTCGATGATGGCGCCTCCCGGGGGCGCGGCCGCGGCGACGTGGGCGCACGACCGCGAGGAGACGCAGCGCCGCTGCCTGTCGTGCGACCGCATGCCGAGCCTCGGCATCATCGGCGCCGCGCGCGGCATGCACGCGCCGCCGCTCACCGCGGCCGACGTCACGCTCGTCGAATCCATCGCGCTGTCGGTCGCGCCGATGGTCGAGAACGCGCGGCTGTTCCAGGACCTGCGCCGCAGCCAGCGCTTCCAGCAGCACGTGCTCGACTCCATGGCGAGCGCGCTCGTCGCGTTCGGCCTGCACGGCGAAGTGCTCAGCTTCAACCGCGCCGCGGAGGACCTGCTCGGCTGGAAGGAAGCCGACGCGCTCGGGCATTCCGTGGGCGAGGTGTTCGGCGCCGAGGGCGAGTCCGTGCTCGCGGGCACGCTCGCGCGCGGCCTCGACGTCCAGCGGCAGGAGACGCACCTCGTCACGCGCGAAGGGTCGGTGCTGCCCGTGCGGCTCACGACGTCCGCGCTGCGCGACGACCACGGCAACGTGTACGGCTCGCTCGCGACGTTCCTCGACCTCACGCCGATCAAGCGCGCGGAGGAACACGCGCGGCAGTTGGACCGGCTCGCCGCGCTCGGCCGGTTCACGTCGAGCGTCGCGCACGAGATCCGCAATCCGCTCACCGGGATCACGATGGGCGTGCAGCATCTCGCCAAGGTCGTGAGCGGCGACGAGAAGCAGAAGAAGAACGTCGACTTCGTGCTGTCGGAGATCAAGCGTCTCGACCGCATCGTGCAGGAACTGTTCGACGTCACGCATCCGCGCCGGCTCGACCTGCAGCCGCGTCCCCTCGACGAGACGCTGCACCGCGCCGAGCAGTCGCTCGAAGGGCTGCTCGCGACGCGCGAGGTGAAGGTCGCGTACGAGCTGCCGGCGACGCTGCCGCTCGTGCCGCACGACGGCGACCAGATGCAGCAGGTGTTCATCAACCTCGTGAAGAACGCCGCCGAGGCGTCTTCGCCCGGCTCGACGATCACGGTGCGCGCCGAAACGCACGCGGCCAACGGCCGCGGCCGGCGCCGCGCGACACCGCAGTCGGTGATCGCGAGCGTGACCGACGAAGGCCCGGGCATCGACGAGGCCACCTGCAAGACGCTCTTCGAACCCTTTTTCACGACCAAGCCCGGCGGAACGGGGCTCGGGCTCTACATCACACACGACATCGTCAAGAGGCATGGTGGCCATCTCACCGTGCAGAGCGAGCCCGGCCGGGGCGCCACGTTCCGCGTGGAGCTTCCGCTGGATTCCCATGGAGGCAAGTCATGAGCAAGGCCAACATCCTGGTCGTGGACGATCAGGACTCCATCCGGCACTTCGTCTGCCAGGCCCTCGAGAACGACGGTTACACGGTCACGAGCGCGGGCTCGGTGCGCGAGGCGCGCGCGGCGATCGAGCGCGACATGCCGGACATGGCGTTCTTCGATCTCAAGCTTCCGGACGGCACGGGCCTCGACCTGCTGCGCGAAGTGAAGCGCCTGCAGCCGGAGGTTTCGGTCGTGCTCATGACCGCGTTCGGCGAACTCGAGACGGCCGTCGAAGCCATGAGCGCCGGCGCGTTCTGGTTCGTGAAGAAGCCGTTCCAGGCGGAGGAACTGCTCGCCATCGCGGCGCGCGCGCTCGAGTCGCAGAAGATCTGGCTCGAACTGCGGCGGCTGCGCCATCAGGCGTTCGCCGACGACGACTACCTGCACTCGGCGAGCCCGGCGATGCAGGAGGCGTACGCGATCGCCGAGCAGGTGGCGCGCGGCGACACCACAAGCGTCCTCATCGAGGGCGAGAGCGGAACGGGCAAGGAGTACTTCGCGAACCTCATCCACCGGATGAGCGCGCGGCACTCGCAGCCGTTCGTCGAGATCAACTGCGCCGCGATCCCGGGCGAGCTGCTCGAGAGCGAGCTGTTCGGTCACGAGAAGGGCGCGTTCACGGACGCGCGCGCGCAGAAGCTCGGCCTCATGGAGCTCGCGAACGGCGGCACGCTGTTCCTCGACGAGATCGGTGAAATGGCGCCGATGCTCCAGGTGAAGCTGCTCCGCGTGCTCGAGCGCCGCACGTTCAAGCGCGTCGGCGGCACGAAGGACATCTCGGTCAACCTGCGCATCATCTCGGCGACCAACCAGGACCTCGAGAAGATGGTCCGCGAGGGCGGCTTCCGCGAGGACCTGTACTACCGCCTCAAGGTCGTGCCCCTCTTCGTGCCGCCGCTGCGCGACCGTCACGAGGACGTCGTGCCGCTCGCGCGGCTCTTCATGGAGCGCTTCTCGAAGCAGTTCAAGAAGCCGTTCCGCGAGATGTCGGCGTCGGCGCAGCGCGTGCTCGTCGAGTACGCCTGGCCGGGCAACATCCGCGAGCTGAAGAACCTCTTCGAGCGCACGATCCTGCTCGAGAACGCCGAAGTGCTCGACGTCCAGCACCTCAAGCTGGCGCCGCGCGCCCGCGCCGCGTCGGAGGCCTCGCTCGGCCAGCGCGTGGACGACGTCCTGCAGGGCGTGATCCCGGCGGGAGGGATCCCGTTCGAGCCGCTCGTCGAGGAACTCGAGCGTTCCTTGATCATGCGTGCCTCGTATGCTACCAAGTGGAACCAGAGCCGCACGGCGGAGATGCTGAACCTGAAGCGCGACAAGCTCCGCTACCGCATGAAGCTCTACGCCATCCACTCGAAGGAAGACGAGGCCCAGTCCCATTCTTCCGCCGCCTGACCGCAAGCCCCGCGCCCTTCGCGCGGCCTCGCTGGCCGCGCTGCTGGCCGCGGGGCTTTCGCTTGCCTCGTGCGGTTACACGACCAGCCCGGCGCTGCTGCCGTCGCACCTGAAGTCGGTCGCGATTCCGGTGTTCGAGAACGGCACGACCGAGTACACGCTGGAGCAGGAGATCACCACCGCGGTGTCGCAGCGCTTCGTGCGCGACAACCACCTCAAGGTCGTGGACGAGAAGTCCGCGAACTGCGTGGTGCGCGGCCGGGTGACGCAGTACAAGAACGCCGTGTTCGGGTTCACGAACGCCTCCGAGGCGCAGGAGTACCGCATCACGATCGGCGTGCAGGTCACGTTCAAGGACCTCGTCAAGAACCGCGAGCTGTGGACCGACGAGATCGTCCGCACGGTGAACTACTACACCGTGGACGTTCCCGGCCAGAAGGCGCGAGACCCGCTCGATGCCCGAAAAGAAGCCGTCGACAAAATCTCCGACGAAATCCTCAGCCGGTCGGTCGAAGGCTGGTGAGGGTGCGCCCGCGAAGCGCACCGCCGCGAAGGCCGTCGCGCCGAGCGGGGGTTTCGCGCTGCTCGACGGAGCGTATGCGGGCAAGTTCCCTTCGACGCTCTGGATCGAGGGTGACGACGAGTCGCTGAAGGCCGCGTTCCTCTCGGAGTGGCGCCGCGCCTGGGCGCAGGCCGTTCCGGACGCGCCGATCGCGCGCGTGCTGTGGGTGCGCGAGAACGGCGTCGACGAGATCCTCGCGGCGTTCCACAACGTGTCCATGTTCTCGCCGCGCGAACTCACGATCGTGTTCGACGTCGAGGACCTGCTGCGCAGCGAGAAGCGCGTTGCCGCGCTCGCCGAGGGCATGTCGCGCCCCGCGGGCGATTCGTGCCTCGTGCTCGTCGAGTCGGCAGCGGACAAGGAGCGCGCGAAGCTCGCACCGGCGCGCTCGGCCGCCGCCGTGCGCTGGCAGGCCGATCCGCCGAACTCCGCCGACCTGCTCGCGTGGGGACGGCGCCGGCTCGAACGCGAGGGACTGACCGCCGAGACGGGCGCCCTCGAAGCGCTCGTGCAGGCGTGCGAAGGGGAGACGCCGACGTTCTTCAACGAACTCGGCAAGCTCGCCGCGTGGTGCGCGAAGGCCGGCAAGCTGACGAAGGCCGACGTCGCGGAAGTCTCGCGGCCGGTGGTCGGCGCCGAGCTCGACGAGTATCTCGTCGCGGTCGCCAAGGGCGACGTGGCGCTCGCGGCGAAGCGGCTCGGGCGCATCATCACGGAAGGGGAGAGCGAAGGCGGCATTCTCTTCTCGCTCGCCAATCTCGTCGGCGGCGCGCTCGGCGGCTGGGCGCGGTTCCGCGAAGCCTCGGCGGTGCTCGGGCGCCGCAAGGATCCGCGCGGACTCGCGCGCGGGCTCGACGCGGTCTACCGCGCCGAAGCGGCGTGGAAGGGCGGACGCACCGACGTGCGGCTCGCGCTCGAGATGGCCACGCGCGAGGTCGCGGGCGCCTGAGACTTCTGGGGAGAGGCGCTCGGCCGCTGGCCGAGTGAGCTGCATGTGGCGCGCCGCCCGAGTGCCCCGCAAGGCGTGACGATCGCTCGGCACTTCCGCTATCTTCCGCGCTCCACCTTCACCCGGAAGAGCCCATGAGCAAGCGTTTCCCCTTCGCCGAAGTCGAACCCCGCTGGCAGAAGTACTGGCTGGACCACAAGACCTTCGCCGCCGGCGAGGACCTCTCGAAGCCGAAGTTCTACTGCCTCGACATGTTCCCGTACCCCTCGGGCGCCGGCCTGCACGTGGGCCACATCGAGGGCTACACGGCGACGGACATCCTCAGCCGCTACAAGCGCATGAAGGGCTTCAACGTTCTTCACTGCACGGGCTGGGACGCGTTCGGGCTTCCGGCGGAGCAGTACGCGGTCAAGACCGGCGTGCATCCGGCGATCACGACGAAGCAGAACATCGACAACTTCCGCCAGCAGATGCAGCGCGCGGGGCTGTCGTACGACTGGGACCGCGAGGTCGACACCACCGATCCGGCGTACTACCGCTGGACGCAGTGGATCTTCCTCAAGCTCTACGAGCGCGGGCTCGCGTACGTCGCCGAGATCCCCGTGAACTGGTGCCCCGAGCTGGGCACGGTGCTCGCGAACGAAGAAGTCGTGGACGGCAAGAGCGAGGTCGGCGGCTTCGAAGTCATTCGCCAGCCGATGCGCCAGTGGGTGCTGAAGATCACCGAGTACGCCGACCGCCTGCTCGACGATCTCGACCTGGTCGAGTGGCCCAACGGCACGCTCATCATGCAGAAGGAATGGATCGGGCGATCGACCGGCGCCGAAGTGGACTTCGCGATCGACGGCGTGAAGGGCAACCTGCGCATCTTCACGACCCGCCCGGACACGCTGTTCGGCGCGACGTACATGGTGCTCGCGCCCGAGCATCCGCTCGTCGACGTGCTCACGACGCCGGCGCAGCGCGAAGCCGTGTCCGCGTACGTCGAGGCGACGCGGCGCAAGAGCGACCTCGAGCGCCAGCAGGACAAGAAGAAGACGGGCGTCTTCACCGGCGGTCACGCGATCAATCCCGTGAACGGCGAGAAGCTGCCGATCTGGATCGCCGACTACGTGATGATGGGCTACGGCACCGGCGCGATCATGGCCGTGCCCGCGCACGACGAGCGCGACTGGGAGTTCGCGAAGGAGTTCGGACTCACGATTCGCGAGGTCGTCTCGGGCGGCGACGTGCAGGGCGCCGCGTTCACCGAGACCGACGAGGGCACGATCGTGAACTCGACCGCGCCCGGAGGCGCGTTCTCGATCGACGGGCTCAAGCCCGTGGACGCGATCCCGAAGATCACCGCGTGGCTCGCCGAGCGCGGGCTCGGGCAGAAGGCCGTGAACTACAAGCTGCGCGACTGGGCGTTCTCGCGGCAGCGCTACTGGGGCGAGCCGTTCCCGATCGTGTGGACGGACGGCCAGCACCGGCCGCTGCCGGAAAGCCAGCTGCCGCTGCGCCTGCCGGACCTCAAGGAGTACAAGCCTTCGGGCACGGGAGAGAGCCCGCTCGCGAACGCCGAGGAGTGGCTGAAGGCGACGGATCCCGCGACGGGTGCGCCCGCGCGCCGCGAGACGAACACGATGCCGCAGTGGGCCGGCTCGTGCTGGTACTACCTGCGCTTCATCGACCCGAAGAACCCCGACGCGCTCGTCGACCCGGCCAAGGAGAAGTACTGGATGCCGGTCGACCTGTACGTGGGCGGCGCCGAGCATGCGGTACTGCACCTGCTGTACGCGCGCTTCTGGCACAAGGTGCTCTACGACATCGGCGTGGTGAGCACGCCCGAGCCGTTCGTCAAGCTCGTGCACCAGGGCATCATCCTGGGCGAGGACGGGCGCAAGATGTCGAAGCGCTGGGGCAACGTCGTCGATCCGAACGAGATGATCGATCAGTTCGGCGCCGATTCGCTGCGCATCTTCGAGATGTTCATGGGGCCGCTCGAAGCCATGAAGCCGTGGAGCTCGAAGGGCGTGGAAGGCATCATGCGGTTCCTGGACCGCGTGTGGCGCCTGTACGTCAACGAGGACGGCTCGAACGCGTTCACGAGCGAGCCGGCGCCGATCGAGGCGATGCGCGTGCTCCACAAGACGATCGCGAAGGTCGGCCAGGACGTCGAGGACCTCAAGTTCAACACGGCCATCTCGCAGATGATGGTGTTCGTGAACGAGATCAATCCCATGACCACGCGCTCGCGCGAGATCCTCGAGCCGTTCGTGCTCGTGATCGCGCCGTTCGCGCCGCACCTGGCCGAGGAGCTGTGGTCGCGGATGGGACACACGAACACGCTGGCGCACGAGCCGTTCCCGGCGTTCGACCCGGCGTTGACCGTCGAGGACACGGTGACGGTGGCCGTGCAGGTGAACGGCAAGCTGCGGGCGACGCTGGACCTGCCGCGGGGCGCGTCGCAGGAGGACGTGCAGGCGGTGGCCTTCGCGGACGAGCGCGTGAAGAAGTACGTCGAGGCCGGGGCGATCAAGAAGGTGATCCACGTGAAGGACAAGCTGCTGAACGTGGTGGTCGCGGGCTGAGGCGGGAGCAGCACACACGACGACGAGCCCGGACGGCGAGAGCCGACGGGCTCGAGTCGTGAGGTGGTGGCGAGGCAGCGTGATCGGGTGGAGTGCGGGGCGCCGGGGCGGTTCGAGTCGAGGACGGCGACGGGTCGGCGGGCAGCCCGGGACCTCGTCACGGATGCGGGTTTACATAATACATATTATGCGACTTGGATTACGGATGGCCTTGGGAACCGCGGGCGCCGGCGCCGCCCCGCAAAGCCGGCCCGGGTCCTCTCAGGCTGCCTTCCGGGCCGACGTGCTCGAGGCTTCCTCGAGCCTCGCCTCGATGCGGACATCTCCCGCGATCCGCTTCACCGCTTCCTGGTCATCTCGCGATCGCGCTCGCTCCAATCGTCGCACGCTCGCGCCTGCTCGCGGCTCGCAGGCGCCGTGCTCCGCGGCCTGGCGCTCGGCCTTGGCCGGGCTCGCTCGAGCCTCGAGCCGCCCGGCGGCCCGGACCGCGGCCGGCGGTCCCGTCGTTCGGCGCGGCCCGGCGTCCGGCGGCTCCGGCGACCCGGCGGCTGGCGTCGGCGCCGCCGGGCTCGCCGGCCAGCGCGTGCCGAGGCGGCCTATCGTGCACGGCCGACTCGGCGCGCTCCGGCACGAGCCGCGTCCCGCCGAGGCCCGAGCGCCTGCGGCACAGCCGCTTGGGCCCGGCACCTCAGCATTCGCCCAAACTGCACACTTGTGCATGAACGACCGATTCGGCATCCTGCGCGGCCATGCGCCCCGAGTACTTCGACCAGCCGTGCCGATCCGCGCTCAACCACGTCGAGGGCATGCCCTTCGAGTGGACGCTCAACCCGTACATGGGCTGCGCGCACCGCTGCACGTTCTGCTACGTGCGCTCGTTCGAGCGCCGCGCCGACCGTCCCTCGGGCGACGCCTACGGACGGCGCGTGCGCATCAAGCCGAACGTCGCCGAGGTGCTGCGCCGCGAACTGGCCCGCCCGTCCTGGGCGCGCGAGGTCGTCGTGGTCGGCGCGGCCACCGATCCGTACCAGCCGATCGAGGGCTCGCGACGGCTCACGCGCGCGTGCCTCGAGGCGTTCGTCGAGCGCGGCAATCCGTTCGGCATCATCACGCGCGGGCCGCTGGTCGTCCGCGACCGCGACGTGCTCGCCGAAGGCTCGCGACGCGCGCGCGTCACCGTGGACGTGTCGATCCCGACGCTCGATCCCGATCTCTGGCGCGTCACCGAACCGGGCACCGCGCCGCCGGCAGCACGGCTGCGCGCGGTGCGCCTGCTCGCCGACGCGGGGATTCGCGTGCGCGTGGCGATGGCGCCGCTGCTGCCCGGACTTTCGGACCGGCCGGAGTCGCTCGCGAACGTCGTGCGCGCGGCCCGCGACGCCGGAGCGACGAGCGTCTGGGCGGGCCTGCTCTACCTGCAGGCCGGCACGCGCGAGCATTTCCTCGCGACGCTCGACGCGGTGTGGCCCGAGGAACGCGCGCGGCTCGAAGCGCTCTACGCCGGCCGCGCGCACCTGCCGAAGCGCGTGAGCGCGCCCGTGCTCGCGCGCGTGGCGGAACTTCGGCGCGACACGCCACGCCGCGCCGGCGCGCCCGATCCGATCGAGGCCGAACACGTGCCCGAGCCCGAGCCGCCCACGTTCGCCGAGCAGCTCGGACTGGCGCTGTAGCCGTCGCTGCGGCATCGTCCGCGCCATGCGCTCCGTTCATCCCGCCACCGGGCAGCTCGTGCAGGAATACGCCGGGCACTCTCCCGCCGACGCCGCTGCTTGCCTCGACCGCGCCGCCACCGCGCAGCCCGCGTGGGCCGCGCTTTCGTTCGCCGCACGCGCGGCCGTGATGTCGCGCACCGCGGCGCTGCTGCGCGAGCGCGCGCCGTCGCTCGCGCGCCTCGCCACGCTCGAGATGGGCAAGCCGATCGCGCAGGCCGAGGGCGAAGTCGAGAAGTGCGCGTGGGTGTGCGAGTGGTACGCCGAGCACGCCGAACGTTTGCTCGCCGACGAAGCCGTGGCCACCGACGCCACGCGCAGCGGCACGCGCTGCGAACCGCTCGGCGTGCTGCTCGCGATCATGCCGTGGAACTTTCCTTACTGGCAGGTCTTCCGCGCCGCCGCGCCCGCGCTCATGGCGGGCAACGCGGTCGCGCTCAAGCACGCGTCCAACGTGCCGGGCGTCGCGCTCGCGATCGAGTCGCTGCTGCGCGAGGCCGGCGCGCACGAAGGCGTGTTCTCGACGCTGCTCGTGCCCGCGAGCGGCGCCGCCGCGCTGATCGCGCACGACGCGGTCGCCGCGGTGACGCTCACCGGCAGCGAGGCGGCGGGCCGCCAGGTCGCGGCCACCGCCGGCGCCGCGCTCAAGAAAGCCGTGCTCGAACTCGGCGGCTCCGATCCGTTCGTCGTGCTCGCGGACGCGAACGTCGACGAGGCCGCCGCCGTCGCGGTCACCGCGCGCGTGCAGAACAACGGTCAGTCGTGCATCGCGGCCAAGCGCTTCGTGGTCGAGGCGCCGGTCGCCGAAGCGTTCACGCGCGCGTTCGTCGAACGCACGCGCGCGCTCGTCGTGGGCGATCCGCTCGACCGCGCGACGCAGGTCGGCCCGCTCGCGCGGCCGGAGTTCGTCGACGACCTCGACGACCAGGTGCGGCGCACGCTCGCCGCGGGCGCCGTGCTGCTCGAGGGCGGACGGCGGCTCGACGGCCCGGGCTGGTTCTACGCGCCGACGGTGCTCGGGAACGTCACGCCCGGCATGGCCGCGTTCGACGAGGAGACGTTCGGCCCGCTCGCGCCCATCACGGTGGCGCGCGACGCGGCGGACGCGGTGCGGCTCGCGAACCTCACGCGCTTCGGTCTCGGAGCGAGCGTCTGGACGCGCGATGCGGCGAAGGGCGAAGCGCTCGCGCGCGAGATTCGCGCCGGCGCCGTGTTCGTGAATGGCATGGTGAAGTCCGATCCGCGGCTGCCGTTCGGCGGCATCAAGGCGTCGGGTTACGGTCGCGAGCTGGCCGGAGCGGGCATTCGCGAGTTCGTGAACCTCAAGACCGTCTGGGTGCGCGAAGCCTGAAGCAGGCCGCGGCGCACGCGAAACGCGCGCACCACGCTCACCGTCAGGCTCCAATTCCCCGCGTCCCACTCGGGGCCGGGCAGCGTGAAGCGCAGCGGCTCGCCCGTCGGCAGGCTCTCGAGACGCTGCGTGCCACGCTCGACGTGCAGCATGAGCTCGAGCGTCTGGCCCGGTTCGCCGCCGAAGGCCGCGAGCGGCAGCGCCACTTCGAGCACGTCGTCGAGCACCGCGGTCGCTCCGGGGAGCGGCTCGCCGTCCTCGCGGCCGAGCGCGGCGGCGCCGGGCGCGAGCCCGACCAGCCGCAGCCGCGCCGCGACGGGCGCGAGCACCTCGATCACGATGGACGCGTCCGCGCCGGGCAGCACGTCGCCGGCGAAGTCGAGACGCAGGTAGAGGAACTGCTCGTCGAAGCCGTAGTGCAGCGCGCTCGCAACGGGCGCGGTCACGCTGTGCATCGAGCCGCCGCCGGTGCCGAACTTCCAGAGGCCCGCGCCGTGCCACTCGTAGTAGCGGCTCAGACGGCCGTCGAGCACGGGATGCACGTAGGCCGTCGGCGCCGTGTGCTGGTCGCCGCTCTTCGGGCTTCCGCCGCTCACGGGCAAGCTGAGCCAGCCCGGTACGGGCAGCCCGGCCTTCTCATGCACTCCCTGAAGATGCGCGCGGAACAGGCTGTCGAAAAGCGCCTTGTCCGCGGTGTAGTGGTCCTCGCCGAACCACCAGAACCAGTCGGAGCCCTCGGCCGCCGACAGCGAATGCCAGGCGCCCGGGTGGCTCTCGCGGGTCGCACCGCTCGCGACGAGCGCGTTGCGCGTGCGCGCGAGCAGGTCCCACGCCCGGTTCTTCTCGGGGTGACCCGCCCAGATGTGGAAGTCGGCGTCGATCCAGGAGCCGGAGTGCAGTGCGTGCAGTTCGGCCGGCCGCTCTCCCCCGTCCAGCACTTCGGACGGCGTGCAGGTGCGGACGTCCGGCGCGGCTTCGAGCGCCTCGTAGAGAGCGGAGAGGAACGGCATGCCGTCCTCGGCGTAGTGCTCCCAGCAGTTCTCGCCGTCGAGCACGACGCTCACGACCGGACGACCGGGCAGCCCGGCCTCCGCGTAGCGCTCGCCGATCTGGCGCAGGCGGTGCACGAAGTCCCCGGCCGCGTCCTTCGCCGCCCACGTGCTGTAGACGAAGCCGATGCGGTCGGAGAGTTCGTGGTCGCGGAAGAAGAACGCGAGTTCGCCCTTCGGCGTCGCGAACGTCCACGGCTGGTAGAGACGCTCACGCCGGGGCGAGCCTTCGCCGAGCGAGCGCCACAGCACCATTTCGTCGGTCGCGACCCAGCGCACGCCGGCGGCGGCGAGCAGCTCCGCGGCCTCCGGGCTGACGCTGCCCTCGGACGGCCACATGCCGCGCGGCTTCGCGCCGAACGCTTCCGTCGCGATCTCGAGTCCGCGCGCGATCTGCCACGCGGCGTCCTCGGGCGCCTGGAAGTCTTCGGCCGGTGACGGCTGGTCGGGGCGCGCGCGTCGCGCGGTCTTCACGTCGACGAGCAGCGGGAGGATCGGATGGAACGCCGGAGAGCACGTGATCTCGATCTGCCCGCGCGCCGCGAGTTCGCGATACGCCGGCAGCACGCGATGCAGGATCTCCGCGTGCAGCGCGAGCAGCGCCTCACGCTCGGCGAGCCCCGCGTGTCCCGCGATCGCGGCCTTCTCGGCGGCGACGGCGGCGGGCTCGTCCATGAGCAGCGGATCGAGCCACGCGAGCAGGAAGAAGCAATTTGATCCGCAGCAGCTCGGCTTCGTTCGCGACCGCGGGCGCGCGCAGCTTCTCGCACAGCGCCTGGTACTGCGGCCAGCGTTCACGCGCCCAGCGCGGGGCCATGCGCGAGCGCGACTGCAGCTCGGCGCGCTCCTCGGGCGACAGCGAGCCCGGCGAGCGGTACAGCAGGTCGAAGAGCGCGTCGGCGCCGCCGTTGCGGGCGTGCTCGAGCTGGTCGAGCAGCGAGGGCGCGAAGTTGAATGTGGACTTCACCCCGGCATGGCGCTGCAGGTGCAGCGCCATGTCGAGGTAATCCTTCGTCGCGTGCAGGCGCACCCAGGGCAGGAGCGCGCGTCCATCACTCGGCCGCCGGTAATCCGGCTGGTGGTGATGCCAGACAAAGACGAGATCCACTCCGGGCGAGACGCGGCTCACACCGGGATCCCCTTTCGGGAGGGCTTCAGTTGGCCGGCGCCGTCAGCTCGGCCAGCTTCACGCGAGAACGGTTGGCGTAGCTCGTGTCGCCGAACTCGTCGACGAGGCGCTGGAGACGCTTCGCGGCTTCGGGCTTGTTGTTGGACGCTTCGAGGCAGCGCGCGGAGGCCGCGAGCATCTCGGCGCTCGACTCGCGCTCGAACACACCCACGAGCTGGTCGTACAGCTTGACCGCTTCGGCGTACTGCTTGTCGGACTCGTACGAGTAGGCGAGCGAACGGCGCACGCCCTGCGCGACGATGCCGCCGGACTGCTTGGCCAGGTACGCCTTGTACTGCGTGATGGCGTCCTTCCACTGGCCCTTCCAGTACGCCGCGTCACCCGCGACACGGCGCGCGTCGTTGCCGTTGGCGGTGCCGCCGAACTGCTTGATCACCTCTTCCGCGAGGGTCTTGCTGCGGTCGTAGTCGCCGTTCCAGAACATGGCGTTCGCCTCGGCGAGCTTCTCGGCGGCCGCGGCGTTCTGCTTCTCGTTGTTCTGGATCGTGTAGAACGCGATCGCGCCGACCGCGGCGATCGCCACGACCACGCCGATCACGACACGGCCGAAGCGGTCCCAGAACGACGTCATGGTTTCGACGACCTGTTCGGAGGAGACCTCCGACGCGTGTCCCTTCGTGAACTCCTGCGACAAGTGAGACCTCCGGTTCGGCGACCCGCTGGAAGGCGTAAACGGCCCCGGTTGAGGGCATAAGCGACGGAAAACCTTAGCGGTCGTGCGTCCGGACCGTCAAGCCGCCGGGCCCGGTCCCCGGCCCGGGACGGGCTCTCCCGCCACCGCGGACTCCGGTCCGGAGGCCTCCCCGGCCCCTCAGCCCGCGCAGTTCGCGCAGGCCACGTGCCCGCGCGCTCGGACGAGCATCTCGGCCTCTGCCCCGCAGGTCGGGCAGGCGGGCAGCGCCGGCTTGCCCCGGGCGACGTCCACGGCCGAGTGCAGCTTCACGTGCATGGCGCCCGATTTGAGCTCCTGTTCGAGGTCGGCGACCGGCCACGACCACTCCTCGATGCCCCACAGCCGGACTTCCGTGCGCATCTCCCAGCGCTGGCGGACCTCGGCGGCGCGGCGCTCCCATTCCAGCTTGAGCTGCGTCGCGTCACCGTGCTCGAGCTCGTGCTCGTCGCGGCTCGTGCGGCGGCGGTCGCGCTCTTCCTCTTCCTCGATCCGGGCGGAGAAGAACGCGCCGAGGCGTTCGAGTTCGGCGTCGCGCAGGCGCCCGACGCTGACCTCCCACTCGCGCTCCCGCTCGCTCGCGAGTTCCTCGAGCGTCGCGCGCGCGGCGAGCAGCCAGCGCTCGCGCAGCTCGGGCTCGAGCTCCTCGCCCATCTGGTAGAGCCCTTCGCGCGGGCGCACGTTCGGCACCTGCGGCGCCTGGTCGCGTTCGAGCACTTCGCCGCCCGCGCCGACGAGCACGACCCACTGCTCCTGCCACGGCAGGCCGCCCCAGCGCGTGATGACCGCGTGGAACGCGACGCGGCGCTCGTAGCGCACGGGGCCGAGCCGCGGCGTGCCCCACGTGAGGCCGCGCGCCTTGCACACGCTCGCGATGCCCGTCGCCGGCGCGCCCGGCACCTGCGCGAGCGCGGTGCGGCGCGTGAACATCGGGCGGTCCATCGCGGCTTCGAGAATGCGGCGCCCGGCCGCGCTGCCCGGCGCGGTGAACCACGCGCCGCGCGGCACGGTGTTGCGCGCGGGATCGAACACGAGCCGCACGCGCTGGCGGCGCCAGCGCTTCTGCAGTTCGGCCGACAGCTCGACTTCCCAGTCGCCGTGCGGCGCGGACTCGACCTTGCAGCCGACCATCTCGAGCCAGTGGCCGACGAACGAGCGCCACTCCGGCTGCTCGATCGCGGTCTCGCCGAGCGGCACGCGCGTCTCGGGCTCCGAGCGCTTTGGATGCCGTGCCGTCTTGCCGCGCGCGGGCGCCTTCTTCGTGGCCTTCTTCGCGGTCTTCTTGGTCGCGGCGGTCACGACTGCGACTCCTCTTCGTGCTCGTCGTGGGCGCCGCGGAAGAGCCAGCTCTGGTTGTCGCGCTGCTGCTGGTAGAGCTTGCGCGCCGTCATGAGGTGCTGCGCGAGCTCCGTGAAGCGCTTCTTGCGCACGCGCGGATTGCGCGACTCCGTCCAGCGGCGGAAGACCTCGTCCTCGAACGAACCCTGCACCTGCCAGGCGCCGAGGATCTCCTCCATCTCGCCGACGACGAGCTCGAACATGCGGATCTTGCGCTCGAGGATCTCGAGCACGTACGCCTCGATCGTGCCGCGCGCGACGAGGTTGATCACGCGCACGGGATGCTCCTGCCCGAGCCGGTGCACGCGGCCGATGCGCTGCTCGAGCCGCATGGGATTCCACGGCAGGTCGTAGTTGATCACCACGCGCGCGAACTGCAGGTTGCGGCCCTCGCCGCCGGCCTCGGTGCTCACGAGCACCTGCTCGTGCTGGCGGAATCGATCGAGCGCCTCCTCCTTCTCGCGCCAGCCCATCTCGCCGTGGAACTCGGCGAACGTGATGGCCCGGCCGCGCAGCGCCTGCAGGATCGCCTCCTGCGTCGCGCGGAACTGCGTGAACACGATCGCCTTGTTGCCGTTCAAGGACGCGATGCAGCGCAGCAGCGTCTTGATCTTGCTCGGGTCCTCCGACAGCTGCCGCGCACGGTCGGCGAACTGCTTCGTGCGCTTCGGATCCAGACCGTCGGGATGCGATGCGAGCTTCGCGAGCGTGCCGGCCGCCGCCGACCACGACGAGCCCATCTCCTTCTGCAGCACCATGAGCGTGAAGTAGTGCGGCTTGCCGGGCATGCCCGCGTCGCCGTGCACGGCGTCCGCGACGAACTCGCTCACCTGCTTGTAGAGCGCGCGCTCGGCGGCGCTCTGCGGCACCCACTGCGTCTCGACGCGGCGCGGCGCGAACGTGAGCTTCGTGTCACCGCGGCGCGTGCGGATCATCACGCTCTGCAGGAGCCGGCGGAGCTTCGGCGTGTTGCGCGGAGTGCGTTTGTCGTGGCCGCTCAGGAAATCGCGACGGAACTGCGAGAACGTCCCGACCGTTCCGGGGCGCACGAGCGTGACGAGGTTGTACAGCTCGCGCAGGTCGTTCTGCACGGGCGTCGCGGTCGCGAGCAGCAGGTAGCGCGGGTTGAGGTCGTTGATGAACTTCCAGCCGAGCGTGAGGTGGTTGCGCAGGCGGTGCGCCTCGTCCACCACGACCATGTCGTAGTTCGCGCCGCGCACGCGGCGGCGGTGACGCTCGTGCCGCGCGGTCTCGAGCGACGAGATCACGAGCGGATGGCGTCCCCACTGCCCCGAGGGCCCGCGAGAGACCACGAAGTCGAGCTCGAACTTCTCCCACAACTCGGCGCGCCACTGTTCGCACAGCGATGCCGGCACGAGCACGAGCACGGTGCGCACGGCGCCGCGCAGCAGGTACTCCTTGAGCACGATGCCGGCCTCGACCGTCTTGCCGAGCCCGACCTCGTCCGCGAGGATCCCGCGGCCTCCGAAGTCGCGCAGCACGCGCAGGCACGCGTTGACCTGGTGCGGGAAGCGCTCCACGCCGCGCAGCGAATCGAGCGACAGGAGCCGGTCGGCGCTCGTCCAGCCCGCCCACTCCTCGGCCTGCGCGCGGACGTCGAAATGCGCCTGTGGCTCCGCGTGATGGCCGAGCCAGCTTTCGAGCAGCGAGTCGCCCTGCGGATGCCAGGTGCGTTTCGCGTGCGGGGACGAGCGGACGAAGGCGGGACCGTCTCCCTCCTCGCCGGGCTCTTCCTCCGGCGCGGGCTCGAAGTGCCCGGCGCCGTCCACGATGTCCCACTCGCGCAGCGCCGAGAGGCGCCGGAGCTGTCCGTCGAAGACGACCTCGAGCACTTCGCGGCCGCGATCGGTGTGGACCTCGACGATCAGGCCCTCACCGAAGATCGGATGATGGAGGCGCTGCCCCACCTCGTAACGGGATTCCGTCATTCCCACAGGTCGAACTCCTGCCCCAACTCGGGAATGTGAACCGTGGCGCCGGTGCGCTCGCGAAGCAGCTTGGCGAGGGTCTCGGCGGGAGCGAGATCGCCGTGCACGAGGAAGATCGTGCGCGGCGGCGAAGCGAAGCCGCCCACCCATTCGAGAATCTCGTGCTGGTCGGCGTGGGCGCTGAAACCGTCGAGCGCGGCGATCTCCGCGCGCACCGTGCACGGCTCGCCGTACACGTTCACCACCTCGGCGCCGTCGCGGAGACGGCGGCCGAGCGTGCCCTCGCCCTGATAGCCGACGAAGAGCACCGTGTTCTTCGCGTTGCCGAGCGCGTGCTGGAGATGGTGCAGCACGCGTCCGCCTTCGCACATGCCCGAAGCCGAAATGATGAGGCAGGGCTCCTTGCGGTCGTTGAGCGCGCGCGACTCGTCGGGCGAACCGATGTAGCGCAGGCGCTTGAAGCCGAACGGCGCGCCGTCCTTCTCGCGGAACGCGGCGAACGTCTCGTCGTCGAAGCACTCCGGGTGGTGCACGAAGATCGAGGTCGCGCGCTTCGCCATCGGACTGTCCACGAAGATCGGGACCTCGGGAATGCGTTCGGACTCGGTCAGATCGTGCAGCATCGCGACGAGCTCCTGCGTGCGCCCCACCGCGAACGCGGGCACCACGACGCGGCCACCCCGCTCGACGGTCTTGTTCACGATCGCGACGAGTCCTTCGACCGTCTCGTCGTCCTTCGAGTGCAGCCGGTCGCCGTACGTGCTCTCGAGCACGAGCACCTCGGGCGCCGCGGGCGTCTCGGGATCGCGCAGGATCGCGCGTGCGGGACGTCCGAGGTCGCCGCCCATGCACACGCGCCTTCGTGCGGCCGTTCACCGTGAACTCGAACGTCGTGATCGCGGAGCCGAGGATGTGCCCCGCGTCGTCGTAGCGCGCGGTCACGCCCGGCAGCGGCGACCAGACCTCGTGGTACGGATGCTTCACGACTCGCGAGAGCGTTTCTTCGACGTCTGCCATCGTGAACAGCGGCTTGCGCTCGGGACGCGAGCCACGGCGCTTGTTCACGTGCTCGAGGTCCTTCTGCATGAGGAACGCGCTGTCCGCGAGCAGCACCGCGGCGAGCTCCGCCGTCGCCGGCGTCATGTGGATCGGCCCGGCGTACCCGCGCGCGATCAGCGAAGGCAGGTTGCCGATGTGGTCCACGTGCGCGTGCGAGATCACGACGGTGTCGAGCTCCGCCGGATCGAACCGGAACGTGCGGTTGATCCGTTCGGCATCGTCGCGCCGGCCCTGGTACAGACCACAGTCGAACAGCAGCTTCTTGCCGCCGAACTCCAGCAGGTGGCGCGAGCCGGTGACGGTGCGGGCGGCGCCGTGAAACGCGATGGCGAGCGGAGTTTTCATGTCAGTAGGCCGCGTAGAAGATCATGCCGAGCGAGACCTGCACGCCCTGATTGACCTTCGCGTCGTGGAAGATGGCCTGGTAGCGGCCGTCGAGGCTGATCGCCCAGCTGCGGTAGACGAACTTCTCGATACCGGCGCCGCCACTCAGGTAGAAGCCGTCGCCGCCGAGCGGGTACTGCACTTCACCGTTCGAGAGACGCGCGGAGATCTGCGTGAGGCCGAGACCGGCGTTGAGGTGCTTCACCGTCTTCTGGCGCGTGCCGAAGTACTGGTACAGCTCGAAGCCCGCCGAGTTCATGACGACCTTCTCGCGCACGAGCGACGAGTCGAGGTCGCTCTCGAATCCGAGAAAGGCCGTCTCCCTGCGGGTGGGATCGCGGGAGTCGAGCGACTGCGTGTCGAACGAAAGCCCGATGCCCCGCTCGTAGCGCATGCGGTAGCGCAGCTTCACGCTCAGTCCGGGACCGCTGCCGAACTCCGCTCCCAGCTTGCCGCTCTTCGCGAGCGCGCCGTACTGCCCCGCGAAGCCGATGCCGACCTGGCCGGCGCGCGGCAGCACGATGGAGCCCGCCGAAGCGGACAGCGCGAAACCCGCGAGCATCACGAACGTCAGCACCAGCACTCGAACTCGGTTCATCCTTGCTTCCTCCACGACCCCGGTCGTGTTGTCCGCGCGATTCACGCGCGCGGATGGAACTGGCGATGCACCTCGCGCAGATAGCCGCGGTCGAGGTGCGTGTAGATGGCGGTGGTGGTGATGCTCACGTGCCCGAGCAGTTCCTGCACGACGCGCAGGTCCGCTCCTCCCTCGAGCAGGTGTGTGGCGAACGAATGACGCAGCGCGTGCGGATGCACGCGCGTGGCGATGCCCGCGCGCACGGCGTGCCCGCGCAGGATCTTCCACCAGCCCATCCGCGACAGCGGCGCGCCGGTGGCGTTGCAGAAGATGCGGTCGTGACGCGCGCGGGACGCGAGCTGCGGCCGTCCGCGATCGAGCCATTCGCGCAGCGCCTTCGTGGCGGCGCGGCCGAACGGCACGAGGCGCTGCTTGTCGCCCTTGCCCGTCACCGTGAGCGTGCCGCCCGAAAGGTCGAGCTGCGCGCGCTCCGCGCCCACGAGCTCCGAGACGCGCACGCCCGAAGCATACGCGAGTTCGAGCATCGCGCGATCGCGCAGCGCGAGCGCTTCCTCGCCCTCGGGCGCGGCGAGCAGCGATTCGATCTCGCCGATCGTGAGCGCGTGCGGAAGCTTGCGCTCGCGGCGCGGCGCGGCGAGCAGCGCGATCGGGTCCTCGTGATGCGCGCCCATGCGCGCGAGGAACGCGTGGAAGCTGCGCAGGCTGGAGCGGCGCCGCGCGGCGGTCGAACCCGAACGCCCCTTCTTGAGCAGCGCGGCGAAGTAGCCGTCCACGAACGTCGTCGTCGCCTCGGACCACTCGCGCAGTCCGTGCGAACGCGCGAAGTCGTGGTAGTCGACCGCGTCGCGGCGGTAGGCGTCCACCGTGCGCTCGCTGACGCGGCGTACCCGGCGCAGTTCATCGAGCCAGGCGTCCACGGCGGGCAGCAGCGGCGAGGGCGGCGCCTTCGGCGCCTTCGGGGCCTGGGACGATCGTCGCGCTCATGCCGCTCCCTCCCGTCCCGCGGCGAGGTGCTCGGCGACGCGCTGCGCGAGCGACAGCGGCACGCGCGCGCGCTGGGCGATCTCGGGCGCGGTCGCGGCACGCAACGCGTCCACCGAGCCGAACTCCTTGAGCAGGACCGCGCGCCGCGTCGGCCCCACGCCGGGCACCGCGTCGAGCGCGCTGCCGATGCGCGCGCGGGAGCGCAGCTTGCGGTGATACTCGAGCCCGAAACGATGCGCTTCGTCGCGCAGCCGCTGCAGCGCACGCAGTCCCGGCGAGCGCCGCGCGAGCCGCAGGTCGGGCAGCCCTTCGCGCACGACCAGCTCCTCGCGCTTCGCCAGTCCGATCATCGACACCGAACGCGACGCGACCTTCTCGATCGCCGCGCGCGCCGACGCGAGCTGCCCCGCGCCGCCGTCGATCACGACGAGATCGGGGCGCAGCAGCTCGCCCGACTCGACGCGCGTCCAGTAGCGCTCGACCGCCTCGCCGATCATCGCGAAGTCGTCGGGCCCGGGATTGTGCATGCGCATGCGCCGGTAGAGCGCCTTGCGCGGACGCCCGTCCTCGGACGCGACGACCGCGGCCACCGCCTGGTCCGCGCCGAAGTTCGAAATGTCGAAGCACACCATGCGGTGCGGCGGGTCCGAGAGCCCGAGTTCCTTCTGCAGCGTGAGCGTCGCCGCCGAGTAGCGCGAGCGCTTGCCCGCCGCGCGCGCGACGAGATCCTCGAGCGCGACCGACGCGTTGCGCTCGGCGACCTCGACCATGCGACGGCCGCGCCCGCGCACGGGCGCCGAGAGCTCGACGGCGTGCCCGGCACGGGCCGAGAGCGCCTGCGCGAGCGCCTCGTGCCCTTCGGGCAGCGCGCCCACGAGCACGCGCCGAGGCAGGTCGGTGCGCGAGAGCGCGTGCTGCGTGATCCAGACTTCGGCGACCGCGGCGTCGTCGAGCCCTTCGGCCTGCTCGAGTACGCGCGACTCCTTCCCGATCACGCGCCCGCCGCGCACGATCAGCGTCACCACGACGGCGCGCGCGCCCTGCCGCGCCACGCCGAGCACGTCGGTGTCACGCGGATCGGCGGTCACCATCTTCTGCGGCACCTGCGCGTGCTCGATGAGCCGGATCTGGTCGCGGCGCTGCGCCGCCAGCTCGTAGCGCTGGTCCGTCGCGGCCGTGTCCATCTCGACGCGCAGCCGCGCGAGCAGTTCCTCGTTGCGCCCGGTGAGCAGCAGCACGAGTTCGTCCGCCATCGCGCGATACGCCGTGCGATCCACGCGCGCGCGGCTGTAGCAGGGGCCCGCGCACCGCTTGATGTGGAAGTACAGGCACGGCCGGTCGCGGCGCTTGTAGTCCTCGAAGTTGCGGCACGTGCGCAGCGGGAACACGCGGCGCAGTTCGCGCAGCGTGCGGCGCAGGTTCTTCACGTCCGTGAACGGGCCCAGGTAGCGCGCGCCGTCGTCGCGCACGCGGCGCGTGACCGAGATGCGCGGGAAGTCGTCCGCCAGGCTGAGCTTCACGAACGGGAAGCTCTTGTCGTCCTTCAGCAGCACGTTGTAGTGCGGCCGGTGCTGGCGGATGAGCGTGCTCTCGAGCAGCAGCGCCTCGGCCTCGGTGTCCGTGAGGATCGTGTCGACGTCCACGGCGCGCGCGATCATCTCGTCCATCCGCGGCCGCTGCGGGTCGTGCGACAGGTAGCTCCGGACCCGGCTGGCCAACTGGATGGCCTTGCCCACGTACAACACTTCGCCGCGGGCGTCCTTGAAGAGGTAAACCCCCGGCGCCGCAGGAAGATTCGCGATTTTCTCGGCTAATGTGCCCACGGAAGCCTCCGGAGACACGAGTGGGGGTACTCGAGGAACGCAGATTACACGCGTGCGCGGAGCCGGCACAACGGCGGAATCGAGTCCCGGCGGGAGCACGAGGACCCTCTCGACCGGCGTCCGAGCGTGGTCCCGGGACCACCCGCGGCCGGACCGGCCCTCGTGCACAAGCCCCGCGCCCGAGTGCTTGACACTCGGGCCAGCGGGACGGTACTTTCCCCCGGCTTTTTCCAAGCTTGTCTTACTCTTCCGGAGGATTCCATGCCGCATCACAAGTCAGCGGCCAAGCGCGTGGTGACGAACGAAAAGCGCCGCCAGCGCAACATCGCCGCGACCAGCCGTATGCGTACCGCCATCAAGGCCGTTCGCTCGGCGACGACCAAGACCGTCGGCGAAGCCGCGCTTCACGACACCGTCGCCGTGCTCGATCGCATTGCGGCGAAGGGCATCATCAAGCGCGAGACCGCCAGCCGTCACAAGTCGCGGCTGTCGAAGTTCGTCGCCAAGCTTCCCGCCTGATCGAGGCCGGATCTTGCGCCGTTTCGCGGCCGCCACGCTGATCGCGGGCGCCGTGCTGACGTCGCCGACGTGGGCCGCCTGTGCTTTCGCGCAGGCGGCCTCTCCTTTCGAGGTCGTTCCCCGCTCCACCGCGCCCGCGCGTTCGCACTGGGCGGCGTACACGTGCGCCGTCGCCGGAGCCGGGCTGCTCGCCGCGTCGTTCCCGCTGCGCGACGCCGCCGACCGGCGCTACTCGGACTACCTCTCCGAGACCGATCCCACGCGCATCGGCTCGCGCTGGAACGACAGCGTGCGCGCCGACCGCATCGCCAACGGCTCGCTGCTCGCAGGCGAGGCGCTGATCGCGACCGCCGTGTGGCTGCGCTTCGTGCACCGCCCACGCACGGCTCCCGTCGCGCTCGTCATCGGCACCGTTCACGGCCCCGCCTCGTGCGCCGTCTCGCTGCGCTTCTGACCGCCACGGCGCTCGCCGTGGCCGCGCTCGGCTCCGCCGGGTGCAGCCAGCGCGACCGTGCCAACCCGCTCGATCCCGCGAACCCCGAGACCGGCGGACGGCCCGACGGCTTCAACGCGATCTCGAACTACAGCGTCATCACGCTGTCGTGGACGCCGCGGCCCGACCTCGCCGTGGACGGCTTCCAGCTCATGCGCCTGGCGCCCGGGGACTCGCTCTACCGCCCGCTCGGCGGCACGCGTGCCATGACCGCCAACGGCTACGTGGACTCAGGCGTGCTCAACGGCCGGCGCTACCGCTACCGGCTCTACTACGTGATCGGCGGGCAGATCGGCCAGCGTCCCGCGGAAGACGAAGCGACCGCGGGCCCGTTGCGCGTCTACGTCGCCGATCCCGGCGCGGGCGCCGCCGTGCGGCTGAGCCCGGACGGCCGCGACGTGATCTCGCGCTGGACCAACTTCGGCGACGTGCAGAGCATCGCCGTGGACGCCGAGGCCGGCCGCGTGTGGGTGTCGTCGTGGGCCGACGGCACCGCGGGCTGGTTCGATCCGTCGTCCCCGTTCACGCTCTCGATTCCGGGCATCTCGAGCCCGTACTCGCTCGCCGTGGACAAGGGCAACCACACCGTATGGATCTGCGACCTTTCGGGCTCGCTCGTGCACCGCGACCTGAACGGCGCGAGCGCGACGCCGGGCGTGATCCCGCTGCTCGACGATCCGATCGGCGTCGCCGTCGGCCCGTCGGACCGATCCGTGTGGGTGTGCGAAGGCGCCGGCAATCGCGCACGACGCTGGAACTCGAGCGGCACACCGCTCGCGACGGCGTTCCTGTCCTCGAGCCCTTCGCGCGTCGCGGTGGACTCGCTCACGCGCGTCGCGTGGGTGACGAGCCTGCAAGGAGGCAAGGTCTGGCGCATCGCCGAAAACGGCGCCGTGCTCGACTCGTCGCTCGCGTGCTCCGGACCGATCGGCATCGCGCTCGACCGTGCGCGAGGACTCGCGTGGGTGGCGGACGCCGTCGGCAACCGCGTCGTCGCGCTCGACATCGCGTCACTCGCGGTCGTCCGCACGATCACCGGTCTCGTCGAACCGCGCAGCGTGGCGGTGGATCCCACGAACGGTGAAGTCTGGGTGGTCGCGCGCGGCACACGAGCCGTGGCGCGCTACTCGAGCGCCGGCGTGCTGCTCGACCGTGTGGACGGCTTCTCGGACCCGAGCGAGATCACGCTCGACTACGGCTGGTGAGCGCGGGCCCGCTAGAAGTTGTACGCGATCAGGAACGCGTGGCTCGGACGGCCCGAGTCGAACTTGCGGAAGTCGTCGGTCGTCCACATCCAGTTCCAGCGGAACGCCGGGTAGAACCCGCCGCCCAGGTAGAGCCCCCAGCCCGCCACGCCGACCTCGCGCCGCTCGCCGTTCTCCCACACCCACGCGCCGTCGCCGAAGACCGTGCCGTGCACGGTCGGGAACTGCCACGGGCTCGGCACCGCGATCACCACGTTGCGCACGAGCGGGAAACGCGCCTCGACCTGTGACGTCACCGCGCTCAGGCCGGACAGGTAGCGCCGCTCCGTCACTCGCAGGCGCGTCGGGCCGCCGAGGTAGATGCGCTGCGCGTCGCGCCCGAAGTTCGCCGAGCCCGCGGTGCGCATCGTGAGCGTCAGCGGGCGGAACGGATGGCGGTAGTGGCGGAACTCACCGAACACGGTGCCGAAGTCCGCGCGCCCGCCACTCATGTCGCGCGTCGCGCCGGCGCTCAGGTTGAGGCGCGAGCCGCCGACCGGGCCGTCCCACGTCCAGCGCGAGTTGTCGTGCACGATCGACAGGTAGTTCGAGACCAGGTCCACCGTCGGCGCGCTGCCGTTGCGCAGCAGGTGATTCGACGCATGCTTCACCTCGACGCCCGCCTCGATGCGGTCGAAGCGCGAGAACGGATAGCTCGCGACGGCGAGCAGGCCGAGCCGCTTCTCGCGCCGAAGCAGTTCGAAGTCCGGGTCGTAGAGGCTCGTGAGCCGGAACACGCCGAGCGCGTAGTTCAGCCGCTGCGCCTGGTTGAGATACGTGAGTCCTCCCTCCCAGCCGTCCCAGAAGTCGCCGAAGCTCTCGGAGTCGTTGGCGAGCGTGAAGACGAACTGCTCGTTGCCGAGCACGTCGGAGAACGCGACCTGTCCGAAGCCGAGCGTGCTGTTGAACGACGGGCTCGTGCCGATCGAGTTCTGCAGCAGGTCGAGTCCGACGCGGCGCTGGTAGCGCTGCGCGGGCTCGGCGTGCACGACGCCCGGCAGCACGGTGGCGAGCGCCGGCTCGCGCCCCGGCATCCGCTCGGGCACTTCGGCGAGCGTGTCGGGCGAGAAGCGCATCAGCCACGTGCGGAACGTGACGCCTTCCTGGACCGTCGCGAGCAGTCCGCCGCCGTCCCACGTCCAGTCGGGATCGGACACCGGGCCGAGCATGCGCGTCACGCGCCGCACGCCACCGCCGGGTGCGGCCGCGCGCACGTACAGGTCGCTCGTGCCCGCGCGCGTCGAGCGGAACGCGAGCCAGCGTCCGTCGGGCGACCACACCGGCTGGCGGTCGTCCCCGACCGGCGGCTGCGTGAGCTGCTCGCGATGGCCGTCCTCGAGCGAGAGCCGGTAGAGCGCGGTGCGTCCGGCGAGGTCGCACCGATCCGACGCGAACGCGACCCAGCGTCCGTCGGGCGAGACGGCCGGGTCGAGATCGTCGAAGTCGTCGTGCGTGAGGCGGCGCAGTTCGGGACGGCCACGCCTGTCGGACCCGGCCCCGGCGCCGGCACCGGGGCCGGAGGCCCCGACCCTCGCCATGTAGAGGTCACTCTGCCCGTCGTAGTCCTGCGCCGCGAAGATCACCGCCGAATCCCCGGGCGCGAGCACGGGATCGTGGATCGCGACGAGTTCGGGGAACTCGAGCCGCTCGATCACCTCGCCGCGGCGCGAGTCGATCACGTAGAGCGCGTCGCGCCCGCCGTGCTGCGAGCTGATCACCACGCGCCCCGAGGGCGAGACGCCGGGGCGGTTCTGGAACAGGTGGAACGACTCGAACGCCGGCGAGCCGCCGCTGCGCAGCATGCGGCGCTCACGCCGCCTGCCGCTGTCGGGCTCGCTCACCACGAGATCCACCGCGCCGTCGTTCACCTCGAAGAAGCACAGCCGCACGGTCGTGTCCGTCGGCGACGCGTTCGGCAGCGCGCGGGGCCCGAGGTTGAAACGGCTCCGTTGCGGTATCGGCTGTCCGACTTCGCGCGCGCGCGTGAGCCGCGCGACCGTCGGCAGGTACTGGCGGCGCAGCCAGGCGAACCACTCGAGGTCCACGTCCACGAGCGGCCGCCCGTACACGATGCGGAAGCACGTCTCGAAGTCCTCCGCGCGCCACGCGTTCTCGAGCAGCGCGAAGATCTTGTCGTCGCCGTAGCGCTCCGCGAGCCACAGCAGGAACGCCTGCCCCTCCTTGTACATCTCCACCGAGCCCGTGATCGGCTCGCTGCGCGTCATCGGGTACGCCATGCCCGAGACCACCATGTCGCGCAGCAGCCCTTCGGCGTCGGCGTCCCACGTGGTGCCGCAGTACTCGGCGAGGCCCTCGATGAACCAGAGCGGCGGGAACCACTGCGGCGGCTTCTTGTGCGCGTGCATGACCTGCGAAAACTTCTCGATCATGTACGCGTGCGTCAGCTCGTGACGCGCGACCCAGCGCAGCCGCGACCACGAGCCGTTGTGCGGAAGCAGCACGCGTCCCTTGATCAGTTCGGTCAGCCCGCCGACCGACTCGGACATCAGCTCGGGCGTGGCGTTGGTCTGCTGGAACAGGTGGTGCGTCGAATACAGCAGCAGCGGCACCTTGTGGCGCGGCTTCATGGCGAAGCGCCCGTCGAACTCGACGGCGACGCTCTCGGCGAACGCGGTCAGCGCGCGCGCGAGGCTCTCCTCCTGCGCGTAGTAGTGCACGCGCAGGTGCGGGGTCTCGAGCACGGCCCACGTGAGCTGCTCGTAGTGGACCTTGTTCTTGCCGAAGGACTGCGCGCACGCCTCGCGCGGCGCCACCGTCGCGAGGACGGCGGCGAAAATCAGCGCGAGGGACGCGAGAGCGAAACGCGGACGCATGCGGGACCGATCTTCCGGGTGCGCAACGAGAGGTGGAACGGAAGCCCGGTCACTTCAGCAGGTCGCTCATGCCGTACACGCCCGCGGGCGCGCTGGCCACGAATCGCGCGGCGGCGACGGCGCCGTGCGCGAAGGCCGCTCGGTCTTCGGCCACGTGGCGAATCTCCAGCGATTCGCCGCTGCCCGCAAGCACGATCTGGTGGTCGCCGACGAACGTGCCGCCGCGGATGGCGTGCATGCCGATCTCGCCGGCCGTCCTCGCCCCCACCACGCCCTCGCGGCCGTGGCGCAGCGCCTCGCGCGTCAGGCCGCGCGCGGTGAGCGCGTCGTCGGCCAGCGTGAGCGCGGTGCCGCTCGGCGCGTCCTTCTTGAGCCGGTGGTGGCGCTCGACGATCTCGACGTCCCAGCTCTGCGGCACCGCGGCGAGCGCGGTGGCGAGCAGCTTGCGCAGCGCGGCCACGCCGATCGAGAAGTTCGTCGCGCGGAACACCGCGACGCTCGCGCCCGCCTCGCGCACGGCCGCTTCGCCCGCGGCATCGAGCCCGGTCGTGCCGCACACGAGCGGCGCGCCGTTCGCGGCGCAGAACTGGGCGGACGCGATGGCACCCGAGGGACTGGAGAAATCCACGACGACCATGCCCTTGCGATACGCCGCCGCGAGGCTCTGGCTCCAGCGCGTGTCGCCGCTCGCCGCGGCGATCGGATCCACGCCCGCCGCGATGCGGCAGCCCGAGGCTTCCGTCGCCGCGAGCGCGATCGCCGCGCCCATGCGGCCGGCTGCTCCCACGAGGACGATGTCGGTCATGCGTACACCGCGCTCGCGAGCTTCACCCCGACCTTCTCGGCCGCGGCGAGGATCGCCGTCTCGCTCGAGGGCTCGACCGGCACGAGCGGCAGCCGCAGTTCGTTCGCGCAGATCCCCATGCGCGAGAGCAGGAACTTGGTCGGCGACGGGTTCGACTCGATGAACGCCGCCTTGAAGATGGGTGCGAGCTTGTCGTGCATCGCCTGCGCCTCGCTCATGCGGCCCGCGCGCGCGGCGTCGGTGAGCGCGCGCATCTCGCGCGGCACCATCTGGCCGACGACGGAGATGATGCCCTCGCCGCCCACGGCGATCACCGGCAGCGTGAGCGAATCGTCGCCCGAGAGCAGCGTGAAGCGCGACTGCTGCTTGACCTGGCTCATCTGGTCGACGCTGCCGGAGGCTTCCTTCACGGCGACGACGTTCGCGAGGTCCTGCAGCTGCGCGATCGTGCCGGGCAGCGTGTTCGTGCCGGTGCGGCCGGGCACGTTGTACACGATGATCGGGAGCTTCGTGGACTTCGCGACCGCGGTGAAGTGCGCGATCTGCCCCTTCGGCGTCGGCTTGTTGTAGTACGGCGTCACGACGAGCGCGCCGTCGGCGCCGCACTCCTCTGCGAGCTTCGTGATGCCGACACTCTGCGCCGTGTCGTTCGTGCCGGTGCCGACGACCATCCACGCGCGGCCCTTGGCCTGCGCCTTCACGAACTTCCAGAGTTCGCGCTTCTCGTCGAACGACGTGGTCGCGGCCTCACCCGTGGACCCGCTGACGACGAGTCCCTGCACGCCGCCCTCGATCATGAACTCGACGAGGTTGGACACGGCGGTGTAGTCGATCGCGCCGTTCTTGAACGGCGTGACCATGGCGACGGAAAGGCCTTCGAACATCGCGCTCCTCCGGTGCGGCCGGAGCGCTGTCGGGCAGCGCGGGCCGCGGGCGAAATCCATTTCGTGCCCCGGCGGTCCGGGGCGGCGGGAACAGTCGCGCGGCAGCATACCCGAGCCGCCCGGGGCGCGAGGACGAAAGATTGCGAGGCGAAGGATCGTCGGCCTATCATTCGCGCACCTCTTTCCCCCGAACCGCACCTCTGCTGGCCCGCACTCGCGTTCCGGAGGGAGTACGTCATGTCTCGTCGGGCCGCCATCGTCTTCTTCGCCTGCACGCTCGCCGCTGTGGCGATCGCGTTCCCGTCTTCCCCTGCCCTCGCCGCGTGGCCCGCCGGCGGCATCGTCGTTTCCGAGGCCTACCGGCTCGACAGCGCCCTGCTGTACGGCAACGGTCCCTGCAATCTCGTTCGGGCCGCGGACGGTTCGATCGTCCTCGTCGCCTCCCCGACCTCGCCGTCGAGTTACGCATGGAACGTCTCGCGCGTCTCGGCGAACGGCGACACCCTGCCCGGCTGGCCCAGGACCGGCACGCGCGTCTGGGGCTACCTGCGCGGCTACGACGACCACTACTTCGGTTCGGCGATCACGCCGTCCGGCGACGTCTTCTGGAGCTTCGGGAACGCCACCACGCTCACGCTCCAGAAGGTCACGAACGCCGGAACACTGCCGACCGCGTACACGTCCTGGTCGCCGGCCTCGCCCGTCAGTTCGCTCTTCGGCGCCTCCCTCGCGGCGGGTGCCGTCGGCGACGCGTTCGTGAGCTGGAGGAACCGCGTGCAGCGCGTGCTCGGCACCGGCGCCGTCGCGCCCGGATGGCCCGCCGCCGGTTTCACGACCGCGACGTCGGGCATCGAGAGCGCCGCCATGGCCGACGGCTCGGGCGGCGTGATCGTGCTCGCCGGCGGCATCGGGCTCGTCCCGCGCGTGACGCGCGTGGACTCGAACGCCGTGCTGCACACCGGCTGGCCCACCGGCGGGCGCGCGCTCTGCAGCGCGGCCTCGGCCGACCGCAGCCTGCTCGAGATCCGGCATCGCCTCGTGCGCACCGATGCCACCCACGGCATGGCGCTCTGGGTGGACGGCGGCACGAGCGCCATTCGGCTGCAGCGGTTCTCGTTCAGCGGCGCCCTCGACCCCGCGTGGGGACCGGACGGCGTCGAGATCGAGACCGCCTCACCCACGTTCGGCTGCGAGATGGTGGCGGACGGCTTCGGCGGCGCCTGGATCGGCTACGAGTTCGGCGACCTCCCGGTGCTCGCGCACCTGCTGTCGGACGGCCCGATCGACGCGCAGTTCTCGCCGCTCGACGACGGCGCGGTCTACCGCTCGCAGTACCGCAATGCGCAGAAGCTGAATGCCCTCGCGTTCGATGCCGCGCCGGACGGCGGCGTGTTCTTCGCGTGGTCCGACCTTCGGCAGGCCGGCTTCGAGCAGGTGCGCTGGCGCCGGTTCGCCGCGGACGGCTCGCCTCACCCGGCGGAGCCGACGGCAGGCCGAGTGGTGGAGACGTTTCCCCTGACTCCCACCTACACCGGAAACACGCGCGCGATCGCGAGCGACGGCGAAGGCGGCGTGTACGTCGCACGCGACCTCGGCAGCCCGATCAAGCTGCACCACGAAGTCCCGTTCACCGCTCTCGGCGTGCCGCCTTCGGCGCCTCGCGCCGGGCTGCTCCTGCGCGCTCCCGCGCCGAATCCCGTGCGCGACGCGATCACGCTGCGGTTCTCGCTGCCCGACGCGCGGCCGGCGACGCTCACGCTGTTCGACGTCGCGGGACGGGCGCTGCACACGTCGCAGGCGAGCGGTGCGGGCGAACACACGGTGCGCTGGGACGACGCGGGCGCGCTTTCGCCCGGGCTCTACCTCGCGCAACTGCGTCAGGGCGCCGAGCAGCGCACGGCGCGTGTGGTGGTGACGCGCTAGTTCAGCCGAGCGGCCAGGCGCCGCCGAAGACGACGACCGCGGGGCCGGTGAGCGTGGCGAGCCGGCCCCGCGGCGTTTCGGTGAAGGCGACCACGAGATCGTCCCCTCCCGCCGTGCGCACCGTGACGGGCGACGTCGCGCCCTCGGCCACCGCCCAGAGCGCCGACGCGATCGCGCCGCTGCCGCAGGCGAGCGTCTCGTCTTCCACGCCGCGCTCCCACGTGCGCATGTGCACGCGGCCTTCGGCATCGCGCGCGACCCAGTCCACGTTGGCGCCGCTCGCTCCGAACGCCTCGTGACGCCGCAACGCCGGCGACCACGTGGCGAACTCCACCGCGCCCACGTCGGGCACGCCGACCACGAAGTGCGGCACGCCGGTCACGACGAAGCGCCCGGCGAACTCGCGGCCGCACGCCTGCACGGCGCGCGACTCGGGCGCGTCCACGAGCCCGAACGCCAGCTCGATGCGGCCGTCGTCCAGCAGCCGCGCGGCCTTCTCGCCCACCGCGGTCTCGAATCGTACGGCGCCGGAGGCGCCGAGCTTCATGTCCAAACCAAACCGTGCGATGCACCGCGCGCCGTTGCCGCAGAAGTCCGCGTGCCCGCCGTCGGAGTTGTAGTAGCGCATCACGAAGTCGGCCGTGCTCGAGCGCTCGAGCAGCAGCACGCCATCGGCGCCGACGCCGCGGCGGCGGTCGCACATCGCGGCGAACAGCGCGCGACGCGCCGGCTCGTCCACGGGCAGGAACGGCTCGCGATGATCGATCACCACGAAGTCGTTGCCCGCGCCGTGCATCTTCACGAACGGAATCGTCACGGTCCCGACCCCGTGGGCGCCGCTCCCGCCGGCTCGGGCCGCGTCAGCAGGAACACGGCTCCGACGAGTTCCCCACCCGGCGTGAGCACGATGCGCATTTCCTCGCTGGCCGGCTCGGTCTCGCGCTTCCACGCCTTGTTGCGGTCGAGGTCGCGGAACGCGCGCACGCGGTACGCGCCCGGGTCCCAGCGGAAGTCGAAGCCGCTCGCGATGACTTCGTAGAGCAGCTTGCGCGACGTGTCGGCGTCGGCGATCACCTGCAGTCTCAGCACGCCGAGCGAATCGTTGAGCGTGTCCGTGATGCTGCCCGCGAACCGGCCGGGCGCGCGCGGATTGACCATCCGGACGAGAAGATCGCGCGCCTCCGGCGCGGCCGTGGTCAGTTCGAGCGTCGTGTCGGCCGCGGCGAGCAGGTCGCTCGCGGGCTCGAACGAGCGGTTGAAGTTGAGATCGGCGAACGCCCAGATGCGCCACTTGGCCGGCGCGGCGAGGCCGCTGATCCGGAAGCGTCCCTGCCCGTCGGCGACGCCGAGCGCGTCGAAGTCGCGCGCCGTGCTGTCCGGCGCACGGCCGTCGCGGTAGCACCAGAGCAGCGTGCCGGGAGCGCGGAAGCCCACGGCCTCGAGCTTGCCGTCGAGCACGCCGGGCGGGAACGTCTCGGCGGTCGTGAACACCACGGTGCGCGGCTGCGCGAGCGCGTTGCCGTGCCGGTCGCGCGCGCCGCCGCCCACGAACAGCGTGTACGTGCGGCCGAGCTTGAGCGAGTCGCGCAGTTCGAGCGTGAGCACGCGGCCCTTCCAGCGGCGCGCGCGGATCTCGACCGGCGGCGCGAGTTCGACCGCGGCGCCCGTGCCGCGCGGTTCCATGCCCTCGCTGAACTCGACCGAGATCGTGACGTCGAGCGGCACGGCGGCGGCGCCCGAGTCGGGCGACACGTTCACGATGCGCGGCGGATCGAGATCCGGAGGGCCGCCCGTGGGCATGCCCTTCTTCGCGCAGCCCGTGGCGCCGAGCGCGAGGCACAGCGCGGCGGCGGTGAGCGCCTCACGCGCGCGGATGCGCCTGCGCATAGGCCTCCTTGAGCCGCGTACGGCTGACGTGGGTGTACACCTGCGTGCTCGCGAGCGAGCGGTGGCCGAGCAGTTCCTGGATCGCGCGCAGGTCGGCGCCCGCGGTCCAGCAGATGGCTCGCGAACGAGTGCCGCAGCGCGTGCGGCGTCACGCCGAGCCCGCCCGCGACGAGCGCGAGGCGGTGCGCGACGGCGCGCTGCACCGTGCGGCCGGAGAGCCGCCCGGAGCGCCCGGGAACAACGCGGATTTCGGGCTCACCGCGGCCCGCTGGGCCGCCGGAAGTGACGCGGTGTAGCGCTCGAGCGCCGCCAGCGCGCGCGCGCCGATGGGCGCGATCCGCTCGCGGCGGCCCTTGCCGCGCACGCGCAGCAGGTGCCCGGTGCGGTCGACGTCGGCGTGATCGAGCCCGACGAGTTCGGAAAGCCGCAGGCCCGCGGAGTACGTGAGTTCGAGCAGCGCCGCGTCGCGCGCGGCCTGCGGATCGGTCGCCTGCTCGAGCGTGTCGAGGGCGGCGTTCAGGTCGAGGCGCGGCAGCGTGCGCGGCAGGCGCTGCGGGCGGCGCGGGAACGGCAGCGTGCGCGCGGGGTCGGCCTTCAGGACGCCGCGCCGCATGCAGAACTTGCCGAAGCTGCGCCACGCGGCGAGCGCGCGCGCGGCGCTCGTCGCGGCGTGACCGGTGCGATACAGGTCGCGCATCGCGCGCTCGAGCAGCGGGGCGTCCCACTGCTCGGGCGCGACGGGCTTGCCCTCGCCCGCGCAGAAGTCGAGCACGCGCGAAATGTCGCGGCGATACGCGGCCACGGTGTGGGCCGAGCCGCGACGGGTCGCGGCGAACTCGCGGAGAAAGTCTTCGAGTGCGCTACGCACCGGCCGGCTCGGCCACGTCGACCGGGAAGCGTGACTTGCAGGTCTGGCACTGCAGGCTCACGCCCGACTTGCTCACCTTCTCGACCAGGAACGCGGCCCCGCAGGTGGGACACGGTGTGGGACGCGGACGGTCCCACATCGCGTAGTCGCACGCGGGCCAACGGGTGCACGAGAAGAAGATCTTCCCGCGCTTGCTCTTCTTCTCGGCGATCTCGCCTTCGTTGCACTTCGGGCACTTCACCCCGAGCGTGAACGGCTGCGTGTACTTGCACTCGGGACGGCGCTCGCAGTGGATGTAGCGCCCGAACGGGCCGTTGCGCGCCACGAGTCCGGCGCCGCACAGCTTGCACACGCCCTCGACCGGAACGGGCAGTTCCGACTTGTCGAGCGGCTGCGTGTGCTTGCAGTCGGGATAGCCCGGGCACGCGAGGAACGCGCCGTTGCGCCCGAACTTCTTGACGAGCTTGCGGCCGCACACGGGACAGTCGATGTCCGTCGGCTGCTGGAGCTTGTCCTTGATCTCCTTGGTCTTCTTCTTCGCGATCTCGAGATCGCGCGACAGCGGGTCCCACAGCTCGCGCACGACCGAGTGCCACTCGCGCTTGCCCTCTTCGACCTCGTCGAGTTCCTCCTCCATGCCGGCGGTGAACTCGAGGTTGAAGACGTCGGGGAACGTGTCCACGAGCAGCTGCGTGACGAGCATGCCGAGGTCGGTCGGCTTGAGCGACCGGCCCTCGCGCTCGACGTAGTCGCGCTTCGTGATCGTCGAGACGATCGTCGCGTACGTGCTGGGTCGGCCGATGTTCTCTTCTTCGAGCGCCTTCACGAGCGACGCGTCGGTGTAGCGCGGCGGCGGCTGCGTGAAGTGCTGGTCGGGACGAACGGCGCGCGCTTCCTCGCCCTCGTCGGGTTCGACCACGGGTTCGGAAGCGACCGCGAGCGCCGAGCCGTTCACCAGCTCGGGCAGGCGGCCCTCTTCGGCCTCGTCGTCCTCGTCGCGGCCGTACACCTTGAGCCAGCCCGGGAACCGCAGCACGGAGCCCGACGCGCGCAGGCCGAGGCGTCCCGCCTCGATGTCCACGGTCGTCATGTCGTACTCGGCCGGAGTCGCCTGCGAGGCGACCGCGCGCTTCCAGATGAGGTCGTAGAGCTTGAACTGCTCCTCGGAGAGGAACGGGCGCAGCGAAGTCGGCGTGCGGTCGATCGCGGACGGGCGGATCGCCTCGTGCGCTTCCTGCGCGCCCTTCTTGCTCTTGTAGAAGTTCGGCTTCTCGGGCACGTACGATTCGCCGTACTCCTTGCCCAGCCACGTGCGGATGTCGGCGAGCGCCTCGTTGGAGAGCCGCGGCGAGTCCGTACGCATGTAGGTGATCAAGCCGACGCTGCCCTGTCCCTTGATCTCGATGCCTTCGTAGAGCTTCTGCGCGATCTGCATCGTGCGCTGGCTCGTGAAGCCGTAGCGGTTCGACGCGGCCTGCTGCAGCGTGCTCGTGATGAACGGAGGCACCGCGCCCTTCTTGCGGGGCTTGATCTCGATGCCGGAGATGCGGGCGGGCGTCTTCTCGAGTTCGGTCGCGAGCGCGTTCGCCTGCTCGGACGCGAGCGCGCCGCGCAGCTGGCCGTTGTCGAGCTTGTCGTCGCCGACACGCACGAGGCGCGCGGTGAAGCGCGCCTTCTCATCCGTTTGCGTCTCGTAGTCCACCTCGATCGTCCAGTACTCCTCGGGGACGAACGCGCGGATGAGCGCTTCACGATCGCAGATGAGGCGCAGCGCCACGCTCTGCACGCGGCCGGCCGACAGGCCGTACTTCACCGTGCTCCACACGAACGGGCTGACCTTGTAACCCACGAGCCGGTCGAGCACGCGGCGCGCCTGCTGCGCGTTCACGAGGTTCATGTCGAGGTCGCGCGGATGCTCGAGCGCTTCCGTGACGGCGCGCTGCGTGATCTCGTTGAACGTCAGGCGCTGCACGGGGCTCTTCACGCCCTTGAGCGTCATCTGGAGATGCCACGCGATCGCTTCGCCTTCGCGGTCGGGATCGGGCGCGAGATAGATGTGCGCCGCGTGCTTCGCGGCCGCGCGAATCTTGCCGAGCGCCTGGTTCTTCGTGCGGATGGCGACGTACTCGGGCTCGAAGTTGTTGTCGATGTCCACGCCGAGCTGGCTCTTCGGCAGGTCCATGACGTGGCCGTTCGAGGCCAGCACCATGAAGTCCTTGCCGAGGAACTTGTTCAGCGTCTTCGACTTCGTCGGCGACTCGACGATCACCAGCCACTTACCGGACGCGCGCGAGCCCGTGGCTTCGACTTCCGCCAGTTCCTCTTCGCTCGGCGCTTCCTCGGCAGCCGGCGCGGCGCCACGCTTGCGCTTCGCGGCCGGGGCGGCGTTGCTCGCCTTGACCGCGGCCTTGCGCGTGGCCTTCTTCTTCGCGCCCGGTGCCTTAGTGCGCGACTTCGATGTCGCCATGTGGTCCTTCTCCCGAATGATCGGACTCCCCGATCTCCATCGCCACGCGCGACGCGACGTCGCGCGCGAACTCGACGCTCACCGGACGCACGCCGCTCGCGGTGAGCATGTCGAGCACACGCTCGAACTGCTCCGCGTCGAGCGCGCCCAGACGGCGCAGATCGAGCAGGTATCCCCATGCTTCCGTGCTGAGGGAATTGCGTTCCTCGGCGCTCATCACGCGCGAGGCGTCACGCCCCGGCGCTCCCGCCACCCAACCGGTCGCCGCGCCGGCGCCCGAAAGGCTGCGCATCGCGAGGATGACCGAACCGAGATCCTCGCCCGACCAGCCACCGGACTCGATGGCCTCGCCGAGCGTCTCGAGGGCGAGTTCGTCACCCTCGAGATAGTCCTCGAGCTTCTGCGCGATCAGCCGCAGCAGCCGCGGCACGCCGTCCGGTCCCGGGCGGTCGCTCACGCTTCCGCCGTGCCTTCGTCCGCCGCCATGTGGCACTTCTTGTACTTCTTGCCGCTGCCGCACCAGCACGGATCGTTGCGCCCGACGCGCGGGCCCGAGCGCACGACCGGCTGCACCGGACGCTGCGGCTGCGGCGCAGCCTGCGGCGGCGGCGCCTCGCCGGACTCGACCGCCTGGACGGCGGCCGCGGCGGCGAACGTGTCGGCTTCGGCGTGGCTTTCGATCGTCTGCGTCGGAGCCTCCGGCGCCTGCTCGATGACCTGCTGCGCCGCGGCCGGCTGGAGCTGCACGCGGAAGAACCGCTGCACGAACTCCTCGCGCACCTCGGCCATCATGGTCTCGAACAGCCCGAACGCTTCCTTCTTGTACTCGATGAGCGGATCCTTCTGGCCGTACGCGCGCAGGCCGATGCCGCCCTTGAGGTGATCGAGCTCGTGCAGGTGCTCGCGCCAGCGCTCGTCCACCGTGAAGAGATACAGGTGGCGTTCGAGGTCGCGGCACAGCTCCGGCGAGAACTCCGCCTCACGTCCGCGATAGGCACGCTCGGCCACGGAGATCGCCTTCTCCTGCACGCCCTCCATGTTCGAATCGGCGAGTTCCTCGGGCGTCACGGGCGTCATGAGCAGGTAGCCCAGTTCGTCCGCGAGACCGCGCAGGTTCCACTCGTCGCGGTGCATCTTCTCGGGCGTGTAGCGCTCGACGCGCTCGGCCACGACTTCGCGGATGTCCTCGAGCACACGCGGACTGATGTCGTTCGACATGAGTGCGTCGTTGCGCTGGCGGTAGACTTCCTCGCGCTGCTTGTTCATGACGTTGTCGTACTCGAGCAGGTGCTTGCGGATGTCGAAGTTGTGCGCCTCGACGCGCTTCTGCGCGCGCGAGATGGCCGACGTGACCATGCCGTGCTCGATGACTTCGCCTTCCTGCACGCCCATGCGCTCCATGAGCGCCGAGATGCGCTCGGAGCCGAAGAGGCGCATGAGGTCGTCCTCGAGCGACAGGTAGAAGCGCGAGGTGCCCGGATCGCCCTGACGGCCGGCACGGCCGCGCAGCTGGCGGTCGATGCGGCGCGACTCGTGACGCTCGGTGCCGAGGATGTGCAGGCCGCCGAGGTCCGCCACGCCGGCGCCGAGCTTGATGTCCGTTCCGCGGCCGGCCATGTTGGTCGCGATCGTGACCGCGCCCTGCTGACCCGCCCCCGCGACGATCTCGGCTTCCTGCTGGTGGAACTTCGCGTTGAGCACGTTGTGCTTGATGCCGCGGATCTTGAGCATGCGGCTCAGGAGTTCGCTCACTTCGACGGAGATCGTACCGACGAGCACGGGCTGGCCGCGCTTCTGGCAGGCCTCGATCTCGTCGATGACCGCCTTGAACTTCTCGCGCTTGGTGCGGTAGACGACGTCGTTCTCGTCCTTGCGCGTGATGGGCTGGTTGGTCGGGACGATCGCGACGTCGAGCTTGTAGATCTCCCAGAACTCGCCCGCCTCGGTCTCGGCGGTACCGGTCATGCCGGCGAGCTTGCCGTACATGCGGAAGAAGTTCTGCAGCGTGATCGTCGCGAGCGTCTGCGTCTCGCCCTCGACCACGACGCCTTCCTTCGCCTCGACGGCCTGGTGGATGCCGTCGGACCAGCGCCGGCCGGGCATGAGTCGCCCGGTGTGCTCGTCCACGATCATCACCTTGCCGTCCTGCACCACGTAGTCCACGTCGCGCTCGTAGAGCGAGTACGCCTTGAGCAGCGCCTGGATGCTGTGGATGCGGTCGTTCTTCGCGCCGAACGCCTTGTAGATGGCGTCGCGCTGCGTGACGCGCTCCTCGGGCGTGAGGTCCTCACGTCCTTCGAGCTCGGACAGCGCGCCGGCGAGATCGGGCACGACGAACTGGTCGGGATCGACCGGCGACATGATCGTCCGGCCCTTCTCGAGCAAGTCCACGTTCCGCGTCTTCTCGTCGATCGTGTAGAGCAGGTCGTCGTCGAGTTCGTGCATGCGCTTGTCGCGCAGGTACTCGAGCTCGGCGTGATTGATCATCTTCTTGAGACCGGGCTGGTCCGAGAGCAGCTTGATGAACTTCTTGTGCTTCGGCGCCGCGCGCTGGATGCGCAGCAGCTGACGCCCGCCTCCCACTCCTGCGACCTTGTCCTGCAGGAGACGCTCGGCTTCGGCCATCGCACTCGCCACCCAGTTCTGCTGGGCGCGCACCACGCGCTCGACGAGCGGCTTCAGTTCGTCGAAGCCCTGGTCGCCCGCGTCCACGGGGCCGGAAATGATGAGCGGCGTACGCGCTTCGTCCACGAGCACGGAGTCCACTTCGTCCACGATCGCGTACGAGAACTCGCGCTGCACCCGGTACTCGGGGCGCACGGCCATGTTGTCGCGGAGGTAGTCGAAGCCGAACTCGTTGTTCGTGCCGTACGTGATGTCGCAGTTGTACTGGGCGCGCCGGTTGACCGGATCCATCTGGTTCTGGATGCAGCCGACGGTCAGGCCGAGGAACTTGAAGATCTCGCCCATCCACTGGCTGTCACGCCGGGCCAGGTAGTCGTTCACCGTGACGAGGTGCACACCCCGGCCGGTGAGCGCATTCAAATAAAGAGGGAGCGTCGCGACCAGGGTCTTGCCTTCACCCGTGGCCATCTCGGCGATCTTGCCCTCGTGCAGCATGACGCCGCCGATGAGCTGCACGTCGTAGGGCACGATTTCCCACGTGATGGGAATGCCGCAGACGTCCCAACTCTTGCCGCACAGGCGCTTACAGGCCAGCTTCACCGCGGCGAAGGCCTCGGGGAGAAGGTCGTCGAGGGTGTCCTTCTCGGAGGCGAGGCGCTCCTTGAACTCGGCCGTCTTGGCCTGGAGCTGCTCGTCCGACAGGGCCTCGAACTCCCCGTACAGGCGGTTGATTTCTTCGACGATGGGCTGCACCCGCTTGAGTTCGCGGTCGTGCTTGGAACCAAAGATGGACTTCAGAAGGGATTCGAACATGGCGGCAGAATAGGCGCAGAGGGCAGGAAAGGGCAAAACGGGGGCATTTCGGGGGCAAACGCGCGGCCCGGTGCGGTGGGCACCGGGCCGTGGGGGTCAGCGGGCGGGGGTGGCCTCAAACCTTGCAGACGTGGGCGGCTTCGTTCCCTCGCATACTGTTCTTGATCTCGAACTCCACCGTCTCGCCCGGATGCAGGGTTCGGAACCCCTGAGCTTCGATGGCGGAGAAATGAACGTAGACTTCGGACTCCTCGGAGCCCTCGGCCGTGATGAAACCGTAGCCCTTCGAATCGCTGAACCACTTGACGGTGCCACGCGCCATGTGTGGTCCCCTCCTGTACGACGTGAAAGCCGGAGTGAGCCCGGACCCGTGGGTACCTTGCTCCCCGCCGAAGCCGCCGGTCAAGACCGTTGTGCGCTCGAAGCGGTAGCCGTTCGGCCACCCCGGCGGCGGGACGTCAGCCGCTCGTGGAGTTGCCGCGCTTCGGCGTGACCGGGCTGTCCCGCCAGCACCATTTCGAGCTGGCTGAGCGCCTGGGTCGTGTCGCCGACGGCCTCCAGCGCACGTGCGAACTCGACGCGCGCGGCGTGATAGTCGGGATTCAGCTCGAGCGCCCGCGACAGCGATTCGAGCGCGTCGTCGGTCGCCCCCATCTGCAGCTCGTGCGCTCCGAGCAGCAGGTGCAGGTCGGGATAGCCGGGACGTTCGAGCGCCGCGGCGCGGACGTGCTGCAGCGCCGCCGCCATGTCGCCCTGGTAGACGAGCGCCTGATAGGCGTGCAGCTGCTCCTCGATCCACGCGTCGGTCCGCTCGAGCCCTCGGTGCAGCAGCGGCGCGGCGTCCTCGAAGTCGGCCTCGCCCAGCCGCGCGAGTCCCTGTTCGAACGCGCCGGGCTCGCCGGCGAGTTGCTCGGCCGCCATCGCGCGAAGCGTCTGCATGGCTTCCGCGATCCGTCCGTCGCGCGCGTCGAGCAGCGCACGTTCGACCGCCGCGGCGCGATAGCGAGGATTGAGCGCGAGCGCGCGGTCGAACGCCTGCCGCGCTTCGGAGCGCCGTCCGCGTTCGGCGAGCACGGTGCCGAGACGGCAATGGAGGTCGGCCCAGTCCTCGGCGCCGGTCGCCAGTTCGAGCGCACGCTGGGCCTGTGCGAGGTCTCCCCCGGCACGGGCGGCGGACGCGACGTCGGAGAGCGTGTTCGCGATCGCCTGCCGTTCGTCGGGCGCGGTGGCCGTCGCGAGGGCACGCTCGAGCCAGAGCACGGCCTCGGCGTACTGGTGGTTCGCGACGTGGCGCAGCGCGGCTTCGCGCGGCGATTCCGGGTGCGGGATCGAGCGGTTCATGACGCCGGGGTTATCGGCCGCCGGAGCGCCGCCCTTGCGCCTTCAATCCGCCGTCTTCACGCCGCCTGCGTGGACTTCGCCCCGCCCCACTCCGTGAGCACGCGCGTCAGTTCCGCGGGCTGGACGGGCTTCGTGAGGTAGTCGTCCATGCCGGCGTCCATGCAGCGTTCGCGATCGCCCTGCATCGCGTTCGCCGTCATCGCGATCACCGGCATGCGCGTCGTTCCCGCTTCGGCCTCGCGCTGGCGGAAGGTACGGGTCGCCTCGAACCCGTCCATCTCGGGCATCTGGCAGTCCATGAGCACGAGGTCGTACACCGTGCCCGAGGAGAGCTTCTCGAGCGCGATCACGCCGTTGCCCGCGACCTCGAGCGTGCAACCGAGCTTCGCGAGCAGGTGCTTCGCGACGCGCTGGTTGACCTCGTTGTCCTCGACGAGCAGCACGTGACGGCCGAGCGAGCCGTGCTGGAGCACCGGCGGCGCGGTGGCCATTCCGGCCTGTCCGGGTTCTTCCTGCGCGATCGGCAGCGCGATCGTGAAGTAGAACGTCGAGCCCTTGCCGGCCTCGCTCGTGAGCTGCAGGTCGCCGCCCATGAGCCCGATCAGCTGGCGGCTGATCGACAGCCCGAGTCCGGTGCCGCCGAACTTGCGCGTCGTCGAACCGTCGGCCTGCGTGAACTTCTCGAAGATCGTCGCCTGCGCCTCGAGCGGAATGCCGATGCCCGTGTCCTCGATCGCGACGCGCAGCCACGTCGTGGCGCTCGCGCCGCCCTCGCAGGTCACGCGCACCTTCACGTGCCCCTTGGCCGTGAACTTCACGGCGTTGCCGGCGAGGTTGAGCACCACCTGGCGCAGCCGCACCGGATCGCCCACCACGTGGCGCGGCACGTCGTCGGCGTACTCGAGCACGAGCTCGATGCCCTTCTCTCGCGCGCGGCCCGAGAGCAGGTCGAGCACTTCGGAACACGCGCGACGGAAGTCGAACGCGAGCGGCTCGAGCGTCATCTTGCCCGCCTCGATCTTCGAGAAGTCGAGGATGTCGTTGATGATCGCGAGCAGCGAGTCGGCGGAACTCTTGATCGTCTGCGCGAACTCCTGCTGCTCGCCCGAGAGCGGCGTGTCGAGCAGCAGCGCGGCCATGCCGCTCACGCCGTTCATCGGCGTGCGGATCTCGTGGCTCATCGTGGCGAGGAACTCGCTCTTCGCCTTGCTCGCCTGGATCGCCAGTTCCTGGTTGTGCTGCATGAGCGAGAAGAGATACACGCCGCCCGTGATGAACAGCACGAACACGAACAGGTAGCCCATCACGCTGGCGCGCGCGCGTGCGATCGCGCCCTTCCATTCGTGCGCGTCGAAGTCCACGCCGAGCACGGCTTCCACGCGGCCGTCCGAGCCGCGCATCGGCGCGTACGCGCTGACCCACGTGCCCCAGCGATCCTTGATCGGCCGGTCCTCGAAGGTGATCTCGCCCGCGAAGGCGCGCTTGAGCGCGACGCCGTTTTCGTCGTAGGCCTCGCCGATCGCCGTGCGCTGCTCGTTGTCGGCGTCGAAGCGGCCGTTGCGGTCGTAGTCGGTCTCGGAATCCACGATCAGCCGGAGCGTGCTGTCCGCGCCGAGCCGGAACGTGTAGATGTCGTTCACCGAGGGGTTCGCGCCGAGCCAGCGCTTCTGGCTCTCGATCATGCGCAGGTACACCGGATCGTCGGCCGGCGTGCCGGGTCCGACCCGCTCGTGCTCCAATGCGCCCAAGTCCGCCGCATACGTCGGCGCGTAGCCGGTCAGCATGCGCACGATGTTCTGCCGCGCCTGTCCGCCCGCCCGCTCGGTGATCACCCAGCCGCCGAGCAGCACCGGCAGCAGCAGCGCGGCGCCGATCACGGACGCACCGCGCGAGGCGCTCGTGCGCGACGCGGCGAAATGGACCGCGACGAAGAGTCCGATCGCGATCGTGGCGAAGACCAGGTAGTCGAACGAGTCAGCCATGCGCACCGTCTTGGGGGATAAGTGCGTGAACGTGGAGCCGGGGATTCATGCGGAGTATCGGAAAAGGCTCACGATTCCGAAGACCCGGTCCCCTCGAAATGTCGCCATGAACGAGAACGGCCGCCCACTCGGGCGGCCGTCTCTCGGGAAATCCCTGCGCTTTCGCTCAGCGCACGATCGCGACCCGGCGCGTCGCGGTACGGCCGCCTTCGGTGAGGCGCAGCGCGTAAATGCCGGGAGCGACGCGACCGGCCGGAGCGAACCGGCGCGTGTGCGCGCCCGCGCCGAGCCCGTCGAGCGGCCACTGCTGCACGCGGCGGCCCGCCACGTCGAGCAGTTCGAGCTTCGCGGCCCTCCCTCCCGCGAGCGTGAACGTCACCTGGAGCGCGTCGCGCGCGGGGTTCGGCTCGGGCGCCGACAGCGCGAGCACGGCGCGTTCGGGGACGGCGATCCAGAAGGGCGCGGTGCGCGTCTCCGCGCCGTCCGAGAACACCGCGACGCGGTAGCCGTACGAGCGTCCGGCGACCACGTGCTCGTCACGGAAGCGGAAGAAGCCCGACGCGTCGCTCTCGATGTCCGCGACCTTCGTCCACTCCCCGCTCCCTTCGTCGCTTCGCTCGACTCGGGCCGACAGGAACGTCGCGCCCGCGCCGAACCACTCGAGCTGCACGGCGCCGTCACTCACGTCCGAACGCGTGAACGCGAGCGAGGTCGGCACGACGCCGCCGCTCGTCCACGCCTGCGTGCCGTTCGCGGCGAGTCGCGCGGCGTAGGCGAAGCGCTGCTTGCCGTCCCGCAAGTCCTGCCACGCGACGACCACGCCGCCGGCTTCGTCGGTCACCAGCGACGGCGCACGCTGGGCGCCGGCGGCCGCGGCCAGTGCGATGCCGCCCTCGATCCACTGCGGCGCACCCGTCGCATCGAGCCGGGCCGCGTACAGATCGGTCCCGCCCGCGCGCGAGTCCTCCCACGCGAGGTACACACCGCCCGCCCCGTCGCCGCATGCCCGCGCTCCCGATTGCTCGCCCAGCGCGGCGGCGACGGAGACGCCCTGAGCGCCCCACTGCACGGCGCCGGTCGAATCCACACGCTGCGCGCCGATGTCGCCGTCGTCGCCGAGCGCGTGCGTCCACACGACGTCGGCGCCGCCGGCCGGCGCCGGCGCGATCGCCGACACCTGGTGCGCACCCGGGCCGCTCACGAGCGCGACGCCGTTGGCGTTCCAGCGCACCGTTCCGGAAGCCGACACGCGCTGCGCGTAGGCGACCTGCTGGAAGCTGCGCGCATCCGTCCAGGCGACCACGAGGCCGCCCGCGCCGTCGGTCGTCGCGAACGGCACGCCCTGCTCGTCGGACGCGCCGCACACGAGCACGCCGGCGGGATTCCACTGCGCGGCGCCGGTCGCGTCGACGCGCTGCGCCCACGTCTGGTAGCCGAGTCCGTCGCGCGTGTCCTGCCACACCGCGATGGCGCCGCCCACGCCGTCGGCGACCAGCGCGGGATGCCACTGGTTGCCCGCCGCGGAACCGGCCGCGATGCCGCCGGTCGCCCACACCACCGCGCCGGTGGCGTCGACTCGCTGCGCGTACACGTCGTAGGTGATCCCGTCGCGGCGGTCCTGCCACACGACGATCGCGCCGTTCGCGCCGTCGCTCACGATCGCGGGTTCCTCCTGGGCGTCCGCCGCCGTCGAGAGGGGCACGCCGTCCGGCGTCCAGAGCACGGCGCCCGAGCCGCTCACGCGCTGCGCGAAGAGATCGGCGGTGGTGCCACCGGAGCGCCAATCCGTCCACGCCACGATCGCGCCGCCCGCGCCGTCGCTCGTCACGACGGGCGACGCCTGCGCGTCCACCGCGGCGCACACGGCGACCGAGCCCCACGACGGAGCGCCGGAGGCATCGAGCTTGCGCGCGCGGATGTCGTACTGCCCCGCGCGTTTTTCCATCCAGACGAGCATCGTGGCGCCGCCGCCCAGCGGCGCCGACACGACGTTCCGCTGCATGCCGTCGATCCGCACGCTCGCGCCGTTCGCGGTCCACTGCGCGACGCCGGAGGCATCGAGTCGCTGGGCGTAGACGTCCGTCTCGAAGCGGCTGCGCGTGTCCAGCCACACCGCGACCGCGCCACCCGCGCCGTCGGTGCCGATCGCGCCGCCGAACTGCGAACCGACCGCCGTGCACAGCGCGACTCCGTTCGCGGTCCACAGCGCCGCGCCCGAAGCGTCCATCCGCTGCGCGTAGGCGTCGGCGTCCTCTCCCGCGCGATGGTCCATCCACATCACGAGCACGCCACCGGCGCCGTCGGGCCCGGCGCTCATCCCGCCCTGGAAGCTCGCGGCCGCGCACACCGGCACGCCGCCCGCCGTCCATTGAACGGCGCCCGATCCGTTCAGGCGTTGCGCGTACACGTCCTGCTCGAGCAGGCCGCCACGGTCGTCCTCCCAGACGACGATCGCTCCACCGGCGGCGGCCACGATCGCGGGCGCAGCCTGATGAAGCGCCGCGTTGCACACGACGACACCGTTCGCGGTCCACAGCGGCGAACCCGCGGCGTCGATGCGCTGGGCGTAGATGTCGTCGCCGATCCCGCTGCGCGAGTCCGCCCACGCGACGAACGCGCCGCCCGCGCCGTCGGACACGATCGCCGGGTACCACTGCGCGCCCGTCGCGGTCGCGAGCGCGATGCCGTTCGCGGTCCACTGCGACGCTCCGGAGCCGTTCACGCGTTGCGCGAAGAGATCGGATCCGCCGAGCCGCGTGTCCTGCCACACCAGGATCGCGCCGCCCGCGTCGTCGGGCACCGCGACCGGCGCGTACTGGTCTCCCGTCCCGCTTCCGACCACGACACCGTTCGCCGCCCACTGGGCGACACCCGAGGCGTCGAGCCGCTGCGCGTACACGTCGGCGTTCGCGCCGCGCTCGTCCTGCCACACGACGAGCAACCCGCCCGATCCGTCGAGCACCGCGACGGGGTGGGTCTGGCCGTTCGCCGCCCCGCACACGAGCACGCCGTTCGCGGTCCACTGCGGTACGCCGGAGGCGTCCAGCTTCTGCGCGTACACGTCGGAGTTCGAGAACGTGCCGCTGCGATCGTCCTGCCACACGACGAACGCGCCACCCGCGCCGTCGGCGACGATGCGCGCGTACTGCTGGACGCCCGCCGCGGTGCACACCGCGACGCCTTCGCTCGTCCACTGCGATGCGCCCGCGCCGTCGAGGCGCTGCGCGTAGACCCCGGAACCCGCGAGTCCACGCTGGTCCTCCCAGACGACGAGCGTGCCGCCGCTGCCGTCGGGGACACCGGCGGAAGTCGACGCCGGTTTCGAAGCCGCGACGGCATCACTCACGTGCGCGGAAAGGACGAACAGCGTGCAGACGGCGAACAGACGAAGGCGTGCGCCGACCATGGCGACCTCCTGCCGCCCACGGAGGCCGGGGGACACTGCGGCTTCCTCGCGGGGCGCTCGATTGTCTCGGAGAGAAAGGGAAAGCGAACGCCGGCACGCTAGCACCCGCGTTCGGCGGGTGCCAAAGCTCAGGCGCCCTGCGCTCCGAGCACCATCAGCTTCATCGCGTAGCCCGCGGCGAGCGTGATGCCGAGATTGTCGTCGAGCGGCACGGGCAGCATCTCGACGAACGTCGCGATCAGCGCGCCCACGAACAGCACGTTCCACGGCACCTGTCCCGTGAGTCCCACGACGCACATCCACACGAGGCATGCGACGAAGCAGCCCAGCGCGCCCTCGAGCGACTTGCGGAAGAACTTGTGCCGGCCGTACGCGCGGCCGACCAGCGCGCCGAACGCATCACCGAGCACCGTGAAGCCCACGGCGGCGGCGGCGATCGGCTGCGGGAAGATCTCGATCGCGAGCAGCGCGGCGAGCAGCAGGTACGTGCTGCCGAGCAGGCTCAGCTGTTCGTGCTCGCGGATCATCTCGCCGAAGAAGTCGCGGAAGAACGCCTTCGTGCGGTGCTCGTGGATGCGGAACAGGTCGAGCACGATCGCGCCCGCGGTGAGCAGCACGAACAGCAGCGCGAACTGGTGCTTGCCACGCGGCCACGGCAGCACTTCGAAGAGCAGCTCGAGCGGGATGATCACCATCCCGAGGTGGATCGCCTTGCGCCGCGCCTCGGCCAGCCAGGCGGGCGTGCGCAGCGGTTCGAGCGGATCGGGCATCGGCGACGGAGTCGGGTTCGCGTTCACGGGGCGCAGCCTACCAGAGCCGTCAACGGTCTTCGCGCGGCGCGAACACCCGGTAGGCCTGCCGGTAGCCGGTGATGCGCCGGGCGTAGTCCTGCGAGTCGGCGTTCGTGCCCAGTTCGCAGAACAGCGCGTCCCCCCCGCGCGCGAGCACGTCGCGCCAGTCCTTGCGCATCGCGTTCGGCCCGGCGTTGTACGCCACCAGCGCCACGGGCGGCGAACCCGCGAAGCGCGCGAGCATCATGGCGAAGTACTTGGCGCCGTAGCGCACCGACGGTCCGGGCGTGAAGAGCGTCGAATCGGTCGGCTCGCGCTCGCGCAACGCGCGGGCGACGTCGCCCGCGGTGGCGAGCTTGAGCTGTGCGAGGCCGAGCGCGTCGCTCGTCGAGCGCGCCTTCGGTTCGAAGCGGCTCTCCTGCCGCACGAGCGCCCAGGTGAGCGCACGCTCCACTCCGAGCGTCTCGGCCGCCACGACCTCTTCGGCGAACGCCGGCGGGTACGCCCACGGCACCACGCTCCACTGCGCGGAGTCGCCGGGCGCGACCGAGAACGCGCGCTCGGCGAGCCGCGTGCCGAGCGCGACCTCGCCCATCGAGTAGGCCGTGCGGGCGCAGCCGAGCCATTCCGCGCTCGAGAGCTCCGCGCCGCCCAGCACGCGCGCGTCGTTCGCGTTCATCCGCCCGAGCAGGTAGACCGCGTCCTCGCCGAGCCCGACGTACGGCATCCCGATCGCGGCGGCGAGCGCCCGGCCCGCGAGGCCTTCGGGCTCGGCCGCCTCCATCACCGTTCCGGGCCAGCCGTACTCGCCGAGCGTGTCGCGCGCGGCGGCGCGGTAGAACGCGTAGCCGGGCTTCGCGGCCAGTTCGCGCAGCAGCGAGTCCGAACGCGCGCGATCCGAGCCGCGCAGGGCGATCGCATACCAGAAGCGCGACGCCTCGCCGCTCTGTGCGCGCCAGACGGTCAGCGCGGAGTCGCGGTCGCCCGCGGCGTAGTACATGAGCCCGTTCAGGAAGCGTGCGTCGTCGGAGCGGCGGTCGCCCGCCTGCGCCACGCGCACGAAGCCGCGGCGCGCCTCGGCGAAGCGCGAGCGGTCCTGCGCCTCGCGCGCGTACTCCCACCACGCGACGGCGCGCAGGTTCGCGGTCGGCGCGTGCGCGCCGAGGTCGGCGTACAGCGCGAGCGAGGAGTCCACCGTTCCGGCGGCGCGCAGCGCACGCGCCTGCAGCAGCCGCGCGCGGGCGCGGCCCGTCTCGTCGGACGCGCGCGCGTAAGCGGTCTCGGCCGCCGTGCGCGCCGCGAGCGGCATGCGCGCGGTGAGCAGCAGGTCGGCGAGTTCGAGCGCGACCTTGTGCTTGTCGGCCGCGCCCGCGCGGGCGAGCGCGCGGCGCCAGCGCCCGATCGCGGACGAGCGCATGCCGCGCAACGCCTCGGAAGTCGCGGACAGTTGCAGGTCCACCGGGCCGATCGAGTCGGCGTGCGCGGCCGCGAGCGCTTCGAGCAGCCGGATGCCGCGCGCGGCGGCGCCGGTCGACGGATAGACGCGCACGGTCTGGCGCGCGAGCACCTCGGCGTCCGCCGAGTCGCCGGTCGCGAGCGCCACCTCGGCGCGCATCGCGATCCACTGCGCGCGATCGGCGTCCGGCCACGCGTCGCGGACGGCGGCATCCAGCAGCCGCGCCGCGCGCGCGTCGTCGCGCTTCGCGCGTGCGATCGACGCGCGCTGTTCGCACGCGCGCCACGCCCACGGCGAGTTCGACACGGCGAAGTGCGCGAGCAGCGTGTCCGCGCGCACCGTGTCGCCGAGCGCGAGCGAACGGCGCGCGAGCGCACGCATCGCCGCGGCGCGCTCGAACGGCGAGCCGTCGGCCGCGAGCCGCTCCCACGCGACGCTGTCCGCGCCGGGCGTCTGCACGTTCTCCCCGAAGCGCTTCTCCGCGAACCACACCACGCGGCCGGAGTCCGCCGCCGCGCGCGGCGAGTTGCTGCGCAGGGAGGGTCCGGCGCTCGACGCGTGCGGCGAAGCGAGCGCGTACGCGAAAGCCAGCGCGAGGGCGACGCCCGCGCGCCATGGGAACTCCACGCGCCTCACTCCCATTCGATCGTCGACGGCGGCTTGCTCGTCACGTCGAAGACGACGCGATTGACCCCGCGCACTTCGTTCGCGATCCGGCTCGCGGCGCGTGCGAGCAGCGAGTGCGGCAGGCGCGTCCAGTCGGCGGTCATGCCGTCCACGCTGTCCACCGCGCGCAGCGCGAGCACCTTCTCGTACGAGCGCTCGTCGCCCTTCACTCCCACGGTGCGGACGGGCAGCAGCACGGCGAACGCCTGCCACGTGCGGCCGTACCACTTCGCGCGGCGAAGCTCCTCGAGGAAGATCGCGTCCGCCTGGCGCAGCGTGTCGAGGTCGTGTTCCTCGATCGCGCCGAGCACGCGCACGGCGAGGCCGGGACCCGGGAACGGATGCCGGTCCACGAGGTGTGCGGGCAGGTCGAGCGCGCGGCCGAGTTCGCGCACCTCGTCCTTGAAGAGCCACTTGAGAGGCTCGACGAGCGCCAGCTTCATGCGCGCCGGCAGCCCGCCCACGTTGTGGTGCGACTTGATGACCTGCGAGCCGTGGCCCGCGGACGCGGACTCGATCACGTCCGGGTAGAGCGTGCCCTGCGCGAGGAACTCGATCTTGCCGAGCTTCTTCGCTTCGCGCTCGAAGACCGCGATGAACTCGTGGCCGATGATCTTGCGCTTCTTCTCCGGGTCCGAGACGCCCGCGAGCTTCTTGAGGAACCGCTCGCGCGCGTTCACGACGCGCAGGTTGAGCCCGCGCTTCTCTCCCAGTTCGCGCCGCACCTCGTCCGCTTCGTTCAGCCGCATGAGGCCGTGATCCACGAGCACGCACACGAGCCGGTCGCCGATCGCCTTGTGCAACAGCGAGGCCGCGACCGTCGAATCCACGCCGCCCGACAGTCCGAGCAGCACGTGCCCGTCCCCGACCTGCGCGCGGATCTCGCGCACGGCGTCGCGCACGAAGTGCTGCATGGACCAGCCGCCCTTCAGCTTCGCGATCCGGAAGAGGAAGTTGGACAACACCTGCTTGCCGTACGGCGAGTGCACGACCTCGGGGTGGAACTGGATCAGGTGGAACGGCAGCGTGCGGTGACGGGCGGCGGCGAACGCGCAGTTCGACGTGTGCGCGACCTTGAGCCAGCCCGGCGCGAGCGCCTTCACTTCGTCGCCGTGGCTCATCCACGCGCGGAAGCGCTTCGGCACGCCGGCGAAGAGCGGCGACTTGCCGTCTTGCACGAACGTCGCGACGCCGTACTCGGCGTGCTTCGCCTTGTGCACTTCGCCGCCCATCAACTGCTGCGTGACCTGGAAGCCGTAGCAGATGCCGAGCATGGGCTTGCCCAGCGCGTAGATGCCGGCGTCCGGCTGCGGCGCCGCGGCGCGGTAGCCGCTCGCGGGCGAGCCCGAGAGGATGATCGCGTCCGGTTTCTTCGCGCGGATCGCCGCGAGCTTCGCGGTGCCGGGAATGATCTCGGAGTACACGCCCAGCTCGCGCACGCGGCGCGCGATGAGCTGCGTGTACTGGGAGCCGAAGTCGAGGATCAGGACGAGCGGACGGGGCATCGTGCGGGTGTGTTTCGGAGCGGCGGCGGACTGCTTCGGCGTGCGCTTCTTCGCCGGGATCTTCGTCGGATAGTCGAGTGGCGGAACCTTGCCGCCGCGCCGCGAGCAATCGAGCAACTGCGCGAACCGCCGCTCGCGCGTCGCGTCCTGTTTCGCGGTCACGATCCACTTGGTCGCGGCGCGTTTGTACCACGGCGCGGCCTTCTCCCAGAACGCGTGCGCCTTCGCGTCGGCCGCGAGCCGGCGTTCGAACTCCGGACCGAGCGCGTGCCGGCGTGCGTCCTCCGCGTACGAGTACGCGTTCGCGGAGTCGGTCGCGGCGAACGCCTCGCGACCGGACGCCTGCATGCGTCCCTCCTTCTCGAGCCGCGCCACGTGGCGGACGTTCACCCGGCTCCAGAGGCTGCCGCGCTTTCGCGGCGTGAACCGGACCGTCCAACGCTCGTCGTCGAGGCCGCGGCGCACGCCGTCGATCCAGCCGAAGCACAGCGCCTCGTCCAGCGCCTCGGCGTACGTGATGCCGCGCCGCCTCGAGGATACGCGCCAGAAGCCGAGCACGAGTTCCTTCGCGCTCGCCTGGTGCTTCGCGAGCCACGTGCGAAACGCGGCGGCGGTCGCGAAGAAGCGAGGCTTCGGCGGCGCGGCCTTCGTGCTCAATGCCGGAACGTGCGGCGGTCGGTGAAGATCATCGCGATGCCGAGCCGGTCGGCCTCGGCGATCACGTCGGCGTCCTTCACGCTGCCGCCCGGCTGCACGATGGCGGTGACGCCGGCTTCGGCGGCGTGCGTGACGGAATCCGGGAACGGGAAGAACCCGTCGCTCGCGAGCACGGTGTCGTGCGTGTCGTGCCCCGCGCGCCGCGCCTTCATGAGCGCGACGTCCACCGCGTCCACGCGCGAGGTCTGGCCGCTGCCGAGCCCGACCAGCTCCTCCCCGCGCGCGAGCACGATCGCGTTGCTGCGCGCCGCGGCGCACACCTCCCACGCGAACTCGAGCGCCGCGCGTTCGCGCGCGTCGGGTTCGCGCTTCGTGACCACGCGCCACGCGGGCGCGGCTTCCGCGCTCTCGCGCTGCGCGAGCACCCACGGCCCGACGGGGCGCAGCTGCCAGGCGTCCGGCGCGGCGAGGTCGGCGGCGGAGAGCTTCACGAGGCGCAGGTTCTTGCGCCCGCGCAGCGCCGCGTCGGCCTCGGACGACAGCTCGGGATACGCGACGCACTCGACGAAGCGCGTCGCGATCTGCGCCGCGGTCGCGCCGTCGAGCGGACGATTGAACGCGACGATGCCGCCGAAACTCGAAAGCTCGTCCGCCTCGACCGCGAGCGAGTACGCGTCCACGAGCGAGTCCGCGCAGGCGGCGCCGCACGGCTGGTTGTGCTTCACGATCACGCACGCGGGCTTGGCGAACCGCCAGACGAGCGACACCGCCGCCTCGAGGTCGAGCAGGTTGTTGTACGAAAGCTCCTTGCCCTCGCGCCACGACTCGAGCGCCTTGAGCGTGCCCGCGCGCGCGTAGAGCGCCGCGCCCTGGTGCGGGTTCTCGCCGTAACGCAGCGTGCGCGCGCGCTCGAGCGTGAGCGACTGGAAGGCGGGCGGCTCGTCCGCCGCGCCCATGCGCTTCGACAACTCGGTCGCGATCGCCGCGTCGTAGCGCGCGGTGCGCGCGAACGCGGAGAGCGCGAAGCGCCGCCGGTCCTCGAGCGTGAGGCCGCGCGCGAGCGCTTCGAGCGCTTCGGCGTACTGCGACGGATCGTGCAGCACGAGCACGCCGTCGTGATTCTTCGCCGCGGCGCGCAGCAGCGCGACACCGCCGATGTCGATCTCCTCGATCATGCCGGCGTCGGCGAGCGCGACGCCCTTCTCCTCGAACGGATACAGCGAGACCGCGACGAGGTCCACGGGCTCGAGATCGCGCTGCGCGAGTTCGGCCATGTCGGACGACGAGTCGCGGCGCGCGAGGATCGGCGCGTGCACGTGCGGGTGCAGCGTCTTCACGCGTCCGCCGAGCAGCTCGCCGAAGCCCGTCCATTCCTCGAGCTTCGTGACGGGCACGCCGGCCTCGGCGAGCGCGGCCGCGGTACCGCCGCTCGCGAGGATCTGCGTGCCGCGTGCGACGAGCGCGCGCGCGAAGTCCGCGGCGCCGGTCTTGTCGGAAAGGCTGAGCAGCGCGGCGCGGGGCCAGAAGGTCGGCGTCATCGCGCGTCTCCCTCCGGCGCCTGCGGCGCGGTGAAATCCGGATGCTCGACGTTGCCCGTGTTCCGCGTGCCCTGCGGTTCGAACAGCATGACCTCGACCTCCTCCGCCGCGTTCGGGCGATGCTCCACGCCGCGCGGCACCACGATCAGGTCGCCCGGCGACAGCGTCACCGTGCGATCACGGAACTCCATGTCGAACGTACCGCGCCAGACGAGGAACATCTCGTCGGCGTCGTCGTGGCGATGCCACACGAAGGGCCCGCGGAACTTCGCCACCTTCACTTCCTGTCCGTTCAGTCGCGCGACCACGCGCGGCCGCCAGTGTTCCGTGACGGCCGCGAACTCCGCGGCGACCGACGTCTTCTGTTCGTTCATCGCACCGGGCCCGACAGGCGCTGCACGGCTTCGAGATAGCACTCCTGCGTCCGGCGCACCACGTCGTCCGGCAGCGCGGGCGCGGGCGGCTCGTGGTTCCAGCCGCTGCGATCGAGCCAGTCGCGCACGAACTGCTTGTCGAAGCTGAGCAGCCGTCCGGCCTCGTACTCCGCGCGATCCCAGTAGCGCGAGGAATCCGGCGACAGCGCCTCGTCGATCAGCGTGAGCGCTCCGTCCACGAGCCCGAACTCGAACTTCGTGTCCGCGAGCACGAGGCCGCGCGCCCACGCGTGCGCGCGCGCCTCCTCGTAGATCGCGAGCGACCGCGCGCGCAGCGCCTCGGCCGCCGGCGCGCCGACGATCTCGCACATGCGCTCGAACGAGATGTTCTCGTCGTGGCCGGAGTCCGCCTTGGTGGCGGGCGTGAAGATCGCGGGATCGAGGCGCGAGCCGTCGTGCAGTCCCGGCGGCAGGGCGATGCCGCACACGGTGCCGGAGCGCTGGTACTCCTTCCAGCCGCTGCCCGTCAGGTAGCCGCGTACGACGCACTCGATGCCGTACCGCTCGGCGCGGCGCACGTACTGCGCGCGTCCCTTGAGCAGTTCGCCGTGCGAGCGGAACGGCTCCGGGAAGTCCGCCGGGTCGTCGCTCACGAGGTGATGCGGCGCCGCGCTCGCGAGCGTGCGCATCCAGAACGCGGAGATGAGCGAGAGGATCGCGCCCTTGCCCGGGATCGGCGTCGGCAGGATCGAGTCGTACGCGCTCAGGCGGTCGCTCGCGACGATCACGAAGTGATCGGGGCCGGCTTCGAACACGCTGCGCACCTTGCCGCGCCGCCAGGGGCTCAGGCCCGGGACGGCGACTTCTCCCATGGCGCGCGAGGGCTCGAGGAGTTCGGGAGCGATGCGAATGGGTTCTGCGGTCTTCATGGTTCCTCCTTCCGCCGCCTCTCGGGACGGCCGTTCAGGTGGATCGGGGCCGCTCTACCGTGGCGCGGTCCCCGTGTGCGCCGGAAGCGTGAACGTCGCTCGCACGAACTCCGGCAGTCCGGCGATGGTCGTGATGTGGTGCATGCCCGGTGCGGCGTAATGGCCCGTCGGGTCGATGAGCACGAAGTGCATTCCGGCGCCCGCGGCGCCGGCGGCATCCACGGAACGGATGTCGCCCACGTAGAGCGCGCGCTCGGGCGCGACGCCCAGGCGGTCGAGCGCGAGATGGAAGATGCGAGGGTCCGGTTTCTCGATCCCCACGACGTGGGAATCGATCACGAACTCGAGGCCCTCCCGCACGCCGCAGGTCTCGAGAATGAGCTCGGCGCGGCCGTCGGCGTTGCTGACGCACGCGGCGCGAAGCCCCGTGGAGGGCAGCGCGTCGAGCATCTCGCGCGCGCCTTCGGCCGGCACGCCCCAGAGGAAGTGGTCGCTGTGCTGGCGCGCCCACGTGCGCGCGAGCGCCTCGGCGCGCAGCGATTCGGGCACACCGGCCGCGGCGAGCGTGGCGGTGAAGTAGGCGTCGCTCGGGCCGAGCAGCGAGAGCGGCGTGTCGCCTCCGCCGGGCGGCAGCGTCGCGGAGACGCGCTCGGCGACGGCGTCGTACGCGCGGCGGCCTTCGAGTTCGGCGGTGCGCAGCGCCTGCGCGCTCACGGCGTGCCCGAGTTCGGCGAGCATGCCGCTCATCCACTCGAAGTTCACGCGCACGAGCGTGCCTCCGGCGTCGAACACGATCGCCTCGAGCAGCGGACGTTCAGCCATGCGAGGCCTCCGTCGCGCCGAAGACGAGCCGGCGTCCATCGACGTGCCACGGCTCGGTGAGCCAGCGGCGCACCGCGGCCGGATAGAGCGCGTGTTCGGCGGCATGGACGCGCGCGCCGAGCGTTTCGAGCGTGTCGTCGTCGCGCACGTCGACGGCCGCCTGCGCGACGATCGGTCCCGTGTCGAGACCGTCCTCGACCACGTGCACGGTGCAGCCGGTCACGCGTGCGCCGTGGCGCCACGCCTGGCCGATCGCGTCGAGCCCGGGGAACGACGGCAGCAGCGAAGGGTGCAGGTTGAGGATGCGGCCCGCGAACGCGCCGAGGATCGGCGAGTGGATGCGGCGCATGAATCCCGCGAGCAGCACCGCGTCGACCGCGCGTTCACGCAGCGCGTCGATCCACGGCGTTTCGTCTTCGAGCCGCGTGCGGAAGCGTCCGGTGGGCGGCGTGAGCGCCTCGATGCCGTGACGGCGGGCGCGTTCGAGCGCGAAGGCCTGCGGCTGGTCGGAAAGCAGCGCGACGATGGAGCCCCCCAACTCGCCGCGCGAAGCGGCCGAGGCGAGCGCCTCGAAGTTGGAGCCGTTGCCGGAAGCGAAAACGGCGAGCCGTGCGGACCTGGCGGAGAGCACGCCGCAAACTAACCTCACGCCCGGTCCGCGGCAAGGGCGGGGGTTGTGGTTCGCAGAATGTGGCGGCCCGATGCGTGCAGTAGCCGGAAGGCATGCACAGCACGATCAGCACCTTCGTGCCCCCGCATTGTCCGCGAAGTCATTGTCGCTACCACCTGAGCGCCGAAGGCTGGCGCTGGAAGCACCACGGCTCCTACACGAGGCAGGCGTCACCGACGGAGATACCTCGTTACCGCTGTTGTCACTGCGGCGCGACTTTCTCCTCGCAGACGTTCCACACGACCTACTACCTCAAGCGCCCCGAGCTGCAGGTTCCGCTGCTCTATCGCATCGACGCCGGCTCCGGATTCCGGCAGATGGCGCGCGAGATGAGGTGCTCCCACAGCACGCTGGTCCACCAGGCTGCACGGCTGGGTCGCCACGCGCTGCTCTTCATGAGCAGGCACCGGCCCGCGGGCCCACTCGAGGAGCCACTCGTCATCGACGGCTTCGAGAGCTTCGCGTACAGCCAGTACCACCCGCTGCACCTGAACCTCGGCATCGGTGGTGACACGGGCTTTCACTATGGGCTCACGCACTCACCACTGCGGCGCAAGGGCTCCATGCGCCCCGATCAGCGGATGCATCGCGATACCGTCGAAAGCACGTTCGGTCGCCCGGATCCGAAGGCGATCGAGAAGGGCATGACGGAGGTCATCCGCATGTCGGCACCTCTACCGCAAGCGCTCGACATTCGCTCGGACGGCCATCCGGCCTACGAGCGCTCATTCAGGCGTCTGACGGGCTACTCGATCTTCCACAAGGCCACGCCCTCGACCGACCCGCGCACGCCGGACAACGACCTGTTCTTCGTGAACCGGCGCGACATGATGCTTCGGCACAATGGCGCGAATCACCGCCGCGAGACGATCGCGTTCTCGAAGCGCGACCAGGGCGTCGTGGACCGCGCGGCGATCCACCTGATGCTCGCGAACTACTGGGCGCCGAGCTCGGTGAACCACGACCGAAGTACCCCGGCGATGAAACTCGGGCTGTTCGATACGCCGTTGAGTCCGGAAGCACTGTTGAGCAAGCGACAGTTCGTGACACGAACGACGATCACGGAGGAGTGGCAGCGGTACTACTTCGGCTTGGTGGACACGGCCGAGATCGAGAACCCGAAACGGCACACGCTCAAGCTCGCCGCCTGAAAGCACCACGGGCGTGGCTCCGAGAGAGCCACGCCCGTGAACAGCAACATTCTACGAACCACAACCTAGACGTTGAAGCGGAAGTGCATGACGTCGCCGTCCTGCACCACGTACTCCTTGCCTTCCATCCGGTACACACCCTTCGCCCGCGCCGCCGCCACCGACCCGCACTCGATCAGGTCCGCGTACGCCACCGTCTCGGCCTTGATGAAACCCTTCTCGAAGTCCGAGTGGATGACGCCGGCCGCCTGCGGCGCCGTGTCGCCGTCGTGGATCGTCCAGGCGCGCACTTCCTTCTCGCCCGCCGTGAAGTACGTGCGCAGGCCGAGCAGCTGGTAGGTCGCGCGGATCAGCGAACCCATGCCGCTCTCCGTGACGCCGAGTTCCTTCAGGAACGCCTCGGCCTCTTCCGGCGCGAGGTCCACGAGGTCGCTCTCGATCTGCGCGCTGATCACCACGGCGTCGCAGTCGAGATGCGTCTTCACGTACTCGCGCACCTTCTGCACGTACGGATTCTCGTCGGCGGTCGCCATCTCGGACTCGCGGACGTTGCACGCGAAGATCGTCCGCTTGTCCGACAGCAGGAAGAACGAACGCGCGATCACCTTCTCTTCCGGCGTCAGGTCGGCGACGAGCGCCGGCTTGCCGACGCCCAGGGCGTCCTCGAGCTTCGCGAGCACGGCCTCTTCCGAAACCGCCGTCTTGTCGCCGCGCTTCACGTCCTTCGAACCGCGCTCGCGGCGGCGCTTCACCGTGTCGAGGTCGGCGAGCATGAGCTCGGTCGAGATCACCTCGATGTCGCGCACGGGATCGACCGAGCCGGACACGTGGTGGATGTCCTCGTCGTCGAAGCAGCGCACGACCTGCACGATCGCGTCGACCTCACGGATGTGCGTGAGGAACTTGTTGCCGAGCCCTTCGCCCTGGCTCGCGCCCTTCACGAGACCGGCGATGTCCACGAACTCGATCACGGCCGGGATCACGACCTGCGTCTTCGCGATCTTCTGCAGCTCGTACATCCGCGCGTCGGGCACGGTGACCATGCCGACGTTCGGTTCGATCGTGCAGAACGGGTAGTTGGCCGACTCGGCCTTCCGCGTGCGCGTGATGGCGTTGAACAGCGTGGACTTGCCCACGTTGGGCAGACCGACGATTCCGGCTCGGAGCATGAAGTGGAAGGCCTTTGAAAGATGGTGCGGGACCCGCGGAGCGCAGGACCCGGGTGACGCGAGGGCCGGAAACTCTACCAGCGGGCCGCGCGCGCCGTCGAGGGCGCGCACGGTCCCCCGGCGTCTCAGGCCTTCTTCAGGAACTCGGTCTTGAGCACGAGAGTGCTGCGACCGTCGCGCACTTCGACCTCGCGCGCGTCCGAGGTCAGGCGGATGTTCTTGAACACCGTGCCGCGCTTGAGCGTCGAGCCGCCCTTGACCTTGAGATCCTTGATCACCGAAACCGCGTCGCCGTCCACGAGCGCGTTGCCGTTGCTGTCCTTGACCACGTCCGCCATGTGCCACTCCCGTTCGAGTCGTTGCTCCCCGCGGCGCCGGCGTGGCGCGCGAAGGTCGCGCACCCTATCGCATTCGCGCGATTCGCGCGCGGGCACGTCCCGCGCGGCGTCAGGGCCGGGGCCGCGGCGCCGCGCGCGGGGCTTGCGGCGGCCCCTGTGCCGCAATCCCCTCGCGCCAATCCACGAGCCGGGCGCCGTGCTCGTCGAGCACGTACCAGCGCGTGCCGGAGCGGTCGGTGCGGTCGATCGCGGCGCCGCGCGAGCCGAGCCGCACGAGCGCGAGCGGATGCGGATGGCCGTAGGCGTTGCGCCGCCCCGCGGAGACGAGCACGCGTGCCGGCAGCGCGCGCGCGACGAACGCCGCGCCGCTCGAACTGCCCGAACCGTGGTGCCCGGCCTTGAGCACCGCCGCGCCCGGCGCGACCGGGATCGCCGCTTCGACCACCGAGTCGGCGTCCGCCATGAGCAGCGCGCGCGCACGCCCCTCGCCCGCCTCGAACACGAGCGCCGCGGCGTTGTCCCCGCGGCGCGCGATCCCCTCGCCCGCTTCGTCCGGCCGTGGCGGCCAGAACACGCGCGCGCCCGGCGCGATCCGCAACGTGTCGCCGCGCCCCAGCGTGCGCGCGCCGTACCTGCGCCCAGGGCCCGCGACGCCGGGCCGAGGCGCGCTCGCGAACACCGCGTTCACGCGCGTGCCGCGCAGCACCGCGCGCGCACCGCCCGTGTGGTCGCCGTCGTCGTGCGTGAGCACGAGCGCGCGCAACTCCCGCACGCCCGCCCAGCGCAGGAACGGCAACACCGAACCCTCGCCCGCGTCCCAGTGCGCCGAGCGCGGCCCGGCGTCCACGAGCCACCAGCCGTCGCGGCCGCAGAGCGCGAGCGCGTCGCCCTGCCCCACGTCGATCGCGACGAGCCACCACGCGCCCGGCGGCGGCGCGAGCGGCCGTGCGGCGATCACGGCGATCAGCGCGCACGCGCACAGCAGTCCGCCGATGGCCGCGGCGATCGGCGCGACCGTGCGGCGGCGCGCACGCGCGACGATCGTGCGCGGCTCCGGCAGCGAAAGCGCGAGCAGCGCGGCGCCTGCGGCGGCGAGCCACACCGGTGCGGGGTCGGGACCGCTCGCGAGCAACGCGCGCGGCCACGAGGCCGACACGCGCGCGACCGCGTGGATCCCGCGCGCGAGCGGCTCGCACGCGGCGAGCCACGGCCAGCCGAGCCCGGGCGCCGCCGCCTCGAGCGCGCCACCCAGCCATGCGGCGGCGAGCAGCAGTTCGGACAGCGGCACCGCCGCGAGGTTCGACAGCAGCCCGGTCCAGGGCAGCGCGTGGAAGCGCGCGAGCAGAAGCGGCAGCGCCACCAGCTGCGCGCCGAGCGTCGTCGCGAACGGCTGCACGAGCGCGTGCACGCGCGGCCATCGCGCGAACGGCTCGGCCAGCGGCCGCGACAATGTGACGAGCCCGAGCGTCGCCGCGACCGAGAGCTGGAAGCCGAGGTCGCCCGCCCAGCCGGGCTCCCACGCGAGCAGCGCGGCGGCGCCCATGGCGAGCGCCTGCACGGGATCGCCCGCGCGCTGCGTGAGCCGCGCGAGCGCGCCGAGCGTCTCGCCGGCGACCGTGCGCAGCAGCGAGGGGATCGGGCCTGCGAGCATCGCGTAGAGCAGCGCGCACGCCGCGCCGGCCCACGCGCGCGCGGCGATCCCTCCGCCCGCCCACGCGCAGGCGCCGCGCGCGACCGCGGCGAGCCACGCGACGTGCAGTCCCGAGAGCGCGAGCAGGTGCACGAGCCCCGAGCCGCGCAGGCGTGCGTCGGTCTCGGGGCTCATCGCGCTGCGGTCGCCGAAGAGCAGCGGCGAAGCGAGCTCGCGCGCCTCGGGCGACAGCGTCGCGGCGATCGCGCCCTCCATGCCGCGGCGCAGCTTCATCGCGAGCGCGACCGGAGCGTGCGCGAACCCTCGCGCGCGGCGCACGCGGCAGGTGAATGCGCGTCCGTGCAATGCGACGCGCGCGGCGGCGGCGGCTTCGCGCGGATCGAACCCGCCCGGTACGCGGCGGCCCTCGAAGCGCTCGAGCCGCGCGAGGACGCGCACGGTGTCGCCCCACTCCGGCGTGGCGCCGGGCGGAAGACGCAGCCGCACGCGGCAGCCGAGCGGCAGCGCGCGGCCGGCGACGACGCGCGCGATCCCGACGCCCTCGCCCGACTCGCGCCGGGGCGGCTCGACGAAGACCGCGTCGAAGCGCGTGACGACTTCCGCGGACGGCGTGGCGGCGACCGTCGTGGCGAAGCGCGCCGCGTGCGCGCCACCGCGTGCCGCGCCCACCGCGCACGCGCACAGCAGCGCGAGCGCCGCTCCGGTGCGCGGCCGCGCGAACGCCGCGAGCACGCCCGTGACGCACGCGCACGACAATATCCACAGGACGGCGCCTCCGGCGCCGTGTGCCCCGTGCGCGCCGTGTGCCCCATCCGCGCCGTGCGCGCCCCGGCGCCGTGCGCGCCGATCGCGAGCCCGAGTGCGAACGCCACGAGGAATGCGACCGCGTGTCTTGCGCTCATGCACGCCGCTCACGCAGCGCGCGTGCCACGCCCGCCGCGCGGCATGCACGCGACTTGCGCCGCGCGAAACGAAGCGGCCCCGTCCACGGAATGGACGGGGCCGCACACTTCGTATGCGCCTCGCTAAGGCGTCGCGCGCGTCGCGCCGGCCGGAGCGCCCTTCGCGCCCTGCTGCCACGCGGGCTGCATCTCCGAGAAGTACTCGTCACCCTGCACCGCGGTCGCGCTCACGTACCAGATCGTGCGGCCGGTCGCGTCGTACACACCCTGCGGGAACACGGCGGCCATCATCGTCACGCCCGGGCTCGTCACCGGCGTCATCGGGTAGCGCCGCCACAGCCCTTCGGCGGAGCGCACGTGCAGCCACGCCTCGCGCAGGTCGCGCGAGCCGAGCCCCGAGAACGCGGCCGAGACCATGTTCGTCTGCGTCGCCGACATCACGCGCGACGTGCCGACGATGCTCACCTGCGGCGCCGGCGTCGCGAGGCCGAAGTCGAACGACGCGAAGCGCTGGTTGCCGCCCGGCAGGTCGATCACCTGGATCGCGGCGATCTCGTTGCGATAGACGACCTTCACGCTGTGCGGTCCGCGCGGCAGTTCGAGCGACACCGGCGTCACGCCACGCGAAGCGCCGTCCACGAACACCTGCGCGCCGGAAAGCGGCGAAGCGCCCTCGTCGTCGTTGATCGTCGCCTGGACCTGCAGCACGCCGGTGCCCGGCGCGCTCATCGGCCGCGCGACCAGCTGCACGGTCTTGCCGACGCCGACCTGGATGTTCTGCGCCCACGGCGCCATGCCCGGTCCGCTGAACTGCACCTCGTGCAGCCCCGGCGCGAGCTTCTCGATCGTGATCGGCGCGTAGCCCTGCGAGCGGCCGTCGAGGCCGACGGTGATCGGCACGTTGGGATCGGCGGGCACGACTTCGAGCGCGCCGGCGAGCGTCGGCGAAAGCGTCACCTTCGCGCCGTTCTCACCCTGCACCGGGAACTTCGCCGAGCCGAGATCGGGCAGCGTGAGCGTGAGCTCGTGCTTGCCGGGCTTGAGTTCGAGCTTCGCCGGCGTACGCTTGGCGACGTCCTTGCCGTCCACCGCGATCCACGCGCCGGGAGGCGAGCTGTCGACGCTCACGTCGAAGCGCGCTCCACCGAGGCCGACCGCGCGCAGCGCACGCGAGAACGGACCGGGTTCGTCGCCGTGCGGCGTGGCGAGCGTGCCGAGCAGCCAGCCCGCGCCGAACAGCGCGACGACGATGGCGGCGAGCACGGGGCGGCGGCGATACCACGGGCGCGACTCGAGCGCGCGGTCTTCGAACTGCGGCCACTGGATGCGCGGCGGCGCCGCGGGCGCTTCGAGCGTCTCGGACGCCTCGGCCACAGGCGCGGCGGGCTCCGCGTTCGCGACGGGCGCGTACGCGGCGGCCGGTGCGACGGGCGAAACCGGAGGCGTGGGAACGATGACCGAAGGCGGGACCGGCTGCGGCTCGACGCGCAGCACGGGCGGCGCGGTCGGCGCATCGCCGGGGCGCGACAGCTGCAACATCGGCGGCGCGGCCGCGGCGGGCACGTGCACGTGCAGCACGGGCGGCGCCTCGGGCGTGCGCAGCATCGGCGGCTGCGGCAGTTCGGCGGCCTCTTCCGTCGAAGGCGTGTACGGCTTCAGCTCGACGTGCATCACGGGCGGCGCACTCGGCAGCGGCGTCGGCGTGACGACATGCGGCGTCGTGCCGGGCAGCGGCGCGATCGCGAAGTCCGGCGCGGCGCCGACGGGCTCGCGATCGATCGCGAGTTCGGCGGACGGCTCCGCAGGCGCGTCCTCGCGCACTTCCGCGCGCGTGATGCGCGAAGCGAGCGGCGACTCGGACAGCGCGCGCAGCAGGTCGTCGTTCGTGAACGTCGGCTCGAGCGGCTCGGGTTCGGGCTCCGGCTCCGGCGCGGGCAGGGCGAACGCGGCGCCGAGCACGTCGGCGAGCCCCGCGGGCGCGAGCCCGAACGACGTCGGCGACACGGGCGCGGCGGGTTCGACGGACGGAGCGACGGCGATTTCCGGCGCCACTTCCACGGGCGCGGGCTGCACGTCTTCGACCGGCGCGACGAACGCGACCGGCTCGGCTTCGGTGTACTCGATCACGTGGACTTCGGAGAGGAGCGCCTGCGGCGCCTGCGACGGCTGCGGCGTCGCGACCGATGGCTCAGCCTGCGGCGCATGCGCTTCGAAGTGCTGCAGCGCTTCGTCGCCGGCGTCGTAGCCGTAGGTCTCGCTCGAGCCCTGGAGCGTCGACGGATCGACGAGCGGCAGGTGCGCGACGGACGGCAGTTCGACGACGTCGTGCGAAAGCTCGAGGTGGGTCTGCTCCGGCTCTTCCAAGGCGGGCACGGCGTCCGAGAGGATCGAGTCGTACGTCGAGAGCGGCGTCGCCTCGGAATCCTCGGCCGCGGGCGCGCGATGCGAGGGCGCGGCGGTCCGGCCGAATCCGAGCATGCGCGAAAGCCAGCGTCCGACGGGATGCGCGCCGCGCGGAGCCTCGGGCTCGGCGGCCTCTTCGACCTGCGGCTCCTGCGCGACGATCGGCGCGGACGTCTCTTCCGTCGCGTCGGTCGAAGCCGGCGTGCTCTCGAGCGCGTGCGGCGCCTCGGCGACGACGGGCGTTTCGATCGTGCTCGCATGCTCGGCTTCGGCCATCACCTGCATCGCGGCGGCCTCGAGCACTTCGTCGTGCGTGAGCGTCTCGGTGACTTCCTGGGATTCGATCGGTGCGCGAAGACCCGGCCGGTCCTGCTGCACGAGATGCACGGGCAGTTCGGCGACGGGCTGCTGCACCGGCGACGGCACTTCGGGCGCGGCGGCTTCGACGACCGGAGGCAGGATCGCCTCGGGCTCGACTTCCGTGAACGCCGCGAGTGCGGCGGCCTGCTCGGCTTCGACGGCGGCGTCGAGCGCGGGCACGTACGATTCGCCGGCCACGGCCTCGGGCGCGCACACCGCCTCGATCGAGGCCGGCGCCTGCGAGCCGTCTTCACCGTGCGGCCAGTAGTCCAGCGTCACCACCACGTGCTGCCCGGGTGCGAACACGGTCGCGTGAGCCTCGTTGCCGTTCTCGTCGCGCACGAGCACCCAGCGGGGCTCGGTCGGAATACCCTCGACGAGGACGGTGACGACGCCATCTCCCACCCAGCCGAACGCGACGCCTTCGGGGCCGTCCACGAAGGCGGCCGAGCACGGGCTCGCGGCAGCGCGGCCCCAGAGTTCCGCCTGCGAGAACAGCAGGCCGGTCAGGGCGTGGTGGAGCACCGCGGGAATGGGTCGCTCGCGGGTGTCCGTCCGGGACGTTTCGACCGCCACACCGGAAAGATCGTGCAGCCAACCCTCGACCTCCGCCGGGGTGAAGCCCTGCGGCACACCCAGAAGAACGATCTCCAGACCGGACGTGGAGACGCCAGCGGTCAGGACTTCGCCGTGGGTACGGCCGGAAACCGCCCACCTGGGGGCGACGAGGTTCACCGGGGTCATCGAGGGGCTCCCTCCCCATCATTGGCCGACAGAAGCTGGCCATGGTTCGCGAGATGAGGTCGCAAGCTATCCAAGCCCTTCGCAAGTGTCAACGGAGGCTTCAGTTGTGGCATGTGCCTTGCCGATGACTTGCCTGTCTCCGCCGGATGTCGTTGCGGGCACTCGAAAGAGACGTTCGCCGCGTTGCAAGTTGACGAAAGCCTGCATTGCGAGTTGCATGCCGACCGGGCTAGCTTGCATCAGCTTTCTTCCACCGTGACGCGGATGGATCTGCCTACGGAGACCCGACCATGACCGACCGCAAGACCCTCCGGCGATTTTTCACGCTCGCCGTGATCGTAGCGGGTTGCCTGCCGGGAAGCCTCTGGGCTGCCGACGTCTCCCCCCTTTCGCCGAATGCCTCCGCGCGCGACTCCGTCGCCGCGCGTGAAACGCTGGTGCCCGAAGTCGAGCCCGCCGAGGAAGTCGCCGAGACCTCCGCGGACGCCGCGCTCCTCAACCAGGCCGCGATCGACGACATCCCGCTCCAGATGAACTCGGACGTGCTCCGTTACATCGAGTTCTTCACGGGCGCCGGCCGCAGCACCTTCGAGCGCTGGCTGAAGCGCTCGGGCAAGTACATGGAGCTGTTCCGCACCGTGCTGCAGAAGGAAGGGCTTCCGCCCGACCTCGTGCACCTCGTGTTCGTGGAGAGCGGCTTCAACGTGAACGCGCAGTCGTACGCGTCCGCCGTGGGCCCGTGGCAGTTCATGAAGGCCACCTCCAAGCTCTTCGGCCTCAACGTCAATCAGTGGGTGGACGAGCGCAAGGATCCCGAGAAGGCGACCGTCGCCGCCGCGCGCTACCTCAAGCACCTCTACGGCATCTTCGGCGACTGGCCGCTCGCGCTGGCGTCCTACAACGCCGGCGAAGGCACCGTGCTGCGCGCGATCAAGAAGCAGGGCACGACGAACTACTGGGACCTCAAGCTGCCGCAGCAGACCGAGGACTACGTGCCGCAGTTCATGGCCGCGCTCGCCATCACGCGCGACCCGGTGCGCTACGGCTTCTCCGAGATCGAGCTCGACGACCCGCTGCGCTTCGACGAAATCGCGCTCAAGGGTTCCGTGGACCTGCGCGCGATCGCGCGTCTCGCGGGCTGCACCGTGGAAGAGCTGAAGCAGCTCAACCCCGCCGTGCGCAACCTGGCCGTGCGCGGGAACGACGGCGTGACCACGCTGCGCGTGCCCGAGGGCAAGTCCGAGATCATCATGGCGGCGATGCAGTCCGGCCAGCAGCTGCCGCAGGCCGACGTCACCGTGCGCCACCGTGTGCGCCGCAACGAGACGCTCCGCACGATCGCCAAGGAGTACGGCGTGAACGCGAAGGAACTCGCGCGCGTCAACGGCATCACGAAGAAGAAGCCGCTCAAGCGCGGCATGCTCGTCACGATCCCCGCTGCGCGCGCGAGCGTTTCGACACCCGAACTCGTGCAGCCGGGCACCGATCCTCGCGCCTCGACCGACTACGTGCCGTCGCGCCGCATCGGCCTGCCCGCGAAGATCCAGGGCAACAGCTCGCAGGTGGCGATCAGCCACGTCGTGAAGCCCGGCGACACGGTGCTGAGCATCTCGCAGACCTACGGCCTGTCGCCCGACGACGTGCGCGCGCAGAACTCGCTCGAGTCCGACGTGCTCAAGCCCGGCCAGCGTCTCTCGGTCCGCCGGCTCGACGCGGAAACCGCGGCGGCCGACAGCGCGCAGATCGCCACGATGCGCGCGCCCGGCATGAAGAAGTCGACGGTCGCCGAACGCACCAAGCAGAGCAGCTCCACCGTCTCCCGCGGCTCGAAGGCTCGCACCACGCACACCGTGCGCAAGGGCGAGACGCTCTCCGAGATCGCGGCGCAGCACGGCATCACGGTGAGCGCGCTCAAGCGTGCGAATGGCCTGCGCTCGAACAACGTGCGCTCGGGCCAGCGGCTCAAGCTGCCCGTCTGACGTTCGACCGAAAGCACTTCGGCCGGCGCTCCCCTTCAGGAGCGCCGGCCGATTCGTTTGCGGCGAGGTGCGGACGTCAGTGCATGGACTCGGGACCGTCCACGACACCGCCCGCCGGAACGGGCGCGCTGAAGTCCTCCTCGACCACCGACGCGCCGATGCGCGCGTTGCGGCCGATCACCATGTTCTCGGGAACGCGCGCACGCTTGCCCACGACGACGAGCCCGCTCGAGAGATGCTCGGGGCACGCGCGGTTCGGCGGCGTTTCGTCACCGTGCCCGACGCGGGCCTCGGCGCCGATGTGCGCTTCCTTGTCCACGATCGCGCGGTCGAGCACGGCGCCCGGACCGATGACCGTGTCGTGCATGACGATGCTGTCGCGCACGACCGCTCCCGGCGAAACCACGACGCCCGGGAACAGCACCGAGTTCACGACCTCGCCGCCGATGCGGCAGCCGTTCGCGAGCATGCTGTGGTGCACGCGCGCGCCGTGCGCGACGCGCACGGGAGCACGGTCGGCCGACTGCGTGTGGATGACCCAGCCGGTGTCGTGCAGGTCGAGCGGCGGACGATCGCCGAGGAACGCGAGGTTCGCTTCGTAGTACGAGTCGAGCGTACCGACGTCCTGCCAGTAGTTCGGGAAGCGGTACGCGAACACGCCTTCGCTGCGCTCGACCATCTTCGGAAGGATGTCCTTGCCGAAGTCGTGCGACGAGCCCGGGTTCGCGGCGTCCTCGACGAGGTGACGGATGAGCGCCTCGCGGTCGAACAGGTACACGCCCATCGAGGCGAGCCGGCTCGTGACCGGCCCCTTGGGCTTTTCCTTGAACGCGGTGACGCGCCCGTTCGGCTCGGCTTCGAGGATGCCGAACTCCTTCACGTCCTTCTCCGGCACCTCGGTCACCGCGACGGTGAGCATGGCGCGGTTCGCGCGATGGAACGCGTAGAGGACGTTGTAGTCCATCTTGTAGATGTGGTCGCCGGAGAGGATCAGCACTTCCTCGACGCGGCGGCGCTTGAGGTGCAGCAGGTTCTGGTAGATCGCGTCGGCGGTGCCCTGGTACCAGTCGCTCGTGGACATGCCCGGCGTCGGCTGCAGCAGCTGGATGCCGCCGCGCGAACGGTCGAGGTCCCACGGACGGCCGATGCCGATGTGCTGGTTGAGCGACGTCGGGCGGTACTGCGTCAGCACGCCGATGTCGTAGAGCCCCGAGTTCACGCAGTTCGAAAGCGTGAAGTCGATGATGCGGTACTTGCCGCCGAACGGCACCGCGGGCTTCGCGCGCTTCTCGGACAGCAGGCAGAGGCGGCTGCCGACGCCGCCGGCGAGAATGAAGGCGTAGCGTCCGCTCATCGCAGCTCCTCGAACCAACGGCGGTTCCCGACCAGCGTGCCCGAAGGCACGACACCGTCCACGAAGTCTTCGTAACGTCCGCCGACGCCCAGTTGCGCGGGGCGCATCACGCGGCCGCCCGGCGGGATCCACGCGTCCTTGCCCACGAGCACGAGGTTCGAGAGCCACGACAGTTCGCTCGGGCCGCGCTCCTCGCCGTCGCCGACGATCGCGCCCTCTCCCACACGCACGTACTTGTCGAGCAGCGCGCGGTCGATGCGCGCGTCCGGCTCGATCACGGTGTCCGCCATGACGACGGCGTCGGTGATCGTGGCGCCGCGTCCGACCGAGACGCCCGGGAACAGGATCGAGCGCTGCACTTGCCCATCGATACGGCAGCCGTTCGCGATCAGGCTGTCCTCGATCTGCGCGTTGCCCGAGACGATCGCCGCGGGACGCTCTTCGTCGCGCGTGAGGATCGGCCAGCGAACGTCGTGCAGCTGGAAGCGCGGCTCGGGCTGCACGAGTTCCATGCTCGCGCGGTAGTACGACGCCACGGTGCCGACGTCTTCCCAGAAGCCGTTGAACTCGTGCGCGTACACGCGCTCGCCCGCGTCCACGAGCGGACGCAGCACGTCGAGCACGAGATCCACCGGGCGCGTGCGCAGCATTTCGCCGAGCACTTCGAACTCGAACACGTAGATGCCCATCGAGGCGTGCGTGGCGGCGCTGCGCTCGGGCTTCTCCTCGAGCGTGCGCACGCGGCCGCCGCGGTCCATGGTCACCATGCCGAAGCGCCGCGTCTGGTCGGACGGCACCCGCGTGCACGGCGAGCGTCACCGCCGCGCCGCGCTGCTCGTGCGCCAGGAACAGCGCGCGATAGTCCATGCGATAGACGTGATCGCCCGACAGCACGAGCACTCGCTCGGGACGGCGCTCCTCGAGGTAGCTCCAGTTCTGCGTGATCGCGTCGGCCGTTCCGCGGTACCAGCCCGCGTGAGAGCGCGTCTGGTACGGCTGCAGGATGACGACGCCGCCCTGGCGGCGGTCGAGGTCCCACGGGCGTCCCGCGCCGATGTGATCGTTGAGCGAAGCCGGCGCATGCTGCGCGAGCACGCCGACCTGGCCGATGCCCGAATGGCAGCAGTTGCTCAGCGAGAAATCGATGACGCGATACTTGCCGCCGAACGGCAAGGCACTCACCGCGCGCTCGGCCGAGAGTACGCCGAGGCGCTCTCCTCCGCCGCCGGACAGGATCAACGCCATCACGTTTCGCATCGCGAACCACTCTCCCTGAGATCGTTCGGAAAGCCGCTGAAACACGCGCTCGCACACTAATGACTGGCGCGAAGCGCGGTCAAGGCGAAGCCCCGAAACGAGAACGCCCGCGAGCGGGTGGCTCGCGGGCGCGTCGAGTAAGCGGTCAACTCACCAGCTGAACGACGCCGATGCGAGATGGGTCGCGTCGAGGTTCTTGTCGTCCGGGAAGTTCGGGTCGTCCGCCGCGAAGAACCGGTTGAGCGACGCAGCGTAGTCCACGCCGAAATGGCGGTAGCGCACGCCGGCGCCGAACGTGAGGTCCTTGCCGGAAAGCCCGCTGCGCAGCGCGAGCGTGCTGCGATACCAGTACTCGAGACCGGTGTGCAGGTCCGCGGTGACCGGGCCCATCTTGACCTGGCTGTCGAACTTCCGCCCTTCGAAGTTCCAGCCGAGATCCACCGCCCACGTCAGCGCCTGGTTGGGCGCGGGCGAGAAGTTGAAGCTCGAGCCGGTCACCATCGTCGGCGCGACGAACTCGCGCACGCCGCTGTTCCAGCTGATGTACGTGGTCGTGAGGTCGTGCATGACGGCCGAGAGCGTGACGGCATCGTTGACCATGTAGATCGCGCCGGCGTCGAGGCCCGCGCCGAAACTGGTCGCGTGCTCGGCGAACACCGAGTCGGGAATGCTCTGGCGGACGAACTTCACCGTGCCGCCGAACGCCCAGTGCCGTCCGCGCTGCTGGGCGTACGAGACCTGCAGCGCGAGGTCGGTGCTGCTCGCCATGTAGAGGTCCTCGGCGCTCAGCAGCAGGCGCTCGCCGCGGTCCCACTTGCCGTTGCCCTGCGTGCCGTCCGCGTCGGGCGTGCTCGGATCGTTGTCCGTGCCGTAGTCGAGCCACTGCCCCGGCGCGAGACCACCCGGCCGCGGCGTGATCGGAATGTCGGTGACGCCCACCCAGGTGAGCGCGACGCCGATCGCGGCGCGGTGATCCTCGGTGGTCTTGAGCGGCATGACGACGCCGCCGAAGTCGTGATTGACGAGCGAGCCGAACTGCTCGGCGTGCTGGAGGAACGCCTCGCGATACGGCAGGTACACCATGCCCGCGGGGTTCCAGTACGGCGAGGTGGCGTCGTCGGCGACCGCGGTGAACGCGCTGCCCATGCCCACGGCGCGCGCGCCGACCGGGATCTTCATGAACTCGCCGGCGTACTTGGTGGCGCTCGCGGGTGACGCGAGCACGGCGGCGACAGCGGCGACCGCGAAAACACGGGCGAACAAGCGCGTCATGCAGTTCCTCGTGTGGGCTCCGGATGTGTGATCGAAATGCCGTCCCGCTTGCCGCGCAGGCTTGGATTTCGTGCGCGGCAGGTTAGGAGTGCGGCTCGTCACGTGTCAATCGGTCCGGGGACGCCTTTCCACTCGGGCATGCTGACCTCGCCGAGCGGCTGCGAAATCCGCCACTCGCCGTGCGAGCGAACGAGCTCGCTACCCGTCTTGAACATCCGCTCCTCGCCGGAGCCCCTGGGCCGGTAATGCACCTCGTACGTCACCATGACACGGCCCGAGGTGACCGGCAGCGACCGGAATCCGGCCAGCCACAGGTCGTCCGTCGGCGGGAGGAACCACAGCGCTCCGGGCATCGGCAGCTCGTGGCGGCCTTCGACGAAACACTCGTAGGCGCCGTCTCCGTCGCCCTGACGCAGCGCCTCCCAGTACGCGAGCAACGTCGCGCTGGGACTACGGAAACGAGGATCCACCCGGAAGCGTTCGCCCTGCCCGAGCAGCGAGCACGCGGCCAGCAGCACCAGCACCGCGCGTCGCCAGGAGTTTCCCGCCCGGCGCGGTGAGGGCACCACCCTCGCTTCACCGGGGACGTACATGACGGATGTCACTACCCCGACAGGGGGCGGTGCCGTTCCCGGTTTCTCCGCGTTCTTCAACAGGTCGAGGCGCACGGGTCTCGCAATGGGCCGGGAGCGTCCGAGCTCGGAAGGCCTGCGAGGGGAATCAAGGACGGGCACGTCGTGCGCACCGCCGGTGGGTATCACTCGAATGAGATCTACCGCACGAATCGTTCCGCGAATGGGCGGCGGGCCGAAGCCCGCCGCGGAGTTCGCGCGATGGTTGCGGGAGAACCCACAACCTCAATCATTGTTTCAGTTGCGACGACGCCCCGGACCGCTGTCGCGACCGGCGCGCGGGCGCGGTCCCGCGTCACGCGCGGGCCTGCCTGCGTCACGGCCCCCAACCGGACGGCCGCCACGGGGGGATTTGCCCCGCGGTGCAGCGCCACGATCGGCACGATCGGGAGCGCCGAACGAGCCACGACGCGGGCTGTCCCCACCGGCACGAGGACCGCGCGAGGGCGGTCCCTCCCGGCGTGCGGGTACGGCGCCGAAGCGGCCACGCGGAGCGGACGTGGTGCCACGCGGACCGGCCGGACGACCGGCCGCCGGGCGCCCGGCCGGACGACCGACGGTCCCGCCACGACGCGGCGGACCGTCGTCCCCACGCGGCGCGAAGCCGCCACGGCGCGGAGGAGCGTCACCGCCGGCGCGCGGCGCGAAGCCGCCACGGCGCGGAGGAGCGTCACCGCCGGCGCGCGGCGCGAAGCCGCCACGGCGCGGAGGAGCGTCACCGCCGGCGCGCGGCGCGAAACCGCCACGGCGCGGAGGAGCGTCACCGCCGGCGCGCGGCGCGAAGCCGCCACGGCGCGGCGCATCGTCACCACCACGCGGCGGGAACCCGCGACGCGGCGGAGTCTCGGGACGGCGCTGGCCGAAATCGCGGCCCTCGCCCCCACGCGTACCGAACGCGCTCGCGCGCGGTCCCGTGGGACGGCCGACCGAAGCGCGCACCGGACGATCGGCGCCCGTCGGGCGCGCGGGACGGTTGCTGCCGCCCGTGCGCGCCGGACGATCTTCTCCGCGCGGCTTGAACCGGCCCGGCACCGGACGATCGCCGAAGCGACGGATCGGTCCGTCGACCGGCGTCGAACGCTCGCGGCCTTCCTTGCGATCGAACTTGCGCTGGCCCTTCAGGCGCACGCGCTCGAGCGCGCGCGCACGATCGCGCGACTCCGGCGGAGCCGCTTCGCGATCCACGCGGCGCTGCTCGGCCTCGCGCTTCTGCGCGCGACGGCCCTTGCCCGCGCCGGCAGGCTCGGCCGCGGCCGCGCCCCTCGACGGGGCCGCAGGCCCACGGCGGTACTCGTCGGAGTGCCACGGCATGGCGCCGTCGGCACGGGTCGAGCGATCGCGCGGCTTCATCGGCGCCGTCACGGCGCGCGACGGTGCGACCGCACGCGAAGGCAACTTGGTCGCCTTCGGCGCCTTCGGCGCCTTCGCGCCCTTCGCGCTCTTCGGGGCGTCGTCGGCCGCGAAACCGGCATCGCCACGACGGCCACCCGCACGCGCGGGCCACACGGCTTCCGCCGCGTCACCCTCGTCCGGCCCGTCGTCCTCGGCGGGATTGAATCCCCCGCCGGCGATCCAGGTTTCCTCGAACTCCTCCTCGTCGTCGTCCTCGGGCTCGCTGGGCGCCATCTCGCGACGCGCCTCCTGCGGACGAGGCTTCGCCGGCGGCGCGCCGAACGCCGCGGTCTTGCCGCGGCCGGGCTTGCCACCTTCGGCGGCGACACCACCTCCGAACCCCGCGCGGTTCGCCGGACGCGAGCACGCCTTCTTCAGGCGCTCGACTTCTTCCTCGGACAGTTCGCGGAACATGCCGCGCGAAAGGGGCCCGAGACGGATCGGACCGTAGCCCGTGCGGTGCAGGCCGATCACGCGCATCCCGACGGCTTCGCACATGCGGCGCACCTGCCGGAAGCGGCCTTCGTGAATGACGACCTCGATCATGATCGCGTCGAAACCGGGATCGATGCGGCTCGCTCGCGCGGGCGCGCTCACCACACCGGGCTCGAACTCGACACCGTGCTCGAGCTTCGCGAGCTGGCCCTTCGTGGGCTCGCGATCGAGCCGCACGCGATAGAACTTCTTCACGCCGTAGCGCGGATGCATGAGCTTGTGCGCGAGATCGCCGTCGTTCGTGAGCAGCAGCAGGCCGCTCGTGTCGGCGTCGAGACGCCCGACCGGGAACAGCCGCACGCCACGCGGCAGGAACGACACGATGGTCGGCCGGCCATGCGGATCGTCGAGCGTGGTGATCACGCCGACGGGCTTGTTGATCACCCAGTAACCAAGCTTCTGCTTGCCGGGGAGCGGCCGTCCGTTGACTTCGACGCGGTCGCGCTGTTCCTCGACCGTGGTGCCGGGCTCGGTCACCAAGCGGCCGTTCACGCGCACGTGTCCTTCCTGGATCAGGAGGTCACACTTGCGTCGCGCACCGACACCGCGATTCGCCATGAGCTTGTTCAAACGGATGGACATGTCGCTCTCCCGCCTCACGTGAAGCGCAGCACCAATTCCTGGTGCCGCGGATGGGCGGCGAGCAGCATCTCGCGGTCGCCCAATTCGAAATCACCGTACTCGAAACCCGGCGCGACCGCGCATCCCACCAGCGCGTACTCGACGCCCGGCGCCGTCTCGGCCGCGAACCAGCAGCCGTTCGGCACCACCACCTGCGGCAGCTCCCCCGCCTCGACGTCCAGCCCGAGCTTCAGCTCGCTGTAGACGTCGCCGGGCGCCAGGACGTGCAGGCGCAGCCCGCCGCCGTCGTGGAAGTGCCACACCTCGTCGGCGAGCAGCCGGTGCAGGCGCGAACGCTCGCCCGAACGCAGCAGGTAGAAGATGGACGTGCCGAGCGAGCGCGGTCCGGCGAAACGCTCCGGCAGCCCCACCGCTTCCGCGCGCTCGGGGCTGCGCCACGTCTCGCGGAAGCATCCCCCTTCGGGATGCGGCTGCAAGGCCAGCGTGCGGATCCAGTGATCCGCTGTCCGGGTCATGCGCGTCACGCGGCGGCGAGCGGCGTGCTGCCGCTCAAACGCCCTCGGGATCGGTCAGCGAGGCGTGGGGACGATCGTCGTCTTCGTCCTCATCCTCGTCGTCGTCTTCTTCGTCGTCGTCATCGTCGTACGAATCGTCGAACTCGTCGTCGTCGTCGTCGCCTTCGAACTCGTCGTCATCTTCGAGTTCGTCGTCGTCCGAGTCCTCGTCGTCGTCGTCTTCGTCGTCGCCGGGACCGGCGAAGTCGGCGCGAGCCGAGTCCATGTCCGTCGCCATCGCGAGCACGGCTTCGCCGCGCGCGGCGTTGGCCGCGGCGATGGCGGCGTCGGCGTCTTCGATGGAGAAGCGCTCGTCGGCCTCTTCGTCCGAGAGCTGTGCTTCTTCTTCCTCTTCTTCCTCGTCGTCGTCGCCGTCTTCGTCGTCGTCGTACTCGTCGTCGTCATCGTCGTCTTCGAACTCGTCCTCGTCTTCCGACGCGGCCTCGAGCTCCTCGACGTCTTCTTCCGCGGAGGCCTCGGCGCCCTCGGCCGGCGCGTCCAGCAGCGCCTGCGCGTCGGGCTCGCCAGCGACGGCCGCGGCAGCGACGCCTTCGGCGCCTTCGGGCAGCGCGAGCGGCATGCCGCTCGTGGGATCGAGCTCCATCATTTCCATCTGCTCGGGCTCGCGCGCGGCGACCAGCGCACGGAGTTCCTCCGGACGCGGCAGCTCGGACAGGTCACGCAGGCCGAAGTAGTTCAGGAACTCGTCGGTGGTGCCGTAGAGCAGCGGGCGGCCGACGACGGTCGAGCGGCCCTTGATCGTGACGAGGTTGCGCTCGAGCAGCGTCGCGAGCACACCGCTCGCGTCGACGCCACGGATCGCCTCGACCTCGCTCTTCGTGACCGGCTGCTTGTACGCGATGATCGCCATGGTCTCGAGCGCGGCGCGCGAGAGGCGCATCTTGCGCTTGCCGCGCAGCATGCGCGTGACCCACTCGTTCTGCTCGGGCGCCGTCGTGAACACCCAGCCGCCGGCCATCTCGCGCAGCTCGACTCCCGCGGAGCGCGACGAATATTCCTCGCCCAGCGACTGCAGGGCGGCGGTCACATCTTCGGCGGGCGATTCGAGCGCGTCACTCAGGAGGACCAGCGTCACCGGCTGGTCCGACGAGAACAGCAGCGCTTCAACCGCCGATCGCAGGTTCGACGGAGGCATCGGTGTCGTTCCCTTCCGGCTGCTTCGGCATGATGAGGATGTCGGCGAAGTTCTCGTCCTGGATGACGATCACCTGGCCGAGCTTCACGAGTTCGAGGAGCGCCATGAACGAGACCACGACTTCCATGCGGGCTCGTGCCTGGCTCATGATCGACGAGAAGTGCAGGCGGCCGCCTTCGCAGACGGTCCGGTAGATGAGCGACATCTTGTCCTCGATGTCGAACAGCTCGGTCCGCACTTCGTAGACGACGCGCTCCGGCTTGCGCGCCATGACGCGGTTGAGCGCGTCGATGAGGTCGAAGAGCGTCGCCGGCGCCAGCGGCAGCGGGCCCGCGTCGTCCTCGGTCGGCACCATGCCGCGCTCGAAGATGGACCGGCGCACCGCTTCCTGCGACTTCAGCGTTTCGGACGCTTCCTTGTAGAGACGGTATTCGATCAGGCGCTGGACGAGCTCGTCGCGCGGATCGCCTTCGTCCTCTTCCTCGTCCACCTTCGGGACGGGGAGCAGCATCTTTGCCTTGATGCGCATCAGCGTCGCGGCCATGACGATGAACTCGCCGGCCACGTCGAGGTCGAGCTGGCGCATGAGCTCGATGTACTCGAGGTACTGCTGAGTGATGTGCGCAATCGGGATGTCGTGGATGTCGACTTCGTCGCGCTTGATCAGGTGAAGCAACAGGTCGAGCGGGCCTTCGAAGCGCTCGAGCTTGATGTTCACGCTGGCGCGCGGCGCGCGCACGAGCGCGTCGCCTTCGCGCTGACGCGCGGCGGGGCTCGACGCGCGTCCGCCGGCGGCTCCGGCGCCTGCGGCGTCCGGCAATCTCGCGGCTCGCCGCTCCACGGACCCCGGTGCTTCGGCCTCGGCCACGACGACGCCCTCCCCGTCCGTCGGCTCGTAAGCCGACTCGGGTTCGGTGCCGATCACGCCGGCCGCGTCGAGTTCGTCGTGCGTGTCGCTCACTCGGGCTCCACGATGGACTTCACGCCCATCGCACTCCGGACCAGGTCCATGGTTTCGCGCGCCGTTTCGCGCGCGCGCTTCGTGCCGTCGGACAGCACGTCGCGCACCGCGTCGGGATCGGCGGCCCACTTTTCGCGGCGCTCGCGGATCGGCCCCAGCACTTCGGCCATGACCGCGGAGAGGCGCTTCTTGTCGGCGACGCATCCGAGCCGGCCCGCGCGGCATTCGACCGCGATGGCGTCCGCCTCGGAGGCGTTGAACTTGCGGTGATACTCCCACACGACGCAGCCCGGGTGTCCATCGCTTTCGTCGGCTTCGGGGCGGCCCGGATCGTCCTTGCGCATCTTCTTGGGATCCGTGTACGCCTGCCGCACCTTCTGCTCGATCTCCGCCGGATCCTCCGCGAGCATGATCGTGTTGCCGACCGACTTGCTCATGCGCTTGCCGTCGAGGCCGCGCAGGCGCCCGAACGCGGTGACCGCGGCCTCGGGCTCGGGGAACACGGGCGCGTCTTCCGGGCAGTAAAGGAAGTTGAACCGGCGCGCGATCTCGCGCGTGATCTCGACGTGCGGCACCTGGTCGTCACCGACCGGCACGTGCGTCGGGCGGTAGAGCAGGATGTCGGCGGCCTGCAGCACGGAGTAGCCGAGGTGGCCGTACGAGATCGTCTGCTCGTCCATGCCGAGGTCGCGGATCTGCTCCTTGAGCGTCGGGATGCGCTCGAGGCGGCCCTTGTTCACCAGCATGCTGAAGAGCAGGTGCAGCTCGGCGTGCTCCTTCACCGCGGACTGCACGAAGATCACGCTCTTGGCCGGGTCGAGTCCCGCGGCCAGCCAGTCGAGCACCATGTCCCAGGTGTGCTGCTGGAGATCCTTCGTGTGCTCGTAGCCGGTCGTCAGCATGTGCCAGTCGGCGACCATGTGATAGTTCGTCCAGCCCTCGTCCTGGAGCCGCACCCAGTTCTCGAGCGCGCCCACGTAGTTGCCCAGGTGGAGGCGACCGGTGGGACGCATGCCGGACAGGATGCGTCCGACCTTGGGGACAGCGCTCATGGACAGGCCTCCGAACTTGCGGCAACGGGACTGGAATGCGGCGGCCGGGACCGGGACGAACGAGCACTCGCGGGCCCTCGAGGAGGGGCCGGCGGAACACACCGGGGCGGCCGAAGCGGCTGAAAAGACGGGCCGCAGACTATCGAACGCGTTTGGAGCGGTCAAGAATGACGCGCTTCAAGTAATGCTTGAACTTCGAGTTGGAGTTCCGATGCCGCGCGGAGTGCGGTGCCGCGACGGCGTCACCGGGCCGGGGGCATGCCGCCAGCCGGCCGCCCTCAGGGGTCGGGCCGGTCTTCCGGACGACGATCAGGGTGAGGTCGTCGCTCGGACCGCGCTCCCCCGTCCACACGACCACGGCGTCCACGATGGCGGCCAGGAGGTCGGCGGCGGGCCGGTCGGCGTTCTCGCGCGCGACCTGCTCGAGGCGCTCCTCCCCGAACTGCTCGCCGTGCTCGTTCTCGGCCTCGGAGACGCCGTCCGTGTAGAACACGAGCACGTCGCCCTCGCGCAGCGCGATCGGGCGCTCCTCGTAGCTCGAATCCGGCAGCACGCCGAGCGCGAGGCCACCGTCGAGCAGGTGCTCGGTGGTGCCGTCGCGGTGCATGACCAGCGGCGGATTGTGCCCCGCGTTGCTGAAGATGAGGATGCTGTTCCGCCAGTCGAGCACGCCGTAGAAGGCGGTGACGAACTTGTCCCGCTCGGTGCTCTCGTGCAGCAGGCTGTTCGCCTTGCGCATGACGGCGCGGATCGCGAACTCGTTGCGGATCTCGGCGAGCAGGCTCATGCGGAAACCGGCCATGAGCAGCGCCGCGGGAATGCCCTTGCCCGACACGTCCGCCACGGCGAGACCGAGCCGCGTTTCGGACACGGGAATGAAGTCGAAGTAGTCGCCGCCCACCTCGTCGTGCGTGATGGACGTGCCGGCGAGGTCGAAGCCGGGAATGATCGGCGCGCCCGCGGGCAGGAACGACTTCTGGATCTCGCGCGCGATGGCGAGTTCCTTCTCGAGCCGGCGGCGCTCCATGAGGTCACGCGCCGAACGCGCGCGCTCGACCGCGACGGCGGCCTGCGCCGCGAACGCGGCGAGCATCTCGAGGTGGCCTTCGTGGTACGCGTCCACGTGCTCGCTCTCGAGGTTGAACACGCCGAACACGCGGCCCTGCAGCATGAGCGGCGTCGCGATCTCGCTGCGCGTCTGCGGCCGCGCGGCGACGTAGCGCTTGTCCGTGCTCACGTCGGGCACGATCACGCTCTCGCCCGTCTTCGCGACCCAGCCGACGATGCCCTGCCCCATCTGCAGCTCGAACGCGTGCTCCGAGCCCGTCGGGTAGCCGTGCTCGCTCACCATCTCGAGCACGCCGGTGCCGCGCTGCACGAGGTAGATCGCGGCCGCGTCGTAGTCCACGACCTGGCGCAGCGACTTGAAGATCTCCTCGATCACTTCCTCGAGATCGAAGGGCGACGCGAGCGCGCGCGTGATGTCGAGCAGCACTTCCTTCTCGAGCGCGCGCCGTTCGATCTCCTGGTACAGCAGCGCGTAGTCGAGCGCGAACGCGACGCTCTCGGCGGCCACTTCGAGCCGGTCGAAATCGGCGTCGGTGAAATCACCGCCGCGCTTGTCGAGGCACTCGATCGCGCCGAACGGCTCGCCGCGGCGCAGCAGCGGAATCACGAGCGCGCTGCGGAACGGCGTGCGCGCGCCCTTCACGTCGTCCGGCAGGACGTCGCCCGCGCCGAGACGCAGCGTGCGCTGGTGCGTCATCACCCATCCCGCGACACCTTCGCCACGGGGCAGGCGGTGCTCCTGGGGCTGCGCTCCCGGATTTTCCTCGGGAAAGTCGCGCGCCACGAGCCGGCGGCCGCCACGGCGGGCAACCCAGAGACGGACCTGCTCGCAGTCCACGAGCTTGCGGCACTGGCGGGTCGCCGAGCGCAGCAGGTCGTGGAAATGAGCGGTCCCGCTCACGCCCTCCGGGCCGAGCAGCGACTGGGCGGAGATGCGAGGCAGTGAATGTTCGGTCGAGGGGCGCGGCCCCGTCGGGGCGCCGGGAGAAGTGTCGGAAGTCACGGCGGGCACGCTAGCACGCGCGCGCGCCACGACGCCATGCGAAGCCATTCCCATGGCAATCAACGCTCAATGGCCCCGGAGGCCGGGCCGATAACGGGCGCAGGACTCCTTCCCCCCATTGTGGAGAACCAAGGATGGCCACCACGCACCGTCGTCTCGGCGACCTCCTCGTCGAGAACAAGCTCGTCTCTCCGGAAGACCTCGAACGCGCCGTCTCCGAGCAGAAGCGCACCGGTCAGCTGCTCGGCGCGACGCTCGTGCGCCTCGGACTGCTGGACGAGCACGTGCTCGTGAACTGGCTGCACCGCCAGCTCGGGCTGCCGGTCGTGAACTTCGACGAGACCGCCCCGGACGAGCGCGCGCTCCAGCTCATCAAGGAAGAGCAGGCGCGGAAGTACCTCGCGATCCCGGTGGACATCGAGTCCAAGCGCACGCTGGTCGTGGCCATGGCCGACCCGCTCAACGTGAACGGCATCGAGGACCTGCGCTTCCACACCGGCATGTTCATCAAGCCGGTGCTCGCGGCGCAGTCGCAGATCCTCGAAGCGATCGAGCGCTACTACCACATCGACACGTCGGTGAACGAGGTGATCCAGAGCATCATCTCGAACGAAGACGACATCGTCGTGAGCGCCGTCGACGACACCGAGGAACGCCAGGCGATCGACGAGCTGATGAAGGAGGCCGAAGGCCGCCCCATCGTGCGCCTCACGAACTGGCTGCTGCACCGCGCCGTCGAAGCACGCGCGAGCGACATCCACATCGAGCCGCAGAACAACGATCTCATCGTGCGCCTGCGCGTGGACGGCCTGCTGCGCGAAGAGCAGCGCCTGCCGAAGTGGACGCAGGGCGCGATCGTCTCGCGCATCAAGGTGCTCGCGAACCTCGACATCGCCGAGAAGCGCCAGCCGCAGGACGGACGGCTCGTCGCCGAGATCGGCGGACGTCGCGTGGACATGCGCGTCTCGACGCTGCCCATCACGAACGGCGAGAAGGTCGTCATGCGCGTCGTGGACCAGTCGCGCGCACGCGTCGAACTCGACTCGATCGGCTTCACGGAGCGCGATCTCAAGCGGCTCAAGAAGTTCCTGTCGCGCCCGCAGGGCATCATCCTCGTGACCGGTCCGACCGGCTCGGGCAAGTCCACCCTGCTCTACGCGGCGCTGCGCCACCTGCAGCACGTGACGCGCAACATCACCACGGTCGAGGACCCGGTCGAGTACCAGATCCCGGGCATCAACCAGGTGCACGTGGACGAGAAGGCGAAGAAGACGTTCGCCGGCGCGCTGCGCGCCATCCTTCGCCAGGATCCCGACATCATCATGATCGGTGAGATCCGCGACAAGGAGACGGCGCAGATCGCGTTCCGCGCGTCCGTCACCGGACATCTCGTGCTGAGCACGGTGCACACGAACGACGCCGCCGGCGCCGTCACGCGCCTCATCGACCTCGGCCTCGAACCGTTCATGGTCGCGACCTCGCTCGTCGGCGTCGTGAGCATGCGGCTCGTGCGCACGCTCTGCCCCAAGTGCAAGGAGTCCTACGCCGGCGACTCCGCGGCCATCGCCCGGCTCAGCGCATCGGCGCCGGCCGACGACGAGCCGATCGAGCTGTGGCGCGGCGCGGGCTGCCCCTCGTGCGACGGCTCGGGCTACGCCGGGCGTACGGGCATCTTCGAACTGCTCGAGGTGAGCGACAACGTCCGCCGCCTCATCACGAGCAACGCGTCCGACAGCGAGATCCGTCGCGTCGCGATCGAGGAAGGCATGACCCCGATCGGCCAGGACGGCCTCGACAAGGCGTTCACGGGACAGACCACCGTCGACGAGATCACGCGCGTCGTGTACCTCGCCGAGCAGCACGTGAAGGTTTGCCCGCATTGCACGCACGTCGTGTCGCAGGACTTCGAGTACTGCACCGCGTGCGGCAGCTTCATCGGCGAGCACTGCGAGAAGTGCCAGAAGCGGATGCGGCCCGAGTGGAAGCACTGCCCGGCCTGCGGCGCGGATCACCTCGCGCACCAGCCACCGGCGCGGAAGTCCGATTCCAAGCTCATGCCGGTGCCACCGAACGTCCGCAAGGCGTCCTGATTCCCCGAACGCGCACCGAAGCGCCGGGCTCCCACGAGCCCGGCGCTTCTTTCATGGCGCGCACAGGTCCGCCTGCGTAGACTCCGGCCGCTCGCCTCGCACCTCACGGACGCCGGAGGATCCATCCCTTGCCCGCGCTCTACCTGGTCGCGTGCGCCGCGCTCATCGCGGTCATCGCCTATCGCACCTACGGCGTGTTCCTCGCCGCCCGCGTCGCCACGCTCGACGACCTGCGCGCGACGCCCGCGCACACCTCGCGCGACGGCCACGACTACGTGCCCACGAAACGCTGGGTGCTCTTCGGCCATCACTTCGCCGCGATCTCCGGCGCCGGTCCGCTGCTCGGCCCCGTGCTCGCCGCGCAGTTCGGATGGGCGCCCGGCTTCCTGTGGCTGCTGCTCGGTTCGGTGATCGCGGGCGGCGTGCACGACTTCGTCATCCTCACGGCGAGCGTGCGCAGCGGCGGGCGCTCGCTCGCGAACATCGCGCGCGAGCAGGTGAGCCCGCTCACCGGCGCGGCGACGAGTATCGCGATCGTGTTCGTGATGGTGGTCGCGCTCGCCGCGATGGCGCTCGTGGTCGTGAGTTCGCTGCGCGACAGCGCGTGGGGCGTGTTCTCGATCGGCTGCACGATACCGATCGCGCTCGTGATGGGACTCTTCACGTACCGCATCCGGCCCGGCGCGGTGAAGACCGCGACGACGTTCGGCGTCGTGGCGCTCGTGCTCGCCGTCGCGGGCGGCGCGTGGGTGCACGACTCGGCGCTGCGGCCGTTCCTCATGTTCTCCGACCGCCAGCTCACGATCGCGCTCATGGCGTACGGCTTCATCGCGTCGGTGCTACCCGTGTGGCTGCTGCTCTGCCCGCGCGACTACCTGTCGAGCTTCCTCAAGATCGGCGCGATGCTCGTGCTCGCCGCCGGCGTGCTGCTCGTGAACCCTAGCTGCGCATGCCGGCGTTCACGCCGTTCGTGCACGGCGGCGGCCCCGTGATTCCCGGACCGATGTTCCCGTTCGTCTTCATCACGATCATGTGCGGCGCGATCTCCGGCTTCCACTCCCTCATCGCATCCGGCACGACGCCCAAGATGGTCGAACGCGAGCGCGACATGCTCCCGGTCGCGTACGGCGCCATGCTGCTCGAGGGCTTCGTCGGCATCATCGCGCTCGTCGCCGCGTGCTCGCTCGAGCCCGCCGACTATTTCGCGATCAACACGAAGCCCGAAGTGTTCGCCAAGCTCGGCCTGACGCCCGTGCACCTGCAGGCGCTCTCGGCGCAGGTCGGCGAGAACATCACCGGACGGCCCGGCGGCGCCGTGTCGCTCGCGGTCGGCATGGCGCAGATCTTCTCGAAGCTGCCCGCGCTGGGCGGGCTCATGAGCTTCTGGTACCACTTCGTCATCATGTTCGAAGCCATGTTCGTCATGACGCTGATCGACACGGGCACGCGAGTCACGCGCTACATGTTCCAGGAGGTCGGCAGCATGGCGTTCCCGAAGCTTCGCGGTTGGACGGGCTTCGCGCCCGCGGCGGTGTTCAGCGCGCTGTCGGTGTGCGCGTGGGGCTACTTCGTGTGGACGGGCACGGTGACCACCGTGTGGCCGCTGCTCGGCGTGGCGAACCAGCTGCTCGCGGCCATCGCGCTCGCGATCGCGACGTCGTGGATGGTGAACCACGGTCGCGCGCGCTACACATGGGCGACGCTCGTGCCGCTCGCGTTCATGTGCGCGAACACTCTCGTCGCGGGCTGGCTCAACCTGTCGCTCAACTACCTGCGCGGCCCGCTCGCCGCCGGCGCGCCGGACCTGTGGTCGGCGTTCGCCGCCGCGCCCACGCCCGCGCGCATCCAGTGCGTCGTCACGCTCGTCGTGATGGCGCTCATGGTCGTGATCGTCGGCGACTGCGCGCGGCACTGGTGGTCGCACGTCCGTGGCGAGGCGCAGCCTTCCGGCGCGCTCGACGCGGGAGCCGCACGATGACCCCGCGCGTCCGCACGCTCCTGCTCGGACTCGCCGCGCTCGCAGTGCTCGGCACGCTCGTCTGGAAGGCGGAGCTGTTCACCGTGCAGCGCACCGGCGCCACACCCACACCGCTCGCGCTCACCCCCGCCGCGGATCGCCCGGCGGCGGCCTTCGACGCTTCCCTGCCGATGGTGCCCGTCGGCGTGCGCCGGCTCGTCCCGGGGCAGCGCGTGCTGATCGTCGAATACTGGGCGCCGTGGATGCGGCACTCCGGCCCGCAGGCGACGACGCTCGACTCGCTGCGACGGTCGCTGCCGCCCGGAGCGGTCGAGGTCGCGCTCGTGTGCTTCGATCCGTTCCCGAGCGTCTCGCGTTACGTGGGGCGCATGCGGCTCCGGCTGCCGGTGCTGCTCGACCTGCGCAAGGACCTCGCGGCGGGTCTGCCCTGCCCGAGCATCCCGTACACCTACGTGATCGATCGCTCGGGCCGCGTGGCGGCGAAGCAGGCGGGCGAGATCGAGTGGCTCTCGAGCGCGACGCGCGCGGCGATCGACTCGTTGTGCGCCGAGCCCGCGCCGGAACCGGAGCCGTCCGAGCCGGTCGTGAAGAGCTCGAACCGCACGGTGCTTTGACGCTCCGGCGGCCCTGCCTGCAAAGAAAACGCCCGCTTCCGGAAAACCGGAAGCGGGCGTTCGTACGTCGGGCGTCGCGTTACGCGCGGGCCGAGGCGCCTTCGCGGCGCGGCGCGAGCCGCGACAGGAGCGCGTAGCCGCCGAACAGCGCGACCGTGTAGACCACGTCGCTCGCGAAGGTGTTGCGGAAGAACGGCAGCGCGGCCGCGTAGCACTCGGCCAGGCCGGCGAGCGTGCGCGGGTAGTAGCCGCTCGCCCACATGCCGAAGTTCGACAGCGTGAAGAAGGCGACCGAGCTGGCGAGCGTGGCGCCGCCGAGGCGGACGACCGTGCGGCGCGAGCCGATCATGCCGCTGCCGAGCAGCAGGCAGGCGGCGAAGCCGAGGTAGTTCCAGAACATGCTCATCGGGTGGTAGAACCCGAGCACGAGATCGCTCAGCAGAAGGGCGGCGAAGGGAACCAGCCAGCCCGCGCGGCGCGAGTACACCGAGCCGGCGAAGAGGCCGAGCGCGGCCACCGGCGCGAAGTTCGGGGCGTGCGGCAAGAGGCGCGAAGCGACGGCCAGCAGGATCAGCACGACGACCATCATGGCGAGACCTCCTGTCGGGCCGGTGCGGGGATCCCCGCCCCTGGTGGGATGGACTCCCGGGGTTCCGGCCGGTGCGCGAAACCCGGGACACGAGGTCCCGGGGCGCGCGGTATTTCAAATGGTGGAGCTGAACGGGATCGAACCGTCGACCTCTTGACTGCCAGTCAAGCGCTCTCCCAGCTGAGCTACAGCCCCACCGAAGTCGTTTCGGGCCGGGTGTTTCTACACCAGCAACGGCGGCATCGTCAACTCGCGCCGGCCGAAGAGACTCGGCGGAAGCGGATTTCCGGCCCGGCGCCCCCCCCTCCCCCCCCGGGTCGGGCGCGTCCCCGGCCCCCCCCTCCCCCTCGGGCCCCGAGGCGTCCCCAGTTTCCCTTCCCGTTCCCCCTCCCCTGCCCCCCCCCCCAGCGTCCTCCCCCTCCCCGTTGCCCCCAGTACCCGGGCTTCCCCCGGAGCTTCTCCCCCCCCCGCCCCTGGTCCCCCCCCCCCCCGCCCCCCCCCCAGCTGTTCAACCAACAACCCCCCGGCGCGTGATCATCCCCCCCCCGCGCTGGCGTCAGGCCCCCAAATCCCCCCCCCCGTGCCGTCTTCGCCCCGCCATCGACTTCGCGGTGACGTTCGAAGGCCGTCTTCGGCTGGTCAGTCTTTTTCCTCGGGGGGTTGGTCCCCCGCCCCGGCCCGGGGTCCGGGACGCCCCCCCCCCGCTCCCGATCGACCGTCTTGTCGGCGGGGTAGTACGCCCCCGGCGGGCTCGTGTTGTCCCCGTCCGCGGCGCTTTTGAAGCGGGCCGTCGTCAGCCTGGAAGGGCCCTGGGGGGCGGCCCGCCCGGGGGGGCGTCGTGTTCGGGTGCGGGCGTGGGGTGGTTGCGCTTCTGCTCCCCGGGCGGGGGCCCCCGCCCCAGCCCCCTCCGCCGGTGGCGACAGTTGCGGCGTGCGGGCGAAATCCCTCCCCGCGTCGGGCTCCTCCCCGAAATCGCTCCCCGTCCCCCCCTCCCCCCCAGCCCAGGCTGCGGGGCGCCCCGCCGACCACCCCTTCCCCCCCCCCCGGGGGGCCCCCCTGGCCCCCCCCCCCCCCCCGGGGCGCGGTCGCCGCGTTTCCCACCCAGCGCGAACGGGGGTAGTACGCGCTCAGGTCGCCCCGCCCCCTGCCGGGCGGCCCCCCGCCGAGCCCCCCCCGGGGCCGGGCCCGGGCGCCCCCCCGATCCGGCGTCGTGGCGCCCCGGCGACTCGGTGCGCCCGGGCAACGCGGGGGTCGTAGGGCGCCCCCCCGAAGGCCTGAAGGCTTCCCCGGGCGCCCCCCCGAGCAACGTCCCCTCCCCTCCCGTTTCGAATCCGGTGGGCGTGCGGGCGAACGCTTTTTCTTCGCGGCGGTGTGGGTGGCAGTGCCCGCCCCCCCGGGGCTAGCCCCAACGTCTGTGCGAACCCCCCCCCCCGACGGTGAACCCCCGGGGCCCGGGCCCCCCCCAGACTTCGCCAACCCCCCCCCCGCCCGGCCCCCCCCGTGCGCGTGCGCCCCGGCGCCGGCGGCCCGGGCGGCGCCGAAGGCCCCCCGTCTCCCCCGCGGGCTGGCGCGGGGCGGGGCAACCCCCCGCGCCCAGCCCCCCGCCCTCCGGAAGCCCCGGAAACCTGCCCCCCGCGGGCGCGAGGCGGGTGCGGGCGGGTGTCCCCAACCCCGCTCGCTGAACAACAACATCCCCTTGCTTGAGGCCCGGGGAACGGCCCGGCCCCCCTGCCCGCCCCGGCCCCCCCCCCCGGTGCGCGGTCGCGGCCGTGTCTGGCCCCGCGACCCGAACGGCGCGGGTTCCCCCCGGCCGGAAGTCGGGCGGGCCCCCCCCGGGACGTCGGGCGCCGAACCCCCCCCCTCCCCCCCCCCGGGCGGCCGCGCGCGGGTTGCCGGCGGGCCGGCCCCCGGGGGGCGCCGCGCGTGGCTTTGGTCCGCGTCGCCGCGGGCGGCCGTCGTCGGCGGGGGCGGCGCGTGCCCCCGCCCCGGGTGCGCCCCGGGCGCGGGCGCCCCGACCGCCCCACACCGCTCGTGCTCTCTTCTATCGGCGTCGGCGCCGTGGCGGTGAACCCAGAAGCGCTCCGAGCAGACCGCGCGTCACTGTGCTTACGAGTGTGCGCGCCACCTGACGGCCGACGGGCGAGTTGAGCGCCGCGCCGACCATGGCTGCCGCGCCCGCCACCGTTTCGGCCGCGCGCGCGCCCGGATCGGGCTGCTGTTCGGCCACGGGCGGCACTCCGGACGGCTGCACGGGAGCGGCAGGTGCCACCGGGGCCGCGGCCGCCGAGTCACCGGCCATGCGCCGCGCGAGCGCTTCGCGAGCGCTGTCGCGATCCTCGGCCACCGCGTACTCGCGCACCTGCTCGGATGCAGCGAGCGCGCTCACCAGCTCACCTTCGCTGAGCGGACCCATGCGAGACGCCGGCGGAATCATGCGCACGGCGAACGGCGGGGTCGGCGCGCCGTTGGGCGCGAGCACCGTGACGAACGCCTCGCCGATGCCGAGCGTGGTGAGGATCTCCTCGACGTCGTAGAAGTCGGTCTTCGGGAACGTACGCGCGGCGGCGCGCAGCGCCTTCTCGTCGTCCGGCGTGAACGCGCGCAGCGCGTGCTGCACGCGGTTGCCGAGCTGGCCGAGGATGTCGGCCGGCACGTCCTTCGGGCTCTGCGTGACGAACCACACGCCGACGCCCTTCGAGCGAATGAGCCGCACGACCTGCTCGACCTGGTCGAGGAACTCCTTGCTCGCGTCGTCGAACAGCAGGTGCGCTTCGTCGAAGAAGAAGACGAGCTTGGGCTTGTCCACATCGCCGACTTCGGGCAGTTCGTGGTAGAGCCGCGCGAGCATCCACATCATGAACGTCGAGAAGAGCCCGGGCTTGTCCTGCACGTCGCGCAGCTGGAGCACGCTCACGAGCCCCTTGCCGTCCTTCACCGCGAGCAGGTCGTCGAGGTCGAACTCGGGATTGCCGAAGAACGCGCCCGCGCCCTGCTGTTCCAGCTCGACCATCTCGCGCAGCAGCACGCCGACGCTCGCCTTGCTCATGCCGCCGTAGTTCGCGAGTTCCTCGGCGCCGTCACCGCTCAGGTACTGAAGCACCGCGCGCAGGTCCGCCAGGTCGAGCAGCGCGAGCTTCTGGTCGTCGGCGTACTTGAACACCATCGAGAGCACGCTCGTCTGCGTGTCGTTGAGCCCGAGCACGCGCGAGAGCAGCAGCGGACCGAACGACGACACCGTCGCGCGCAGCTGGGCGCCGCCTTTGCCGGTGAGGCTCAGGTACTCGACCGGGCAGCCGCCCGCCTTCCACGAGTAGCCCGTGTCCTTCGCGCGCTGGTTCACGCGCTCGCTCGCCTCGCCGGGCATGGAGAGCCCCGAGAGGTCGCCCTTCAGGTCGGCGAGGAAGACCGGGACGCCCGCCGCGGAGAACTGCTCGGCGAGCAGCTGGAGCGTCTTGGTCTTGCCCGTTCCGGTCGCGCCGGCGATCAGCCCGTGGCGGTTCGCCATGGCGAGCGGCAATGCGGCGAGCGGCTCGGCATTGCATTCTCCGGCATGCACGAGCGCGCCGAGGGTGAGCGTGGAGCCATTCGAGCGGAAGGCGGTGCGCGCCGCCTCGATGATTCGCGAATCCATGACGCCTCCAAGGGTCGGTTCGAACCGCGGGCATGCTACACGAAATGCGAGCGAGTTCGAGGGTTGCGAAAGCGCCCTGCGCCCCCGGTTGGCATGCCCGCGCCCGCCTTCGCGCCGCACGCGGGGTACGGCGCCCGCGAAGCGCGGACGAACGGCCGAAACGCGCCCCGCTGGCTCCGACCTTGCGAGACGAACGGCGCGCGGAGGCGCTCCCCCGTCACGGGCGGAGCGGATCGCCACGGGATCATCGCCGCGGCGCACTCCGCTCACCGAGGGGTGGCACATGAAGCGGCTTCCGAAGGCGATCTTCCTCGCAGCACTGCTCTCGACGTGTGCGGCCTCGTTCGCGCCCGCGCACGCCCAGGTCATGAGCGCACGCCGGCTGGGCATGGGCGGCGCGCCCGTTCCCGGCTGCGGCCCCGGCGCCGACGGCGTCAACGTCGCGTACCACTCCGTGCCCCGCCCCGCGCACGGCTGCCGCGCGATCTCGCTGCCGATCGGCGTCATTCCCGTGCTCCAGGATCCGCCGGTGCTCGATCCCGAGGATCCCGACTTCAACGCGTTCGAGCTGGCGAACCTGCTCATGAACGTGCCGTGGAACTGGTCGCTCGACGCGCCGACCGCGCCGTCCGGCGACATCGGCGTTTCGATCGGCCGCAACTCGCTCGCCGTCAATCTCGGCGACGTCGGCAAGGTCCTGCCGCGCGACGCGGACGAGTACGCCGTCGTCGCCCGCCTGCCCGTGCTCGCGATCGGCTACCGCCGGATGTTCGTCGGCGTGAGCCCGCTCGTGCACGCGGAGAACTCGCTCGCGCTCAACTCGCCGCTGCAGAGCGCGCTCATCGACGCCGAGCCGTTCCAGCCGACGACGCGCTACGAAGTGACGGACGACGCGATCGGCCAGGTCGCCGCGCAGGGCCTGCTCGGTTGGTCGCAGCCGCTGTGGCGCTCCTCTCCCGATCCGCGCCAGTCGCGCACCGGTCTCTACGCCGGCGTGCGCGCGCGGCTCATTCGTGGCCTGGCCTACGCCGACGCGCAGAGCGCCGCCGGCTTCACGACCGCCGACACGCTGTTCGGCGACGACGCCGTGGACGTGGACTACCGCGCGCGCCTGCGCACGGCCACGCCGCAGCAGGGCGGCTTCGGGCACGGACTGGACGCCGGACTCGTGATCGTCGCCGGCCGCACCGAGATCGGTCTCGCCGCCAACGACCTCGCGACGCAACTGCGGTGGAAGGTGCGCGAGCGGATCGTCGCGCGGGACACGCTCACGGGCGATCTCGTCGAGACCACGGTCGCCGACGGTGTGCCCTTCACGAGCACGATCCCCGCGACCGGACAGATCACCGTGACGACGCGCCTCGCCGGCTTCCTCTTCGCCGGGGCCGCCACGCGCGATGCGCTCGGACGCACGACGAGCTGCGCGGGTGTCGAGCGCTGGCTGGGCCACCTCGCGCTGCGGGCGGGCGTCGCGCGCGACCTGCAGAACCAGACCCAGACTTCCGGTGGCATCGGCCTGCGCCTCGGCCGCTTCGGCCTCGACGCCGCGGTCGCCACCCACTCCCGCAACCTCACGCACGAACGCGCCACCGAACTCGGCGCCGGGTTCGCGCTCTACCACTAGGAGCCGTCCGATGACGTCCCGCAGACTCTTCTTCCTGGCGCTCCTCGCGATCGCACTCGCCGGCTGCGGCGACCGCTCGCTCATGCTGAGCGTGGATATCGCCAGCTATCTCGATCCGGCGACGACGGACATCTCGTTCGGCCCGGTGCCGGTGATTCCTGGCGGCATCCAGACCGGCGAGCAGCCGCTCGTCGCGGACAAGACCGTCAACATGCTCTCGAGCATGAACGACGTCGTCGAGGTCGAGAACGTCGAGCTGACGCTCACGACGATCGCCGACGCGTCGCGCGGCAGCGGAGTGGACACGCTGCGCGTCTACCTCAGCGATTCGGCGACCGATCCGCGCACGACCACGCCGGTGCTCGTGCAGGTGCTGCAGTTCACCGCCGGGCAGTCGGACACCGTGCAGTCGACGCTCGGCAGCGATCCGCGCGTCGCCGCGCTCTTCACGGACAAGGCCATGCGCATGTGCGTGACGACGTCGCTGCACGGTCCCGCGAGCGGGGATTCGCTCAGCGGCCGGCTTCGCATCACCGAACTCGACGCCGTGGTGATCGCCGCGCGCAAGTGACCGGGCGTCCGCCCGGAAGTCGAACGGCGGCGTCGCGCTTCGTGCGCGGCGCCGCCGATTCGCGTTTCGTCCGGGCTACTTCTGCAGGATCAGCGCGACGCGCGACTCCTCGGCCTTCGAGCGAGCGATGAGGCGCACGTGGTCCACCTTGCGGCCGTCGGCGAAGTCGAGCAGCGAGTAGAAACCCTCGCCGTGCGGCTTCTCGGCGAAGTCCACGACCTGGCAGTCACCGTTCTCGAAGACGACCTCGGCGAAGTCGAACTGGACCTTCCCCTTCACGACTTCGAGGTAGAGCTTCGTGCCGCGCTGGTCGGAGTTGAAGACGGTCTCGGCCCACTCTTCTTCCTCGAAGAGCGTCTCGGCGTCCTGCCAGACCATGGCGTCGCCCGCGGGACGCGTGGCGATCACGACGGGCGCCCACACGACGAGCGGCAGGAAGCGCACAGGCGCGACGCGGACGACGACGCTGGGGCGGCGGAAGACAACCGGGTGCATCGCGCGGCGGATCGGGTGCCCGCGGTGCACGACCACGACCGTGCGGTGGTGGCGGCCCTTGCGCACGACCTTCACGCGGGCGGCGTCGGCGAGCGACGGCGCGAGGATTCCGAACGAGACGAGCATCAGCAAGAGAACCGAGAGGAACTTCTTCATCGGTGCGACCTCCAGGGTGGGGACTTGTCGGAACGGGGGAACTCGAGAGCTTCCCCGTGCACTCCCTGTGCCGCGCGCAAGATGGTGGAAAACCACACTCGAGCGCCAGCGGAATGTACGGCCCGGGACAGGAGCGCCCGGATGGCGTGTACGGGACCGGGCATGCTCCGCCCGCACGACACACCGGGCGCCGGTGCCCGCAAGCGTCGACGCCGGCTGGACGCCATGAACCGCGGCAACAAAGAAGAGGGGCGACACTCGCGTGAGCGCCGCCCCTCGAAACTGCGTTCTGCTGATCTGCGCAGTTACCGCATGCGGGTCTTGAGCTGGCCCCACGTCGTCGTGCTGACGGGCGTCGTGTTGACCGACTCCATCGCAATGACGGCGTCGTCGAAGTCCTCGTCCGAGCCACCGCCCTGAACCTGCGAGTCCTCGAAGCAGAGGAACCAGACGCCCGTGTTGCCGCCAGTGCCCTTGAACGAGACCGCCTGGGCCTTGCCGCCCGGATTGCGCGCGTCCTGCGTGTAGAAGTTACCGCTCGCGGTGAGGAGCGCGAAGCTGAAGCCATTCGGGTCGACGCCGTTGAACGTCGACGTGCTCAGGAAGGCGCCGTTCTCGTCGTAGCGGTTCACCGTGAGCTGGTTCCCCGGCTTGAACGTCGCGGTCGAGAAGCCGTACTCGCCGATCGGGCCCGAGATGAGAATGTTCATCGTCGGCACGCCAGCCGTGCTGTTGTAGATCGCCAGCGCGTTGTTGTTCGCGCCGCCAGAGGACTCGAGCAGGATCGTGTAGCCGGTGGTGTTGGACGACGTGTGCGTCCAGGAAGTCGTGGCATCCTGATCGGTGCCGACGTTGATGCCGCCGTCGGCGGAGTTGAGGTAGCCCTGAAGGCCACCGCCGAGAATGGACACCTGAGGCGCGCGAAGCGCCGCGTGGGCGGAGCTCGCGATCGCGATGGTCACCACGAACGTGGCGAGCAGCGCGTGAAGACGGGTAGCCGAACGCTTCATGATGGGTCTCCTCCGGCGGTGTGCGGTGCCTCTGAAAAACGTTGAGACGGATTCGCTCGGCGGGAACCTAGCACCGTCGGGTCACTCCGCGAAAGGGAAAGTGTTCGGACACACACGGGAAGTTCGGGGGCCGGGCTCGCGCGTGTTTGGTGGTGGCAATCGGAGTTTGGGTGCGAGCTCATCGCGGTGCGGTTTCGGCGAGATCCCGGATTTTGACGCCCGCTCCCGCGCCGCGATAGCTTGTCGCCCCTCCTTTGTGCCGGAGTGGCGGAACTGGCAGACGCGCCGGACTCAAAATCCGGTACGACCAAAATCGTGTGCGGGTTCGACCCCCGCCTCCGGCACCAACTTCTCAGCGCTGCGCGGCCTACTTCTGGCCCGGTGCGGACGGCCACGGCGATCGATAGTCTGCGCGTGATTTCCCCCGCCACCTCTCGCCTTTGGAGTATTCCCATGCGGAACTGGCTACCCCGACTCGGTGCTGCACTGCTCCTGTTCGTGCTCTGTTCGAGCGTGGCGAACGCCGCCGTCGACCCGAACAGCAACAAGCTCTACGGCTTCATCAACGGCAATCGCACGCTGACCTACGCCTACCCCGGTCCCATGTACTTCGTGCAAGGCGACGTGGTGGTCAACCCCGGCGCCACGCTCACGATCGAGCCGGGCGTGCTGGTCTACTTCAAGCCGATCACGACACGCTGCATGGTGGGGAGTTCCCGAACCTCTCCGAGCTCAGTGTGTTCGGCTCGCTCGTCGCCGACGGATCGGTCGCCGACAGCATTCGGTTCTGGACTTCTGGCTTCGGCGAATGGGGACAAATTCGAATGGAAGGCAGCGGGGCCGCCTCCCTGCGGAAGCTCTCAGTTCATGGACCGCGCAAGGGGCTCGTTCTGGTGGGAAGCGGCAGCGTCCTCGAGTCCAGCATCTCCGCGTCGCAGATCTGTATCGACTCGCAACACGGCGGCAATATTCTGGACTGCGAACTCGCGGACGCGGACCAAGGACTCTCCGCAAGCGGCGGACCGCATGCGATCGCGCGCCTGATGGTTCGGAATGCCACGAATGCGATGAGTGTTTCGGCAGCGGGGACTTGCGCAAAACGGCGCCATCGCAAGCGTGGGGGTCTGGTATGGATGCCTGAGCTACCCGAGTTGGGACTACTGCGATATCTGGTCGAGCGGAGGGAATGGACTGACCTGCTCGACCATGGGAGCGCACATCGCCGGCTTCGACCCGTTCTTCCAGGACGCCTTCGGCAACGACTTCCGTCTTTCCCCCGCCTCGATCTTCTACGAGTACAGCAACTCCGGCGGACAGATCGGCGCCTACGGCCCCGGCCCCGGCCGGCCCGTTCCCGCGCGCACCACGACGTGGGGACGACTGAAGACCGGCTACCGCTAGACCTCACTTCGACGACAACGCATCGGGCGGCGCGCTCTTTCGAACGCGCCGCCCGTCTTGTTGCGTGCAGCTCCCCACCACCCGTCCTCTACCCGACTTCGACGATCTCCGTCGTGGTTTCGCGCGGGGCGTCGCCGGCGCCCATGAAGCGCTCCTCGAGCGCCGACCAGCGGACCACGCCGTCGGTCGCTTCCGAGTTCGCCTTGCGCAGCGCGGTCACCTCGTCCTGGTACCAGCTCACGACGGTCTTGCCGATGCGCAGGTTTGCCAGGTCGAGCGTCAGGTCGGTCGGGTGCAGCATGCACGTCCAACCGTGCTCGTACGGGCTCTCCAGCATCGCGCGGGCGTCCTTCTTCACGTCGCCGTTCACCGCCGTCACCGTGCCGCTCACGGGCGAACGGAAGCGCACGTGCTCATCCTTGCGGCGCACCACGAACAGCACCTCGCCGCGCTTCACGCTCGTGCCGGGCGCGGGCAGCTCGACGCGCTCGACCTTGCCGATCGCCTTGCGCGCGAAGTCGTCGATGCCGACGCACACTTCGCCGGTGTCCTCGATGCGCGCCCACGTGTGGCCGGTCGCCACGAACATGCCGCCGGGCACGACGTACTCACGCGACGCCATGATGTCCACCAGCTCGGGCGCGACCACGCGCACGGCCGGCTTCGACTGCGACTCGATGCGCGCCTGACGGCGCACGTACATGCGGTTCGCGAACGCGACGAGCTCTTCTTCCGTGAACGGCTTCTGCACGTAGTCCACCGCGCCGTGCATCATCGTTTCGACGGCGGTCTCGATCGTGGCGAAGCCGGTGATCACGGCGACGTCCACGTCCGGACGCAGGTGCTTCACGGCCTTCACGACCTCGGTGCCTTCCATGACCGGCATCTTGAGATCGGTGAACAGGAAGTCGTAGTCGCGCTGGCGCACGAGCGCGAGCGCCTCGGGACCGGTGTTCACGGTGTCCACGCTGAAGCCGGCGAGCACGAGGATCTTGCGGAACGAGTCGAGCACGATCGCCTCGTCGTCCACGGCGAGGATGCGGGCCTTCGCGTTCGGCACTTCGGCGCGCTGCAGGCTGGGCGTCTCGGTCGCGATGTCCAGCTTCACGGGCGCCTTGAGCACGGCTTCACGCTCGCGCCGCACGCGGGCGGCTTCGAGGTTCTTGTTCACGGCGCGCACGCCGAGTTCGATCCCAGGAACAACACACACAGCACGACCACCAGAAGCGCGGTCATGACGATCCCTCCTTCTCGTCGGCATGGGCATCCCCGAGGACACGCCGTACCTGGTCCAACAGCTCGACATCATCGAAAGGCTTCGCGAGGAAATCGGTCGCACCGGACTGCGCGCCGAGGGCGGCGTTGTCGTCGGTGGCATAGCCGGTCATGAGCACGATGGGCAGCGCGGGCCGGCGGCGGCGCGCCTCGCTCACGACCTCGAGTCCGCTCTCGCCCTGCAGCATCAGGTCGCAGAGCAGCAAGCGGCATTCGTTCAGGGCGTCGCTCGCGAGCGCCTCGGCGACGGTCGCGGCCTGCGCGACGGCCAGTCCTTCGGGCTCGAGCACGAGCTTCACGCCGCCGCGCACGACGGCTTCGTCGTCCACCACCAGCACGTCCCAGGCTCGGCTCACGAGACACCTCCCGTCCGGACGGACTCCGTGACGATCGCGGCGTTCTGCCCCGCGCGCAGGAGCGGCAGGCGCACGAGGAACGTCGCGCCGTTCCCCAACTCGCTCGACACCACGATCGTGCCGCCGTGGCGCTCGACGATGCCGTAGGTCACCGCGAGCCCCAGCCCCAGACCGCGGTTGCCCTTGGTCGTGAAGAACGGCTCGAACAGGTGATCGAGATCCTCCGGCGCGATGCCCTTGCCGCTGTCGCGCACTTCCAGCTCGACCATGCGTAGCGGGCCCGACGCGTCGAGCGTCTCGCAGCGCGTCCAGTGGCAGCCCTTGCGCGTGCACCACTCGATGCGGCCGAGCTCGGGCGAGACGACCGCGAAGGTCGGCGCGCCGCAGTCGCCGCAGCGCGCGGGGCCGTCGAGCTTCGCGCGGCAGCGCGGGCAGGCGTACGTCGCGAGCTTGTCGCGTTCGAGCGGGCCGCTCGCGTGGTGGTTCGCGCGGCCGTACACGGGATCCATGTGCACGACGTCGTCGCGGTCGCCCGTGCGGCGGATCACCTTGATCGCCGGGTGCGCGCCGATGCGCACCGTGGGATCGAGGACGTCGCATCCGTGCGGGCAGCGCGCCAGGCGGATGATCGAGTTCCCACGCGCGGGCAGTTCGACGGCCGCGGTGCGCACGGCGATCGTGCCGCCGCCCTCGCCGATCGCGTCGGCGGCGTTCATCACGAGATTCACGACGACCTGCTGGATCTGGTTGCCGTCCGCCGGCACGGCTTCGAGCCCGTCGGCGAGATGGAAGTCGAGCGCGACGCGGCGCAGCATGAGCTGGTTCATCACGACGGCCACGGCGCGGCGCACGATCTCGTTGAGGTCGGTCGGCTTGTGCTGCGGCGGCGACTGGCGCGAGAAGTCGAGCAGCCCGCGCACGATGTCGCGACAGCGCTTCGTCTCGCGCACGATCACCTCGAGGTCTTCCTTCACCTCGGGACGGTCGGCGAGACGCTTCTGCAGGAACGAGGCGTACGTCAGCACGCCGGTGAGCGGGTTGTTGATCTCGTGCGCCACGCCGGCGGCGAGCCGGCCGACCGAGGCGAGCTTGTCCGCCTGCGTGAGCTGGCGCTGCGCGTCGGAGAGCTTGCTCGTCATCTCGTTGAACGCGCGCGCGAGGTCGCCCAGTTCGGTGCTCGAGGCGGCGGGCAGCATCGTGTGCAGGTCGCCCGCGGCGACGCGGCGCGTACCGGCGATCAGTTCGCGCACGGGCCGCAGCACGAGCCGCTCGCCGAACCACAACAGGACCGTGCTGATCGTCGCCATGATGAGCACGGCGAGCAGGATCATGCGGCGCTGGTCGGCTGCGATGCGCGCGTCGGTCTCGGCGAGCGACAGGTTCACGTCGAGCACGCCGAGCACGTTCTCCTCGCGCGAGTGCGCGTGGCAGCCCGAGTTCCAGCAGCGCGTCTCGTTGTGGATCGGGCGGATCATGCCCAGCACCCGGTGCCCGTCCGCCGCGCGGTAGATGCGCGCGCGCGCCTTCGTCGGCGGCCGCGTGATCGGCTGGTCGGCGGCGTGACACGCGATGCAGGCCTCGTACTTCTTGTCGAGCGAGTGCCCGATCTCGCCCTCGCTCGAGGAGAACATGATCTTGCCGGTCCGGTTGAACAGCCGGACCTTCTCGATGCCCTTCTGCTTCCCGATCGTGATCATCTCGCGGTGCAGCGCGGGACGGTGGTTCTCGAGCATGTCCCAGAACGTGCTGCTCACGATCGTCTCGCTCAGCTGATCGGCGCCCTGAGTGAGCTGGGCGATCTGCGCGTCACGATGCGCCTTGAGCACCAGGCCGGACATCATGCCGATGCTCCCGGCCGTGACGGCCGCGACTCCCAGTACGGTCAGGACGCCGATCCGCAGTTTCATCACTTCACCTCACGCCCGGTGAGCGTGCGAGCCGTGCTTGCTCGCCGGGAAGATCGGCAGGTAGCGCACGGCGAGCCCGAACAGCGCCACGCCGATCGCCATGAGGCCGACCGAAACGGCCATCTCCATCCACGACGGCACGTAGTGCGTGCCGCTCGCGCGTTCGATGCCCGTGATGCTCACGTTCAACCGGTACAGCATGAAGCCGAGGACCGCGCACGTCGCGCCGATCACGAGCCCCACCGGCGAACGCCGCACGCGCGGCCACGCCAGCAGGAAGATCGGGGCCAGCACGCCGATGCCGAACTCGGCGAGGAACATCCGGCTCTCGTACATGGGCTGGAACACCATCTTCAGCGCGCCCGAGTGCCACATGAGGTCGAGGCGCAGGACGCCGAAGATCGCGAGCACCACGATCATCACGCGGCCGAGCGGCTCGAGCAGGTCCATTTCGAGTTCGTGCCCCAGGGCCCGCCCGGACAGATGCGACTCGAGGATGACCATCCCGAGTCCCGCCCCGATCGCCGAGATGTAGAAGAGCAGCGGCAGCGCCGGCGTGTACCAGAGGGCGTGCAGCTTCTCGGGGACGATCAGGTACATCGTGCCGAGGGACGACTGGTGCAGCGTGGAGAGCAGGCAGCCCAGGATCACGAGCGGCGTGTTGAGCGCATGCATGATGTTCAGCGCCCACTTCCAGTTCAGCCGCTCGAACACGATGTGCGAGAACTCGAGCGTCAGCACCGTGGTGTAGAGCATCACGCACCACGCGACCTCGAACATCACGCTGTGTTCGTTCCAGTAGATGATCGCGTGCCAGATGCGCCACGGCTGCCCGAGGTCGTACATCAGTCCCACGCATACGAGCAGGTAGCCGAGGTAGCCCGTCAGCAGCGTCGGGCGCACGATCGGCTTGAACTTCTCGATGTGGAACAGGTGCACGGTGGCCATGAGCGTGAACGCGCCGGCCGCGAGACCGACACCGCAGAGGATGTCGAACCCGATCCAGATGCCCCACGGGAACGCGTCCGAGAGGTTCGTCGTGGCGCCGAGACCTTTGTAGAAGCGCATGACGGTCGCGTAGAGGAACGCGATCACGAGCAATCCGAAGATCGCCGTCCAGGCGCCGAACCGCACGCCGCGCGGACGCGGCAGTTCCATCGTCGTCATGACTCGTGCCCCTCCCCGCCCTCGATGCGCCGCACGTGATCCCGGCGCTTCGTGATCCAGTAGACGCCGTAGAGCAGCGTGCCGCCCATCAGGACGATGTCGGGCACACGGCTCAGCACGCGCCACGTGAGCTGGCCGAGCGGTTCGTCGGGCAGGTTCGTGCGCAGGCCGAGCTGGCCGAACGGCACCGCGGACAACATGAGCACCGACGTTCCACCGGCCTCGTGCAGTCCATAGATGTGGTCCACGTACCGGCCCGGCGTCGCGGCGATGCGTTCCTTGGCCTCGCGGACGAGGTCGTCACGATGGCCGAACTTCGTCGCGCCGGTCGGGCACACGGCGGCGCACGCCGTCGGCTCGCCCTTCGCGAGACGTGGCTGGCACATGATGCACTTGGCCACGACGGGAACGTTCCGGTCCCACTGGTACTTCGGCACGTCGAACGGACACGCCTGGATGCAGTAGCGGCAGCCGATGCACTTCTTGGGGTCGTACAGCACCGGGCCTTCGGGACTCTTCGTCATGGCGCCGACCGGGCACACCGACGCGCACGTCGGCGACTCGCAGTGCATGCACATCCGGCGGACGAACGTGTTCCCGCGCTTCTCGACCGTGCACCACGTGTAGGCGGTGTTCCGATCCTCGATGTCCACGGGCAGCGCGTTCTGTTCCTTGCAGGCCGCCGTGCACGCGCCGCATCCGGTGCACAGCGTGGTGTCGAGCAACAGCGCGTGGCTCATGGCTTCGCCCTTCCTTCCGCATGGCACTTGCCGCAGAGCTTCTGGTCGTCGACTCCGAAGCTCGCCTTGCCGTCGTGGCATGCGCCGCACTTCGCCTTGCCGTGCATCCACTCGTCCTCGAACGGAGGGCGGGCCTTCATCTCGAAGAGCCGCGAGTGGCAGGTGTTGCACTTCATCGAGGCGCCCGTGTGCGTGGTGTGCTTGAACGTGACGGGCCCCGGCGACGTGCGCCCGGCGGGGTATGTGTAGGGATCGGGTCCGCGGAACGACGCCGAGCTGCGCATCGCCTCGCTTTCCGCGTTCAGGATCGACTCGCTCTTTCTGCCAACGTGACAGGCACCGCATGACGCTTTGGAGCGAACGTCAAAGGCGTGTGTTCCGTCATGACAAGCGCCGCACGATCCGCCGCGGTTCATTTCGGCGTGCTCGATGCGGCGCGTGGGATTCAGGAGGTGATAGAGCTTGGGGTGACAACCGGTGCAGCGGCCGTTTTCGTAGTCCACATGAGTCGTGTGACGGAAGACGACGGCGCTGTCGGGACCGGAAACCTTGTCGTAAACGATGCCAGCAGGCAGTTTGAGGGGAATCGCGCGCGTACCTTCGGCGCGGCCTGCGGCGCTTGCCATCGTCATGACGGCGGTCACGAGAATGAGGAGTCCAGCGTGACCTGTGCGGCGAACACGTGAGGCGTGACGTGAAGCATTCGGGATCATCCAGATCCCCCTTTCTCCCAACACACTTCGTCGCCACAAGTGCAGCATAAGGTGTTCCACGCTCGCGCCCTTTCACGCCGCGCTCGTCACGCGAGCACCCATGGCACCGCACTCCGCGCGGCGAACGAAGCGCGACGCTGCTAGCATGCGCGCGCTCGCGACACGTTTCGTGCGACGCGCGCGCCGGCAGCACGTCACTTCACTTCACTCCTCTTCGTCGAGGTTGCGACATGAGCCGCTTCATTCTTCTCAACACACTCTTCACGTTCCTGCTGCTCGGCATGACGGTCACCGCCGCGCACGCGGTCGAACGCTCGGAAGTGCCCGCGAATCTCAAGTGGAAGACCTCCGACCTGTTCGTGAGCGACGCCGCGTGGCACACGGAGCACGCCGCACTCGGCAAGCGCGTGCACGAGATCGACGCCTACAAGGGACGCCTCGGCGAATCCGCCGCGACCTTCTACGCCGCGCTCCAGTTGCGCAGCGAACTCGATCTCGCGCTGACGAAGCTCTACGTCTACTCGAGCATGCGCTCCGACGAAGACACGCGTGACAGCCAGGCGCAGGAGATGAACCAGCTCGCCGAGAACCTGTACGTCGACTTCTCGACCGCGGCGTCGTTCATGCGCCCCGAGATTCTCGCGGTCGGCCCGGACAAGGTGCGGGGCTTCCTCGCCGCCGAACCGAAGCTCGCTCCTTACAAGGCCGGACTCGAAGACCTGCTGCGCTACGCCCCGCACACGCTGAGCGCCGCCGAGGAAGCGGTCGCCGCGCGTGCCGGCCGGCTCGCGGGCGCCGGCGGCAACATCCGCGGCGTGTTCGCGAACGCCGAGATGAAGTGGCCCACCGTGAAGCTGAGCGACGGCAAGGAAGTGAAGCTCGACGCCGCCGCCTACACGCAGTATCGCCAGCTGCCCAAGCGCGAGGACCGCGACCTCGTGTTCCGCGCGTTCTTCACGGCGCACAAGGAATGGCAGAACACCTACGGCGCCGCGCTCGACGCGGCCGTGCAGACGCACCTGTTCAACCGCGACGTGCACAAGTTCAGCTCGTGCCTCGAGGCGTCGCTCTTCGGCGACAACATCCCCACGACGGTCTACCACCAGCTCGTGAAGGATGTGAACGACAACCTGCCGACGCTGCACCGCTACCTCAAGCTGCGCCAGCGCATGATGGGCCTGGGCGACCTGCGCTACGAGGACCTGTATGCGTCCGTCGTCGAGGAAGTCGACCTGCGCTACACGCCCGACCAGGCGCAGGCGCTCGTGCTCGAAGCCGTCGCGCCGCTCGGCAAGGAATACGTGACCGTGCTCGGCGACGGCTTCCGCAACGGCTGGGTCGACTGGATTCCGACGCCCGGCAAGCGCTCGGGCGCCTACAGCACCGGCGTGTACGGCGTGCACCCGTACCAGCTCCAGAACTTCACCGGCATGTACGACGAGGTCTCGACCGTCGCGCACGAGTCCGGCCACTCGATGCACACGTACTTCGCCGACAAGGCCCAGCCTTACCCGACGCACGACTACGCGACGTTCGTGGCCGAAGTCGCCTCGACGCTCAACGAGAACCTGCTCCTGCACCGGATGCTCGCGACGACCAAGGACCCGAAGACGCGGCTCTTCCTGCTGAGCACGCATCTCGAGGGCCTGCGCACGACCATGTTCCGCCAGACGCTGTTCGCGGAGTTCGAGCTCGCGATCCACGAGAAGGCCGAGAAGGGCGAAGCGCTGAGCGGCCGCGCGATGAGCGAGCTGTACCTCGGACTCGTGCGCAAGTACTACGGACACGACGCGGGCGTCTGCAAGGTCGACGACCTCTACGGAGTCGAGTGGGCCTACATTCCGCACTTCTTCCGCAACTTCTACGTGTACCAGTACGCCACGAGCATCATCGCTTCGTCGGCGATCGCCAACGGCATCTACGAGGACATGGCGAAGGGCGCGAACAAGCCCATGCCGCACCGCGACGCCTACCTGCGCATGCTGTCGTCGGGCTCGTCGAAGTTCCCGATCGACCTCCTCAAGGACGCGGGCGTGGACATGACCACGTCGGCTCCGTTCCGCGCGGCGATGGCCGAGATGAACGCGACGATGGACGAGATGGAGCGCATCCTGGCGGCGCAGAAGAAGAAGTAACCGCCGCGCCTTTCGCGACACCGAGGCCCGTGGGCGTCACGCCCGCGGGCCTCGTGCTTGCCGCGCGGCACGTCCTCCCACCCGTTTACCGGCACTTGCGCGGCACGCGAGGACGGCACACCGCGTTCGTCGCCTCGTACTGCAGCCGCGGCGTCCGCATCCGAGACTTTCCCGCGTCACGCGTTGCACGTCGGAATCCCGGAGGAATGCCATGCGCCGTCTCGTCCCGCTCGCCGCGCTGCTCTGCATCACCCTGTTCGCCGCGCCCGCCCGCGCGGAGCAGCCGCGCTGCCCGCTGCCGGTCGACCAGTGCCTGCTCCGCTTCGAACTCATGAAGACGCGCCCGTGGCTCGGCGTGGAAGTGGATCGCGACTCGGCGACCGGCGTGATGACGATCGCCACCATCCTGCCGGGGGGCGCGGCCGACCGCGCGGGGCTGAAGCCCGGTGACGTCCTCGACCGGATCGACGGAACCACGCCGGAGGACTGGTTCGCCGGCAGGGCCGGCTGGAAGACCGCCGGCGAAACCCAACTCGCGTTCCTGCGCGACGGACGAGTGGAGAAGCGGTCGGTGCCCGTCGTGCTCATGCCCGCGGACGTGCTCGCACGCGTCGTCGGGCTGCACATGCTCGAGGGCCATCTGGCCTGGATGACGCCTCACGGGCACGACCACGCGGAGCCACACCAGCACTGAAGTTTTGCAGAACGCACCGCCGCCGCGCCTCCGGGGCAAATTGCCCGGCGTCGCGGCGGTGTTTCGTTTGTTTCGGCAAGGCGCGCCCCTCTACTATTGAGGGGACACTTTGCCCCCGCAGCGCCCATCGCCCCATCGATGAAAGACACCATGCTCAAACCTCTCGCGCTCGCGCTTCTCGCCCTGGCGCTCTTCGTCGCACCGGCGTCCGCCCAGAAGAAGGCGTTGTTCGACAACACCAAGGCCGAGCAGGCCGGCAACGCCGACTGGATCATCGACGACACGTTCCCGGTGCCCAGCCCGGCCCAGTCGGGCATCACCGCCACGACTCCCGAGTCCTATTGGACCGGCGGCATCTCGGCCTTCGGTGTCGCGCTCGTGAAGCGTGGCTACACGGTGCATACGCTCGCGTCGCCGAACGGGATCACCTACCAGAACGCGTCGAACCAGTACGACCTTTCGAACTACGACCTGTTCGTCGTGCCCGAGCCGAACATCAAGTTCACGGCCGCGGAGTCCATCGCGATCTTCAACTTCGTGCGGGACGGCGGCGGCCTGATCCTGATCGTGGATCACGGACAGTCCGACCGGAACAACGACGGTTTCGACTCCCCGCAGATCACGAACCTGCTCGACGCCCAGAAGCTCTGGGGCATCCGTTCGCAGGTGTTCGGTGAAACGAACAACAACATCGTGCAGACCAGCACGAACGTGAACACGGCTCCGGGGGATTCGATCATCACGGGACCGTGGGGCAACGCGACCGGCATCGCCTTCCACAACGGCACCACCTTCACGCTCTACCCGGCGATCAATCCCACCGTGACCGCGGACGTCTGGATGCTGGGCATGCCGCAGGGCAGCACGAGCAACGCGATGGTCGCGCATTCGGTGTACGGCAACGGCCGCGTCGTGTACGTGGGCGACAGTTCGCCCGTGGACGACGGTACGGCGACGCCGGGCAACACGGTGTACACCGGATGGACCGAACTCGCGGGAGCCAAGGCCGACAGTGCGATCTTCCTGAACGCCGCGCAGTGGGCCACGCGCCGCGGCGTCGTCGTGCCCGGCGACGTCACGCCGCCGAGCGTCACGATCACCTCGCCCAACGGTGGCGAAGTCTGGAAGGCTGGCTCCACGCACGCGATCACTTGGACCGCGACCGACGCCGTCGGCGTCGTGTCGGTGGACATCGCCTATTCGACCGACGGCGGCGTCAACTACACCAACACGATCGCCACGGGCATCGCGAACACGGGCACGTACAACTGGGCCATCCCGAACGCGCCGGGCACGACGCTGCGCATGCGCGTGAACGCGCGCGACGCCGCCTTCAACACCGGCACGGGCACCAGCGCCGCGAACTTCACGATCGACCGCTGGAGCATCGTCGCCAGCGCGGGCGCCAACGGCACGATCACGCCGAGCGGCACGCTGCTGCAGGCCGAGGGCACGAGCCGCACGTTCACGATCACGCCGTCCGCGAACTACAAGGTCGCGACGGTGCTCGTGGACGGCGTGTCGGTCGGCACGCCCACGAGCTACACCTTCAGCGCGATCAACGCGAACCACACGATCGCGGCGTCGTTCACGCCGATCACGTGGACGATCACGGCGAGCGCCGGCGCACTCGGCACGATCGCGCCCTCGGGCGCCGTCGCCGTGAACCAGGCCTCTTCGCAGGCGTTCACGATCACGCCGCAGACGGGCGCGCACGTGAACGACGTCCTCGTCGACGGAGTTTCCGTGGGCGCGGTCACGGGCTACACGTTCAACAACGTCGTCGCCGCGCACACGATCGCGGCGAGCTTCGCCGCCGACCTGCTCTCCCTCACCGTTTCGCACACGGGCACGGGCAGCGTCTCGAAGTCGCCCGATCTCGCGCAGTACGCGTACGGCGCGTCCGTCACGGTCACCGCGACGCCCTCGCCGGGCTGGGCCTTCGACGGCTGGACCGGCGACACGACGACGGCGGGCAATCCGCTCGCGCTGACGCTCGTGAGCGCGCGTACGTTCGCCGCCCACTTCGTGGACGTCACCGCGCCGACGGTGGATCTCCTGCTCCCGACCGGTGGCGAGACCTGGGACATGGGCTCGCCCGCCACGATCCAGTGGTCCGCGACGGACAACGCGGGCGTGGACTCGGTGGACATCGACTTCTCGACGAGCGGCACGAGCGGTCCGTGGTACGGCATCGCGCACGGCCTCGCGAACACCGGCTCGTACTCGTGGACGGTGCAGCCGCCCGCGACGCAGGACGGCTTCGTGCGCATCACCGCGCGCGACGCGGCCGGCAACGCCTCGAGCGACACGCTCGTCACTGCGGTGACCGTGCGCGACCCGAGCACGGACGCCGTCGAGGACGGTGTGCTCGCGTTCGCGCTGGCGCGTCCGACGCCGAATCCTTCGGGCGGCTCCGCGCTGCTCACGTTCTCGCTGCCGCAGGCCGGATCCGCGCGTGTCGAGGTGCTCGACGCGAGCGGCCGGCGCATTGCGCAGACCTCGGGCGAGTTCTCCGCCGGGCGCCATTCGTGGCGCTGGGACGGCCGTCTCGCGGACGGCACCCGCGCGCGCGCCGGACTCTACTTCGTGCGGCTGACGTCCGGTATGGGAACGCGCACGCAGCGCATGGTCCGCCTCGACTGGCGTTCCCGCATCACGACGTACGCTTCGCGCCGCGCTTCCTTCAACGGGGGCGCGGCGCGGCGTCTTCCGCCGTGACGCTCTTCGGATCGGACGGGCGCACGATCAGGCGCTGCAACCAGCCGAAGCGCTCGATGGTCGCGCGATGGCCGGGGAACCGCGCGAGCGCCTCCTCGTAGGCCTGCACGGCGTCGAGCGGCGATCCGAGCACCTCGTACTGCGTGCCGCGCCAGCGCCGGATGTTCGCCCACTCTTCGTCGGAGCCCGCGACGGCTTCGGCGGAATCGAGCAGTGCGAACGCGTGCTTCTCGAGCTCGATGCGATCGAGGCTCGTGCGCGTCGCCGAGCGCCCCGGCCAGCGCTGCGTCGCGTCCTGCGCGTAGTTGTGCCACGCGAGCGCTTCGTTGAGCAGCAGCCGCGCGTTGCCCGGCTCGGACACGTTGCTCGCGTGCGCCCAGGCGAGCGCGGCGTCCCACTGATGCGCCTCGAAATGCGTGCGCACGCTGTCGAGCATCTGCTGCGTCGTCAGTCCGTCGGCGCGCACGCTCACGTGCGGAGTGCCGGAAGCTCGTGTCTTTCCGAAGTAGGCGAACCACAGTCCCGCCGCCGCGAGCGCCACCACGGCGGCTCCCGCGATCAGCGGTGTGTTCGCCGGGCGCGATCGGCGTTCGGAAGCGGCGCTCTTCGGCGCCTGCGGCGCCTGCGTTCTCCGCTTGCTCACGGCGCCTCCTTCACGTGCAGCGTCACGCTTCCCGCCGCCGCCGGGCACGACACCCAGCGCGCGTCGGCCGGATCGGCGGCGCCGCCCTCGGCGCGCACGAGCGCGAAGCCGTCGGGCACGCGCACGCGCACGGGCGCGCCGGGCGCCGACCAGCGCGCCTCGAAGCGGTCGGCCGCGGGCCGGGTGAGCGAAAGTTCGAGCAGCCCGAAACGCGTCGGGGCGCGGCGCAGGTGCGTGCCCGCCCACCACGCGGCGTCGGCGCAGGCGCCCACGTCGAGCGTGTCGCGCACGTCGAGCACGATCATGTCGCGCAGCAGTTCGACCAGCTGCGCGGCCGCGGTGCCGTGCGGCGGCAGGTTGTTGCCGAAGCCGCGGCCCGAGCGCGACACGATCTCCGCCTGACCGAGCGTCGAGTTCGAGTGCGCGAGCAGGTCGGCGAGCGAAGCGCGCGCGTCGGCCGGGCGATCGGCGAGCAGCGCCCAGACCGCGAGGTCGGTGCCGAGGTACGTGTGCAGGGAATCGGCGGGACCGTAGGACACCATGTGCAGTCCCGAGCGCGCCCACAGCCGCTGTGCGAGCGCGGCGAGCCTCGCGGACTTCGGTTCGAGCACGCGGGCCGGGAAGCCCACGTAGCAGTTGCCCCAGTCGCGGCCGCCCTCGCCCCACGAGGGAGGAACGTCGGCGTGCGCTTCGCGCGCGAGCGCGGCGGCGAACGCCGCGCGATGCGACTCGCCCTCCGCACGCGCGGCGTCCGCGGCGCCCGCGTCACCGGCGCGCGCCGCGAGCGAGGCGAGCGCGAACTGCCCCGCGATCGCCCACGCGTCGTTGCCCACGAGCGGCGCGCACACGAGTTCGCCATCGCGCGGATCGCCGAACGGCAACAGTCCCGGCCAGTCCACCCGCATCTTGGCGGCGAGCGCCAAGGACTGCGCGCGCTGCCGGCGCAGCCACTCGCCGGTGCGCAGCGCCACGGGCAGGAAGCGCTTCGACCACGCGGCATCCGGGGGCAGCGACGCCGCCTGCTCGAACGCCCAGAGTCCCTCGCCCGCGCCGTCGAGCTGGCCCGACTGCGAGAGCAGCGCGCCACTCGGCAGCTGGTAACGCACGAACGACAGCGCGTCTTCCCGCGCGAGCTGCGTCTGCCCGGCGAGCGCGAGCGCGCGCACGACACGCGCGCCGTCGCGCAGCCAGGTGTCGCGGTACTGGAACGGATTGCCGATCGGCACCCAGCCGCCCGCCGATCGCTCCTGTCCCTGCAGCAGGGTCACGAGCGCGGCGCGCCACGCCTGGTTGACGAGCGTGTCCGGCGTCTCGAACGTCGCGCCGCGCGCGAGCCAGTCGCGCCACAGTCCGCGCGTGCGCGCGACGTGCTCGTCGTGGCGCAGGCGCTTCGTGATGCGTGCGGCTTCGGATTCCGACACGGGCCGGTCGACGAGCCAGCATTCGAGCGCCGCGCCCCCGGCCGCGGCCGTCGCGGAGAGTCTCGCGTCACCGTCCGCCCCGCCTACGCGCCACGACTTCGTGTCGGCCAGCCCGCCGAGCACGAGCCCGTCGCGCGTCGCGCGGCCACTGCTCCAGGTCCACGCGGCGCCGGGCGCGGGAATCGCGTCCCACGGCCGGTAGTGCGGACCGGCCAGCTCGTTGAGCACGTGCAGGCGCAAGCCGGAGCGCGCCGCCCCACCGCCTCGCGCGACGACCGTCACGCGCACGCTCGCGACGAGCAGCGTGTCGGTGGCCCCGGGCACGGGGCTCACGGCGGCCTCGAAGTGCGCGGAGTCCGACGCCGTCGTGATCCACCAGTGCGCGATCGGCACGCCGTCGGACTCGAAGTAGACGGGCGAGGTCGTGGCCGCGTCGGCGCCGTCGAGTGCCCAGGCGAATGCCGCGTCGCCCGCGCCCAGCTGGCTGCCGTGCCCCGCCTGGAAAGCGCGACGGAAGCCCGGGACACCGAGCGCCGCGAGCGAATGCGCGTACGGCTCGGGCAGCACCGCGACTCCCGCGGAGGGCTGCGCCTTCGGGCGCGCGGGTCCGCACCCGAACGCCGCCGCGGTGAGCAGCGCGAGCGCGAACGTGCGGTACGGAGCGTGGAAGCGCGTGCACGGATTCATGGCGCGCGATACTAGCCGCACGCCACCGTCGCGAACAGGAAAGCGAACGGGCGCCGGAGCTCGAAGCCCCGGCGCCCGTCGTGTCTTCGCTGAAGCGCGGCTACTTGAGGTTCGCGAGCGAGTACATGCGCTCGACGTTGCCCTGCACCCAGCCCTTCAGGTTCTCGATGTCCTGCTCGCGGCCCGGCTTCGGCTTCACTTCGCCGGTCACCTTGTCGCGCTGCACGAGGTGCGCGAAACGCCGCTGCATCGCGAGGAAGTCCACGACGTCCGGGCGCTCCGAAGCCTCGATCGAGCAATCCTTCACCGAACCACCCTTGCCACGCTCCCACGTGAAGGCCGGGAACACGCCGCTGCGGGCGCCGAGAAGCGCGAGCTCGACGGTCTGCCCGTCTTCGAACTTCCAGCCGCTGATGCAGGGCGCCGGCACGAAGATCACCGCCGTCCCCTCGACTTCCAGCGACCGCTCGATGGCCTTCACGAACATCTTGCCGTGCGCCGGCGACAGCTGCGCGACCATGCCCGCTCCCGCCGCGATGGCGAGATGGATGTAGTCGAGCGGCGGGTTCATGTTGCCGGGGGCGCCTTCGGCGGGCGTGGTGCTCGTGTCCGCGTACGGCATGGTGGCCGGGCTGTACTGGAAGCCCGTGTTCGCGAAGATCTCGTTCACGAGAATGACGATCGTGACGCGAGCGCGGCGATGAATCGTGTGCAGCAGCGTGCGCAGGCCGATCGAGAACGCGCCGCCGTCGCCGCCGGTGCTGATGATCTGCACCTTGCGATCGAGAGCGCCGCAGTCCATGAGCGCGTCGGCCACGTCACGCGTCGCTTCCGCGAGCGTGGGCGCCGACTCGAACACGTTGTGCAGGATCGAGAAGCTCTTGCCGAAGTCGTCCGACGAGTCGTCGCCACGTCCCCACGCCACGACGTTCGGGAACGCCAGCGTGGACACTTCGGCGCACGACGTGCCGATCGTGAAGATCGTCTTCACGCCGTTGTCGGTGACGCGTCCGATGTTCTGGAACGCGACCGACTCCATGCAGCCGGGGCACAGCGTGGAGCCGGCCCGGAAACAGCTGTCCTTGAGTGCGATTTCCTTGAAGCTGCTCATAGCCGCGCTCCTTCGTGGAAGACCATGTAGGGCTGGCGCGGCGCCGTCGTGAGCGCGTCCTTCGCTTCGTCCAGCATCGCTTCCCAGGTCGCCTCGGAGACGTCCGCACCGCCCATACCGGCGAACGCGCTGACGATCCGCGGCTGCGGCTCGATGCCCGCCAGCGCATCGGCGACGTCGAGCGTGAGGTGACCGCGGCCGGAGTGATGCGCCTGGTTCACGACCAGCACGACCTTCGCGCGCTGCAGCTTCTCGCGGTACGCGTCGCGCGGGAACGGATTGAGCAGCCGCAGGGCGAGCCCCGAGACACTCACGTTGTTCTTCTTCGCCCACGCCTCGCGCACGGATTCGAACGTGCCGTAATCCGGCCCCATGCCGACGACGGCGATGTCCACCGGACCGGCTTCGGGCCACGCGGTCTCGTCGAAGAAACGGAGACCCGGACGGCCGAACGTCTTCTCGAAGTCCGCCCCGATCTGCGGAAGGATGTCGAGCACGCGTTCGATGCGGCGCTTCTGGTTGATCTTGAAGCCCTGGAAATGCCGCGACGTGACGCAGTTGCCCATCGCGGTGTCGCCGTTGATCGTGCCCGGCAGATGGCAGGGCTGCAGCCAACGGTCCTGGAACTCGTGGATCGCGCCGTCGGACTCGACGGTGAAGCGCGAGTTCCGGTGGCTGTCCTTGATGCCGTAGTAGCCCGGCATCGTGGGCGTCATGACCTCGGGGTGCATGCCGAGGCACGGCGCCTGGATCACGGTGTCGTAGATCTGCTGCTTGCCGCGCGCGCAGATCTGGATGAAGCCGTCGTCACGGTGCGCCATCGCGTCGGACGGATCGCCCTCGATGCAGAGCGGGAAGTTCGCCGTCGCGCGGTAGACGTTGATGATCATGACGTTTCCGAGGCCCGAAGCGCCCAGCGAGCGCGTCGTCTCGGTCATGTGATCGAGCCCGACCGAGCTGGTGGCCGTCGAGAAGATGAGATCCCGGCAGGCCGCGCCGGCGCCGACCATGTAGTCGGCGACCGCGTGCTCGGCTTCGAGCAGCTTCACGCGCTTCTTGGTGCCCTTCTGGGCTCCGACCTTCGCCGCCACGGTCTCGATCCACTTGGTCGAGGGCGTGATCGGGAAGCCGGGATAGATGAGGGCGCGCCACATCTGCAGCGTGGCGATGGCCGCCGCGGTGTTGCCGTCGGCCGTCACGTCTTCCTGGTTCGGATAAAACGGGATGTGGGCCTGCTTCACGCGCTCGAGGTTGAGGATGTCGTACCGCTCCCCGCCCGGTGTCGCGACGTGCGTCGTCGGCCCGTGTTCGATGCCGATCGTGCTCATGAGCGGGCCTCCGTCACGGTTTCGTCCCAGACTTCCTCGTACTTGCCCTCGGTGAAGAGCTTCTCGGGGCACACGGCGATGCACTCGCCGCACAGCTTGCAGAACGCGCTCACGTCCGCGCCCGTCACCAGCACACCGCGTTCCTCGTCCGGCTGGAAGCGGATGATGCCTTCGGGGCAGTTCGTGATGCAGTGCGAGCAGCCCGTGCACGACTTGTTCGGATCGTTGAACAGCAGACGGAAGCCGCTGCGCGCGAACGCGGCGGTGTGGTTCGTCTGCGACAGACGCAGGCGCGTCTGCGCGCCGATCGGCAGCTCGCCGTAACCGGTGAAGACGGTCGTGGCGTGATCGCCGGGCCGCGCTTCGTCGAACACGCCGACCTGGATGGACTCCTTGGTGGCGTGCAGCGCTTCGCGATTGCGCTCGAGCAGCACCTCGGGAATGCGGCGCTTCTTGAGCTGGCCGAGGAACGTCCCGACCACGGTTTCGAACTCGAGGCCACCGATCGCTTCGGTCATGGCGACGTACGCCGACACGTTGCCGATCGGGTGCTTGAGGTAGCGGGTGCCGATGTCGTCACCGGGCACGGTCATCACGCGTCCCGACAGATGGAAGTGCTTGGCGCACTCCTCGGGCGTACGGCGCGTGTTGAGGACGAAGGTGCCACCGTGCGGAACGCCGCCGGCGAAGTCGACGGTCTTGCCCGTCACTTCGTCCATCAGCAGCGAGATCACGGGGCGCGTCACTTCGCAGCCCACGTCGATCGGCTTGGCGCTGACGCGCAGGAAGGAGCGGATGTTCGCGCCGCGACGAGCGGAGCTGAAGAACGGCCACTCCTGGACATGCATGTTGGGAAGAGAAGAGAACAAGGCGGCGAGGCTCTGGAAAGCCAGAACCAAACCACCGCCCGCCTTCCCATCCCCACGAACTTCGAGCGCGGACTGCTCGAAGATCTGGCGAGGGTCGAGAGTTCTCATGGCCGGCCTACTTCTTACGCCAGAGGATCGCCCGTCCCGGACAATCTGTCATGATTTGCTGAACTCGTGGCATGAAAGTGTCTTCGAGCTCCCACGTGTGGACCTCGGCGACTTCCTCATCCTCGACCTTCCGAAATGCCTGCGGCACTGCCTTGATGCAGTCGCCACATTCCGTGCAAAGGTCTTGATCGACATAGAATTCGGGCAGCTTGCCCATCGCGTTCTCTCCTCTTGAGGGTCGGCGTTTTCCACTCCCAACCGGCGGAATCGCCGGGCACTCCTGAATCCCTTGCATAACCTATGCTTGGGATTTACTCCGACAGACAATTCACGGAAGCAGGAACTCGTTCACTGTTGGGAGGACGAATCGCGTCATGCATGCGAAGAAGACTGCTCGTGCGCTCACCCTGCTGCCCAAGGACACGCCCACCGGAACGTTGAGCCGCCGGCGTTTCCTCCTGAGCCTCGGCCTCCTGGCCGGCGCGGGCCTGACTGCTCCTTATCTGTCCCGCCAGTTCTCGCGCTCGAACGAGCGCATCGAGTCCTCCCGCGCCGCGCTCGGCACCTGGGTGCGCCTCGTCGCCCAGCATCCCGACGCCCGCGTCGCGGACCGCGCCATCGCTCGCGCCTGGTCGGCCATCGCGACCGTGGACGCCCAGATGAGTGTCCACCGCGCGGACAGCGAACTGTCCCGCGTGAACGCGGCCGCCGGTGAAGGCGCCGTCCGCGTGAGCGACGACCTGATCGAAGTGCTCGAACGCGCGCAGGCCGGCGCGATCGCCTCGAACGGCGTCGTGGATCCGACCGTGCTGCCGCTCATGCGGCTCTACGGGTTCTATCGTTCGGGCCGCTCGCACCTGCCGACGGACCGCGAACTGAAGGACGCGCTCGCGCTCACCGGCGTCCGCCACCTGAAGATCGACCGGGCCGCGAGCACGGTCGCGCTCACGACGCACGGCGCCGCGCTCGACCTGGGCGCGATCGGCAAGGGCTGGGCGCTCGACCGCGCGGTCGCCGCCATGCGCGCCGAGGGCATCGAGTCGGGCCTCGTCGATGTGGGCCGCAACGTGTACGGCATCGGCCGCCCGTCGGACGACTCCGACGGTTGGGCGGTCGGCGTGCTTCATCCGACGAGCGGCGAGGTGGATCACGTGTTCCACCTGCGCGACTCGGCGGTCGCGACCAGCGGCAACTACGAACAGTGGACCACGCTCGACGGAGTGCGCGTCGGCCACCTGCTCGATGCGAAGCTCGGACGCCCGGCCAACCCGCGCTTGAGCGCGAGCGTGCTGGCGCGTACCGGAACGGATTCGGACGAGGGCTCCTCGCTCGCCTTCCTCACCGGCCCCGCCGGCGAAGGCGCGATCGCGAATCGCCTGGCCACCCACTACATCGGGTGACCGCGATGACCACTGCGACGAGTTCCCTGCACACCTTCGGGCGAGGCGGGATCCATCCCGGTCCGCACAAGGAGGCCACCGCCTCCCGTGAGATCGAGGATCTCCCCACGCCTTCCGAGGTGGTGCTTCCGCTGCTGCAGCACCTCGGCGAGCCGGCCGAGCCGTGCGTGAAGAAGGGCGAGATGGTGCGCCGCGGCCAGAAGATCGCCGAGGGCGGCAAGACGGGCGTGCCGCTGCACGCTCCCATCAGCGGCAAGATCAAGCCCGTGGACAAGCGCCCGCACCCGACCATGGCGATCGCCATGTCGCTCGCAATCGGCGCGAACGTCGACGCCGGCCCCGAGCTGGAGTTCCCCGAGGATCCCGAGTGGCGCAACCTGCCGCTCGAGGAATCGCTCTCGCGCGTGCGTGAGGCCGGCATCGTCGGGCTGGGCGGCGCGGCCTTCCCCACCTGGCGCAAGCTCGAGTTCGCGCGTGCGGCCAAGGTCGACCTGCTCGTCATGAACGGCGCCGAGTGCGAGCCGTACCTCACGTCGGACTACCGCGTGATGCTCGCGTACCCGACCGAGATCGTCGAAGGCTCGGTGCTGATCGCGAAGATCGCCGGAGCGAAGAAGGTGCTCATCGGCGTCGAATCGGACAAGCCCGACGCGATCGAAGCGATCGGCAAGGCGGCCGCGGCGCTGACCGACCGTTCGATCCCGGTCGAGGTCGTGCCGTGCGTCGCGCGGTATCCGCAGGGCGCCGAGAAGCAGCTCGTGTTCGCGGTCTCCGGCCGCACCGTTCCCGCACGGCAGCTGCCTTCGGCCGTCGGCGTGCTCGTGCAGAACGTCGCGACCGCGCAGGCCGTGTACGACGCGCTGCGGTATCGCAAGCCGCTGCTCGACCGCATCCTCACCGTGACGGGTCCCGGCATCGTGCAGCCGCGCAACGTGCGCGCGCCGCTCGGCGCCTCGCTCGCCGACATCGTCGAGTTCTGCGGCGGCATCAAGCCCGAGACGCACCGCATGGTCGCGGGCGGTCCGATGATGGGCCGATCGCTCCCGCGCCTCGACGTGCCGCTCATCAAGGGCATGAACGGGCTCGTGATGCTCACCGGCCGCGGTCCGCTCGAGGACGGTTTCGGAGCATGCATCCGTTGCGGCCGCTGCCTCGACGCCTGCCCGCTCGGACTCGAACCCGACCAGGTTTCCGTGCGCGTCGAAGTCGGGCGCACGCTCGACTGCGAACCGCACGGCGCGCTCGACTGCTACGAGTGCGGCTGCTGCAGCTACGTCTGTCCGTCCTCGCGCCCGCTCGTGCAGTTCATGCAGGTCGCGAAGTCGGCGCTTCGGCGCGCCGCCGCCACGAGGAGCGCGTCATGAGCGAGACCCATCCGACCTTCGTCCTCTCGCCCGGCCCGCACCTGCACACCGAGGAATCCACCTCGAAGATCATGTGGTGGGTCAACGGCTCGCTCGCGCCGGCCGCGCTCTGGGGCGTGTTCGTGTTCGGCATCAACGCGGCGTTCGTGATCCTCGCGTCCATCGCGGGCGCGGTGCTCACCGAGTTCGTCTCGCAGAAGGCGCTCGGCCGCCGTCCGACGCTCATGGACGGCAGCGCGGTGTGCACGGGGCTGCTGCTCGCGCTGACCGTCAATCCCAACCTTCCGGCGTGGCAGGCCTTCCTCGGCTCCATGTTCGCGATCGGGCTCGGCAAGATGATCTTCGGCGGGCTCGGCTTCAATCTCTTCAACCCGGCGCTGCTCGGCCGCGCGTTCCTCATGGCGACGTTCCCGCTCAACATGACTTCGGGCTGGGCGACGCCGCGGCCGTGGTTCGGGGTGCCGCTCGACGCGGTCACGACCGCCACGCCGCTCGCCGTGCTCAAGGAGCAGGGCTTCGAAGCCGCGGTGAAGCTCGTCTCCAGCCCCGTCGGGCTGTGGAACGCGCTCGCGCTCGGCTTCCGCCCGGGCTCGATCGGCGAAGTCTCGCTCCTGCTCGTCGCGATCGGCGGCGCCGCGCTGCTCGCCCGCCGCATCATCACGCTCGCGATTCCGCTCAGCGTGCTCGCGGGCGTCGCACTCTCGACGCTGCACACCGGCGTGCCGATGCTGCACCTCATGAGCGGCGGTTTCTGGATCGGCGCGTTCTACATGGCGACCGACTACGTGACCTCGCCGAGCACGACGCGCGCGCAGATCGCGTTCGGACTGATGATCGGCCTGCTCACCGGCATGATCCGCGTGTACGGCGGATATCCCGAAGGCATCTGCTACGCCATCCTGATCGCCAATGCCATGGCGCCCGCGCTCGACCTGTGGTTCCGGCCGAAGCGCACCGCCATCGCCGGGAGCCCGTCATGAGCGACCTCGTCCACATCGACGGCGCCCCGCGTCCGAAAGCCGATCCCAAGGTCATCGCCGGCATCGCCATGAACCTCGTACTCGTCTGCGCGGTGAGCGCGATCGTGCTCGGCGGCGTGTACGTCGGCACGGAGCGCTACCAGCGCGAAGCCCGGCTCGCGGGCGAGCGTAGCGCGGTGAGCGGCATGCTCGCGTTCGGCGAAGGCGCCGAGGTGACCGAAGTGCGGCAGTACCTCGACGCGCCGAAGCGCGAGGTGCGCTACCTCGCGAAGGAGTACGGCAACGAGTCCGCGCCGACGCGCGAGTTCGTGTTCGGGCTCGACGGCAGCCTGCATGCTTCCACGGCGGGGGCCGTCGCCTCCGCCTCCGGCGCCGCGGAGTCGGCGGAGTCGGCGAACACGGCCGAGCCCGCCGGGCTCGAGGAGCTCGGGCGGCTGTTCGTCGCCAAACAGGGCGGCGCGCTCGCGGGCTTCGTGCTCGAGGGTGAGTCGCGCGGCTACAAGAACCGCATCCGCTTCTTCGTGGCGCTCGACTCGTCGCTCGCGGTGAAGGGCGTGCGCGTGCTCGAGCACGAAGAAGATCCCGGCCTCGGCGCCGAGATCGCGACCCCCGTGTTCCGCGCGCAGTTCTCCGGCCGCACGCCGGACGAGATCGCGGCGCTCGGCGTGACGCGCGACCCGATGCCGGAAGACTGGCACGCGGCGCTGTCGGCGTTCGCCTCGTCCACGGGCGGCGAAGCGCCGGCCGAATGGCGCACGCTGATGGACCGCGAACGCACGAAGCCCATCTACGCCGTCACCGGCGCCACGATCTCGAGCCGCGCGCTGACGCGCGGCGTCAAGGGAACCGTGGATCACTTCCGCCGCCGCTGGGCGCTGCTCGCGCCGCAGCTCGAAGGCGAAGGAGCTTCGCGATGAGCGAGACCACCGAGCGCCCCCCGGGCGCCCTGCAGCTGCTCTTCAACGGCATCGTCAGCGAGAACCCCGTGTTCCGCCTGGCGCTCAGCCTCTGCCCCGCCGTCGCGGTCACGACGACCGTGGCGAACGGCTTCATCCTCGGCGTCGCCGTGCTCGCGGTGCAGGTGCTCTCCAGCCTGACCGTCGCGATCGCGCGCGGCGTCATTCATCCGCGCGTGCGCATCCCGGTCTACACGATCATCATCGCCGTCTGGGTGAGCGCGATCGACATGACGCTCGCGGCGTTCACGCCGTCGCTGTACGCGCAGGTCGGGCTCTACATCAAGCTCATCGTGGCGTTCGCGATCATCATCTCGCGCCTCGAAGTGTTCGCGTCGCGCCAGCCGCTGGTGCCCTCGTTCTGGGACGCCGTCGGCATGGGCCTCGGCTTCATGATCGCGCTCATGGTCATCGGCGCGTTGCGCGAAGTGCTGGGCTCGGGCTCGTTCTTCGGGATCGTGCTCTTCAAGACCAAGCCGCTGCTCTTCTTCGCGCTCCCCGCGGGCGGCTTCTTCTCCATCGCGCTGCTCATGGCGTTCTTCAACGCGCTCGAACGCAAGCTGACGGGCGGCACCGCGAAGCCCGCCGCCGGAGGTCACCATGGCTGAGCGGCGATTCCCTTCCGTCCGCACGGCGCTGCTCACCGCGCTCGCCCCGCTGGCGCTCGTCGCGGCGCTGCTGCTCGGCGCGGCTGCTGCGTGGCGCCGGATCCGTGCAGGCCGCCGACGGCGGCAACACGATCGAGTCCGTCACGATCCGCACGCCGAACCAGGTGCGCGTCACGTTCCGCGGGCCGTTCGATCCCGCGGGCGCGACGACCGCCAACTTCCGCTTCGCCGAAGCCGCCGCGCCCGACGCGCCCATGGCGCTCGAAGGCGTGAAGGCCGAGGGCCGCGTGGTGACGCTCACCGCGACGCAGGCGCTGCACGCGACCGAGCGCTATAAGCTCGAGGTCGTGGACCCGCCGATTTCGCGCGACGTCTTCCCCACGGCGTGGGCGACGCTCGTCACGCTGTTCCTGTCGTCGGCGCTCATCAACAACTTCGTGTTCACGCGCTACCTCGGGCTCTGCATCTTCTTCGGCGTCTCCAAGAAGCGCGACGCCGCGGTCGGCATGGGCGTCACGTTCACGGCGGTCATGATCTTCACCGCGATGACGTCCTGGGCCGTGGACACGTTCGCGCTGCAGCCGCTGCACCTGGGCTTCCTGCAGGTGCTCGTGTTCATCGGGACGGTCGCCGCGGTCGTGCAGTTCCTCGACACGATGCTGCGCAAGACGCACCCGGCGCTCCACAAGAGCTTCGGCGTGTACCTCATGCTCATCACGACGAACTGCATCATTCTCGCCGTGCCGCTCCTGAACGCGCAGGGCAAGGTCTCGGCGATCGAAGCGCTGGTGCTCGCGCTCGGCTCCGGACTCGGCTTCGCGCTCGCGCTGTTCCTGATGTCGTGCGCCCGCGAGAAGATGGAACTCGCGCGCGTGCCCAAGGCATTCGAAGGCCTGCCCATCGCGTTCGCGCTCGCCGGACTGTTCGCGCTCGCGTTCATGGGCTTCTCCGGCCTCGACTTCTTCCGGTGAGGCGCCCATGACTTCCGAATCCCTGCACACCGCGCTCTACGGACTGGGCGTCTTCAGCGGCCTCGGCGCCGTCTTCGGCATCGCGCTCGGCGCGGCCGCGGAACGCTTCAAGGTCGCGGGCAACCCGCTCGTGGACCGCGTGCGCGACCGGCTGCCGTCGGCCAACTGCGGCGCGTGCGGCTTCGCCGGCTGCACGGCGTACGCCGAAGCCGTCGTCGAACGCGCCGACGTCTCCCCCAGCCTGTGCATTCCCGGCCGCGAGTCCGGTCGCGCGCGCCGTCGCCGAACTGGCCGGCAAGGACGCGGGCTGGGTCGAGGACCGCGTCGTGGTGATGACCTGCCACGGCACCTCGGCGTTCGCGCGCGACGAAGCGCTCTACGCCGGCATTCCGACCTGCAGCGCGGCCGCGCTCATCTTCGGCGGCCCGCGTGCGTGCAAGAACGGCTGTCTCGGACTCGGCGACTGCGTGCGCGCGTGCCCGTTCGACGCGCTGTTCATCGGCACGGGCGGCATCGCGCAGGTGAACACCGACAAGTGCACCGGCTGCGCGGTGTGCGTGGCGGTGTGCCCGAAGGACCTCTTCCGCCTCTACCCGCGGGCCCGGCGCATCGAGCTCTCGTGCAAGGCGGTGGACAAGTCGTCCGTGGTGCGCTCCACCTGCATGGTGGGCTGCACGACGTGCCGCAAGTGCGTCTCGAAGTGCCCGGCCAACGCCATCACGTGGGACGGCCGTACGATCCTCATCGACCACGAGGTGTGCATCGCCTACGGTCCGTCTTGCGGCGAGGCCTGCACCGACATCTGTCCCAGTACGATCATGCACAAGGTCGGGCAGTCGCCCGAGCCGGAGCTGGTCGAAATCGCCGAACCGACTGGAGCTTGAACCATGGAAACGCGCACCGAAGCGATGCCCGCCTCCTCGGCGACAGCCACACCCCTGCGATCACTCGTCATCGCGATCGCCGGCAGCGGCGGTGACGGCGTCGCCCTCATCGGCGACCTCCTGCTCAAGATGGCCGCGCACCAGGGCCTCTACGGCATCCTCGTGCAGTCGTACGGTCCGCAGATCCGCGGCGGCGAGTCCGCCGTCGTGCTGCGCATCGGCGATCGCGAGATCTGCTACGAAGGCGAAGACACGGACGTGCTCGTGTGCTTCCGCGCCTCCGACCTCAAGCGCTTCAAGGGCTCGCTCCACCTGCACGACGAAAGCCAGCTGATCCTCGAAGAGAAGGACCCGGGCGCGCTTCCCGACTGGCTCGGCACGATGAAGAAGCCGGCCTTCCGTCATCCGTTCGCGACTTGGGACGGCGACGTCGAAGTGGCCGGCGAGCCGAAGAACATGATGGCGCTCGCGCTCGTCTGCCGCGCGCTCGGCTGGCCCGAGTCGCTCGCCCAGCAGGCGCTCGCCGAACGCTTCTCGCACAAGCCCGCGCTCGTCGAGCGCAACATGCCGACGTTCCGCAAGGCGTACGAAGCGCCGAACGTGCCGCAGCTGCTCCAGCTCAAGGGCCACGGCGTGCCGCTCGTCGTCGAGACGGGCAACGAAGCCGTCGCGCGCGGCGCCATGTCGGCCGGGCTCGAGTTCTTCGCGGGCTACCCGATCACGCCGTCGTCCGAGGTCATGGAGACGCTCATCGACGAACTGCCCGCCGTGGGCGGCCGCGTCATCCAGGCCGAGGACGAGATCTCGGCGCTCGGCATGGTCGTCGGCGCCAGCTTCGGCGGCGTGCCGTCCATGACCGCGACGAGCGGCCCGGGACTGTCGCTCATGACCGAGATGATGGGCCTCTCCAGCATGGCCGAGATCCCGACGGTCATCGTGGACTGCCAGCGCGCCGGCCCGGCCACGGGCATGCCGAGCCGCACCGAGCAGTCCGACCTCTACCACGCGATCTACGGCGGCCACGGCGACTTCCCGCGCGCCGTGCTCGGCGTGTTCGACGTCGTGCACGCGCGTGACGTCATGTTCCGCGCGTTCGAGCTGGCGGAGAACTACCAGCTGCCCGTGCTCGTGCTGTCGGACGCGTACGTCGCGCAGCGCCGCCAGATCCGCGACGGCGTCACCGACCGGCGCGACAAGCCGCGGCGCTGGCGCTGGACGCCCGAGGACGCCCCGGCCCGCTTCCAGCTGTCCGAGGACCAGCCCGTGAACGCGTTCCGCGTGCCCGGCACGCCGGGCGGCACGTACCTCGCCGCCGGCATCGAGCACACCGAAGACGGCAATCCGAGCGCCGACCCCGGCGTGCACCAGCGCATGAGCGAGAAGCGCTTCCGCAAGCTCGAGTCCATCGCGGCCGACACGCGCGGCTGGGTGCGCACGTTCGGCGACCCGAAGGCGGCCAAGGGCATCATCGCCTGGGGCAGCAGCTTCGGCATGCTCAGCGAGTGGATCGAGACGCATCCCGAGTACCGGGTGTTCATGCCCGAGATCCTGCATCCGTTCCCGCTCGAAGCGTTCACGGAATGGCGCAAGGGCCTGGACGAGACCACCACGGTCGAACTCAGCTACCAGGGCCAGTTCCACCGCTACCTCTCGAGCCTCACCGACATGAACGGCGTGCGCAGCTTCGCGCGCAGCGGCGGCCTGCCGATGTCCATGCGCGAGCTGGACGAGATGCTCGGCCTCTCCGCGACCCGAAAGGAGCGATAGATGAAGCCCAAGGATCTGCGGACCGAACTCCTGCCCGTGTGGTGCTCGGGGTGCGGCGACTTCGGCGTGCTCAAGGGACTCACCCAGGCGCTCTCCGATCTCAACGTCGCGCCCGAGAAGCTCGCGGTCATCTCCGGCATCGGCTGCTCGAGCCGCCTGCCCGGCTACGTGAAGGCGTACTCGTTCAACACGATTCACGGCCGCGCGCTGCCGATCGCCAGCGGGCTCAAGACCGCGCGCCCCGAACTGACGACCGTCGTGGTCGGCGGTGACGGCGACGGCTTCTCGATCGGTCTCGGCCACCTGCCGCACGCCATCCGCCGCGACATCAACATCACGTACATCGTGATGGACAACGGCATCTACGGCCTCACGAAGGGCCAGGCTTCGCCCACGACCGAACTCGAGTCCAAGCGCAGCCGCGGTCTCGCGGGCGGCGACGAACAGCCGCTCAATCCCGTGCTGCTCGTGCTGAGCGCGGGCTGCGGCTTCGTGGCGCGCACGCACGCGGGCAACATGCCGCACATGCGCGACATGATGAAGCAGGCGATCGAGTATCCCGGCTTCTCGTTCGTGCACGTGCTCGCGGGCTGCGTGACGTACCAGCCGCGCAACTACTCGGACCTGCTGCTGCAGCGCAGCTACGAGCTGCCGGTCGAGTACGACAAGACCGATCTCGGCGCCGCGATCAACGCGGTGCGCGACGGCCGCTTCGCCCTCGGCGTCATCTACAAGCGCCCGCTGGAAGAGGTCTCGGCCACCGCCGGTGCGGCTTCCGAAGAGGAATGGACGCCGCCGGACGCCGTGCTCAAGCAGGACCTGCCGACCGAGTAGCCACGCCTTCGACACGCGCCCGCGCCCCGGAACTCGGGACGCGGGCGCCGTGTTTTCGGGTGATATGGCGCAGCGCCGACGGCCTCTCGCGAGCGCACGCGCCGGCCGGCTTGCCGCACAAAGTTCGAAAAACGTCATGAATCCTCGTGCGACCCCTGCCGATTTCTGACTACACTGCCCGCCGACCGTCGTGCCGCAGGCGACGTTTCAGGGAAGAAAAGATGCGCTGCGGGCGTATCCGCGCTCGTGCACCGGCCAGTCACCGTGCCCTGCTCCGCTCTCCGGGGGCTCGGAAAGTCAGCCGGACACTCGTTCATGCGTCGTCTCCAGCCGCCAGGGCTCCCCACGAGCCATGGATCCGGACGCCGATCCGCTCAGGAGGAAGCTTCGTGTTCCACAGCTCAAAGCCCCATTTCACCCGTCTGTTCGTCGTCGCTGCCCTCGCTCTCGCCACCGTGGTCGCCGCCGCCCCCGCCTCCGCCAAGGATTGGGTGCCGGGCAAGTACCTCGACCAGGCCATGAGCCGCGTGATGGAAAGCGTCCGTAAGGTCACGGACAAGACCCAGTACGGCCTCGACGATCAGAGCTCCTGCTTCATCGGCGCCTATCTCGAGGAAGGCAAGCAGGTCGGCGCGGCCACGATTCCGCTCACCGGCGGCACCGAGTACGCCTTCATCGGCGGCGGTGACGACGACGTGCAGGACATGGACCTGTACCTCCTCGACGCCGACGGTGACGTCGTCGCCAAGGACGACGCCAAGGATTCCAACCCGGTCGTCGTGTTCACCCCGAAGGAAGACGGCAAGTTCAAGGTCGTCATGAAGCTCGTCGACGGCAAGGCGCGCGGCTCGTTCGTCGCCTACGCCCTGCTCCGCAAGGGCGGCTACGACGTCCCGGCCAAGAACCTGAAGGCCGCGTGGGAGCGTCTGCTCGGCATGTGCGAGAAGATCAACGACAAGCTCGGTTGGGCCGCGTTCCACGACGGCGACAACGAGATCTGCGTGATCGGCTCGATCATGAAGGAAGGCGAGACGCTGACGCAGGGTGGCATCGATCTCGAGGACCGTCCGTACGCCTTCGTCGGCGCCGCCGACAGCCAGGCGAACGACATCGACATCACCATCACCGACGGTGACGGCGAAGTCCTCGCGAAGGACACCGAGAACGACGCGATTCCGCTCGTGCTGTACACGAAGGGCGGCACGGTCAAGCTGAAGCTGTCCGACGTGAAGTCGAACGGCGCGACGCTCTGCATGGCCGCGGTGGTCAAGCTGAAGTCGAAGTAAGCGTCATCCGCGAAAAGTCGAACGGCCGGTCGGGACTCCCGACCGGCCGTTTCGCTTTTCCGCGCCGCGCCCTAGAGCCCGTACTCCGGCGCCGGCTTGCCCTGCAGCCAGTGGTCGAACCATCGGCGGATGTGCTGCTGGTTCTGCACGCGCCGGCTCGGCGCCCCACTCCGCGACAGCTCGTGGCTCTCGCCCGGGAACCGCACCATCACCGTGGGCTTCTTCTGCGCGAGCAGGCCGCGGAACATCGCCTCGCCCTGCGCGATCGGCGTGCGCCAGTCCTCTTCGCTGTGGAGCACCATCAGCGGCGTGTTCACCTTGTCGAGGTCCCACACGGGCGACTTCGACTCGTAGTGCGCGCGGTCACGCCACGGCGTGCTCTTGAACCACGAGTCGTTGTACATCGCGAAATCGCACGAGAAGTACATCCCCGCCCAATCCGAAACGCAGCGCTGCGTGATCGCGGCCGCGAAGCGGTCGTTGCGCGTGACGATCCAGTTCGTGAGCAGGCCGCCGCCGCTGCCGCCGGTGACGCCCATGCGCTTCTCGTCCACGTACCCGCGCGCGAGCACGAAGTCCACGCCCGCCATGAGGTCGTGGTAGTCGTCGCCCGGGTACGCGTACTGGATGCAGTTGCCGAACTCCTGCCCGTACGACGTCGAGCCGCGCGGGTTCGTGTACAGCACGATGTAGCCCGCCGCGGCGAGCACGCGGAACTCGTGGAAGAACGCGACGCCGTACGGCACGTGCGGACCGCCGTGAATCTGCAGCACGAGCGGATACTTGCGCGCGGAGTCGAAGCCCGGAGGCTTCACGATCCAGCCCTGGATACGCTTGCCGTCGAAGCTGTCGTACCAGATCTCCTCGACCTCACCGAGCCCGGCTTCCTCGAGCAGGTCGGCGTTCGGCGTGTGCAGGCACGCGCCCTCGCCGCTCGCCACGTCGAACACCCAGAGGTCGCCCGGCGATCCGGTCGAGCCCATCGCGAGCGCGAGCGTGCGGCCGTTGGCCGACAGCGTGCCCGCGTACACGTCGCAGTCGGGCGGCGTGAAGTCGTCCACCTCCCCGCTGCCCAGGTCCAGCCGCGCGACGCGCGTCGAACCCTGCCACGCGTAGCCGAAGACGATGCCGCCGTCCGCCGTGAACGCGAGCGGCAGCGCGCCACCGCCGCGCGGCGGATGCATGTCGCCCGACGTCGTCTCACCGACCGCGAGGTCCTTTTCCGCCGTGAGCACGCGCGGCTTCGACAAGGGCCACGCGCCCTCGAACAGCAGCACGTCGTTCTGGTCGTACGAACGAATGGGCTTCGGGCGCACGCCGCCCCATGCGAGCCACTTGCCCCCGGGCCCCGGCGTGAAACCGGCGATCGGGCCTTCGATGTCCGCGACGAGCGTGAATGCGGCGCCGTCGGACGGCGCGGCGAGATCGGCCGCGACCGCGTACAGACCGTTGTCCTCGGCCGGATCGCCGAACCACGGCTGCTCGCGGCGGTCGCTCGCGAACAGCACCTGCTTGCCGTCGGGCGACCACGAAAGGTCGCCTTCCTTGAAGCGCGTGCCGCACGTCAGCTGCCGCGCCTCGCCGCTCGCGACGTCCACGACCCACACGTGGTCGAGGTGGTCCCAATCCGTGAAGCCTTCGCCGTTCCAACGGAACTCCGGGCGCGTCACGACGCGCGCAGGCTCGTGCTTCGGCTTCTTACTCGGGCGTGTCGATCGCCGGGTTGTGCCCGGACAGGAACGCGATGCGCGTGCCGTCGGGCGACCAGCAAGGGTTGGACCCGCCACCCTTGAGCGTCGTCAGCACACGCGCTTCACCGCCGTTCGCGGGCAGCAGGCAGATCTGCGCGGCGTCGTCCGCGTTCGGCTTGCGCACGAACGCGAGCGTCGCGCCGTCGGGCGACCAGCGCGGCTGCGAGTCGCGGCCCGCCCACGTGAACTGCCGCGCGGGTGCGGGAGCGTCCTCGGCAGCACCGGCAGCCGGCACTTCGGCCAGCCACAGGTTCGTGCGGTACTCGTCGGCTTCGGTGTCCACGTGAACCTGCGTGAACGCGATGCGGGCGCCGCCGGGCGAAACCTGGGGATCGGCGACCCAACGGAATCGGAGGAGGTCTTCTTCGCGCATGAACGGCATTCCCGGCGGTGAGGTGGCTTGGCACGGCGAAGGGGCGGACCGGGTCGAAGCCAGCGGCGCACGGCCGTCGGCGGGTCAACGGGGACCTTCGGCGCCCCCCGCCCCCGGGGCCCGGCCGCCCGCCCGGCCGTGGGGCCGTTGCGGGTGTCTGCGGGTGGGTTTTGCGGGGGGGGGCCTTGGGGGTGCCGCTCCCCCCGCCGCCCGCCCCGGGCGGCCGTGACCGGCGGCGGCGCATCGCGCTCGCCCCCACGGGAGAACCTGTCGGTCCATGAACCGCGAGCCGGAAGGCCGCGCAACAGCCCACTTCGCCCCACCGTCCGAGAGAACACCCCCGATGCGCGCTCCCCATCTCGCCACGCTCCTCGCGCTGCTCGCCCTCGCCGCGCCGGTCGCCACCGCGGCCCCGATCCACACGACCTACCTCTGGCACATGCACCAGCCGATCTACTGGCCGGAGCGCAGCACTTGGAACGGGACGGCGTACGAGTACGCGTACGAGACGATGTCGCTCGGGCACTCGCAGAACGATCTCGGCACGATCTTCGGCAGCGACGATCGCGTGCACGACTACCAGGACTATCCCAAGTCGGCGCTGCAGTCCGTGCTCGACCTTCCGGACGCGGGCGCGCAGGTGTCGTTCGCGGGCTCGCTGATCCAGAACCTCAACAGCCTCGGCGCCGCGAACTGGAACGGGAAGTACGGGGCCAACTGGTGGCAGTCGTATCGCGACGCGATGGCGTGGAGCACGTCGGGCGGACGGCGCCGGCTCGATCCCGTGATCGTCGGCATGCACCACGCGATCAATCCGCTCTGCGACGAGACCGTGTTCCGGCGCGAGCTGCAGGCGCAGAAGGCGCTCATGACCGGCACGTGGGGCTCGCCCACGCTGTCGCAGGGCTTCTTCCCCGCCGAGATGTGCTTCTCGGAGCGCCTCATCCCGACGCTCGTCGCCGAGGGCGTGCAGTGGGCGATCGTGCCCGACGTGCACATCGCGCGCGCGTGCGCGGACTATCCGTACGACGCGCCGCAGGACAACTGCGACCCGCCGAACAAGGCCGACCAGGTGAACCCGGCGCAGGGCTGGTACTACGCGCAGAGCATCTCGCGCGGCGTCACCACCAAGGTGCCCGCGCCCTTCGGGCTTCGTCCGCACCGCGCGCAGTACGTGAACCCCGCGACCGGCGCGATCTCGTCGCTCACCGTCGTGCCCGCGGCGAACGGCATGTCGTGGAACGAGGGCTACGGGCTCTACGGCACGGGCGAGATCGACGCGATCGCCGCGCGCAACGACGCCGCGAAGCCGATGCTCGTGCTGTTCGCGCACGACGGCGACAACGCATGGCAGGGTGGCTACTCCTACTTCATGGAGAACGTGTCGCAGTTCTCGCACGCGGCCGCCGGCAAGGGCTACGAGCCGACGACCGTCGCCGAGTTCCTCGCCGATCATCCGGTGAGCCCGACCGACGTCGTGCACGTGGAGGACGGCGGCTGGGTGAACGCCGACGGCGACTTCGGCTCGCCGCAGTACATCAACTGGAACTGGCCGCTCGTGAACGCGACCGGGCAGTTCGACATTGCCAACGGCTGGGCCGAGGACGAGCGCAACTGGGCCGTGCTCACCGCCGCGACGAACCACGTGCTCACGGCCGAAGGCATCGCGGGCGCGCCCGTCGCCGCGCGCATGGCGGATCCGACGCTGCCGGGCACGACCGCGATCGACAAGGCGTGGCACTTCCTGCTCGCCGGTCACGAGAGCGGCTACATGTACTACGGCACGTCGCTCGACATGGAAGTGAAGGCGACGCTCGCGTGCAACCGCGCGGTCGAGCACGCCGCGACGATCCTCGCGAGCGCGCCCGACACGACGGCGCCGACGATGTGGCTGCCGCAGCGCCTGCCGTGGAATCCCGGCGGCAAGGGCGCGGGCGCGATGTGGGGCTGGCCCGGCGGCACGGGCGCCGACATGACGCAGGACTTCTGGGTGTGGACGTTCGCGCACGACGTGAGCGGCGTGGACACCGTGCGCCTCGTCTATCGCATCGACTCCGACGGCACGAACCCGATCGCGTCCGTGCAGAACGAGACCTACACGGGCGGCGCCGAGGTCGGCGCGTGGCAGACCGCGGGCATGACGCGGCGAGCATTCCCGAAGACGAACGTCTTCAACAGCCCGAGCATCGACTTCACGGTGCTGCCGACGGTGATCGCGGACGAATGGTCGGCGCACGTCTCCGGCCTCACCGACGTGCTCGTGGACTACTACTGCGAAGCCGTGGATCACAACGGCCGTGTCCGACGCAGCCCGATCCAGCACGTGTGGGTCGGCGCGGGCAACGTCACGCCGACGAACCCGGCGGTCACGTGGGAGCCCGCGAACCCGTCGGCCGGCGGCACGATCACGATCCACTACGACCCGGTGCCCGGCGCGCTCGCGGACAACACGAACCCCGTCTACCTGCACGTCGGCACGAACAACTGGGGCTCGGTCGTCGCGCCCGATCCGGCGATGACGTGGAACGCCGCCACGAGCAAGTTCGATTACACCTACTCGATCCCGCTCACCGCGACGAAGGTGGACTTCGTGTTCCACAGCGCCGCGAACGTCTGGGACAACAACGGCGGCTCCGACTGGCACGTGAACGTGTCGGGCGCGGTCTCGCCCCCGCACACGATCGACGGCACGGTGGACGCCGGCGTCGCGGCGGTCGGCACGTGCGGCGGACAGAACGTGTACGCGGACTACGACGGCCACTGGCTCTACCTCGCGGTGCCGAAGTCCACGACGCTCGATCACTTCACGTTCGTCTCGACCGCCGATTCGACCGCGCTGCGCGCGGCGCCGTGGTCGAAGTCGGGACAGGTGACCGCCTACCGGCTCATGCTCGCGAACGAGAGCTCGAACGGCTGGACGGGCTGGTTCGACGGCGCGGGCACGCAGCCCAGCGCGGGACTCAGCAAGGCGACCGGCACGGTGCTCGAGGCGCTCATCGACGTGACGCAGTACTGGGGAACCGCGCCTTCGTCGCTGCGGCTCGCGTTCTCGGCGTACGGCACCGCCGACGGCGGCGCCCTCACCGCGCAGTCGCCGTGCGGCGACGGCGACCAGGCGCTCGAGCCCGGCGAACGCGCCACCATCACGCCCACGTCCGCGCTCGCCGTGGACCTCGGTGCGCGCGGCCCCGCGCTGCGGCTGCGCATCGCGGGCGCGCATCCGGTGCGCGGCGTGCTCGACGCCGAGCTCGACGCGGCGCCGGGCGAATCGGCGCGCGTGGAGCTGCTCGACCTGCAGGGCGCGTCGGTGCGGACGCTGTTCGAAGGCGTCGCGCCGGGCGCGATCCGCGTGCGCGCGAACCTGTCCGAAGGCCGGCCGGTGGCGCCGGGCGTCTACTTCCTGCGCGCGACCTCGGGCGCGCGCTCGGCATCGCGCCGCGTGGTCGTGCTGAAGTGAGCGAAGCGCCGCACGTGCAGCCTCGGGCTTCGACGCTCGCGGGGCTCTCGGCGTTCTCGGGCATCGTCCTCATCTGGGGCAGCACGTTCCTCGTCATCTCGATCGGCAACGACAGCCTCCCGCCCGTGTGGGCCGCGACGCTGCGGCTCGCGGCGGCGAGCGTGATCCTGCTCGCGATCGCGCTGGCGACGAAACAGCCGTGGCCCAGGGGCCGCGCGCTCGAGGCGGCCGTGTGGTTCGGCGTCGTCGACTTCGGCGTCAGCCTGCCGCTGCTCTACTGGGGCGAGATGAGCGTGCCGTCGTCCATCGCGGCGATCTTCTACGCGAGCATCCCGCTCACGACCGCGCTGCTCGCACGCGCCATGGGGCTCGAGCGCATCCGTCTGCTCGGACTGATCGGCGCGATCATCGGGCTCGGCGGCGTGATCGTGCTGTTCGCCTCGGAGCTGCGCAGCGACATGCCGCTCGTGCCGCTCGGCGCGGTGCTGGTCGGGGCGCTCACGGCGGCGCTCGCCGGCGTGCTGCTCAAGCGCGGCACGCCCTCCAGCCCGATCACGACGAACGCCGTCGCGCACGCCGCCGGCGTGCCGTTCTGCCTCGCCGCGTCGTTCCTGCTGCGCGAGGCGCACGCACTGCCCGCGACGAGCAGCGGCTGGTTCTCGCTCGCCTACCTGACGATCGTGGGGTCGATCGGAGCGTTCGTGCTGTTCGCGTGGCTCGTGCAGCGCTGGCGCGTGACCGCGACGAGCTTCCTCGCGGTGCTCACGCCCGTGCTCGGCGCGTTCCTCGGAGCGACCGTGCGGCACGAGCACCTGGGGCCGAGCACGATCGTCGGCGCGATCGTGGTCGTCTCCGGCGTCGTCATCGCCAACGTCGCGGACCGGGCACTCCACAAAACGCGATGACGGCGGCACCGAAGTGCCGCCGTCGCGAAGTGCCGATCGCCGCTCTGCGAGGCCTTACCCCCCCGGGCTCCGGTTCTCGCATCGTCACACGATCCGCACACTTCCTCCCGCCGCCCTTCCGGCCGGCAGGTCACGTTCACGGGCGGCCGGAAGGCGCCGTCGCGTGATTCGCCTGGCGAGCGCTCTCTTCGCCACCAGGTGACTTCGGACGCGCGGCCGGTTCGGCGGGGGACCCCGCCGGAATGGCCGCTTCTCCAGCAGGCGCCGATCCCGCGCCGCGCGTTACGTTCTCGCGAGCTTCTTCCGTCTGGCTCTCGCCACGCTCGCCCTGCTCGGAAACTTCGTACGCCGCGGGCATCACCATGCCGCCCGCGCTCTGCGCCACCGTCATCTCGGCGCGAACGCCGAACTCGTGCACGATCCGCCCGCCCTGGTGCGCCGTGTTCACGAGGAACAGCGCCCCACCGGCGTACAGCACGAGGAACGCGGCGTGCGCCGCGGTGAAGGGAACGCGCTCGAGCGTGCGGCGCATCGCGGTGGGTGCGAACACCAGCGTGGCGAACACCAGCGTGAGCAGGGTGAAGACGTTCCGCGTCGTCTCCGCCAGCTCTTCGTGCTGCTCGACCACGGCTTCGACGCGCGCGCCCGCACGCTCGGCCATCTCTCCCGCCGCCTCACCGGTGCTGACCGCGACCCACGTGAAGGCGGTGCCGGCCACCATGAGCGCGAGCGCCGCCACGAGCAGGCCGCGGGACAGCGACTTCCACACGAGCGCGGCCAGCACGAGCAGCGGCGCGACGAGCAGGAGTGCGATCGGGAAGTGCACCACGAGCGGGTGCATTCCGTTCCACGACGGCATGGGAGGCAGCAGCTGCATGGCGGGTCCTTTCGGTGGGACGTCGAGCCCGTGGGCGGCAGGCGTGGTGCGGGATGGAGTCGCTGGAGCCGCCACACGGGTGGTCCGCGCGGCAGCGCGGTCCCGACACGAGCCTTGTAGGGCAATGGCCGTGCCACGCGATGCAGGGAGCGATTTGCTGGCACTTGCGCCGAGTTCGACGAAAGGAAACAGGGCCGCGTCCGAAGATTCGGACGCGGCCCCGCTCGACCCGTATGAACTTTCCGACAACTCGCGGAAAGTTACTCGCCCTCTCCCGGCGGCGCGCCCGCGCCCTCCGGACCACCGAGTCCGAACTTGCGGAGTCGATAGGCGACGTCGGAACGCGTGAGGCCCAACCGCCGCGCGGCCTCGGCCTGCACGCCGTTCGCCTCGCGCAGCGCGCGCATGAGCAGCTCGCGCTCGAGCTCGTCGAGCAGCCCGCGCAGTTCGATCCGGTCGGGCAGCGCGCCGAGCCAGCGTTCGCGGCACTCCTCACCCGCGGCGGAAACACTCTCCACCGCGGGCGCCGTGGCGCCGCCCGGGCGCGGCACCATCCACGCGCGCACCGCGGACTCGTCGATCACGTCGCCCTGCGCGAGCAGTCCCGCGCGCTCGGAGAGATTCTCGAGTTCGCGCACGTTGCCGGGCCAGTCGTGCGCGCGCAGCGCGGCGATCGCCTCGGGACCGAACCGCAACTGCGGGCGGCCGGAGGCCGCGGCGAATCGTGCGAGGAATCCCTGCGCGAGCAGCGGCACGTCGTCGCGACGCTCGCGCAGCGGCGGCACGTTCACGAGCGCGACGGCGAGCCGGTAGTAGAGATCCTCGCGGAACCGCCCTTCGCGCACCTCGGCGGGCAGGTCGCGGTGCGTCGCGGCGAGCACGCGCACGTCCACGGGGCGCGGCGTCGTCGAGCCGAGCCGCACGACCTGGTTCTCCGCGAGCACGCGCAGCAGCCGCGCCTGCGCGGCGAGCGGCATGTCGCCGATCTCGTCGAGCAACAGCGTGCCGCCGTGCGCCGCCTCGAACACGCCGGCGCGCGAGGACGTCGCGCCGGTGAACGCGCCCTTCTCGTGGCCGAACAACTCGCTCTCGAGCAGCGACTCGGCGAGCGCGCCGCAGTTGATCGCGACGAACGGCCCGCGCGAGCGCGCGCTCAGCGCGTGCACCGCGCGCGCGACGAGTTCCTTGCCCGTGCCGGTCTCGCCCGTGATGAGCACGGTCGCGGCCGACGGCGCCACGCGTGCGACGAGATGGCGCAATGCGCGCATCGGTGTGCTGTCGCCCACCAGCTGGCCCGCGGCGGCGAGGCGCTGCACTTCGTCGCGCAGGCGCGCGTTTTCGCGCTGCAGTTCGGCCCGCTCGGCGGCACGCCGCACCGCCGCGCGCACCGCTTCCGGCAGGAACGGTTTCGTGATGAAGTCGAAGGCGCCGAGCCGCATGGCCTCCACCGCGAGCTCCACGGTGGCGAACGCGGTGATCACGATCACGGGCGGCGAGGGCTCGCGCTCGCGCAGCGCGGTGACGATCTGCAGTCCATCGCCGTCGGGCAACTTCTGGTCCGTGAGCACGGCGTCGAACTCGGTCGAGCCGAGCGCGGCCAGCGCTTCACCGGCCGTTCCGGCCTCGGTGACCGCATGTCCGTCCGCGCCCAGCAGCGCGCACAGCACCCGGCGCAGGTTCGCTTCGTCGTCCACCACGAGCAGGCGCGCCACGTTCACTTCCCTCCCGTCGCCGCGCCCGCGCCCGGCAGGGGCAGCGAGAGCGTGAAACACACGTACTCGTCCTCGTTCCTCGTCAGCGCCACGTCGCCGCCGTGCGCGCGCGCGATGCCGCGCGCGATGGCGAGTCCGAGACCGGTGCCGCCGGAGCGCGTGGTGAAGAACGGTTCGAAGATGCGCCGCTCGGCTTCGGCGGGGATGCGCTTGCCGTCGTTGCGCACGTGCAGCAGGAGCGCGCCCGGCGTCTGCTCGGCGCTCAGCTCCACGCGCCGCCCGCGCGGCGTGGACGCCACGGCGTTGAGCGCGAGGTTGAGCAGCGCCTGATGGATCATGAACGGATCGAACACGCCGTTCGCCTTCGTGGGCGCCACGCGGATCTCGACGCCCGCGCCCTGCGCCTTCGCCGCGGTCAGTTCCGCGACGACGGCGAGCGTTTCGCCCGCGTCGGTCGGCGCGGGCTGCGGCTGGCGGGTGTGCGCGTACGCGAGGAAGTCGGTCGTGAGCCGCTCGAGGCGCCCGGCCTCGTCGGTGGCCACGCGGAACATTTGTTCGCGCACGTCCTCGTCGAGGCCGCCCCGCGAGGCGGCGGCGAGCGAGCTGTGGATCATGGCGACCGGGTTGCGGATCTCGTGCGCGATCGCGCTCGAGAGCCGGCCGACGGCCGCGAGTTTCTCCTGGGCGACGAGCGAGTCGCGGGTGCGTTCGAGCTCGGCCACGGTCGTGCCCAGCTCGCTCGAACGTTCGCGCATCTCGGCGGCGAGCATGTTCACGACGAGCGCGACGACGACGAAGAGGAGCCCGACGGTCGTGACCTCGAAGAGCTCGCTCGCGTCGGCGGGCGGGTGTTCCTGCGACCAGTTCCAGACGTCGTAGTACATGAGCGCGCTCGAGGCGCCGGCGATGCTCAGCGAGAACGCGCGCCGGAACCGGAACGCGGCGAGCACGATCGCGGGCAGCATGACCACGTGGTAGTGGTGGTCCTCGCCCTCGCCGTAGAGCGACGCGAAGAACGCGCCGGCGATCGTCACGACGATCGAGGCGAACGTGACGTTGAGGTCGACGCGCTCGTCCGGCATGCGCTCGAGACCCTGGTGCCAGAAGAGCAGCACGACCTGCACGAGGAACATCGAGATCAGGATGCCGAGCAGCACCATGCGCGGCGGCCCGAGCAGCTGCACGTAGAGCAGGTGGAACGCGAACACCGCCGCGAGCACGACGAGGTTGAGCACGGCGAACGTGACGCCTCGCGTGCGGTAGGCCTCGAGCCTGCGTATCGGGTCCGGGTGCATCATGCGGAGAACCTAACGGCACGCGCGGGAGCGCGCCACCGGGCGGCGCTCGCCACGAGGCGCTCGTCCCCCGAGTCTCAACGCGCTTCGCCGACTCCCCACGCCGCGCGCACGTCCGCCAGACGGCCGACGAGCACGTGCTCGGCGCCGAGCGCCGCGAGCCGGGGCGCCATGCGCGCGCCGTACTCCGCGATCGACACGTCGTCGAGCACGGAGATCTCGTCGCGGTCGTCCGCGGCGTGCGCCGGGAACTTGCGCAGGACGTCGAGCACGCGCGGCGGCTCGGCCTCTCGCGCGAGGCGCACGAGCGCGTCGGCCGCGGCGGGTTCGCCGGCTTCGAGCGCGCCGAGCCAGAACTCGACACTCGCCGCGAACGCGAGCTTCGACGGCGACGGCAGCGCCGCCATCGCCGATCGCGACTCGGGCTCGAGCACGTCCCAGACGCTCGCGAGCAGCGGCAGCACACGACGATCGCCGAGCTGCAGCAGGCCCGACAGCAGGCCGATGCGCGCACCGTCGTCGTCCGCGTGCGCCGCCATGCGCACGAGCGTGCGCGGGCCGGTCATCTCGTCGCCGTCCTCGAGCGGCATGAGCGTCGCGAACGACACCGCCGCGAGCGCCACGGCGACCGGGGACGACTCGTGCTGGAGGAAAGGCAGAAGCGCGCTCACGGGCACGTTCCCCTCCTCGACCGACATCGTCACGCGGTCCTGCAGTTCGAGCCGCTCGGACTCGGGCACACGGGAGACCACGTGCGGGTAGAGCAGCGCGAGCGCCGCGGCGGCCTCGGGGTCCTGCGTGTGCGCGTAGTAGAACGCCTGCTGGAAGACGAGCAGCAGCAGCGTGTCCTCGTCGAGCGACGGCCAGCGCTCCGGGTCGGCGGCGATCGCCGCCAGCTCGCGCAGGGCGCCGTCGCCCATGCCGGGATCGGATTGTGCTTCGGCGCCAGCGGCGCCTGCGGCGCCTGCGGCGGGCTTGGGTCCGTGCGGACGGCGGCGTTTCGGGCGGCCCAGAACGACCTCGGAGGAAGGAGTTTGCCGAGAAAGACGACGCGCGGGACACGCTGCCACGTGTCCCGCGCATCGGTGTGTGCGGTGAAGCGGTCGGGCTTAGACCTTGCGGACGTTGCTCGCCTGCAGGCCCTTCGGGCCCTTCACGACTTCGAAGTCGACCTTCTCGCCTTCGGCGAGGGTCTTGAAGCCTTCACCCTGGATCGCGGAGAAGTGGACGAACACGTCCTCGCCGCCTTCCTGGGAGATGAATCCGAAGCCCTTCGCGTCGTTGAACCACTTCACGGTGCCGATAGCCACTGCATACTCCTTCGTCTCGGGGGAACTCCCCCTGGAAACCTTTGCGCCCCGGTCGCGCCGGTGCGCGTGTCACGTCGAAATCGGGGCCGCGGCCGAACAAAACGAAAAGACAACCGCGGTCGATTGGCTCCGCAGTTGCCTTGCCTGATTCGTGGCGGCACTTCAGATCCCGGTTCCGACGGGGCGCAGTGTGCACCGGCCGCACCCGGAGGGTCAAGCCACATGTGACCCCACGAAATCGGGCGGTTTCCGGCCCTCGAACGCTCGCGGCCGGGGCCGGGAGCACGTGCTCCCCACCCCGGCCGCGGACCGCTGAAACGCCTCGCGCGCGCCTACAACTCCTCCGAGTAAACGCCCGGCAGCGCCTTCACCTCGAGCGTGCGCTCCTGCGCCGCCGCCTTGCCCGCGGTGAGCGTCACCTTGTACGCGCCGGGACGGACGAACTGCGGCTGGCCGGCGTGCTGCTCGCGACGGATGCGCTCCTTGGGATCGCCCGCGACGAGGTCCCACGTGACGCGATGGAAGCCCGCCTTGCCCGGTCCGTTCAGCGAGCGCACGAGTCTCCCCGTCGAATCCTTCACCGCGATGCTCACGCCGCCCTCGAGTTCGCGCGGCAGCCAGTAGTCGAACCACGCGCCCTCGGGCGGGTTCTTGCCGAGCCACTGGCGCTGCCCCCACTTCCCGCCGAGCGTGCGCGAGTGATACGCCCACGCGGCGCGCGGCGCGGCGAAGGTCACCGTGTCGGTGAGCGCCTTCGGCGTCATCGCCTCGAGCGCCTGGATGCCGTCCACCACGTAGATGCTGCGGCCGTGCGTCGCGAGGATCAGGTCGCGCTCGCGCGGATGGATGTGGATGTCGTCCACCGCGACGGTCGGCAGGCCCTCCTTCCACGGCAGCCACTTCTTGCCGGCGTCGAACGACACGAACAACCCGAACTCCGTGCCGAGGAACAGCAGGTCGGGATTGCCCGGGTCCTCGCGCACGACGTGCACGGTGTGGTCCTTGGGCAGCGTCGCGGCGAGCGAAGTGAACGAGCGGCCCTGGTCGCGCGTGACGAACACGAACGGCGCGAGCACGTCGGAGCGGTGCCCGTCCACCGTGACGTACGCGACCTTGTCGTCGAAGTGCGACGGCTCGATGCGGCTCACGTAGAGGTTCGGCGGCAGGCCCTTGAGGTTCGCGGTCACGTCGTTCCAGTGCGCGCCGCCGTCGGGACTCACCCACACCTTGCCGTCGTCCGTGCCCGCCCACAGCACGCCGGCGGTCTTCGGCGACTCGGCGAGCGACACGATCGTGCAGTGCTGCTCGGCGTTCGAGCCGCCGGTCATCATCTTGTTCGCGTCCTGCGTCGTCAGGTCGGGGCTGATGCGCTCCCAGCGGTCGCCGCGGCGCGTGAGCTTGAGCACGTGCTGCGCCGCCATGTAGAGCACGGTCGGATCGTGCGGCGAAAGGAAGAACGGCGTGTTCCAGTTGTAGCGGAACCGCGGCTCGCCCTCGTTGTTCGACGGACGCAGCAGGCGCTCGCGGCCGTTGGCGAGGTCCTGGCGCAGCAGGTAGCCACCCTGCGACTCGTAGTAGACCGTGTTCGGGTCCGTGGGATCGACGGCCACGTGGAAGCCGTCGCCGCCACCGAGGACGTACCAGTGATCGGTCGCGATGCCGCCGATGCGTCCGTCGCCGAACATGTCGGCTTCGAACCTCGTGCGCGAAGGTCCGCCCCAGCTCTGGTTGTCCTGCAGCCCGCCGTAGACGTTGTAGAACGGCTCGGCCCGGTCGGCCGTGACGTTGTAGAACTCGCCGATCGGGAGCGTGTTCAGGTAGTCCCAGTTCGCGACGCGGTCGTGGCTCAGGTAGACGCCGCCGTCCGTGCCCATCACGACGTGCTTGCCGTTCGACGGCGCGATCCACATCGCATGGCAGTCGGGATGCACGTTGCTCGCGCCCCCGGCGCGGAACGACACGCCGCCGTCGTCGGACACGTAGAGGTCGGTGCCGAGCAGGTACACGCGCGTCGAGTCGTCGGGCTGCACGCGGATCTGCGAGAAGTAGAACGCGCGCGGCGCGAACGCGCTGATGCGCTTCCAGCTCGCGCCGGCGTCGTCGCTGCGGAAGACGCCGCCTTCGCGGCTCGCCTCCTCGAACTCGTCGAGGCGCCCGCCTTCGTCCGACTCGATCACGGCGTAGACGACGTTCGAGTGCTTGCGCCAGACCTGGAGCCCGATGCGGCCCGTGCGCTTGGGCAGGCCGTTCGTGAGCTTCGTCCACGTCTCGCCGCCGTCGGCGCTCTTGAAGAGGCCGCCGCTCTCGCTCACGCCCGTGTACGACCACGGCGTGCGCTTGCGCGCGTACATCGCAGCGTAGAGCACCTTCGGATTCGCGGGATCCATCGCGAGGTCGACCGCGCCCGTGCGCGCGTCGACCTTGAGCACGTGCTGCCACGTCTTGCCGCCGTCCTTCGTGCGGAACACGCCGCGCTCGGCGTTCTCGCCCCACAGCCGGCCGAGCGCCGCGACGTAGACGGTCGCGCTGTCGGCCGGGTCCGTCACGATGCGCGAGATGTTCGTGGTCGCCTCGAGCCCGGCGAGCTTCCAGCTGCCGCCTCCGTCCTCGGAGCGGTAGATGCCCTTGCCCCACGACGACGAGTTCCGGCTGTTCGCCTCACCCGTGCCGACCCAGACGATGGACGGGTTCTTCTGCCAGATCGCGACCGCGCCCGTCGAGGCGACGGCTTCCTTCTCGAACACCGGTGTCCACGTGGTGCCCATGTTCGTGGTCTTGAAGACGCCGCCCGTGCCGGTCGCGGCGAACATCGTCGCCGGATCGCTCTCGAGTCCCGCGATGTCCGAGACGCGGCCGCCCATGTTCGTCGGGCCGATCGCGCGGAAGGTCAGCTCCGAGAACTGCTTCATGTCGAGTTCGACGGGCTTCTGTGAAGCGGGCGCGGCGGGCGATGTCGCCGCACCCGCGGCACACGCGAACGCGGCGGAAAGGATGAGAAGCGCTCCCACGATTCGCTGACGCGGCATGCTCGGCCTCCGGATGGATCGGGCACGCGGTCACGGACGCGCGCACCGGGAAAGCGGGCACGCTAACACGGCGATTCCGGCGTCCCGGGCGGCGGAGCGACGAGCGCAGGAGCGCGCGGCGCGAGCGCGTCAGGCGCGCGGTGGAGCGCCGTCGCGCATGCGGGCGATGCGCAGCAGGAACGTGCGCGTCCAGCGCGCGCGAGCCGCCATCGCGTACGCGAGCCGCTCGATGCGCGAGGGCTCGTCGAGCAGCGCCGGCACGAAGCTCACGCACGCGAGCCCCGCCTGCGGGTGGAAGCACCACGCGCCCGTGCCGTCCATGGGCGTGAACTCGCGCGCCTCGGCTTCGTTGAGCAGCGCCGCGGTGCCGACGATGCGCTCGCGCACGGGCTCGGCGTCGGGCGGCAGCGCGAGCGCGGCGAGCAGCCCCGCGCCCAGCTGTGGGTGCGGCTGCGTGTGCAGCAGGTGCAGCAGCGCGACGCCGGCGCCCGGTGCGCTGCCCGGCGCGGGGCCGCCTTCGGCCGCGCACGGCACCTCGGCGTGCAGCCCGCCGCCGTCGACGTTCACGCGCAGCCACGGCGCGTCCTTCATGGCGGCGGCCGCCTGCAGGCGCATCGTCGTGAAGGGCGAAGGCTTCGCGCCGGATTCGGCCACCTGGCGCCAGCCTTCGGTCAGCGCGTCGGGCTGTTCGCGCACCTCGCCCGAAGGCGGCGCGGAGAGCGCGAGCTCGCCGCCCAGGTCCTGCGCGAGCGCGGCGCCGTCGCGCGTGGCGTCGGCCAGCTGCAGCAGCGCCGCGGTCGCGAGGTCGCGCGCGGGGCGTTCGTGATCGCCTTCCCTCGCGTACACGGTCGCGCACAGCGACACCGTGTGCGCGTCGCCGTTCCAGCGCAGCGACGAGAGTCCCGGGCGCAGCGCGTTCCACGCCGCCATGCGGGCGAAGTGCTCGCCGCGGCCTTCGACGCCCTGCAGCAGTTCGAGCTCGGCCTGCACGCGCCACTGGTCCACACCGTCCACGCGGCGCGCGACGTCGGACTCGATGCGCTGCGAGAACGCCGCCGGCCACCACGTGAAGCCGCGCGGCGAGACCGCGCTCCATTCGGGACCGGGATCGAACGCCGCACGAACGTGCTCGACCACCTCGAGACCGGGATCACCACGCATCACGCCACCTCGTGCCGCGCCGGGGCGCGGCGGAAAAAGACGGCGCGCGACCCGATGGCCGCGCGCCGTTCGCTTCGTACGAGCTTCAACGCACTCCGAGCAGTTCCACCTCGAACACGAGCGTCGCGTTCGGCGGGATCACGCCGCCCGCGCCGTACTCGCCGTAGCCGAGGTCCGGCGGGATCGTCAGCTTGCGCTTGCCCCCGATGAGCATGCCCTGCACGCCCTCGTCCCAGCCGCGGATCACCTGGCCGATGCCGAGCGTGAACTCGAACGGCTCACCGCGATCGACGGAGCTGTCGAACTTGGAGCCGTTCGTGAGCCAGCCGGTGTAGTGCACGGACACCGAGTGTCCGCGTTCGGCCTTCGCGCCTTCACCGACCGTGAGGTCTTCGTAGATCAATCCATTGTCGAGCGTGGGCACCGTTCCTCCGTGTGATCGAGTGAGGCGGCGAGGCCGCCGGGTATCTACTGAACGCCGACGAGTTCGACTTCGAAAATGAGCGTCGAGTTCGGCGGGATGCGAGTGCCGGACCCGGCCGCGCCGTAGCCCATGTCCGGCGGGATCGTCAGCTTGCGCTTGCCGCCGAGCCGCATGCCCTTGATGCCTTGATCCCATCCGGCGATCACGGCGCCCGTGCCGAGGACGAACGTGTAGGGGCGGCCGTGGTCGAACGAGCTGTCGAACTTGGTGCCGTTCGTGAGCCAGCCCGTGTACTGCATGGACACGGTCAGGCCGGGGTCGGCCATCGTGCCGTTGCCCACGACGAGATCCTCGTAGATGAGTCCGCTGGCGAGCTTGTGGAGCTTCGGCTTCGGAGCGGCGGCGGCCGCGTCGGTGGCCGGCGCCGGGGTGGCGGTCGTGTCGCCGGGGCCCTTGGAGCCGGCGCAGCCGGCCAGCATCAGGGCGGCGGCGAGCGCCATGGCGATACGCTTCATGGTGTTCCTCCTCGGAAGTTCGCGGGTCGGAAAAGACGCGGAACACTCGCACGGGAGCCGGGGACCGGCAAGGCCCCCGGCGGGGCGCGCCCGGCCCGGCCCGCCCCGGGGTGACCGGGGTCGCCGGATTCCTCGTCAAGAGCGGGCGGCGGACGGCCGAAAACCCCGGCGAACTCGCGCGCTCGTTGGGAGTGGCGCACCGCTGGTCTTCACTCCCCCAAGGAATCGGGAGCCCCCGTGCAGATCCACAACCTCGTCGTGGCCCGCTACCTCGATGGCCACGTCCTCAAAGGCGTCACGAACGACTTCTCTCCCAACCGCCCCGGCTTCCACGTCGAGGTGGACGGCACGAACGAAGTCGTCGAACTGCGCTGCCGCCAGCTCAAGGCGCTCTTCTTCGTGAAGACGTTCGCGGGCGATCCCGCGCGCCAGGACGTGAAGGGCTTCCTTCAGGGACCGGCCGAGACGTCTCAGGGCCGCAAGATCGCCGTGCGCTTCCGCGACGGCGAGTTCATGTGCGGCTACACGCTGAGCTGGTCGCCGGACCGTGAGGGCTTCTTCCTGTTCCCGGCCGACGTCGACAGCAACAACCAGCGCATCTACGTGGTCTCCTCGGCGGCCGACGAAGTGAAGGCCGGCCCGCAGGCGGAGACGCTCGCGACGCGCATGCTCGCCGGCGAGTCCGCGCGGCAGGGCCACGCCGCTCCGATGCACCAGGCGCCCGCGGTCCAGCCCGGCGCGCCGATCGCGCGGCCGTCCGCGCTCGGGGCACGCCCGTCCACGCTGGCGCCACGGCCCTCGGGACTGTTCCCGGGAGGCGCATCCACGATCGGGCCGCGCCCGTCGGCGCTGCGGCCACGGCCGCGCACGGACGCCGCGTAACGGCGCCGCCCCGCGGCGCCGCATCGTGGCGCCGCTCAGCGGCACTCGAGCCCGAAAACCAAAACGCCCGCCGGTCCCGGCGGGCGTATTGCTTTTGCTGCGAGAAGTGCGGGCTGGACTAGCGGCCGCGCTTCTTCTTCCCCGCGCGCTCCTTTTCCTTCTTCTTCTGAGCGGACTGCTTGTTGCGCTTGCGGCGGAGACGGAACTTGTAGGCGGTCATGGCGCTCCCGTGTGGCGAGACCCTCCGCGCCACCACGACGCGAGGAGCGCGGAGATTACGCGGTAGGCGTGGGCGCTGGCAAGCGCGGCCGGACGGCCGGGCCCGCGCCTCGCGCGGATCAAATCAGCTCGATGTGCTTGAGGTCGAGCGGCACGTACAGCCCCCCGCCCTGGCTTCCGAACCAGTCGTTGCCCTTTCGGAGCGCCTCGCTCGGGATGTCGACGACCGGCAGGCCGAGGTCTTCCGAGGCCGCCACGCGGGGCGTGCTCGGGAGCGCGTAGCGCTCGCTCGCCAGGTAGTCCTCGAACTCGTCGAGCGTCCACGCGAACAGCGCGTCGACGTCCCAGATCAGCTGCACTTCGCGTCCGCGCAGCAGGTCCGGCGGATCGTCGGGGCCGGCGACGCGCAGCTTGCCCACGGCGCAGCACTCGCAGCCGAACCAGAAGTCGAGTTCGCCCTCGACGACCATGTTGTCGGACACGCGCGCGTTGGTCGGCGCGTCGCGCCACACGTTGCCGAGCAGCTCCGAGATCGCGAACAGGTAGCGCAGCAGCGCGCGCGGGTCGTCCGATGCCGCGCCGCGCAGGCCGGAGGCCAGCACGCGCAGGTTGCGGATCGCCTCGAGACGCACCCACGGCGAGCGGCGGTTCGCGAGCGCGGTGAGGTTGTGCTGCATGCCTTCGACGCGCTCACGCGCGACGGCGAGCAGTTCGTCGAACGTGCCGCCGCCCTTGTCGAGGAACTCGACCGTGCGGCGCATCGCCTGATTGAGCGGCAGGTAGGCGGCGCGCAGCGTGGCCCAATCTTCGGTCAGGCGCTGTTTCGCGATGACGTCCCAATCCGCCATGCCATCCTCCGTTCGACTCGTCCCCTCGGCCTCACGGGGCCGGACTCTCGTTGCGTTCGCGGGCAGTATAGCCGCGGCCCTTCGCGAGGGTCCACCGCGGCGCAGCCGTACACGGGGGGAGATGCGATCCGGACGGGTGCCGGTGTCCCCGGGATGAAAAGAAACACGACTTCGTGACCAACGGGCGCGGCGAGCGGGCATTCGGTCGCCGCCGGCGACCGTCTCACGCCTTCTCGACCGCCACCCGCGTACCGGTCGCGCTCGACTCGCGCGCGGCGTCGAGCGCGCACTGCACGGGCACGGCGTCGTCGGCGAAGTTCGGCTCGAGCTTCTCTCCCGCCGTGATCGCGCGATGCAGCTTGTCCACCATCAGGGTGAACGGCGCCACGAGCGGCAGGTCGCCTTCGCGCGGCGCGAGCGCGAACCTCTCGGGAATCGCCAGCTCCTCCGGCTCGCGGTCCTTCACGATCCGCCACAGCTTGTACCCGGCTTCGTCCCAGCGCAGCACGCCGCCGTCACCGTGCACTTCGAAGCGTTCCCAGCGGTACGGCGCGCTCGCCTGCAGGTCCACGAGCGCCGTCACGCCGTTCGCGAACGCGTAGTGCACGGTCGCCGCGTCGTCGGCGGTCGCGACGCCGGGCGCTTCGCCCTCGGCGCGAGGTGCGCGGAAGGGCTGGTCCACGCGCAGGCTGGCGAGCGCGCTCTTCGGTTCGCCGAACATCAGCCGCAGCAAGTCGGTGTGGTGCGAGCCGAGCGCGCCCCAGATACCGCCGCCGCGCTCGCGGTCGGACAGCCAGTTCATCGCGCGCGGGCCGGCCGCGTTCCAGATCGGATAGCGCCCGAGGATCTCGGCGCGATACGGACGGCCGATGCCGCCCGCGCGCACGATCTCGAGCGCGAGCTGGCGCGCCGGCAGGAAGCGGAACTCGTGGTTGATGCCGGCGACCTTGCCCGCGGCGAGCGCCGCGTCGCGCATCGCGCGCGCCTGGTGGCGGTCGAAGGCGGTCGGCTTCTCGCAGTGCACGTGCGCGCCGGCCGCGAGCGCGCCGAGCATCATGTCGTGATGCAGATACACGGGCGTCACGATGCTCACGAGGTCGGGCCGCTCGCGCGTGAGCAGTTCGCGCCAGTCGCCGTACGCGCCCTTCACGCCGAGCTCGTCCGCGACGCGGCGAGTCTTCGCGCCGTCGCTTCCGGCGATCGCGACCAGTTCGAATCCGGGGTGCCGCAGGAATGCCGGGGCCTGCACGGCGCGGCCGAAACCGGTGCCGAGGATCGCGACTCGAAGACGCTGCACGGGGACCTCCCATTCCGAAGTGGTCGGGCAGCATCGGCGGGGAACCGCCGGCGGTCAAGACCCGTTGCGCTGTGCTAGCCTCCCTCCCGTTCTCCCTCAACCATTCCGTCTCTCTTTCACGGAGGCGTCGTCATGCGCGACCCGCGCACCCAGAAACTCGCTCATCTCATCGTGCACCACTCGACCAAGCTGCAGTCGGGCGAAGCCATGCTCATCGAGGCCTACGACCTGCGTCACGGCCTCGTGCTCGACCTCGTGGACGAAGTCCAGAAGGTCGGCGGCGTGCCGATCGTGTCGCTCCGCGACAACGCGGTGCTCCGCGCCCAGCTCATCAACGCCACCGAGAAGCAGCTCGAGCTGCAGGGCGCGATCGAACTGCACCAGATGAAGCAGGTGCAGGCGTACGTCGGCATCCGCGGCTCGGACAACGTCTCGGAGCTCTCGGACGTCCCCAGCGACAAGATGGCGCTCTACCAGAAGCTCGTCGCGCAGCCGGTGCACCTGAACTATCGCGTCAACAACACGCGCTGGGTCGTGCTGCGCTACCCGAACGCCGGCATGGCGCAGCTCGCGAACACGAGCACCGAGAAGTTCGAGGACTTCTACTTCGACGTGTGCAACGTGGACTACAAGCTCATGCAGAAGGCCATCGTGCCGCTGCGCGAGCGCATGCTCCGCACCGACCGCGTCCACATCAAGTCGCCGGGCACCGACCTGCGCTTCAGCATCAAGGACGTCGGCGTCGTCTCCTGCCACGGCGAGCGCAACATTCCCGACGGCGAGTGCTTCACGGCGCCAGTGCGCGACTCGGTCGAGGGCACGATCCGCTACAACACGCAGTCGGTGTACCTCGGCACCACGTACGACCAGCTCGAGTTCACGTTCGAGAAGGGCCGCATCGTGAAGGCCACGGGCAACCCGCAGGACAAGCTCGACCAGCTGCTCGACACCGACGAGGGCGCGCGCTACATCGGCGAGTTCTCGCTCGGCTTCAACCCGAACATCCTGAAGCCGATGAAGGACACGCTGTTCGACGAGAAGATCGCCGGTTCGCTGCACTTCACGCCGGGCCAGTGCTACGAGACGACCGAGAACGGCAACCGTTCGAAGGTGCACTGGGATCTCGTGCTGATCCAGCGCCCCGAGTACGGCGGCGGCGAGGTCTGGTTCGACGACGAGCTGATCCGCAAGGACGGCCGCTTCGTCGTGAAGGATCTCGAAGGGCTGAACCCCGAGAATCTGTCGCGCTGACCGCCTCGCGGGACGTCCCGCGAAAGCGGGCCCGGCGAACGCGGTCCGTTCGCCGGGCCTCGTCGTTCGCCCGGCTTGCGCCGGCGCGTCAGCGCGGCAACAGCAGCACGCGCGCGGTCATCACGTGCTTGCCGCTCACGAGCCGCGCGAAGTACATCCCCTTCGGCTGCGCGATCCCGTCGTCGCCGCGGCCGTCCCACGGCAGCACGGTGACGCCCGCGGGCATCGTGCGCCGCGCGAGGTTGCGCACGCGCCGGCCGCCCAGGTCGTACAGGTCCACGCGCACGTCCGCAGACACCGGCAGCTTCACCGCGAGCGCGGGGCCCGGTCCGAGCGGTGACGAGCGCAGCGGGCGCAGCGTCGCGCGATCGCCGAGCCACTCGTTCGGGTCGCCCGATCCGTCGCCGTCGGACGGCGGCGGGTTCTCGGGCGTCGTCGTGTCGGGCGGAGCGATCGTCGGCCGCACGGTGAGGATGTCGCTCTCGCACGTGCGATCCGACGTGCGCAGGCGCAGCCGCGTCACCGTCGTCGTGTCACCGGCGCCGGGATCCGGCACCCGCCGCGCGCTCCAGAAGTACTGCAGCGAGTCGGACTCGAAGGTCGGAGTCGCGAGAATACCGACCTCGTCGAGCGACACGGGCGTCTCGTTGCCGAGCGAGTCCACCGCGAACGCGTCGAGCGTCGTCTGGCCCGCGTAGGGATTCGCGACGACGAAGTTGAGCGAGGTGAGCTGCCCCTCCTGCACTTCGGGCTGCTCCCACTTCATGTGCACGACGTGGAACAGCGGCGGCTGCACGAGCGCGAACTGCCACGACGTGCCCCAGAGAATTTCGCGGATCTCGACGCGGTCGCCCTGGATGAACGCGAACAGGTCGTGGTCGCCGTCGTGCGCGGTTTCGGACGCGAACCACGAGTTCGTGTCGTAGCCGAGCATGTTGCGCAACCGTCCGCGGTAGACCCAGTCGGCGGGATCACCGGTCGGATGCGCGGACGTGTAGACGGACAGCGGCTGCCCGGCGTTGGTCGTCACGAGCAGGTACCAGAGTCCGTTGTGTTCGAAGACGTGAGGCGACTCGGTCAGCGTGTTGAACGAATAGCTCTGGTAGGTGATCCACAGCGGCTTCAAGTCGGACCACTGCTGGAAGTCCCCGTCCGATTCGGCGACACCCACCATGGTGACGGTGGAGTCGAGCTGCGGCGAGGCCGTGTAGTACATGAGCCACATGCCCGGACGCGAGGGGTCGGGCATCACGAACGGATCGCGGCAGGCCGGCTGCGCCATCGTCGGATTCCACCACGCCCAATCGGTGTACGAGTTGTCGAAGATCGCGCCCTGGCGAGTCCAGTTCATGAGGTCGGACGACACGGCGAGCCCCATGCGCTGGGTGTAGTTGTACTGGCCGGGCGTGTTCTGGACGCCGGTGTAGAACATCCAGTAGAGGCTGTCGCGTTCGACGATGCTCGGGGCCCAGACGTGCTCGTTGTCCCAGCCCAGCGTGTCCACTCGCATCACCGGTGGCAGTTGCGTCCAGTGGTAGAGGTCCACGGAGGTCGCGTGACCGAAGTCGCGCTCGCTCTGGCTGGCGGGTACGCTGGTGTTGTTGCGGATGTAGAAAAGGTGGTACACCCCGTCGCGCTTCAACAGCGTGAAGTCCTTGGGGCGGACGGGCGAGCCCGGGATCATGAACGCCGCCCAGGCCGTCTGTGCCAGAATCAGGCAGCACAGAGCGAGCGCCAGCACCGCGAGGTGCGCGCGCGAAAAGCCTCCACTCGATGATGTCGTGCGCTGGGGGCTCAGGAGACTTCTCCAAACGGTGGTTCCCGGAGGGCAGGCGCCGTCCGGGTCGGATGATGGAAGCGATTATCGGGGGCCATGTTGGCCCCGGTCAACGACGGACTGGGAGTTCTCGTGATCCAGCTGCAATCCCTGCGCTACTCCATTGGCCAGCGCGTCCTCTTCGAGGACCGCGACTGGGTGATCGCCCCCGGAGATCGCTGCGCCCTCGTGGGTCCCAATGGCGCCGGGAAAACCACGCTGATCCGCGTGATTCTGGGCGAATACACGCCCGAGGCCGGCTCGTGCGTCGTGTCCAAGAGCACGCGAATCGGTTATCTCCCCCAGGAAGCCGCCGAGAAGTTCGACGGCACGGTACTCGACCGCGCGATGGAGGCGCATCGCGCGCTCCTGGGCATGCGCGAGGAGCTCGACGAGCTGCACACGCAGCTTTCGACCATCCAGCAGGACGATCCCAACCTCGAGGCACTGCTCGAGCGCGCCGGCGACCTCCAGCATCACCTCGAGATGTTCGACGAGCACCGGCTCGAGCCCGAGGCGCGCCGCGTGCTCGGCGGGCTCGGCTTCTCGGAAGCCGACCAGGACCGCCCGCTCGCCGAGTTCTCCGGTGGCTGGCGCATGCGCGTCGCGCTCGCGGCGCTGCTGCTCGCCGATCCGACCGTGCTGTTCCTCGACGAACCCACGAACCATCTCGACCTTCCCGCGATGGAGTGGCTCGAGGACTACCTCGACAACTTCCGCGGCGCGCTCGTCGTGGTGTCGCACGACCGCGTGTTCCTCGACCGCGTCGCGACCGAAGTGCAGGAGCTCGACCGCGGCACGATCACGCCCTACTCGATGCGCTTCACGCAGTACCTCGAGGAGAAGGAAAATCGCCGCGAGCAGGCCGAGGCCGCGAACGCGCAGCTCGAGCAGAAGATCGCGCAGCTGAACCGCTTCGTGGAACGCTTCGGCGCGAAGAACACGAAGGCCGCCCAGGCGGCGAGCAAGAAGAAGCAGATCGAGCGCCTCAAGGCCGAGCGCGTGGTGATCCCGCGCAAGGCGCAGCACATCCGCTTCGCCTTCCCCACTCCGCCGAACGCGGGCCGGCTGCTCGTGCGGCTGCGCGACGTGGACTTCGCCTACGGCGACCGCAAGATCCTGAGCGGCGTGAACGTCGAGATCGAGCGCGGCGACAAGATCGCGATCGTCGGCGCGAACGGCGCCGGCAAGACGACGCTGCTGCGCATGCTCGCGGGGCAGCTCGAGCCCACGGGCGGACTGCGCGAGAGCTATCCGCTGACCAAGATGAGCTACTTCGCGCAGCACGCCGCCGAGACGCTCACCCCCGGCCACTCCGTGCTCGACGCGGTCGAGGAAGTCGCCGACGACGCGTGGCGCCCACGGCTGCGCGGCCTGCTCGGCAGCTTCCTCTTCCAGGGCGACGACGTCTTCAAGCTCTGCCGCGTGCTGTCGGGTGGCGAGCGCCAGCGCGTCGCGCTCGCGCGCATGCTCATGCTGCCGACCAACCTGCTCATGCTCGACGAACCGACGCACCATCTCGATCTCGCCGGCAAGGAAGTGCTCGAAGGCGGACTCGAGCAGTACCCGGGCGGCGTGATCGTCGTCACGCACGACCGTTCGCTCATGGCCCGCGTGGCGACGCGCGTGCTCGAGGTGGACGGCGGGCGGGTGAAGCTCTACCCCGGCGGCTACGAGGACTACGAGTCGGCGCGGCTGGCGCGCATCAGCGCCGAGAAGCGCGCGGCGAACGCCGCGCCCGCTCCGGTGGCGGCGGCCGCCACAAGCAAGTCTTCCGCGCCCGCGAAGAACGCGGCGCCCAAGGGCGGCGCTCCCGCGGCCGCGAACGCTCCCGAGATTTCGCGCGAGGCGCAGAAGGAGCAGCGACGGCTCCAGCAAAAGCGCGAGAAGGAAGTCGCCCGGATCGAGAAGGACATCGAGACACGCGAAGCGCGCATGAAGGCGCTCGAGGCGATCCTCGCCGACCCGGACCTCTATCACGACGCGGCGAAGTCGAAGACGCACGTGACGGAGTACGAGACGCTGCGCGCCGAGGTCGAATCGCTCTGGCAGCGGCTCGAGGAACTCGCCTGACCCTCCCGCACCCGGCGAGCGGCTTGCCGGTTTGGCTGTGGTTCGCAGAATGTGGCGGCCCGATGCGTGCAGTAGCCGCGAGGCATGCACAGCACGATCAGCACCTTCGTGCCCCCGCATTGTCCGCGAAGTCATTGTCGCTACCACCACAACGCCGAGGGCTGGCGCTGGAAGCACCACGGCTCCTACACCCGGCGCGTCACCGAAGGAGATACCTCGCTACCGCTGTTGTCACTGCGGCGCGACCTTCTCCTCGCAGACCTTTCACCGACCTACTACCTCAAGCGCCCTGAGCTGCAGGTTCCGTTGCTCTACCGGATCGACGCCGGCTCGGATTCCGCCAGATGGCGCGAGAGATGCCTGCTCGCACAGCACGCTGGTTCATCAGGCTGCACGGCTGGGCGACACACTGCTCTTCGCGCACGCACCGGCCAGCGGGCCCGCTCGAGGAGCCCGTGATCGACGGGTTCGAGGTTTCGCGTACAGCCAGTACCACCCGCTGCACCTGAACCTCGGCATCGGTGGCGACACCGGCTTCCACTACGGGCTCACGCACTCGCCGCTACGTCGCAAGGGCTACATGCGCCCGGATCAGCGGATGCACCGCGACACGTTCGAGGCGACGCTCGGCCGGCCGGACCCGGGGCCGAGAAGGGCATGGCAGGAGGTCATCCGCATGTCGGCGCCCGGTCGCCACGGCCCGCTATGAGCGCTCGTCAGGCCCGTTACTCGACCGGCCCGCCTCGACCGCCGCGCGCCGGAAACGATCTGTTCTTCGGAACAAGCGCGCATGTGCTGCGGCACAACGGCGCGAACCCCGCGAGACGATTGCGCCGATCGGAGCCCGGCGCGCCCCCCGCCGGGCGCCGAGCTCGGTGAACCACGACCGAGAGGCGGCCGGGGTCGGACCGCCCATCACAACGCACTGGCCTGGGAAGGCCGGCCGCGCCACGCCCGTGACCAGCAACATTCTGCGAACCACAACCTGCCGGTTTGACGCTCCGCGCGGGGCGGGCCTAAGGTCCGCGCCATGTCCGACGTCACCCTTCGCACCTACGTCTTCCTCGACTCGATGCAGCCGCAGCTCGCGGCCTTCATCGGGACGACGGCTCGCGGCTTCCTGCCCGTGGCCGGCGACGCGTCCATGTTCATCGAGACCGCGCCGGGACTGATCATCAACCGCATCACCGACGTGGCGCTCAAGGCCACGCAGGCCACTCCCGCCATCATGGTGGTCGAGCGCGCCTTCGGTCTGCTCGAGATCCACCATCGCGACAAGGGCCAGGTCATGGACGGCGGGCAGGCCGTGCTCGACTACCTCGGCATTCGCGAACACGACCGCGTGCAGCCGCGCGTGGTTTCCGACCAGGTCATCCGTGGCGTCGAGCCGTACCACGCCCAGGTGATCAACAAGATGCGTTACGGCGACATGCTCATCGCGGGCGAGTCGCTGTTCATCCTCGAGAGCGAGCCCGCCGGCTACATCGCGTTCGCCGCGAACGAGGCGCTCAAGGCCGCCCACGTGAAGCTGATCGACGCGTCGCTGTTCGGCGCCTACGGCCGGCTCTACCTGTCGGGTCCCGAAGCGCAGATCGACGCCGCGCGCGAAGCGGCGCTGCGCGGTCTCAAGAACATCAAGGGTCGCAAGGAAGGCTGACGCTTCCCCGCCGCTTCCGCGGCGACCGCGCCCAGCAGGCAAAGTGAAGCCCCCGCGAGTCACCTCGCGGGGGCTTCGTGCGACCCGTCCCTGGGCCGTCTTGCCTCATGCCGCCTTCGGAGTCTCCGTGACATCCGAGGCCGGCAGCCACACCGGCGACTTGCTCGTCGCCCAGCCCGGCTCCAGCCCACGCAGCAGGATGTACGGCTCGATCATGGGCTCGACGAAGTGGTAGCGCGCCAGCTTCGCCGCGCCTTCCTTCGCGAGCACCGCACCGCGACCTTCTTCGGTGAGCGCCGCGATCTGGTTCGTGAGCCCGCGGACTTCGCGGTTCACGATGCGCTGCAGCGTGTCGCGCACGTCGGCCACCGAGAACGTGCCCTGCGCGTCACGCGGAGACAGCGCGCACGCGAGCAGGATCTCGGGATAGATGCCGCGGCGGGCGCGGATGATGGACTGCTCGTACGCGTGAACGACCGACGCGTCGGCGGTCTCGAGCGCCTCGTGCACGCCGCTCGTGAGGTGCGCGCTCGTGAGGTGCGTGACGCCTTCGGCGATCGCCGCGGCGGCGGTGCGGCGCGTGAGCTCGTTCGTGGCGCCGGCGAGGCCGCAGGACAGCGTCGCGATGCGCTCGACGACGGAGTCGTCGGCGGACAGCCCGGTGACGCGCAGGCCACGCAGGACGGTTTCGATGCACTCTTCGTTCGACATCCGGGTCAGGTGCAGCGGCATGACGCCCTCCATGGACGGCACGAGTTCACCGGCGCTGGCGGCGGTGCCCGCGATCACGATCGTGGCGCGCGGCGCGGCGGCCGCGATCTGGGTGACGACCCGCGCCATCCAGGTGCGCGACTCGACGTCGGCGCGTTCGAACGAATCGAACGCGATGAGCACGTGCTGCGACTCGGCCATGCCGCGGACGAGCGTGACGGCCTGCGCGACGCTCACGTTGGCGCCCGGCAGGATGCCCGCGTCGGTGAGCGTGCGGCTGCCGAACGGCGAACCGGACAGACCGCGTTCGGAGCGGAGCACGGAGGTGCGGACCTGGTCGGCGACCTTGCGCCAGAGCATCGGGAACGTGTCGCCGCCTTCGGCGTTCACGCGCACGATGGTGAGCGGCGCGTCGACGAACTCCGGCGCCATGGCGAGCAGGCTCGACTTGCCGACGCTCGGCTCACCGAAGACGACGAGTGTCTGTCCGGGCTGTTCGAACGCGTGGAGGAACGACTCGATCTGCTTCTGCCGTCCCGCGAAGAGGTCGCGGCGCGAGATGGGCGCGGACGGAGTGAGAAGTTCGTCGACGCGATGGCGCAGCGACTGCGGCTGCTGGCCGCGGACGGAAAGGATGGCGTGATCGCTCATCAACCCCTCGTAACGTTGGGACACAGTGCGACACCGACGTGTCCACTTCCGGCGAGGGGGCCGTCCGTGGGCTTCCATACCCGACATGCCTGCGGGCAGGGTCCTTATCGGCCGCGCCCCCGGGATACCTGAAGGGTTTTCTTACGGGAACTTCGTCGGGGCCGGCATGCGCGAACGGCACGCGCTCTCTCCCATCTCGGTCGAGCTGGAGAGTGAGGCGGGCGGCGATTTGGGGGAGTCGTGGAGGGAGCGGGCGGCGGCCGACGAGCGAGGCGGGGGCGTGGGAGGCCGGAGGGGGGCGTCCCCAGGCCGGTGCCCGCCTCCCACCGCGCAAGAAGATCGGTGCCCGCCTCACTCCGCGACGCAGGAGAAGAGCGAACGCTACGAAAACAACTCCCCCTGCGGCCAAGCATCCTTGGGCTCCACGAACGGCAACCCCAACCGACGCTTCATCTCGTTCGCACTCTCCGGCGAATGCCCCGCCCAGTGGTTGTTGAAGTACCCGTAGACCTCGCGCACCTGCCCGAGCACCCCGCTCAGCGCCGCATGCCACGACACGAACGAGTCCGAGCGGTCGATCTGCACGCGGTCGTACTTCGCGATCTCGCGACGGTCGCCGAGCCAGCGCAGGTAGAGGAAGTCCGCCGTGATCGCATCGAGGCGCGGAAGCTCCCGCCATTCCGTCCACGCGACCGCCGCGTTGTGACGGCGCAGCACTTCGTACACCGCCTCGTCGTGCCACGACGCATGCCGGAACTCGATCGCGAGCCGCGCCGACTTGGGCGCACCGCCCAGGAACGTGTCGAGATCGCGAAGCGCCGAATCATCGCGCGTGAACTCCGCCGGCATCTGCACCAGCAGGGGCCCGAGCTTGTCGCCCAGCGGATCCATCGCGCGCACGAACAACTCGAGCTGCTCCCCCACGCCGCGCAGGTGCGCGTCGTGCGTGAGCGCGCGCGGCACCTTCGCGGCGAACTTGAACTCGTCCGGCGTGTGGCGCGCCCACGAGCGCGCGATCGTCGGGCGCGGCGCGTGATAAAACGTCGTGTCGAGCTCGACCGTGTCGAACACGCTCGAGTAGAACGGGAGCCGGTCTTCCTGCTTCGCGCCGGGCGGATAGAACACGCCCTTCCAGTCGTCGTACGACCAGCCCTGCGTGCCCAATCGGATCGTCGTCGCCATTTCAGCGCTCCATGGCCGCGAACCGCGGCCCGTGCAGGAACTCCCGGAAGAAACTGCGCACCCGCGTCTCGTACTCGCGGCGATGCTTGATCCACGCCTCGTTGTGTCCCGCATCGGCCACGCGCCACGCTTCCGTCTGCGCGCCCGCCGCGTGCTCGAGCAGCAGCGTCTGCGGCACGCGGAAGCGATCCTCGACGCCCGCCTGGATGAGGAACAGCGGCCGGTCGCCGTAACGCCGCACTGCCGCGACCACGTCGAGCGCGCCGGGATCGTGTCCCGTCGCCACGCGGCCGAGCAGGCGCGAGATCGCCGCGAACGGCACGGCCGGCACATGGCCCTCGCACACGCAGCCGTCCTCGATCGCGAGCTTGCCCGTCGCGAACGGGCAGTCCGCGACCACCACGCGCACTTCGGAGTGCGCGCTCGCGAGCGCGATCGCCACCGAAGCGCCGAGCGACTCCCCGAGGATGCCGATCGGCTCGCCCGCGAGTTGCGGATGCTTCGCGAGCCACGCGAGCACCGCCTCGCCGTCCTGCAGTTCGTACCAGCCGAGCGTCGTCGGCTTGCGGTTCTTCTCGCGCGACGAACGGAAGTCCGGCGCGACGATCGTCCAGCCGTCGCGGCGCAGGAACTGCGCGTAGCGCCAGACGCGCGAGTGATCGCGCGCGTAGCCGTGGAAGAGCACGATCACGCCCGGGCGCGTGCCGCGAAGCACGTACGCGTCGAGCGAGTCGGACTCGCCGACCGCGATGCGCACGTGGCGCGCCTGCCGGTCGAAGTCCGGCGCGCCCGCGAGGTCGCGCGGCACCGCCGGGTAGAGCAGCAGCCACGCGGTGCCCGCGGCGAACAGGACGAGCGCGCTGAGCGCGAGTACGAAGAAGTTCTTCATGGGGGCGGGAGTCTGTCACAGCGCGCCGGTGTGACCAAACGCGACGGGCCGCGCGGCTCGCTGTTGCGCCGCGCGGCCCGACGACTTCCCCCGCGTCTACAGCTTCACGACGCGGTTCGTCTTCGACACGCCACCGGCGTCGAGCCGGTAGAAGTAGATGCCCTCGGGCGCCGTGTTGCCGCGCTCGTCACGTCCGTCCCACGCGACCGAGTACGAGCCCGCCATCTGCAGCGGCGCGTCCACGAGCTTGCGGACCACGCGGCCCGACGCGTCGTAGAGCACGAGCTTCACGGTCGTCGGCAGGTACAGCTCGTAGCGGATCTGCGTGGACGCCACGTTGCGGAACGGGTTCGGCATGCTCGCGAAGAGCTTCGCGCCCGTCACGTGGGGCGAGGAGAAACCGCCGTCGTCCACCGCGAGCGCGCCCGCGGCGCCGGGACCGAAGAGTTTCATCTGGAACGCGGCCGACGCGGCCACGCCACCGGGCGCGCCGGCGTCCGAGACGTACCAGCGGCCGTAGACGACCTGGCCCTGAAGCGCCGGGTTGTTCGGGATCGCGAACGACACCGAGCCGAAGCCGCTGCCCGCGCCACTGCCGGCGAGCGTCGTCGTGAGCCGCGCGAGCGAGCCCGACGCGGGGATGCCCGCGCCGACCGGCGGCTCGACCGCGTCGATCACCAGCGTCGCGGCCGCCCCACCGAGCGCGCCGTACACGCCGACCGTGAAGTCGGGGTTGCCCGTCATGGGCGGCTCGACCGCGACCGGCTGCGGGATCGCGCCGCCGCTGCCGAACGAACCGCCGCCGATCACCCTGGGCACGAGCATCGTCTCGCTGTAGAGCGACGGACGGTCGAACGGCTCGTCGCTCGCGGCCACGCGCGGGTCGGTGAGCGGACGGTCGAGGAACGCGATGAGCTGGGTCTTCTGCAGTTCGGTCAGTCCGCGCGGCACGATGCCGGGCGCCTTGTTGGGCGCGTTGAAGTCGCCGCCGCGGTTGTAGAACTCGACGACGTCGCGCAGCGAGTGGAACTGGCCGTGGTGCATGAACGCCGTACGCAGCCCGACGTTGCGCAGGCTCGGCGTCTTGAACGAGCCGATGAGCCCGGGATTGCGCACGATCAGGAAGCGTCCCGAGTCCTCGGCGGCGGGACGCACGCCGATGTAGTGATAGATGTTGTCCGTGAACTGGTTGCCCGCGTGGCAGCCGGCGCAACCGAGCCCGACGAACAACTGGCGACCCGCCGCTTCGTCCGGACGCAGCACCGCGGTGCCCGCCGCGACCGAGTCGATCGGCGCCTGCCCCGACCACAGCGTGCGCTCGTAGGTGGCGATCGCCATGCAGATGCGCGCGGGCGTCACGGCCGGCGAGCCGAACGCTTCGGTGAAGAGCTGCGGATACGAGCGGCCGTTGATCCACGCGGCGAGGGCCGTGGGCACGAGCGGCGACTGGGCGAGCGGCGTGCACGAGGCGACGCGCGCGGCGACGTCGTTCCAGTCGCGGCCGATGTGTCCCATCTCGACGCTCGAGGTCGGCGGGCCCGCCGCCTGGCTCTCGAGCGCGGCGTTCAGGCGCAGCAGCGTGTCGCCCGTGATCGGATCGAGGAACGCGGAGTGCGCGCGGCCGTCCCAGAACAGGTCGGGCGCGTAGCCGGCGTTGATGTGCGACTGCGTGCGGCGCGCGGTGACCTGCGGCTGGAGGCCGTAGGCGGTGGACCACTGGTAGTTGCCCGCGGCGTCCGCGAGCGGCACGCCGGGCGAGGCGGTGACATCGTCGGGCGTGCCGTAGAGCGCGTCGAGGCCCGGCGAGACCGCAGTGGCCGAGTTGGCGACCGAGCGCGGGTCGAGACCGCCGGCTTCCGCCATGTGGCAGCTGCCGCACGCGACCGTCCGCGAGGACGAGAGCTGCTCGTCCCAGAAGAGCGCCTTGCCGAGGTTGGCCTTCGCCGTGGTGATCGCGTTGCCCGGAGGGGTCGGCGGCGCGACCAGCGGCGTGAGCGGCGGCGGAGGCGGCGGCCCGATCTGCGCGATGGCTGCGGTCACCGGCAGAAGCACGATGAGCAGGCGGAGGCTGCGAACGGCCCAAGAAGCTCGCATGACTTGTCCCCTCGAAATGGATGTCCCGGTACTGCGAGTGCGGCCGGGGCGGCGGATGGCGACTGCCCTTCACCCCGGGATCACCCGACTGCAGGGCAAGTGCGGGACCAGCCGGCGAGCGCGAGCGGGCGGGAATCCTAAACGACTGGCGGACAACGAGGCGGGGGAATCTTCTCGGGCGGGACGTGAGGTGCGGGCGTTCCGCGACTGGCCCGGACCGCACAGCAAAGCGGACCGACTTGTCCTTGTCGGGACACCGGGTTGTGCTCGGAAGAATGGTGAGAGGGCTCCGGAGGCCCCGCTCGGCCCCTCCCGCGCCAGGCTTTCGCCCCAAAATGAGGCCGGGGTCCCCGCTCGGGGACCCCGGAAACACCCCACCCCAAATCTTCCGAGCACCACCTAGAGGGTGAGCCCCTTTGGGCCGACGTACTCGGACTGGGGGCGGATCAGGTGGTCCTGCGCATGCTGCTCGATCACGTGCGCCGCCCACCCCGCCGCGCGTCCGCACGCGAACAGCGCCACGAACGTGTTCGGCGCCAGCCCCAGCGACTGCAGCACGAGCGCCGTGTAGAACTCGACGTTCGTCTGCAGGTTGCGGCCGGGCTTCACCTCTTCGAGCACGCGCAGCGCGGTCTTCTCGACCGTGCGCGCGAGGTCGAACAGCGCGCGGTCCTGCATGCGCGCGCCACCCATCTCCTCGGCGACCCTGGCCAACACCGCCGCACGCGGGTCGCGCACCTTGTACACGCGGTGACCGAATCCCATGATCCGCCGCCCGGCGGCCAGCTCGGCGCGCACCCAGGGCTCGGCGTTCTCGGCCGTCTTGATGTCGAGCAGCATGTCGAGCACGGGGCCGGGCGCGCCACCGTGCAGCGGGCCCTTCATCGCGCCGATCGCGCCGGTGAGCGCGCTCACCATGTCCGAGCGCGTGCTCGCGATCACGCGGCCCGCGAACGTGGACGCGTTCATGCCGTGATCGATCACCGTCACCCAGTACGTGTCCAGCGCGCGCGCGACGATCGGGTCCGGCTCCTCCCCGCTCAGCATGTAGAGGAAGTTCGCGGCGAGCGACAGGTCGGCGCGCGGCGCGATCGGCTCCTGGCCGGCCTTGAAGCGCGCATGCGCGGCGACGACCGTGGGAAAGCGCGCGACCAGCATCTTCGCGGCGGCGAGATCGGCCGCGGGCGTGATCGCGTTCGGATCGGCGAGGTCGAGCGACAGCGACGCGCACGCGAGACGCAGCGCGTCGATCGGCGGTGCGCCCTTCGCGGCCGCTTCGCGCACGACCTGCAGCGTGACCGCGGGCAGCGAACGCCGCGAGGCGATCTCGGCGGTCAGCGCGGCGGCTTCTTCCGCCGTGGGAATGCGGCCGGTCCACAGCAGGTGCGCGGCCTGCTCGAAGGTGATCTTGCCGGCGATCTGTTCGAGTTCGTAGCCGCCGATGATGAGGACGCCGTTCTGGCCGTCCACGTGCGAGAGCCGGGTCTGGGCGGCGACGACGCCGTCCAGTCCACGCGCGGTGCTGGGCGTAGCGGACATGGAATCACTCCAGGATGGATTGGAGGAGATCGGATGGGTGTGCGAACGCGGCGCGCGCAAGATTGCACACGGTGCGAAGCGCCGCAATTACGGGCGGACTACGCCCCGAACCGCGCCAGGAACTCCTCGGTCGCCTCGCCCAGCGCGGGCGGCGGCAGCATCACGCCGGGCCGCTCGCCGTCGATCCGCCACGGCAGCGACATGAGCGGCGTCGACGTGCCACCGGGCAGCGACACGTCGCGCACGAGCTGGCGCTCGCGCAGCGCCGGGTCGTGCATCACCTCGTGCACCTCGCGCACCGGACCCGCGGGCACCTGCGCCGCCGCGAGACGCTCGAGCCATTCGGCGCGCGGTCGCGACGCGAAGATCGCGGCGAGCCACGCCACGACGTCGGCACGCTGCAGCACGCGATCGGGATTGCGCTGCCATGCTTCGCCTCCCGGAGGCGGCGTGCCGAGCGCGGTGCACAGCCGCTGCCACTGGCCGTCGTTGCCGACGGCGAGCACGAACGAGCCGTCGGATGCCGCGAACGTCTGGTACGGCACGATCGTCGGGTGCGCACTGCCGTGCCGATGCGCGGGCGCGCCCGTGCTCAGCGCCGACTGCGCGACGTTGACGAGCGAATGCACGCCGGACTCGAAGAGCGACACGTCGAGATGCGCGCCGCCGCGTCCGCGGAAGCGCCCGACGAGCGCCGCGAGGATCGCGCTCGCCGCGTGCATCCCGGCGAGCACGTCCACGACCGCGACGCCGACCTTGAGCGGCGGGCCGTCCGCCTCACCGGTGATGCTCTGCAGTCCGGTGAAGCCCTGCATGACGGCATCGTAGCCGGCCAGCGCGGCGTACGGCCCGCTCCGGCCGAAGCCCGTCACGCTGCACACGACGAGATCGGGGTGCTCGCGCCGCAGCGACGCGGCGTCGAGACCGTAGCGCTCGAGATCGCCGGGCAGGAAGTTCTCGACCACGACGTCGGCCTCGCTCGCCGCCCGACGAATGGCCGCGAGGTGCGCGGGATCGCGAAAGTCGAGCGCCGCCGAACGCTTGTTGCGGTTGACGCTCAGGTAATACGCCGACATGCCGCCGACGAACGGCGGCCCCCACGCGCGCGTCTCGTCGCCGGCGCCCGGGCGCTCGACCTTCCACACGGTCGCGCCGAGGTCGCCGAGCAGCATCGTGGCGAGCGGCCCGGCGAGCACGCGCGAAAGATCGAGGACCGTGACGCCTTCGAGCGGACGCGCGGCAGGTCTCAATGCACGTCCGCCTTGCCCGCGAGTTCGTCCACGAACGGCCGCGACTCGAGCGGACGCCCCGGGGCGCGCGTGACGAGCACGCGCCAGTTGAACCGGCGGCCGGGGGCGTAATACGCGTGCTTGAACCACTCGCCCACTCGCGGATCGCCGCAGAAGCCGTCCCACTTGCCCGCGCCGCCGCCCAGGACCTTCTCGAGCACGTGGTCCTGCAGCTGCGAGGCGAGCATCTCGCCGAGCAGGTAGTTCTGGTAGTACACGGGCGCGATCGAGAAGTGGATCTTCGCCGCCCAGTCCGGCGCGTTGCGCCCCGCGGGCATCGTGACGCCCTGGAAGCGCGCGACGAGCTTCGTCCACAGCGCGCGCAGGTCCTGCGCGGGATCGTGGTAGAGCGCGCGCTCGAAGTGGATCATCACCAGTTCCCAGCGCGTCTGCACGAGCAGCTGCTCGCGCACCGCGCGCGAGATCGGCCCCGCCTGCGCCGCGAGCGCGGCCGCGTCGGCGCCGGGATAGCGCTTCATCCACACGGGGTTCTTGGAGAGCCGTCCGAAGATCATCGCGCTCGCCTCGGTCGCGAGGATGTGCGCGCTCGAACGCAGCAGCCAGGGCAGCGAGCGGTCCACGTACTTGTCGTACACCGCGTGGCCGTACTCGTGCAGCATGGTGCCCATCCATTTCTCGTTCGACTTGTTGTTGCACAGCACGCGGATCTCGCCCTCGCGATCGACCGACATGCAGAACGCGTGCTGGTTCTTGCCCGGGCGCTCGTACAGGTCGGCCAGCTTCATCAGGTCGTCGGTCTCGAAACCGATCGCGGAGAAGTACCGCTCGGTGAGCGTCTCGAGGTTCTGCCCTTCGTAGAAGGGATCGACGTTCACTTCGGACGCCGGCGCCTGCTGGAAGAACGGATCGGCGTAGTGCCACGGCGCGAGCTCGGCGACCGGAAGGCCGAAGCGCTTCGACAGCCGCGCGTCGAGGTCGCCCTTGTACGCGTCCCACAGCGGCTGCGTGCCCTTCTCGAGTTCGTCGAGCAGCGCGAACAGCTCGGCCTCGTCGAGCTCGTCGAGCTGCATGCTCATCGAATAGAAGTTCGGGAAGCCCAGCGCGCGCGCGCCTTCGTTGCGCAGCTTCACCAGCTCGAACAGGTCGCCCTCGACCATCGTCCCGACCTGCTTGCTCGCCTCCCACGCGCGGCGGCGCAGCGCGGAGTCGTCGGAGCCGACGAGCACTTCGATGATCTGGTTGTCGCTCACGGCGCGGCCGTCGAGCTGCGCGCGGTAGTTCGTGAACGTGGCCTCGAGCTTCTTCTCGATCGCCACCTGCTTCTCGATGATCTCCGGCGGCAGCTGCTTCGCGCGGTACGCGTTGACCAGCAGCTCGAGCTGGCGCTGCAGCAGGTCGTCGGTGAGCGGCCCCGCGGCCGCGACGCCCCGCAGGAACTCGTACGGTTCCTTGCGCGCGAACATCAGGCGCATCTGCGAATCGAGCTTGGTGCAGATCGCGAGGTACTGCTCCTCGCCCGTCGTCGCGAGCTTCCAGTAGTTGCGATTGTGCTCGAGCTCGATCGGCGCGAGCTCGGCGACCAGCTTGTCGATGAACGCGGCGAGTTCGGACTCGCGGGTGCTCGTGGTGCTCACGACGGCCTCCTGCGGAAAGGGTCAGGCGCGGCGGGCGCGCGGACGTGCGGTGATGGCGCCGTAGAACTCCGGCCGGCGCTGGTTCCAGAGATGCGAGAGCTTCGTGAGCGCCTTGTTCCGCGCGAGCGACAAGTCGCAGTCGGCGGCGAGCGCGACTTCCTCGGACTTCTTCGCGCGCAGGATCACCTCGCCCGAGGGCGAAACGACCTGGCTGCGGCCGGTGAACGGCACCGTGCCGCCCGGGCGCTTCTCGATGCCCGTGCGGTTCGCGGTCACGACGTACACGCGGTTCTCGAGTCCGCGCACGCGCATCGCTTCCTGCGCGTTCGGGTAGACGAGGTTCGACGGATGCGCGATCACGTCCGCGCCCATGAGCGCGAGCGCGCGCGTCGCCTCGGGGAACCGCCAGTCGAAGCAGATGAGCATGCCGACCTTCGCGGGCCCGACCTTGTGCACGGCGAGCGGGATGTCGCCCGGCTCGAACCATTCGTGCTCGCGCTCGAACAGGTGCAGCTTGCGGTAGACCGCCTTGAGCCCGGTCGGGCTCACGAGCATGCAGCTGTTGTAGACGCGTCCGCCGCGCGCGGCTTCGGCGAAGCCGGCGATGTACCAGCGCTTCTCGCGCTTCGCGGCCCAGGCGAGCGCCTGCGCGGTGGCGCCGGTGCGCGGGTCCTCGGCGAGCTCGGCCAGCTCGCGGGCCGAGCTGAACACGTACCCCGTGGACCAGAGCTCGGGCAGGATCACGAGCTGCGCGTCCACGGTGGCGGCGAGCGCGAGACCGCGCTCGAGGTTGTCTTCCGTGCGCCCGAACTCCGGGCGCCCTTGCACGAAGGCGATACGCAGAGTGGCCATGGGCGCAGGTTAGTCCGCGAGCGTCGCCGCGGGCAACGCGCGGCGAACGCCGGCGAGTGCCGTTCCCACCCGGCGCCGCGTGCGCCGAGCCGTGTCGCCACACCACGCGCCCGGAGGGCGCTGTCTTCTCTGTAACAGAACCGGCGGCCGCCGGAACTTGTCCGGAGCGTGGCCGCCGGTTCCACTTTCGCGAGTCGCAGAGGACCCGCTGTAGCCCGGTCGAACCGGGCGATGCTACTGGGTCATGTCACCTGCGCGCTCTTGCGCGCGTCGAGCTCAGTCATCGGGATTCCTCGGGGTCGAAGCGAAAGTCAGGTCACGTGTGCGCGCTCGTGCGCGATTCGCTGACTCATGCCATTCCCTCCAGGCCGACTGCGAACTGCAGGTGATCAGGCCACTGCGGCGCCGCGATCCGGGAACCTCGCGAGTCCAGGGGTGCCCCTGCGCTCTCCGAAAGCGCCATGCGGACGACCGCCTCCGAATTCACCAGCTGCACGTCCCGGCCGGAGAGGAGAACAAAGAACTCCCAACCCCGTTGGTTCATGAAGTCGCTGATGCGTTGAGTCGGCCGTTCGAGAGGCATCCACACGCGTCCCGAGACTGAAGTGCCGTCTGCCAGCCATACTTCCGCCTCCTCTTCCCTCCACGGCAGGAAACCGCGGTTGAAAACGTCGCTCTGGAGTACTTGCGCACCGGCGGTGACACGGAGCAGCCGGGATTTCCGGTAGAGGATGATCTGCCCCTGTGGCCCAACCGCCGCCGGCAAAAACCGCGACGATTCGTTCAGCTTCGCGAGAACGGTCTGGTGCTGGCTGCCCGCGGGATCGAGATCGAGGAACACATGTCCTTCCACGCCGCGGAAGTCATTCGACCAGAGCGTGACCGGCACGCGGCGTTTGGGGATGTAGTGGTCCATCGAAAGGCTCCTCGTCCTTGGTGTCGTTGCGGGTTGCTGAGCTGCCGAAGGCCATCTCGTGAGCTTCGATGGTTACGTTGTGCATCGCGCGGGCCAAATCTCCGGGCCGCCGTGCGGCGTGCGGCAAAGCGGCAACTTTCGCGGGAAAACGGCCCATTTCCGCGAGGGCACGGATCGTGTTTGCACGACGCCGGGCGAGGCCGCCCCGTGCAGAGCGCACGCGAAGGGCGTTCGCGGAGTTGCGCGATGCGCGCGACACGCACGGCCCGAGTGACGGGCCGCGGGCGCGACGGCCTGCGCGCCATGCGTTTGCGGCGCGCTCGCGCGCGCGCGAAGTGGCCCTGCGCGCTGGCGAAGCGCGGCATGTGCTCTGCTAGAGTGCGCGACCGATGATCGAACGAATGCCATCCGAGCCACGCGCGTCACGCGCTCGCAAAGCTCCCGCGACGGGCGCGTTCCCGTACGAGGGGCTGCTGCTCTTCGCCGTGGCGTTCGCGCTGCGCGCGTCGTACGCATGGTTCGCGATGGGCCCGAACGCGACGCCGTCGTCGGACGCCGCGTCGTACGACGCGGTCGCGTGGAACCTGGCGCGCGGCGCCGGCTTCGCCTTGAACGGCGCGAGCGGCCCCTACCCGACCGCCTTCGTGCCGCCGGTGCTGCCGTTCCTCACGAGCCCGCTCTCCCGCGTCGTGGGCCATCAGTTCTTCGCCGCGATCCTGATGCAATGCGCGATCGGCGCGCTCGTGCCCGTGCTGCTCGCGAACTTCGTCCGCCACACGTTCGGCCCCGGCGCCGGACGGTTCGCCGGATGGATCGCCGCGGTGAATCCGCTGATGGTGTTCTTCTCGGGCTACCTGCTCACCGAGACCACGTTCAGCTTCTTCCTGCTGCTCGCGCTGTTCGCGACCACCGAGTGGGTGAAGACCCCGCGCGCCGGCCGCGCCCTCGGCGCCGGAGTCCTGTGGGGCGTCGCCGCGCTCACGCGTCCGACCGCGCTGCCGCTGCCCGTGCTCGTCGCGCTCTGGGCGTGGGTGCCCGTCGGTCTCGCGGCCGGAGGGCGCGAGCGCACCAAGCAGCTCGCGCTGCTGCTGCTCGGCGTGGCGCTCGTGGTGGGCCCGTGGACGCTTCGCAACGGCGCGAAGCTCGGCGCGTTCGTGCCCGTGACGACCGGCGGCGGCCGTTCGCTGCTCGACGCGAACAACCCGATCGTGTGGGACGACCCCGCGCAGCGCGGCGGCGCGACGAGCGTATACGGGCTGTCGCCGTACGCCGAAGCGTTCGCGGGCAAGTCGGAAGTCGAGATCGACCGCCTCTCCGGCGACATGGCGAAAGCGTTCCTGCGCTCGCGCACCGCGCAGTGGGCCCCGATGGCCGCCGCCAAGCTGTCGCGCTTCTGGCGCCTGACCGGCGAGGGCGGCGGCACCGGCGCGTGGAGCGCCGGCGGCTCGCTCGCCTCACGCATGCGCGGGCTCTTCGATCCGCTGCTCGTGTGGAGCGTGCTCACGCTGCCGCTCGCGCTGTGGGGCGCGTGGAGCGCGCTGCGCGGACCACGCGGGCGGTTCCTCTCGCTCCCGCTGCTCGTGATCGCCGCGTTCACGCTGGGCTCGATCGTCTATTGGGGCTCGCTGCGCCTGCGACTGCCGATCGAGCCGCTGATCGCGGTGTACGTCGCCGCGGGGATCGACGCGCTGCTGCTCGCCGGCCGCGCGAAGCGTGGCGGCTTCACCGTGATCGAAGGCGGGCGCGGACGCGTCTGAGGGGCCCGCCCTGAGGGCCGCCATCGCCGGTCGTGCGTGAAAACAGGCATCGACTCGGACCCATCGCGCCACTAGTCTCCGGTCGCCCCCCGGCTTCCATGGATCCCACCCTTGGAACTCGATCGCATGAACCGTCCCCCGGCCCTCCTGTTCGACCGCATCCTGCCTTCGCGCGGCCTCACGCCCGCGGAAGGCCTGCAGCTGCGCATGCTCGCCGGAGGCGCCGCGGTCGGGCTCGCCGTCGCGCTCGTCTCGATCGCCGCGAACGCGGTGATCTCGAAGAACGCCGGCATCCAGCTGCTCGCGCCCTTCGCCGTCGGCTGCGTCGCGCTGGTGTTCGGCATTCGCCGGGGCGTGTCGCTGCCCGTGCTGCGGCGCACGGCGACGCTGCTCGTGGGCGCGTTCCTGTTCGGCATGTGCCTGCTCACGACCAAGATGGACTGGGCCCAGCTCAAGTGGTTCGTGCTGTTGCCCGTGATGTCGCTGTTGCTGAGCGGCGCGAGCGACGACACCGGCCCGCGCGTGTCCCCGTTGCGATCGGTCGGCGGAAGCACCGTACTCGCCGTGGCGCTCGGCGTCGGCGTCATCGTCGCGAGGTGGCAGCACTGGAACGCGGAGTACCCGTTGGTCGAGGTGTCCGCGCGCTCCTACGCGATCGGCCAGCTGATCGACCATGCGCTCTTCGTGGTGAGCATCGCCGGGCTGCTGAGCGTGCATCACCTCGCGCTGCGCCGTTCCGAGGAAGAGGCGCGCATGCTCCGCTCGATCCTCGCCATGTGCGCCTGGTGCCGGAAGATTCGCGAGGACGACGAGGGCTGGGTCGCGATCGAGGACTACATGACGCGCCACAAGGCGACCGACCTCACGCACGGCATCTGCCCCGAGTGTTCCGCGCGTGTGTCGGAGGAGATGGCCCGAAGCTGAGCGCGTTCCGTGGTGGGCGAAATCCGGCGTGGAAGCAAAGCCACCCCGGTTGCTACTGTCTCGCCACTTTCGGGAAGCGCCCCCGCGCGGCGAGTGATCGCCGCGGCTTCCTGGCCGCCTCTCACTGACCAGACCGGCGCCCCCGACGGTCGGAGAAAGGTCTCGCTCAGGATGAGCCGCTCGTCCCCGTGCGCCTCGCCGCGCTCCGCCCGCGCGCGCGTGCTGCTTTCGCTCGGCTTCGCCGTCGCGCTTCTCGCTCCGCTGCCCGCAATCGCCGAGACGGCCGCGCCGAAGCTCCTCCCGCCCGACGAACTGCGGCGGCTGTCCGCCGCGACCCCCGCGACGTCGTCCGCTCCCGTGCAGGTGCTGCTCGAGGACTCGCGGCTCGAGTACGACGCGCAGGGCCGCGTCACGCGCACGATGCGCCTCGTCTACCGGATCGACTCCAGCGATCGCAACGACGACTGGGCCTCGGTCTCGCGCTGGTGGCAGCCGTGGCTCCAGGAGCGGCCGACACTGATCGCGCAGGTCATGGACACGAACGGCAAGTTGCAGGCGCTGGACTCGGCCCAGCTGACGGAATCCACTCCGGACTCCGACCGCCCCGACACGTGGCGGGACATGCGCAAGCTCTCCGCGCCGCTGCCGGGCGTGCGCACGGGCTGCGTGATCGAGGAGCTCTCGGTGCTGCGCGACACCGTGGTGTCCGTGCCCGCGGGTTCGACGACGCGCTGGATGGTCGGGCGCACGGTGCCGATCGCGAGGTTCCGCCTGACGGTGGACCTGCCCGAGGGCGTCGCATTGCAGCACCGGATCGAGAAGTTCTCGGGGCTCGAGATCGAGCGCACGCGCGAGAACGGCCGGCTGAGCGTGCTGTTCTCGGCGAACCAGGTGCCCGTGGCGACGTCGGAAGGCAACGGCGAGCCCGGCGACGTGCCGCGCGTTCCCACGCTGACGCTGTCCACCGGCACGAGCTGGGAGCGCGTCGCGAGCGCCTACCGCGCGCTCGTCGAGCCGCGGCTGGCGCAGGACCCGGGGCACGCCGCGGTGACGGCGTTCGCCGCCGAAGTGCGCAAGGCCGCGGGCCCACGCGCGACGCGCGAGGCGCTCGTCGAGGCCGCGAACCGCCAGCTCCATCCGCGCGTGCGCTACACGGGCGTCGAGCTCGGCGCGGCGGCGATCCTTCCCGCTTACCCCTCCGTCACGCTCGAGCGCGGTTACGGCGACTGCAAGGACAAGTCGTTCCTGCTCCTCGCCGTGCTGCGCGAGCTGGGCGTGCCCGCGGAGCTGGCGCTGCTGCTGACCGGCCCGGGGCAGGACGTGCATCCGGAGCTGCCGGGCTGGGGCATGTTCGATCACGCGATCGTGCGCGTCCCGGGCAAGACCGACCTGTGGGTGGACGCGACCGACGCGACGCGGCGCGCGGGCCAGTTGCCCGGCATGGACCAGGACCGGCTCGCGCTCCCATTCGCGAAGGCAGCCGCGAGCTGGTGCGCATTCCCCTCGCGTCGCCTTCGGACAACTGGGTGCGCGAGTGGCGTGAGGTGACGCTTCCCGAGGTCGGCATGGCGCGCTTCGTCGAGCGCTCGGAACTGCGCGGCGCTCCCGAGGCCGACTACCGCTCGTCGTTCGGCGACATGACTCCGGACAAGCTGCAGGAGTCGCTCCAGGACTACGGGCGCAACGCGTACCTCGCCGAGGGCAAGACGCGCGTGGCGATCAGCGATCCGCACGACTTCTCGAAGCCGTTCGAGCTCACCGTCACCGTGGACGAGGGCGCACGAGGCGAGACCGATCTCGAGCAGGCGTGGCTCTACATTCCGCGCACCGCGCTGTTCACGCGCCTGCCCGATGCGATGACCTCGTTCGAGCAGGACTCGCTCGACAACCCCGCGTACTCGGGCGTGCGCAAGACTCCCCTCCTGCTCACCGACGACGGTGACCGAGTGGCGCTACAAGGTCGTTCCGCCCCCGGGCTTCGTCGCCGATGCGCCGCCCGAGCCGCTCGAAGTGGAACTTGGGCCCTGCCGCTACTCGAGCCAGTTCGAAGTCGAACCGAGCGGCGTCGTGACGGCGCGCGTGCTCTTCGATCCGCGCGTCACGAAGCTGAGCGCCGACGAGGTGAACGCCTTCCGCAAGGCGTACCTCGAGCTGCTCGAATCGAACATGCTGCGCGTGTCGTTCCGGCAGTCGGGTCTGGCGCGGATCGACAAGGGCGAGCTGCTCGAAG
>JADJLL010000006.1 GCA_016710095.1 Candidatus Eiseniibacteriota bacterium | reverse complement strand
GGCTGCCCGATGCGCGCGACGCGGCGCGAGCCGGAAGGCGGCGTGAACGCGTACAGCGCCTCCGGGCCGCCGGTCGCCGCGTCGACGTGCACGAAGCGCGTCACCTGGATGCTCGTGAGCAGGCCCGCCTGCGGGTGCGAGATGAGCATCGTGAGCGAGTCCCGCACGAAGAGTCCCGTCGCCTCGTCCACCCACACGGTGCGAGGTAGCATCACCGGCGCGCCGACGGTGGAGTCGGCACGATAGGTGACGACGAACCGTGCCGCGGAGACGACACCCTGGTCGGTGTGCACCGTGTCGCGGCCCGCGAGCGCGGTCTCGACGGCGTCCTGACGAACGGTTCCGTAGGCGGCCATCGGATCGAGCGAGCGCGTGAATCCGTCGCTCGAAGGAGCGCCGGGCACGATCGCGGGCGCAGGCTGAGCCGATACTGGCGAAGCGTGTTCGACGACAGCCACAGCGTGTCGCCGTCGGAGACGACTTCGGTCGGCATCACCGGATTGCGCATCTCGGTCCGCAGGCGCGACGGCCGCTCGGCCGCGAACACGAACGGAATGTCGAGCTTCTGCGCCTGGGGCAGCGCGCCACCGGAGATCTCGACGTGAGTCGTGCCTTCGAAGTGGAAGCGTGAAAGCGACGCGTAGCGTGCGCAGGCGCTGTCGAGGAGTGCGACCGTGACGTCCGGCCTCGTGGCGGGCGTTGCCGGGGCGGGCCGCTTGGGCGCGGCCGCCTGCGCGATCGAGATGGCGCAGAGCAGCGCGAGCGTGGTCGCGGCGGCGCGGGTGGACCAGCGAATCATCGGGATCTCCGGATCGGGACGGGGTGCGTGGGTGGAAGCGGGCGGAAGCATACCCGACGGCGGCGGGCCCGGGGCAACGAAGCGGCGGCGCCCCCGCGGGGAGCGCCGCCGTCGTCGAGTCCCGTGAAACGAGGGTCTAGCCCTTCGAGGCGTCCTGGCGGCGGCGCGTCTCGATGGCGCCGAGAAGGTCGTCGTACGACTTCTCGAACGCCACGACGCCTTCGCCCTCGAGCTGGTCGATGAGCGACTCGACCGGCACGCCGAGCGCGTTCAGCTTGCCGAACAGCGCGCGCGCCTCGTCCATGGAGTTGCGGATCCGCGCCTCGACCACGCCGTGATCGTTGAACGCGACGAGCGTCGCGGGCGGGATCGTGTTCACGGTGTCCGGTCCGATCAGCTCTTCCACGTAGAGCACGTCGCGGTACGTGGGGTTCTTCGTGCTCGTGGACGCCCACAGCGGACGCTGCACGTGCGCGCCCTTCGCGGCGAGGGTCTTGAAGCGCGCCGCGCCGAAGACCTGTTCGAACGCCGCGTACGCGAGCCGCGCGTTGGCGACGGCCGCCTTGCCGCGCAGCGATTCGAGCTCCGCGCGTTCGGTCGAACCCGCGGGCAGCGTCGCGGCGCGCGCGTCGATCGCCGCGTCCACCTTGCTGTCCACTCGAGAGATGAAGAACGACGCGACCGAGCGGATGTGCGACAGGTCGCCGCCCGCGGCGGCGCGCTGTTCGAGCCCGAGCAGGTACGCCTCCATCACTTCGGCGTAGCGCGCGAGCGAGAAGATGAGCGTCACGTTCACGCTGATGCCGGCGGCGATCGCGCCGGTGATCGCGGGCAGGCCGGCCGCGGTCGCCGGGATCTTGATCATCACGTTCTCGCGCGCGACGGCCGCGTGCAGGCGCTTCGCGGCGGCGAGGGTGCCGGCCGAGTCGTGAGCGAGGCGCGGGCTCACTTCGATGCTCACGCGCCCGTCCAGGCCCTTCGAGCCGTCGTACACGGCGCGCATACGGTCGCACGCCATCTGGATGTCCTCGATCGCCAGCGCCTCGAACAGCGCTTCGCCCTCGAGCCCCTTCGCGATGGCCGCGGCGAGCGCCGTGTCGTAGTCCGTGCTCTTCGCGATCGCCTGCTGGAAGATGGTCGGGTTCGACGTCACGCCCACGACGCCGTCCTCGGCGACCTGGCGATCGAACTCGCCCGAGACGAGCGGGCCGCGACGGATGAAGTCCAGCCAGACGCTCTGGCCGAGGGTGAGCAACTGCTGCGCGCGAGCGCTCATGCGTGGCACTCCTTGCCGGTGGGAGCACGGCGGCGCGGATGCGCACCGTGCGGGTCGAAAAGCACGGCGCAAAGATGCGCCGGGCCGCCCGTGCGTGCAAGCGCGGGCGGCCCGGAATCGTGCGTGGCGGCGGTCAGCGTCGCGTGCGGTCGTACAGCTCGGTCAGCTCGCGCAGGCGGCGGGCGACACCGCCGTCGAGCGCCCCTTCACGCAGCCGCCAGCTCCAGTTGCCCGCGGGCTTGCCGGGAAAGTTCATGCGCGCTTCGCCGCCGAGCGACAGCAGGTCCTGCGCGGACGCGACGAACGTGTCGGCGACCGACGCCATTCCCATGCGCATCAAGTCCCACGCCGGCTCGCGCACTTCGCGGGCGAGGTACGCCTGCATGTGCCCGCGCTCGCCGTCGCTCGCCTGGTTCCACCAGCCGACGGTCGTGTCGTTGTCGTGCGTGCCCGCGTAGGCGACGAGGTTCGCGTTCCAGCCGTGCGGCAGGAACATGTTGTCCGCGCCGGAGCCCCACGCGAACTGCGTGACCTTCATGCCGGGGAACGCGAAGCGATCGCGCAGCTCCTCGACTTCGGGCGTGAGCACGCCGAGATCCTCGGCGACGATCGCGACCTGGCCGAGCGCGCCCTCGATCGCCTCGAACAGCGCGTGCCCGGGCGAGGGGCAGAAGCGTCCGCTGCGCGCGTCGGGCGCGTCCGCGGGAATCTCCCAGTAGCGCGAGAAGCCGATGAAGTGGTCGATGCGCACGCGATCCACGGTCGCGAGCAGCGCGCGGACGCGCGCGATCCACCACGCGAAGCCTTCGCGCTCGTGCGCGTCCCAGCGGTAGAGCGGGTTGCCCCAGAGCTGGCCGGTCTCGCTGAAGTAGTCGGGCGGCACGCCGGCGACGACGGTCGGGCGGCCTTCGGCGTCGAGGAAGAACAGCTCCGGGCGCGCCCACACGTCGGCGCTGTCGTACGCGACGAAGATCGGCGCGTCGCCCATCAGCGGGAAGCCCGTGGGAGTGCGCATGCGCCCGGAGGGCGCTCCACTGCTTGAAGAACGCGAACTGAAGGAAGCGATGCTCGGCGACCTTCTCCGCGTGCTTCTTGCGCGCGGCCGCGAGCGCGGCGCTCTCGCGCGAGCGCAGCGGCGCCGCCCACTCGCACCACGGCGCGCCGCCGTGCGCGTCCTTGAGCGCCATGAAGAGCGTGTAGTCGTCGAGCCACGACGATTGCGCGGCGCACCACGCGTCGTGCTGCGCGCGCAGCGCGGGAGCGGCGGACGACGCGAAGCGCGCCGCGGCGCGCGAGAGCAGCGCGCGCTTCCACTCGATCACCGGTCCGAAGTCCACCTGCGTCGCGGGGAAGTGCGGCGTGCCTTCCAGGTCGGCCATCGTGAGCGCGCCGTCGGCGACGAGCGCCTCGGGCGAGAGCAGCAGCGGGTTGCCCGCGAACGCCGAGAAGCACTGGTAGGGCGAGTCCCCGAATCCGGTCGGGCCCAGCGGCAGCACCTGCCACACGGTCTGGCCCGCTTCGGCGAGCCAGTCGGCGAAGCGGAACGCCTCGGGGCCGATGTCGCCGATGCCGAACGGGCCGGGAAGCGAGGTGGGGTGCAGCAGCACGCCGCTGGAACGGGGAAAGCGCACGGGAACTCCTGGGACGTTGGGGAACGTGTGGGACGAACGTGTCACGAATCGGCGCGCGATATTCGCGGCCGCGCCGCGCTCGCGCAAGCGGCGCCGCGCTGGTCGGGGAGCGCTTGCCACCGGCGGCGCCGCGGCGCGATGGTTCGCGCGTCCGTCACACCCCGATACGCCGTCCCCCGTCGCGCCCGCCGCGCGGCCTCACCGGAGCCGTCATGAATCGCCTCGCCGCCTCGCTCACCGCCGCAGCGCTCGCCGCGGCCGTCTTCGTGTCTTCCGCCCATGCCTCCACTCGCGGCGCCTTCGTGATGATCGCCGCGGGTGACACCGTGGCGCTCGAACGGTTCGAGCGCGTGGATGCGCGCGTCTCGGGCGTCGTGCTCTTCAAGCCGGCGCAACTGCGCACCGAGTACGCGGTCCAGCTGAACGCCGACCAGTCCGCCGCCTCGATGACGCTCGACGCGTGGCGCTCGACGGACCTGCCGACCGCGGCGCCGCTGCAGAGCGCCGCCGCCGAGTTCGTGGGCGACAGCGTGATCACGCACATCAACGGCGGCGCGCGCATGGCGTTTCCCTCGAGCGCCGGAGCGGTGCCGTACCTGAATCCCTCGATGCTGCTGTTCGAGCAGGTCGCGCGGCGCGGGCTCGCGATGCGCCGTGAGAGCGCCGGTGTGCCGATGTTCATGGTCGCGGGCGGCAAGACGATCGAGGCCGTCGTGACGCGCGCGAGCGCCGACACCGTCGTGCTCTCGCTCGGCGGGCTCGAGATCCGGCTCGCGATGAATGCCGCCGGTGACGTGACCGGCGGCGCCATTCCCGCGCAGGGCGTGCGCATCATGCGCGCCGAGTCGCTGCCCGAAGGGTTGCTCGTGAGCGCGAAGCCCGACTACTCCGCGCCGGCCGGCGCGCCGTACACCTCGGAGTCCGTGCGCGTGCGCACGAGCGAGGGCTTCGAACTCGCGGGCACACTCACGAAGCCGAAGGGCATGCAGGGCAAGTGCGCGGCAGTCGTCACGATCACTGGTTCCGGCAGCTCCGATCGTGACGAGGCGATCCCGTTCGTGCGCGGCTACCGCCCATTCCGCGAAGTGGCCGAGGCGCTCGCGGCGCGCGGCATCGCGACGCTGCGGCTCGACGACCGCGGTTACGGCGAGTCGGGCGGCAACGCCGTGCGCGCGACGTCGGAGGACTTCGCGCACGACGTCGAGGCGGCGGTGAAGTTCCTGCGCGCGCGTTCCGACATCGACGGCGCGCGTCTCGCGCTCGTCGGGCACAGCGAGGGCGGGCTCATCGCGCCGATGGTCGCCGCGCGCGATCCGAAGCTGCGCGGCATCGTGCTGCTCGCGGGTCCGGCGTACGACGGCGCGCGCATCATCGCCTTCCAGCAGCGTCAGGCGCTCGAGCGCGGCGGTGCCAGTGGCGCGGCGCTCGACTCGCTCGCCGCGTCAGCGGCGGCCGAGACCGATTCGGCGTCGCGTGTGAACCCGTGGCTCGGTTGGTTCCGCAAGCACGATCCGCTCATGGTCGCGCGTACGCTTCGCGCGACGCCGGTGCTCGTGCTGCAGGGGGCGACCGACCGCCAGGTGACGCCCGAACAGGCGGAGATCCTCGGCAGGGCGTTCCGCGACGCGGGCAATCGCGACGTCACCGTGCGCGTCTTCCCGGAGACGAACCACCTGTTTCTCGCCGACCCGAACGGCTGGGGAGACGGCTACTCGTCGCTGCCGGACTCACACGTACGCCGCGAAGTGCTCGATGTGATCGGGGAGTGGCTCGCGCCGCGACTGAAGAACTGACCGTGGTTCAGCGGGGCGGGCCGGCGGCGAGCACGAGCGTGTCGGCCCGCATCACGCGAAGCCGGCCCTCGGGGCGATAGACCGCCCAGTACTCGTCCGTCCGCCGGCGTGGGAACTTCACTTCCGTTCGGCGTCGAGAATGTGCTCGCGGCGGAAGTTGTGCTCGTCGTTCGTGCCCGGTTCCGCGCCCTTCTGCGCGGCGATGGCGGCTGCGGTGCCACAAGCGCAACCGCGCGCCCGGCGGCTAACCGCGCGATCGGCGGTGCCCGCTCGGCGATGAGCGCACGGTCCATGATGGCCTCCGAGCGCTGGCCCTGATCGCGCCAGGGCAACCGTTCGACATGCCGCACGATCGCCTGGCCGTTTCCCGCGATCGTCAGCACGAGTCCCACGGCGGCCACCCACGCCGGTACTCGCGGCGCCCGCGAGAGCGCCACGTCCACGAGGACCGCGATCCACCAGGCGAGCGCCGCCAGGGGAAGCGTGAGGTAGTAGTGGTACGTGTGCGAGGACAGCGCCAGCACCGGCAGGAGCAGCGCGAGGAACGCGACGAAGGCCGAGGCGGCTCCGCGCGTCCGCGTGACCGGCAATAGCGAAGAGGTCACGCCGAGCGCGAGCAGGCCGATGCCCCATCCGAACTGCCGGGGAGAGACGGCGTCACTGATGTCGTTGAGGGTCGGCCACCAGCAGTTCGCAGCCCACGCGCCGTACGTGAGCAGGTTCGGCCACACGGCCTTCCACGAAAAGGCGTACGCCGCGCCGCCAAGGGCGGCGCCTGCCGCCGGTGCGCGCACGATCACCCACGCCGCCCCGATCAGCGCGAGCACCCACGTGAGGCGATCTCGCGCGAGCGCACGCAGGCGCTCGAGCGGTGCGTCGCGGCACACCGACGCGGCCGCGAGTGCGACCGGCAGCGCGACGGCGGACTCCTTGGCGCCGAGCGCGAGCACGAGCGCCGGAGCCGCGAGCCATCGCACGGGGCCGCCGCGGCGGACGGCGGCGACGGCGAGCAGCGCGAACAGGGCGGATAGCGTGTCGCCGCTCGCACTGAGCCAGTAGCCGGAGTGGAAGAGAGAAGCGCGGGGGCGGGCACAGCGCGCCCAGTTCCCACGTGGACGGTGAGCAGCGCGGCGCCGAGCACCGCCAACGATCCGACCGCAGCGCGCGCGCCGCCGCTGGGACCCGCGATCGTCGCCCAGCGCGCCTTGCGAAAGCCAGCGCCAGGGGCGGCCGGCGGGGCGGTCCCTGGCGCTGCGGGCGCGGTCCAGTCGTCCGGCGCGAAGCCGTAGTCACGAGCGTGAAGAAAGGTCCAGCCGGTGATGCCGGCGCACAGGAGCGCGACCAGTGGCGCCGCCCACGTGCTCGCCGGTGAGACCGCCGCGGGCGGGGCCGCCGAACGACGTCCCGCCCCTCGGTGACGCGAAGCGCTCAACCGCGTGCCCACTCCCGCACCCTCTTGGCGATCGCCTCGCCCGTCAGGCCGAAGTGTTCCGCGAGCTTCGGCGCCGGAGCGGATTCGCCGTAGCGGTCGATCCCGATGCACAGCCCGTGCTCGCCGACGATGCGGCGCCAGCCACCCGTCGTGCCCGCTTCGACCGACACGCGCCGACCGCCCGGAGGCAGGATCACGTTGCGCGTTGCTTCGTCCTGCTGCAGGTAGAGCGTCGTGCACGGCATGCTCACCACACGGGTCGGGATGCCGTCGGCGTTCAGCTTGCCTGCCGCCTCGACCGCGATGCCGACTTCCGAGCCCGTGGCGACGATCGTGAGCGCCTGCTTCTCGGGGCTTTCGAGCAGCACGTACGCGCCGCGGCGCAGGTCGGAAACCTCGAACTTCGCCGGGCGATTGAGCACGGCGGTGTTCTGGCGGCTGAGCGCGATGAGCGTCGGGCCGTCCTTGCGTTCGACCGCGAGCGCCCAGGCGGCCGCGGTTTCGAGGCCGTCGGCGGGACGCTGCACGTGCAGGTTGGGGATCGCGCGCAGCGCCTCGAGGTGCTCGACGGGCTGGTGCGTCGGGCCGTCCTCGCCGACGAAGATGCTGTCGTGCGTGAACACCCAGAGCGCGGGGATCTTCATGAGCGCCGAAAGCCGGATGCTCGGGCGCGCGTAGTCGGTGAACACGAGGAAGCTCGAGCCGTACGGGATGAAGCCCGTGGCGAGCGCCATGCCGTTCATGATCGCGCCCATGCCGTGCTCGCGGATGCCGAAGTGCAGGTTGCGTCCGGAGAAGTCGGACTTGGCTATGCTCGGCGAATCCTTGATGCGCGTCTTCGTGCTCGGCTCGAGATCGGCGCTGCCGCCGACCAGCGCCGGCACGCGCGCGGCCGCCATCTGCAGCGCGGCGTTGCCGTGCACGCGCGTCGCGGCGCTGTTGGTGGGCGCGGCGGCGCACATCTGTTCGAGCAGGTCGGCGGGCACGCGGCGCTCCATGATCGCGTCCCACGCCGCGGCCTTCTCGGCGTTCGCGCCGCGCCACGCCTTCATGCCGGCGTGCCACGCGTCGTAGTCCTTCTTGTTCGCCGCCGCGCGCTCGGCGAAGCGCGCGCGCACGTCGTCGGGCACGAGGAACATCGGCGACTCGGGCCAGCCGAGGTTCTTCTTCGCGGCCGCGAGCTCTTCGGTGCCGAGCGGTTCGCCGTGCACGTGCGACGTGTCCTGCTTGTGCGGCGCGCCGTAGCCGATGTGGCTGCGGCAGATCACGAGGCTCGGGCGCGCGGCCTCCGCGACCGCCTCGCCGAGCGCGCGCTCGAGGTCCGCGCCGTCGTACGGGTTCGCGCGGCCGACGTGCCAGCCGTAGGACTCGAAGCGCTTCGCGACGTCCTCGCTGAACGCGAGCGACGTGTCGCCTTCGATCGTGATGTGGTTGTCGTCGTACACGAACACGATGTTGCCGAGGCCGAGGTGGCCGGCGAGCGACGCCGCCTCGTGCGAGACGCCTTCCATGAGGTCGCCGTCACCGCAGATGCCGAACACGCGCCAGTCCACCGGCGCGAAGTCGGCGCCGTTGAAGCGCGCGGCCGCCATCTTCGCGGCGAGCGCCATGCCGACCGCGTTGCCGATGCCCTGGCCGAGCGGACCGGTCGTCACTTCGACGCCGGGCGTCCAGCCGTACTCGGGATGGCCGGGCGTGCGGCTGCCGAGCTGGCGGAAGCTCTGCAGGTCGTCCATCGAGACTTCGTAGCCCGCCAGGTGCAGCAGCGAGTAGAGCAGCGCCGAGCCGTGGCCCGTGGACAGCACGAAGCGGTCGCGGCCGTGCCACGCGGGATCGTTCGGCTGCCAGCGCATGAACTTCGCCCACATCGTGTAGGCGACGTCCGCCATGCCCATGGGCATGCCGGGATGCCCCGACTTCGCCTTCTCGACCGTGTCGGCGGCGAGGAAGCGCAGCGTGTGGATGGCCTTCTGGTCGAGGGCGTCGCGAGTGGGGACGGGCGAAACCGGGTTCACGGTCGGCCTCCGGAAAACGGGTCGATGGGAACCGGGGAGCGCATGCCCACCCGGGTGCGCCGTCGGTATCGGCCGGGAACGCGCGTCAGTGCAGCAGCGCGCGCGCGGCCGCACCCCACAGCGCGGTCTTGGAATCGAGCACGACGGAAACGGGAATGCGCGTGAGCACGGGGGAGAGGCGGCCCTTTTCGAAGAACGCCTGCATGAAGCCACCCCGCGTGATGGCGGGAATCATCCGCGGTGCGATGCCGCCGCCCACGTAGAGCCCACCGAGCGCGAGCGCCTTGAGCGCGAGATTGCCGGCCTCGGCGCCGTAGATCTGCACGAACCGATCGAGCGCGAGCCGCGCGCGTTCGCACGAGCCGTCGAGCGCGCTCTCGGTCACGATCGCCGCGGGCTGTTCGGCGCGGTCGAACGCCATCGCCACCTCGGGCGGCTCGTGGCCGCGCTTGGTCTCGCGGAAGAAGCGATAGAGGTCGGCGAGCCCGGGGCCGGAAAGAATGCGCTCGTAGCTCACGCGTCCGTACTTGCCGCGCAGCCAGCGCAGGAGTTCGTCCTCGAGCGAGTCGCGCGAGCCGAAGTCCGTGTGCCCGCCCTCGGACGCCATCGGGATCCACGTGTCGCCGTGCTGCACGAGGATCGCCTCGCCGAGTCCCGTGCCCGCGGCGATGAGCGCGCGGTTGCCGCGCGAGCGCACGCCCGGCTGCAGCACGAGCAGGTCGTCGGGGCCGAGCGTCTCGAGCCCGCAGGCGTTCGCTTCGAGGTCGTTGAGCAGCGTGACGGGCGCGCCGAGCGAACCGCTCATGGCGTTGCCGTCCACGTGCCACGGCAGGTTCGTCGTGATGCAGACGTTGTCGGAGACCGGGCCGGCGATGCCGAACACGCAGCGCGACGGCTTCGCGCCGGTCGCCGCGAGGAACTGCTTCACCAGCGCGTCGAGCGAAGGGGAGCCGTTCGTGGGCAGGCGCTCTTCACGGACGGGCGAGCGCGGGTGCGCGCCGTCTTCGAAGAGTGCGAGTTGGGCTTTGGTGCCACCGATGTCGCCAGCGAGGATCACGCGCGGCATCCTAATCGGCACGCGTGGCGCGCGCCAGCGACGCGGCGCGATTTCGGCGTGGCACGCACGGCCGTGTTCGCACTAACGTGCGCTTCGCGATCCCACCCGCGCCGCCACGCCGGAGAACCATGCCCCCGACGATCCCGTCCGAGTCGTTCCCCAAACTCACGCGCGAAGAGCTGCGCCGCTACGGCCGTCACCTGACGCTGGGCGAAGTGGGTGAGGACGGCCAGCGCCGCTTGAAAGGCGGCAGCGTGCTCGTCGTCGGATGCGGCGGGCTCGGCTCGCCCGCGGCGCTGTACCTCGCCGCCGCCGGCGTCGGACGCATCGGTCTCGTGGACTTCGACGCGGTCGAGGAGAGCAACCTGCAGCGCCAGATCGCGCACGGCACCGAGCAGATCGGCTGGCCGAAGCTGGACTCCATGCGCGCGCGGCTGGCCGACCTCAACCCCCACGTCACGGTCGAGACGCACGACCTGAAGCTCGACCGCACGAACGCGCTCGCGGTGATCGAGCAGTACGACGTCGTGCTCGACGGCACCGACAACTTTCCCGCGCGCTACCTCGTGAACGACGCGTGCGCGCTCGCGGGCAAGCCGTACGTGTACGGCAGCATCCTGCGCTTCGAGGGGCAGGCGAGCGTGTTCGATGCGCGCACGGGCCCTTGTTACCGCTGCCTGTTCCCGCAGCCGCCCGAGCCGGGCACGGTGCCCTCGTGCGCCGAGGCCGGCGTGCTCGGCGTGCTGCCCGGTGTGATCGGCAGCATCCAGGCGACCGAGGCGATCAAGCTGCTGCTGGGCGGCGGCGAGACGCTGCTCGGCCGGCTGCTGCTCTACGACGCGTGGACCATGCGCGTGCGCGAAGTGCGCATCGGCCGCGATCCCGCGTGCCCGCTGTGCGGCGACGCGCCGAGCATTCGCGAACTGGTGGACTACGAGGAGTGGTGCGGGATGAAGGAAATGCCTCGGGAGACGCGGGCGCCGGAGCACGGCCGCCCCGCTCACGTGAGTGCACGCGAGGTGATCGCGATGCGTTCGCGCGGCGAGGATTTCACGCTCCTCGACGTGCGCGAACCTTTCGAGTTGCGCCTCGCGAGCGTCGGCGGCACGGTGGACATTCCCCTCGCGCTGGTTCCCCTGCGGGCGTCCGAGCTGGACCGCACCCGCCCGGTCGTGGTGATGTGCCACCATGGCGCGCGCAGCATGGCCGCCGCGGAGTGGCTCCTGCGCGACGGATTCACGCGCGTGATCAATCTCGACGGTGGCATCGACGCGTGGTCGGCCGAAGATCCGGCCGTGCCGCGCTACTAGAAGAAGCAACGCTTCCCGCTCCACGTTCCAGCGTTCAAGGAGGAACACTCGTCCATGGCACTCGGACTGCGTCGCGCACACCGCGCCCTCACGGCGTTCGCCGCACTCTTCGCGCTCACCTCGCTGCTGCTGCTGACCGGTTGCGCGGTCAATCCCGTCACCGGCAAGCGTGAGCTTTCGCTCGTCTCCGCCGACCAGGAACTGCAGATCGGCAAGGACGGCTACTCGGCGACGCTCGCCGAGTACGGCCAGTACGACGACGCGAAGCTGCAGGCCTACGTGGACAGCGTCGGCAAGAAACTCGCGAAGGTGAGCGAGCTGCCGAACCTCGACTGGCACTTCACCGTGCTCGACGATCCGGTGGTGAACGCGTTCGCGATGCCGGGCGGCTACATCTACATCACGCGCGGCATCCTCGCGCACCTGAACAGCGAGGCGCAGCTCGCGGGCGTGCTCGGCCACGAGATCGGCCACGTCACCGCGCGCCACTCCGCCAAGCACATCACGCAGCAGCAGCTCGCCGGGCTCGGCCTCGGGCTCGCCGGCGCGTTCTCGCAGACGTTCGCGCGCTACAGCGGCGCGGCCGAGCAGGCGCTCGGGCTGCTCATGCTCAAGTACGGCCGCGACGACGAGAGCCAGTCGGACGCGCTCGGCATCAAGTACGCGATCGCGGCGGGTTACGACCCGCGCGAGATCCCCGCGACGTACGCGATGCTCAAGCGCATCGGCGAACGCGGCGGCAGCTCGCTGCCGTTCTACCTGAGCACGCATCCCGATCCGGGCGATCGCGAAGCGCGAACGACCGCGCTCGCGGCGACGGCCGTCGGCACGCGCACGGGACTTCTCGTGCAGCAGAAGACGTACATGGACCGGCTCCGCGGCGTCGTGTTCGGCGAGGATCCGCGCGGCGGCTACTTCGACGGCTCGCGTTTCTACCAGCCGGGCATGGGATTCGAACTCCTGTTCCCCGACGGGTGGGCGAAGCAGAACAGCCACTCGTCGCTCGTCGCGCAGGAGCCGTCGAAGGCGGCGTTCGCGCAGGTCACGCTCGCGCCCAACGCCGGCACGCTGTCGCCCGCGGAATACGTGGCCGCGCTCAAGCGTGACGGACGCGTCGCGAGCGCCACCGGCGCGGTCGAAACGATCGGCGGCTGGCCGGCGTGGGTCGGGCACATCGTGACGCCGCCCGCGAACGGCGCGGCCACGGGCACGGTGCTGTTCGCCGCGTGGGTGCGCCAGGGCCCGGATCGTCTCGTGCAGTTCCTCGGACAGAGCGCGGCGGTGGGCGATGCGAACGACGTGAAGCTCGGCTCGCTCGCGCGATCGCTGCGTCCGCTGCAGGATGCGCGTCGCGCCTCGCCGACGCCGGACCGCGTGGTCGTGGGCCAATCGCCCTCGGCCGGAGTGTTCAACGTGATGATCGGCAAGCTCGGGCCGTGCGCGATTCCGCTCGAGGACGCCGCCATTCTCAACGGACGCGAGCTGGACGAGCGCGTGATCACGGGCGACTGGCTCAAGAGCGTCGCGCCGGGAAAGAAACTGTGAGCGCCACTCACGGCAGGAGAGAGTTCATGAAGGAGTCAGTGCTCGGCCCGCTCACGAGTTGGCCCGGACTTCGTGCCAACGTTCACAATCCGGTTGACACGTCGGGAACACTTCCTTACGGTGCCGCACGGCCATGAACAAGACCATCGCCGCAGTACTCGTCTTCGCGACCCTCGCGGTCGCCAGCGTCGCCCTTTCGCAGTCGTTCAGCGTCCAGATGGGCGCCAACAAGGGGCCGGCGCAGCCCATCAAATTCAGCCACAAGATCCACGCCGGCAAACTGCAGATGGATTGCAGGTTCTGCCACTACGGCGCGTACAAGTCTCAGTGGGCGAACATCCCCGCGATGAGTACGTGCATGGGCTGCCACAAGATCGCCGTCGCGGATCGCCCCGAGATCATCAAGCTCACGGGCTTCTGGGACCGCGGTGAGCAGATCCCGTGGGTCAAAGTCCACACACTGCCCGACCACGTGAAGTTCAATCACAAGCGTCACGTGCAGTCCGGCTTCCAGTGCCAGGAGTGTCACGGCCCGGTGCAGGAGATGGACGTGGTCTACCAGTATTCGTCGCTGAAGATGGGGTGGTGCGTCAGCTGCCACCGCCAGAACCTCAACGACCAGAAGCGTCCGGCGACCATGGACTGCCTGGTCTGTCACCACTAGAGGACCCATGTCGGATTCCGTGGTCTTCAGCCGTCGCGACTTCCTGAAGCTGGTCGGTGTCGGTGTGGCCGGCGCCGCCGCAGGTTGCGCCAAGCCCCCGGCGGACAAGCTCTATCCGTATCTCGTCGCGCCGGACGACATCCTTCCGGGCGTGCCGTACCACTACGCGAGCACGTGCCGCGAATGCCCCGTCGGTTGCGGCATCGTGGTGCGCGCGCGTGAAGGGCGCGCCATCAAGATCGAAGGCAATCCCAAGCACCCGATCGGCCAGGGCGGTCTCTGCGCCCGCGGCCAGTCCGGCCTGCAGGGGCTCTACGATCCCGATCGCGTGAAGTCCCCGATGGTGCGCAACGGCGCCACGTGGAAGAACGTCACGTGGGACGAAGCGATCGCCATGGTGGGCGAGAAGCTCGCCGCGGCGAAGGGCAAGACGCTGCTCCTCACGGGGCTCGAGTCCGGTTCGACGCGCGCGCTCGCTTCCGAGTGGGCCGCCGCCGCCGGCGCCCGCCTCGTGATGTGGGAGCCGTTCGGCTACGAAGCCGTGAAGGCCGCGAACGCGAAGACGTTCGGCCTCGCCTCGGTGCCGCGCTACGCGTTCGAGAACGCGCGGTGCGTGGTGTCGTTCGGCACGGACTTCCTCGAGACGTTCGGCCAGCCGGTCTCGCAGGCGCGCGGCTTCGCCGCCATGCGCGCGAAGCACGAGGACGGCGCCGGGCACTTCATCTCCGTCGAGCCGCGCCTGTCGCTGACGGGCGCGAACGCCGACGAATGGGTCGCCATCAAGCCGGGCGCCGAGCTTTCGCTCGCGCTGGGCATGGCGCACGTGATCCTCAACGAGAATCTCGGACCGGCGCTCGGCGAGCGCGGCGCGATGCTCTCGGCCGTCTCGGCGTTCACGCCGGAAGCGGTCGCGGCGCAGACCGACGTGAAGGCCGAAGACGTCCAGCGTCTCGCGCGCCTCTTCGCGAAGTCGAGCGGCAAGTCGCTCGCGATCGCGGGTGGCATCGCGACGCAGGGTCCGAACGCCACGGCGCTCGTCGCCGCGGTGAACCTGCTCAACTACGCCGCCGGCAACGTCGGCAGCACGGTGCTGTTCGACCGCCCGCTGAACCTCGACGGCCTCGCGTCCTACGCGGAGTTCGCCGCGATCGTCGCCGAGATGGCGAACGGCGCGTTCGACGTCGCGTTCGTGCACGGCACGAACCCCGCGTACTCGACGCCCGCGTGGACCAAGTTCGCGGACGGCTTCGGCAAGGTCGGCTTCAAGGTTTCGCTGTCGGGCACGCTCGACGAGACCGCGGCGCTCTGCGACGTGATCCTGCCCTCGGCGCACGCGCTCGAGAGCTGGGGCGACGCGCAGTCGGCGAAGGGGGTCTGGTCGCTGCAGCAGCCCTCCATGCGCCCGCTGCCGATGTTCGACTCGCGTCCGTTCGGCGACACGCTCATCACGCTCGCCACCGCGGCCAACGTGACCGGCGCGTGGGGCGCCACGGCGTTCGACGACCTCAAGGCTCGCTGGAAGGCGCAGCACGCGCGCTTCGGCAACGGCCGCTCGTTCGACCTGTTCTGGGACGAGACGGTGGCCGCCGGTGGTGTGTGGGAAGACGCCGCGAACACGTCCGTGCGCTGGGCCGGCACGCCGGCGTTCGCCGCTCCCGCGGCCGCGGAAGGCGACTTCGCGCTCGTCGTGACGCCTTCGAACAACTTCTACGACGGTCGCGGCGCGAACAAGCCGTGGCTGCAGGAACTCCCCGACATGACCTCCAAGGCCGTGTGGGGATCCTGGGCCGAGATTCATCCCGAGACCGCCAAGAAGCTCGGAGTGAAGAGCGGCGACGCGATCGTGATCGAGACGAGCGCGGGCAAGGTCGAAGTGCCGGCCTACCTGTACTCGGGCATCCGCAAGGACACCGTGGCGCTCGGCCTCGGCCAAGGCCACACGGCCTACGGCCGCTACGCCCAGGCGCGCGGCGTCAACGCGCTGGCGCTCCTGCCCGAGGGCACGGACGCGGCGAGCGGCGCGCTGGCCTACCAGGGCGCGCGCGCGAAGCTCTCGCGCGGCTCGAAGGCGATGGGTCTCTACCTGCAGCAGGCCGAGAAGAACCAGCACGAGCGCGAGCTCGCGCAGGTGATCCCGGTCGCCGCGCTGCTGGCGGGCGGACACGGCGAACACGGCGCACACGCCGGTCATTCGCTCGGCCGTCTCACCGAAAAGGGCGGCATCCTCTCCGAGGAAGTGCAGACGAAGCCCGGCAAGTACACCGAGCCGCTCGCGCGGCCGGAAGGCTACGTCCCGCCGGCGCATTCGCTCTCGGCTTTCGAGCCGAAGGAGAAGGTGCGCCACCCGAAGTCGGAGCCGGTGTCCGAAGGCAGCTACGGCAAGAACGCCAAGCACCGCTGGGCGATGGCCATCGACCTCAACGCGTGCAACGGCTGCGCGGCCTGCGTGGTCGCGTGCTACGCCGAGAACAACATTCCCGTCGTCGGGCCCGAGCTGATCAAGAAGGGCCGCGAGATGGCGTGGATCCGCATCGACCGCTTCGAGGACAAGCTCGACGGCGGCGCGAACGACGTGCGCTTCCTGCCCAGCATGTGCCAGCACTGCAGCGACGCGCCGTGCGAGATGGTGTGCCCGGTCTACGCGACCTACCACACCTCCGAAGGCCTCAACGGTCAGGTGTACAACCGCTGCGTCGGCACGCGGTACTGCTCCAACAACTGCCCGTACAAGGCGCGCTCGTTCAACTGGTTCGACTACTCGGCGCCGGAGAAGACGACGTTCGCCTTCCCCGAGCCGCTCAACTGGCAGCTCAACCCGGACGTGACCGTGCGCTCGAAGGGCGTCATGGAGAAGTGCACGATGTGCGTCCAGCGCATTCTGGAAGGCAAGGGCAACGCGCGTGACGAGAAGCGCGAACTGCGTGACGGCGAGATCCAGACCGCCTGCTCGCAGAGTTGCCCCACGCAGGCCATCACGTTCGGCGACCTCGCGGATCCCGCGAGCGCCGTCCACGCGAAGAGCTACGGCGAGCGCAAGTACTGGGTGCTCGAAGAGCTGCACACGCGTCCGGGCGTGACGTACCTGCAGAAGATCCAGCGTGAAACCACGAACGAGGGCCACGCGTGAGCTCGACGACCCTGAAGAATATCGCCGTGGACGGCGTGAACGACGTTCCGGACCGCCCGGTCACCCAGAAATCGCTCAACGACGACGTCCTGAGCATGGTGGCCTGGCCGGGCAAGGTCTGGTGGGCGCTGTTCCTGTTCGACCTCGTTGTGCTCGCCGTCGCGCTCGCCGCCGTTCGAAACCTGATCGTGCACGGCTGGGGCGTTTCCGGCTTCATGCGCCCCGTCATGTGGGCCGTCGACATCACGAACTTCGTGTTCTGGGTCGGCATCGCGCACTGCGGCACGCTCGTGTCCGCCGTGCTCTTCCTGTTCCGGTCGCACTTCCGGCGCGCGGTCTACCGCATCGCAGAAGCGATGACCGTGTTCGGGGTGCTGACCGCCGCGATGTTCCCGGCCATCCACACCGGCCGTCCGTGGTTCGACTACTGGCTCTTCCCGTACCCGAACCAGCGCCAGCTCTGGACGAACATCCGCTCGCCGCTCGAGTGGGACGTGTTCGCCGTGAACACGTACCTGACCGTGTCGAGCATCTTCTTCCTCGTCGGCCTGATTCCGGACTGCGCCGCTGCGCGTGACCGGGCCAAGCATCCGATCCTCAAGCTCATCTACACGATCTTCTCGTTCGGCTGGACCGGCGCGAACTACCAGTGGAAGCACTTCTACGGCGCGTACCTGTTCTTCGCCGCCCTCGCGACGCCGCTCGTGTTCTCCGTGCACAGCGTCGTGTCCTGGGACTTCGCGATGGCGCAGACGCCCGGCTGGCACTCGACGCTCTTCGCCCCGTACTTCGTGGCGGGCGCCATCTTCTCCGGCGTCGGCATGGTGATCTTCCTGCTCGTGATCATCCGCAAGGGCTTCGGCCTTCAGCACCTGGTCACGATCGATCACATGGAGAAGCTCGCCAAGCTCGTGCTGCTCACGAGCTGCATGGTCGGCTACTCGTACCTGACCGAGTTCTTCATGGCCTGGTACGGCCCCAGCGCGGCGGAGCGAGACGTCTTCTGGTTCCGCGCCACCGGCCACTACTGGTGGGCGTTCTGGATCATGTTCTCGTGCAACGTCATCTTCCCGATGTCGCTCTGGTTCAAGTCGGTGCGACGGAACATGACGGCGCTGCTGGTGCTCAGCATCTTCGTGAACATCGGCATGTGGTTCGAACGCTTCGTGATCATCGTCACGTCGCTCACGCGCACGTTCAACCCCGCGAACTGGTTCTACTACCGGATCTCGATCACGGAGCTCGCGCTCATCGTCGGATCCTTCGCGTGGTTCTTCATGTTCTTCCTCGTGTTCGTGCGCGTGTTGCCGGCCTTCTCGATCGCCGAGATCAAGGAGACCCTCCCGATGCCGAAGAGGAGGGCGCACTGATGATCCTCAAGATGATCGACGGACTCCTGAACCCGCCCGCGCCGAAGTTCCACGGCGTGATGGGCATCTGGTACTACGTGGACGACGCCACCGACGCCGTGACGGCGCTGCGCGGCGCGGGCCACAAGAACCTCAACGTCTTCTCGCCCGTGCCGCATCACGAGATCGAGCACGCGATGGAGCAGGGGCCCTCGCTCGTGCGCTGGGTCACCGCCGTCGGCGGCTTCCTCGGCGTGACGGGCGGTTTCGCGCTCTGCTTCTACTCGATCGCGTCGTGGCCGCTCGTCATCGGCGGCAAGGAACTCTTCTCGGTTCCCCCCATGACCGTGCTCGGGTACGAGTCCATGATTCTCATCGCCGGCCTGTCGAATCTGCTCGGCATGCTGGCGCTCGGCCGCCTGCCGCAGCTCAAGCAGGTCGCGCCGTACGATCCGCGCTTCCAGGAAGACCGCATCGGCATCTGGGTGCCGTGCTCGGCCGCCGAAGCCGCGAAGATCGAACAGCTCATGAAGGGCCACGCGGCCGAGGAGGTGCAGGTCCATGCTTAAGGCCAAGCTCCTTCTCGCGTTCCTCGCGCTCTGGTCGGTGTCCTTCCAGCAGGGCTGCCAGGACCTCACGAAGTCGCTGACGCACCTGTCGTACTACCCGATCCGCGACATGCGGCAGACGGTGGCGATCGACCCGCAGCGCGGCGATCCGCTCAACCCGAAGGCGCGCCCGTTCCGCGGGCCGGACTCGCTGTCCGTCGCGAGCATCGGTCGCGACCTCTACATCGGCGAGGCTCCGTACGAGCCGGCGGCCACGATGGCGATCAAGGAACCGTTCCCGTCGGACGAGGCTTCGATCGTCCGCGGCGACACGCTGTTCCACACCATCTGCTGGACGTGCCACGGCAAGACCATGATGGGTGACGGCCCGGTGGCCGCGCAGTTCATGCCTCCGCCGGACCTGCTCGCGCAGGCGACGCGTGAGCGCACGGACGGCTTCATCTACTCGTACATGCGCCACGGTGGAGTCGTGATGCCGTCGTTCGGCAACGCCCTCTCGGCCCACGACGCGTGGGACCTCGTTCATTACATCCGCCATCAGCAGAAAGTCAGTCCGCGATGAGCCACGAGGCCGTTCTCCGGGATATCGCCAGCAAGCTGCCGGTCCAGCCGAGCGCCCAGAAGCGACAGATCTGGATCGCGCTGATCGTGGTCGGATTGGTGGCGTTCGGTTACCTGTTCCTCACGAACCCGCTTCGGGCGTGGGGCGCATGGACCATCAACACGCTGTACTTCCTCGGCATCGCGATGGGCGGTATCGCGCTCGCGTGCGCCATCCGGCTGGCCAACGGCCGCTGGGGCGGGCCGATCATGCGCATCGCGGAGTCGTTCTCGGCGTACCTGCCGTACGGCATCGCGACCATGGCCGTGCTGCTGTTCGCCGGCATCTGGACGTACCTGCCGTGGGTGAAGCACGTCGAGCCGCGCCAGGTGCCGTTCCTCAACGTGCCGTTCCTCTACGTCCGCACGCTCGGAGGCCTGCTCCTGTTCTGGATGCTCGCCAAGAAGCTCGTGCACGTCTCGATGCGCCGCGACCTGCAGGCCATCAAGCCGTACGTGGACGGCCGGCTGAAGGCCGAGTACGAGAAGCTGACGGCGAACTGGAAGGGTGACCAGGCCGAGTTCGAGTCCGCCCGTCACGAGTCCGCGCACCTCGCGCCGCAGCTCGCGCTGCTGTTCGTGGTGTCGTTCTCCGTGATGGCGTGGGACTTCATCATGGCGCTGACGCCCAACTGGGTGAGCGGTCTGTTCGGCTGGTGGGTGTACGCCGGCGCGTTCATCACCGCGGTCGCCATGACGAGCCTGCTCGCCGCGCAGCTGCGCACGCGCTACAAGCTCGAGGCCTACATCACGACGAACATGTACTGGGACATCGGCAAGGTGCTGTTCGCCTGGTGCGTGTTCTGGGGCTACCTCTTCTGGTCGCAGTACCTGCCGATCTGGTACGCGAACATGCCGGAAGAAACGTGGTGGGTGTTCGTGCGCTTCGAGGAGCCGTGGCGGACGCTGTCGTTCGTCGCCTTCACGCTCATCTTCGTGATCCCGTTCCTCGGCATGCTCAACAAGACGAGCAAGACGAACCCCGCGCTGCTGACCATGTTCTCGGTCATCGCGATGGTCGGCATCTGGGTCGAGCGCCACGTGCTGGTGATGCCGTCGCTGAACGCCGAGCAGGTGTGGGTCGGCCTGCCCGAGATCGGCGTGACGCTGGGCTTCCTCGGACTGTTCGGCTTCGCGGTGCAGAACTTCCTCGCGCGCTACCCGGTGGTCCGCGTGGTGGACGTGTTAGAGGGCGCGGGCGGTCACGGGCACTAGTCGCCTGCGGCATTCACGCGCATCGGCGCCCGGGACTTCTCGCACGCGAGAGATCCCGGGCGCTTCGTTTTGTGCGGCGAGGCGTCCGGTTCGAGGTCACACAGTGCCGGGATGGCGAAACTGGCAGACGCAGCGGACTTAAAATCCGCTGGGAGCAATCCCGTCCGGGTTCGATTCCCGGTCCCGGCACCACTTCACGCGCACGAGAACGGGAGGGAGAACGATGCCCGACATCGAAGAGCGTTCGCCGGCGCCGGGTCCCGCGTCGAGTCCCTTGCCGAGTCCGGCGCCCGTTCCGCGCCGGATCGTTTGGCTTCCGTGGGTGGTGGCGGCCGTGGCCGACGGGTTGCAGTGGGTGTTCCTGCCTCTGTTCGCGCCGGGCATCGCGTCGCCGTTCGATGCCACGCTCGAGGTCGTGACGGCCGCGGTTCTCGTGAAGCTCTGCGGCTGGCACTGGGCGTTCCTGCCGTCGCTCGCCGCCGAACTCGTTCCCGGCGTGGACCTCGTGCCGACCTGGCTCGCGGCGGTGTGGATCGCGACGAGAGGGCGCCGCGACCGCTGAGCGAGCGAAAGGGACGACCGGCTCGCGCGCCGATCGTCCCTCGCGATCCCCGGTTCGATCGCGGCGGCCAGTGCCGCTTCGGTCACTTCTCGTCCGGGGCACCCAACATCAGACTGCGGCCGAGCCCCAGTTCGAGCCACGCGATCACCGGAGCGGACGCGACCGGCTGCGCCGTCTCGCGGAGGTCCTCGCCGCCGCCGAGCGCGAGGAACGTGTCGCCCGTCATGCCGCAGGCACAGCGCTCGTGCGAATGCTCGCCGCGGATGCTGCCGCACTCGGAGCACGCGTACCAGACGTGCGGCGCGCGCAGGTCGTCGATCCCTTCGAGCGCCTCGGACAGCGCCTTCGCATGGGTCGCCTCGGCCGCCGAGCACCAGCGCAGGTCCGCGAGTACGTCGTACGCGAGTTCCGGGCGTACGGCTTCGGCGAGCTTCGCGTAGCGCACGCGGCGTTCGCGGCGCTCGCTCGAGAACGCGCGTGCGAGGTTCTCGCGCGTCGTACCCACCGTCGGAGTGGCGGCGATCGCGACCGGCACTTCGCCCGACGCCTCGATCAAGTGTGCGTGCCGCGCGGCATGCTCGGCTTCGCACTGCGCGAGCGCACGATAGAGATCGCGCACGCCCAGCAGGCCCTCGGCTTCCGCGCGGGCCGCGTACGCTTCGTACTCCGCGCGCGCCGTCACTTCGTTCGAGTAGGCGAGCCGCAGCGCGGGGAGCGTGCGCCCTTCGAGAGGCTGCGCACCCGCGGCGCCGTTCGACGTCAGGAGTCCCGCGACCAATCCGACCAGGGCAACCGTCCGCATCGCATGCATGGCGCTTCTCCTTCTTCGGAGGAATCGGTCTCGCGGCGGGGAGCCCCGTCACCCTGACGGGCTTTTCGAAGTGTGATCGTGCGCGAGTGCCGTTCCTGCGCGCTTGGATACGGCGGGCCACCCGAAACGTTGCGTGCGTTCGTCGTCCGGCGCGATTCCTCCGACGAACGGCGTGTTGCGGGGGACGAACGGAAGGCCCTAGAACGCGGAGCGCCGGCGCCGGGGTGCCGGAAAGGCCCGGGCCGTTCCCGGGATACCGGAGGAAAGAAGGCGACGGATTCGGGGGGAAGGTGCCGACACCACGGACATGCAGCCTGATCCACTGCCCATCGAGTTCGCGCCCGAGGAGCTCCGCTTCCTCCAGGGCGGCGAAACCGCCGAGCCGACGGTGCTCGCCAGTCACTCCGCGGCCGACGCGGAGGACGTGCGTGGCCTCGTGGCGCGCACGGACGCGCGTGTCGCGGAACTGCTGCTGGCGCTCGTGCGGGAGACTTCGGAGGCGCGCGACGACGAGGAGAAGCTCCTCGGCGTGATCGCGAACTTCGCGTTCCGCGCGTTCCCGCAGGCGACGCATCACCTGCTCGTCGCCCGCGAGCACGAGGAAGCTCCGTTGCGCCGCCTCATCGCGACCGCACGCGGTGGCGCAGGCGTGCGCGTCCCGCTCTCGCGCACCATCGTCGAACGCGTCATGAAGGAAGGCTGCGCGCTGCTCTACGTGCAGGCGCAGCAGGCCGGCCCTTCGAGCGAGAGTATCCTGATGACCCGCATGGAGACGGCGATCATCGCGCCGCTCATGAGCAAGGGCCGGTCGTTCGGCATCCTGCAGCTCGACGTGCGCCGTCCGGTCAAGGCGCACTTCACGACCGAGGACATGCAGATGCTGTCCGTGTTCGCGAGCCAGGTGAGCCTCTCGCTCGAACATCTCTGGGTGCACCAGCAGCAGCAACTTGCCTTTCAATCCACGATCGCGGCGCTGGTCCACTCGCTGACGCTCAAGGACGAGGACACCGCGAAGCACAGCGCGCGGGTGCAGCGCATCGCGCTGCTCGTCGGGCGGCAGCTCGGGCTCGGCGCGGTGGAGATCGAAGTCCTGTCCACCGCAGCGCTGCTCCACGATCTCGGCAAGCAGGGCGTCAGCGACGAGGTGCTCTTCAAGACCGGCGCATTCACGCCGGAAGAACGCCGTGAGATGGAACTGCACGCGGCCCACACGCAGGGCATCCTCGACATGATCCAGTACCCGTCGCATCTGTGGGACGTGCCGCGGATCGCGGCGTACCACCACGAGAAGCTCGACGGCACCGGGCCGTTCGGCGTCGCGGGGGAGGACATCCCGATGGCGGCGCGCATCATCGCCGTCGCCGACGTCTTCGACGCGCTCGCCAGCACGCGCCGCTACCGTGCCGCGATGCCGCCGGCCGCGGTCCTCGCGAAGCTCGAGAGCGGCAAGGGTACGGACTTCGATCCCGCCATCGTGGACGCGCTCGCCGCGGTGCTCGGCGACGTGATGCTCGAGGTCTACGGCATCGAGTCCCTGGGCGACTCCGAAGACGGCGCATCGGAGCGGCGCGCCGCCTGATCGTGGCCCGGAGGCGCGTTCAGCGCCGCCGCCCGGCGCGCTTTCGCCCGAGCCAGATCGTGTGCCGGCCGCCGCGCTTGCGCCTCGCGCGGATCACCTGCGTCTCGACCGTGAAGCCGACCTTGGCCAGCCGCTGCGTGAACGCGTCGTCGGGCGTGGCGGACCACACCCCGAACACGCCGCCGCCCTTGAGCGCGCGGTGCGCCGCGGCGAGGCCTTCCGCGCCGTAGAGCCAGTCGTTGCCCGAACGCGTGAGCCCGTCGGGACCGTTGTCCACGTCGAGCAGGATCGCGTCGTACGCGCCGTCGAGCCCGCGATAGAGCTTGCCCACGTCGCCCACGTGCACGTGCGTGCGCGGGTCGGCGAGCGGGTCGCCGGCGAGGTGGGCGAGCGCTCCGCGATTCCACTCGACCACGGCGGGCACGAGCTCGGCGACTTCCACGCGCGCGCCCGGGCCGAGTACGCGCAGCGCGGCCGCGAGCGTGAAGCCCATGCCGAGACCGCCGATCAGCACGCGCGCGTCGACGTACTCGGCGAACGACAGGCACGCGCTCTCGGCGAGCGCTTCTTCGGAGCCGTGCGCGGCGCTGCTCATGAGCGTGTTCGTGCCGAGCCGGATCACGAACTCGTCGCCGCGCTGCACGAGCAACAGCGGTTCGCGTTCGCCGCGCACTTCGGCGCGGCCGAGTTCGACCCAGGGCAGCATGGCGGACCTTTCGATTCGAAGAGGGGATGAGAACGGAAACGGGCGGCCGCCGCCTGTAACGGCAGCCGCCCGCTTCCGCTCGTCGCGCCTAACGGTAGAGGCTCTTCAGCGATCCCCACGTGCCGCGCTTGACCGGCGTCGGGTTGCACGCCTCCCGTGCAGGTCGTGCCGGGACCGGCGGGCGTGCCGCCGAGCAGCGTGCACTCGCCCGGATACTGCATCGAGCACGAGCCGTCGCCGCCGCAGCACGCCTGCACGGTCGGCAGCGACAGCTCGAGCGACACGTCCTCGATGTAGTAGTACGAGCCGCCCGGCCACGTGCCGGGACCCGCGACGAGGTTCGTGCTCGCGTCGTCGTGGAAGTTGCCGATCGTGATCCAGTTCTCGCCACCGGCCGCGACGAACGTGCCGGTGATCGCGGTCCACTGCGTCGCGTTGGTCAGGTACACGTTCGCCGGGCTCTCGACCTGCGGCGTGTACGGGAGCGCCGCGTAGTTGTTGAGCGGGCCGATCGCGCCGACCGAGAAGTACGCGCCGAGCCGGTCGAGCGCGAGCGACGCGCTGTCCGCGAGCGACACCCAGAACGTGAGCGTGTACGGCTGTCCCGGCAGCAGCGGTGACGTGAGCGGCGCGCTCACGTACTCGCGATAGTCCGGCGCGGCCGAGTAGGGGATGAGCCCGGCGTAGCCCACGCCGGTGCGCGCGTTCTGCCAGCCGATCTGGTTGTTCGGCACGTTCACGCTCGGGAAGCTCACCGGCGCGCACGCGTTGAACGCATCCGACGTTCCCGTGTTCGGCGTGTCCCACGGCGCGCACACGTTGATCTGTCCCCAGCCCGAAGGACAGGACGTGTACGACTCGAAGCTCGGGTTGGGGACCAGGTTCCCGGCCGCGGCGAGCGCGGGGAAGGCGCACGCGAGAAGGGCCGACAGCACGATCGAGCGCAGGTGCGGGGTGGTCATCGCGGGTCTCCAGTTCGAGGGCGGGGCCGGCACCGATCGGGGGCCGGCCGTCGCACGGGCCTACGCCGCGAGTCGCCGCTTCTAACATGGCCCTCGAGCGCCCGCCCCGCCGACGAGCCGTGTCCGCACACGAAATTGCCGTGTCCGCCGGGGTGGCCGTCGGCTACAGTGGACCGCCTATCGTGCGCGCCCGGCCCCGGGCCGGATCCGCGACGGAATCCACGTTCTTCCCCCTGCCAAGGACCCATGGATCTTCTCCTCACCGCCGTCGTCGAAGGACAGCGCCGCAGTTGGCCCGTGACGGGCGATCTCCTGCGCATCGGCCGCTCCTCGCGCTGCGAAATCCAGCTCGCGGACGCGACCGTGTCCAAGGAACACGCCGAGGTTTGTCGCAGTACGGGCGGCTGGCTCCTGCGCGATCTCGGCAGTCGCAACGGCACGCGGCTGAACGGCGTCGAAGTGCGCGACACCGGGGTCACGCTGAAGGAAGGGGACAGCATCCAGTTCGGGCAGGTCGAGGTGCGTTTCGGCGCCGAGCAGGCCGCGAACCGCACGCGCTTCAGCGAGTCCACGGGGCTCGGCTCCGCGGTGCGCCAGGGCGCGAAGGAGATCATCAGCCGCGCCGGCAAGGGCTCCGACGGCTCGCGCCTCGTCGCGCTGCTCGCCGAAGCCGGACAGATGCTCGTGTTGCCGCGCCCGCTGCGCGAGACGTGCGAGGAAGTGCTCCGCGTGGTCGAGCGCGCCGTTCCGGCGAGCCGCCTCGTGATCCTGCTGCGCGACAAGAAGGGCGATGCGCCGGCGCAGATCGCCGTGCGTCACCTCGGCGTGCCGACGCGTGAGCCGCTCGCGCTGTCCACGACGATCCTCAACACGGTGCTCGACGACTGCCAGTCGGTCGTCACGCGCGACGCGTCCGAGGACCCGCGCTTCTCCGCGCAGGAGAGCGTGCTCGTGCAGTCGATCCGCTCCGCGATGGCGGTGCCGCTCTTCGACAACGAGAAGGTGCTCGGCGTGCTGTACGCCGACACGACCGACATCCGTGTCGAGTACAACGAGGAACACCTCGAGGTGTTCACCGTGCTCGCGAACATGGCTGCGGTGAAGATCAGCAACTCGCGCCTGCTCGAGTCCGAGGCGCACCGGCTCCGCATGCAGCAGGAACTCGCGACGGCCACGCGCATCCAGCAGTCGCTGCTGCCTCCGGCGCCCGACATGCGCGGCTACGCCTGCGCGGCGCGCGTCGAGACCTGCTTCGAGGTCGGCGGTGACCTGTACGACTTCCACCAGCGCTCCGACGGACGCTGGGTGATCGTGATCGGCGACGTTTCCGGAAAGGGAATGGGCGCCGCGCTGCTCATGAGCTCGACCGTGACGTCCGCGCGCGTGCTCTACAACTCGTGCACCGATCCGGCCGAGCTCGTCACGCGGCTCAACGACGTGCTGTTCCGCTCGACCGAGCCGGGCCGGTTCGTAACGCTGTTCGTCGGCTGTCTCGACGCCGCGAGCGGCGAACTCACGTACTGCAACGCCGGGCACAACGCGCCGCTCGTCTTTGGCGAAGGCGCGACACGCCAGCTCGAGGCGACGGGCATTCCGGTCGCGATGATGGAGTCGTTCCCGTACACCGCGGCGAGCACGACCATCGGATCGGGCGAGACGCTCGCGCTCTACTCGGACGGCATTCCCGAGGCGATGTGCGGCGAGGAGTTCTTCGGCGACGATCGGCTCGAGGAAGTGCTCGGCCAGGCTTCGGCCGCGCCGGACCTCGACCTGGCGACGCGCAACGTGATCGTCACCGTGGACGCGTTCGCTTCGGGCACACCCCGCGCCGACGACATCACGCTGGTGCTCGTCCGCCGCACGTGACCGCCGCGCGGGCGCTGCCGCACGCGCGGCTCGCCGCGGCGCTGTGCCTGACGCTGTCGTGGGCCGCGCCTTCGGGCGCGGTGACCGCGTCACCGGACTCCGCGCACGCGCGGGTGCGCGGGCGCAAGGGCCGCACGCGCTGCTCGCACCGCGACGCGTGGTTCGCCGCGGGCAGCGCCGCCGCGGTGGCGCTCGCCGCCGCGAACGACGCCGACTGGTCGCGCCGCATCGCCGCTTCCGACGGCGCGCGTGCGCGCGACGCCGCGAAGGCCGGCAAGCAGTTCGGCAATCACCTCGCGATCGCGCCCGCGCTGCTCGCCGCGGACGGCGTCGCTCGTCTCACCGGTCACCCGCGCTTCGCCGCGGCCACCGAGCGCGTCGCATTCGCATGCGCGAGCGCGGGCGTGGTCACGACCGCGCTCAAGGTGAGCGCCGGCCGCTTCCGCCCGCACGAGTCGTCCGACCCCGGGCGCTTCGAGCCGTTTTCGGGCCACGACAGCTTTCCCTCGGGCCACACGACCATGGCGTTCTCGCTCGCCGCGGCGCTCGACGCCGAGACGCGCACGCCGTGGGTACCGGCGGTTCTCTATCCCGCCGCGACGCTCACCGCATGGTCGCGCGTGCGCGATCGGGTGCACTGGCCGAGCGACGTCGTGGCGGGCGCGGCGATCGGCGGCTGGGTGTCGTACCGCGCCGACCAGTGGGCGCAGCGCCGCTGGCCGGACGGACTGTGGGCCGTCGTGCTGCCGCAGCGGGACGGCGCGAGCGTGCGGCTCGGTGCGGCGTTCTAGGCGCGGCTAGCTGCGCATCCCGATCCGCCGCAGGAACGGCAGCCAGCGCGCATCGGTGTGGATCGATGCGAGCTGCGGGCACAGCGTGCCGATCGACAGGCCGGCGTCGCGCAACTCGTACGAGCGCTCCAGCCAGTGGAACGCCTCGTCGTGCTCGCCGCGCGCCGAGTACACCATGGCGATCTGGAATCCCCAGTGGTCGCCGAGCGTGAGCAGTTCCTGCAGCGAGCGGTCCGATGCGTCCCGGTCGCCCGTCAGGTGCTGCGTCGAGCTCTCGAACCAGAGCTGGTAGCCGCGGCGGACTTCCTTCCGTCCGGCGGCCACGGCCTCGTCGATCTTGCCCTGATAGAAGAGCGTCCACGCGAGCTGCGCCCAGCCGCTCGAGATCTCCGGGCTCAGCTCGAGCGCGCGGCGGATCACGACCTCGCCCTCGGCGTTCCGGCCCGACCACGCGAGCATGCGTCCGCGGTTGAGGATGTTGTTCGCGGACAGCGGATCGAGCGCGAGCGCGCGCTCGCTCATCGTGAGCGCCGACTCCATGTCTCCCATGACGGCTTCGAAGTGCGCGAGCATCATGAGGATCTGGCCGTTGCCGGGCGCGAGCGCGTGCGCCTTGCGCATGGCGTCGTGCGCGTCGTTCCAGCGGAACTCGATCGGCCCGAGCATCATGGCCATGGTTTCCCAGGCCTGCGCGAGATTCGGATCGAGCGCCACGGCGCGTTCGACCGCTTCGCGCGCCTCGCGATGCACCTCGGGCTTGCCCGCCAGCTCGCCGCGCCAGTACTGGGTCACGCGGCAGTAGCCGAGGCCCGCCCACGCGCGCGCGTCGCCGGGCAGCTTGGCGATCGCCTCGCGGTAGAGCTCCACCGCGCGCGTGAGCGACTCCTCGCTCTGCTGCTGCGCGAAGTGGTGCGCGTGCAGCAGCAACTCGAACGTCTCGGCGTTCTGCGGCGCGGGCGCGGCCGGCTGCGAGCCGAGCAGCGTCACGTTCATCGCGAGCGACACGCAGTTCGCGATCTCGTCCTGCACCGCGAAGATGTCGTCGAGCACGCGGTCGAACGTCTCGCTCCACAGATGGAAGCCGTCGGAAACCTTCACGAGCTTCACGTTGATGCGCACGCGATTGCCCGCCTTGCGCACGCTGCCCTCGAGCAGCGTCGCGACGCCGAGCTTCTGCCCGATCTCGCGCAGGTCTTCCTGCTTGCCCTTGAACGCGAAGCTCGACGTGCGGCCCACCACGCGCAGCCCGGGGTTGCGGGCGAGCACGTTGAGCAGTTCCTCGGCGAGGCCGTCGGAGAAGAACTCGTTCTCGGGATCGGCGCTCATGTTCGCGAACGGCAGCACGGCGAGCGACGGCGCGACGGCCGCGGCGCCGGCGCCGATGCCGCTCGAGCCCGAGCCCGTGCGCGTCTCGAGTTCGCGGCGCGCGGCCGCGAGTTCCGCGCGCAGTTCGGCGGCGCTCGCGAAGCGGCGCTCGGCGTCCTTCTCGAGGCAGCGCCCGACGATGCGGTCGAGCGACGCGGGAAGTTCGGCGCGCACCGACTGCAGCGTGGGAGGCAGGTCGCGCAAAATGGCCGTGGTGACGTCGGCGTTCGTGCGGCCCGTGAACGGCCGGCGGCCCGTGAGCATTTCGTAGAACACGATGCCGAACGCGAACAGGTCCGTGCGCGCATCCACCTTGTCGCCGCGGATCTGCTCGGGCGCCATGTAGGGCGTGGTGCCGACCACCTGGCCGTCGGCCGAAAGCGGCGCCTGCACGGTGAGCGCCTGCGTCTGCATGAGCTGCGTGGCGCTCGTGTCGTCGTCACCGGAGTCCGCGAGCTTCGCGAGTCCGAAGTCGAGCACCTTCAGGCGGCCTTCGCGCGAGATCATCACGTTCGCCGGCTTGAGGTCGCGGTGCACCACGCCCCGCTCGTGCGCCGCGCCGAGCGCGTCGGCGAGCGCGACCGCCCATTTGATCGCGGCGAGCGGCTCGAGCCCGGTCTCGGGAATGCGGTCGGCGAGGCTGTCGCCCTCGACCAGTTCCATGGTCAGGAACCGCACGCCGTCCGCTTCCTCGATGGAGTGCAGCGTCACGATGTTCGGATGGTTGAGCACGGCCACGGTGCGGGCCTCGCGCTCGAAGCGCGCCAGCCGGTCGGCGTCGGTGGCGACGGACTCCGGCAGCACCTTGAGCGCCACGTCGCGGCCGAGCCGCGTGTCGTGCGCGCGATACACCTCGCCCATGCCGCCCGCACCGAGTGCGAGAGCGATTTCATAGGGACCGAGGCGAGTGCCGGGGGAGAGACGAGACATGCGGGCGGCACAATAGGCGAGCGTGCGGCGGAGACCAAGCCCCGCTTGGGCCGAAGGCGTCCGGGGGACACAGTTTTCTGTGTCCGCACCCCCGCGACTCCGGTAGCTTCCGCCGGTGTCTGTGCCCGGTGCTCGCCCGGGTCCACGTGGAGTCGTCGCGCCCCCTCGGCGCCGGCGGCACGACGAAGTGCGAGCCCGCCACCAACTTTTCCGGCCGACTTCGCTATTTCCGTAAGCGGGATGGAACCGTCTTTCGCCGCGGGCGCAGCCATGCGCCGGCTTCGGCTTCACGACCCACACCCCGACTGCGCCGCATGAGCCTGACTCCCGGCACCAAACTCGGTCCTTACGAAGTCGTCGCGCCTCTGGGCGCAGGCGGCATGGGCGAGGTGTATCGCGCGCACGACACGCGGCTCGACCGCGACGTCGCGATCAAGGTGCTGCCCTCACACCTGTCGGCGAACCCGGAAGTGCGCGCGCGCTTCGAGCGCGAAGCGAAGGCCGTCGCCGCGCTCAATCATCCGAACATCTGCGTGCTGCACGACGTCGGTCGCGAGGGCGACACCGACTACCTCGTCATGGAACTCATCGAGGGCGAGACGCTCTCGCAGCGCCTCACGCGCGGCGCGCTGCCGCCGGCGGAAGTACTGCGCCTCGGCGCGCAGATCGCGGACGCGCTCGACCGCGCGCACCGCGCGGGCGTGATCCACCGTGACTTGAAGCCCGGCAACGTCATGCTCACCAAGAGCGGCGCGAAGCTCATGGACTTCGGGCTCGCGCGCGCGACCGCATCGGCGGGGCCGGTCAGCGCCAGCGGCGCCACCATGGCCGCGCTCACGCAGCATCCGACCGTCGCGTCGCCGCTCACCGCGGCGGGCACGATCGTCGGTACGTTCCAGTACATGTCGCCCGAGCAGCTCGAGGGACTCGAGTCGGACGCGCGCGCCGACCTCTGGGCGCTCGGCTGCGTGCTCTACGAGATGGCGACCGGCAAGCGCGCGTTCGCGGGTGCGAGCCAGGCGTCGCTCATCTCCGCGATCATGAAGGAAGAGCCCAAGTCGCTGCTCGAGTCGCTGGCCGACGCGCCGAGTGGCGGCATCGCGGCGCATCTCGACCGGCTCGTGCGCCAGTGCCTCGCCAAGGACGCCGAACAGCGGCTGCAGAGCGCGCGCGACGTGAAGCTGCAGCTCGAGTGGATCGCCGGCGCGGGCTCGCAGTCCAGCATGGCGGCGCCCGCCGTGGCGCCGCGCCATCGCAACCGCGAGCGCACGCTGTGGGCGTACGCGCTGCTGCTCGTGGCCGCGTCCGCGTTCGCCGCGTTCCAGCTTTTGCGGCCGGGCACGAAGTGGATGCCGATCGAAGCCGCGATCCTGCCGCCTCCGCAGAGCGAGTTCTCCTCCAGCTTCGCCCGTCCGCAGCCCGTCGCGATTTCGCCGGACGGCACGACGCTCGTGTTCTGCGCGCGCACCGGCGAGGGCGCCGACGTGTTGTGGGTGCGCCGTCTCGCCTCGGGCGAGGCCCGCGCGCTGCCTGGGACCGATGGCGCGAGCGCGCCCTTCTTTTCGCCCGACGGCCGCTCGGTGGGGTTCTTCACGGACCGCAAGCTGATGCGCGTGGATCTCGCGGGCGGCCCCGCGATCGCGCTCGCCGACGTGGACGACGGGCGCGGCGGCACGTGGGGAAAGGGCGGTGACATCCTCTTCGCGCCGCGGGGGGCGGGGGCGCTCTCCCGCATCTCCGCGGATGGCGGGGCCGTGGCGGAGGCGACGCTCCTCGACACCGCCGCCGCCGAAGCGACGCATCGCTACCCGGTGTTCCTTCCGGACGGCGAGCACTTTCTCTTCCTCGCACGCGGCCGCAGCATGGGCGGCGAGAACAATCCCCACATCTGCGTGGGTTCGCTGAAATCCCCGAAGCACCAGCGCGTGATCGCCGCGGCATCGAACCCGGCCTACGCGTCGGGGCACCTCCTGTTCGTGCGCGACGCCGTCCTCATGGCGCAGCCGTTCGACGTGCGCAAGCTCGCCACGACCGGAGCCGCCGTGCCGATCGCGGAGGACCTGCGCTGGGACCAGCGCTTCGGTCGCGGAGTGTTCGCGGTCTCGGGCAACGGCGTGCTCGCGTACATGACGGGCAAGACCCGGTCGTACACGCAGCTCGCGTGGCTGGATCGCGACGGCAAGCGGATCGCGCGCGTCGGCGATCCCACGAGCTACACCTACGGCGGTTCGCCGGAGATTTCCCCGGACGGCAGCATGGCGGTCATGACGGTCCTCAACGACGAGAAGGGATCGTCGAGCGTCCAGGTCGTCGAGCTCGCGAACGGCCGCCGCCGCCGCGTCACCAGCGACGAACTCGATCATCCGGTGGCTCACTGGTCGCGTGACCGGATCCTCACCGTGGACAACTCCACGGCAAGGGCGGTCTTCTGGACCGTGGGCGGCGCGATCGTGGACTCCGTGTCGCTGCCGGCGGGGAGCTGGCCCATGGCTTCGTCCCCGGACGGTGAGCATCTCCTGCGGTGGTATCCCAGCACGATCGCGCACCCCGGGATCTTCGCGGTGGAGACCGGCGGCGCGCATGCGTCGGTCGCCGTGACGGACACGAGCGAGCGGCCGAGCAGTGGGCAGTTCTCGCCCGATGGACGCTTCATCGCCTACGAAGGTGTCGGGTCGGGCCGCAGCGAGGTGTACGTGGTGCCGTTTCCTCCGACCGGCCAGAAGTGGCAGGTCTCGCAGTCGGGCGGAGTGGAGCCGCGCTGGAATCGCAACGGACGCGAGCTGCTCTTCTTCGATCCCGCGAACCACCTGATGTCGGCCGAGGTGACGCTTTCGCCGGGCGCGCTCCAGATCGGGCAGATCCGGCAGCTGTTCCAGTTCCACGGCAGTGGTGGCTATCCCCGGTACGCCGTTTCGCCGGACGGCTCACGCCTTCTCGTGACCGTGCCGCCCGAGGGCGGTGGCGATCCCCCGATCACGATCGTCACCGACTGGACGTCGCATCTCCGCACGCGCTGAACGCACCCGCACGAACCCCTGAGGTCGAACGCACCCGCATGGCATTGACTCCCGGCACCAAACTCGGTCCCTACGAAGTCGTCGCGCCGCTCGGCGCGGGCGGCATGGGTGAGGTGTATCGCGCGCACGACACGCGGCTCGACCGCGACGTCGCGATCAAGGTGCTGCCCGCGCACCTGTCCGCCGACGCGGACGTGCGCGCGCGCTTCGAGCGCGAGGCCAAGGCCGTCGCGGCGCTCAATCATCCGAACATCTGCGTGCTGCACGACGTCGGGCGCGAGGGCGAGACCGACTACCTCGTCATGGAATTGGTCGAGGGCGAGACGCTCTCGCAGCGGCTGCTCAAGGGCGCGCTGCCGCCCGCGGAAGTGCTGAGGATCGGCGCGCAGATCGCGGACGCGCTCGATCGCGCGCACCGCGCGGGAGTCGTGCATCGCGACCTGAAGCCCGGCAACGTGATGATCACGAAGAGCGGCGCCAAGCTCATGGACTTCGGGCTCGCGCGCGCGACCGCGACCACCGGGCCGGTCTCCGCGAGCGGCGCCACCATGGCCGCGCTCACGCAGCATCCGACCGTGGCGTCGCCGCTCACCGCGGCGGGCGCGATCGTCGGCACCTTCCAGTACATGTCGCCCGAGCAGCTCGAGGGCCGCGAGGCCGACTCGCGCGCCGACATCTGGGCGCTCGGCTGCGTGCTCCACGAGATGGCGACCGGCCAGCGCGCGTTCGACGGCCGCAGCCAGGCGTCGCTCATCTCCGCGATCATGACCGCCGAGCCCGCGCCGATCTCGCGCGTCGCGCCGTTGTCGCCGCCCGCGCTCGACCGCGTCGTCGCGCGCTGCCTCGCGAAGGATCCGGACGACCGCTGGCAGACCGCGCGCGATCTCATGCACGAGCTGCGCGCGCTGGGCAGTGGCGTGACCGGTGGGTCTGGAATATCGGGTGCCTCCGGCACCCACTCTGTCGCGGACGCCGCGGCGGTCGCCGCGGTCACGTCATCACGCGACCGCCGTCACCCGACGTGGCAGCTGGCGCTCGTCGCCGTGGTCGCGCTGGTGGCGGGTCCGTTCGTGCTGTCGCGGCTGCTGCCGAGCCTCGGCGCGCGTGGCGCGGCGAAGCAAGCGTACGTGCTGTCCGCGTCGATGCCCGCGGGGCTCAAGCTCGATCTGGCCGCCGGCGACATCGCGGTCGCGCCCGACGGGAGCGCCGTCGTGTTCGCGGCAGCCGACTCGCTCGGCGAGACCGACCTGTGGTACCGGCCGCTGGGCGCCGGACCGGCGCGCAAGCTGCCGGGCACCACCGAAGCGCAGCTGCCGTTCTGGTCCGCGGACGGCGCCAACGTCGGCTTCTTCGCCGCGGGGAAGCTGCGGCGAGTGGCAGTCGCGGGAGGTTCGGCGCAGGACATCTGCGCGGGTGGTTCCGGCCGTGGCGCCACGTGGAATCGTGACGGCGTCATCCTGTTCACGCCCGGCGCCGAAGGGCCGATCTTCCGCGTGTCCGCCGACGGCGGAACACCGGTCGCCGAGTCGGTCGTGGACACCGCGCGTCACGAGGGCGGGCACCGTTTCCCGCGCTTCCTGCCGGACGGCAAGCACTACTTCTTCACCGTCACGCCGAGCATCCAGGACCAGCACGACGTCTATCTGGGCGAGCTCGGCAGCTCCAAGCGAACGCTCGTGCTGCGCTGCGACGGTTCGCCCGTGTGGTCGCCGTCGGGCTGGCTGTTCTTCCGGCGCAACGGCCTCGTGCAGGCGCAGCGCTGGGATCCGCGCTCGTGCAAGTTCGGCGGCCGGGCGGTCCCGCTGGTGGACGCCTACCAGTCTCCGAACATGCTCGGCGCGAACTCGATGTGGCTCGTGGGGGACGACGTGCTGCTCACGATTCCCGACCGCCCGATGGACCAGCGGCTCGCGTGGGTGTCGCGTGACGGCAGCGTCGAGTCCATCGCGGGGCTTCCGACCGGCGGTTGGACCTCGGTGAGCTTGTCGCCCGACGGAGCGCGCGCGGTCGGCACCCGCCGTCAGGTGGGAACGGCATCCTCGACATCCTCCGATCTCTGGATCGCGGACCTCGCGCGCGGGAGCGCGAGCCGGTTCACGAGCCAGCCCGGGCTGACGATCGACGCGGTCTGGTCGCCGGACGGTCGAACGGTCTACTACTCGAACAACGGCAGCGGCGTGTACGAGGTGTTCGCGAAGAGCGTCGCCGCGCCGGGCGCACCGGCATTCGTGGTGAAGGGCAAGGGGCTCGTGATCCACCCCGACTGCATCTCCCCGGACGGACGGAGCATGGTGCTCGAGACGGAATCTCCCGGGACGGCAGGGGACCTCGCCCTGCTCGGCCTCGGGGGAAGCGCTCCGCTCGAACCGCTGGTCGCGACCACGGCCGAGGAGGCGGGCGCGAAACTCTCGCCCGACGGACGCTGGATCGCCTACGCATCGAACGAGAGCGGTCAGTACGAGATTTACGTGGACGCGTTTCCTGCGCTCGGGGCGCGGCAACTCGTCTCCACGCAGGGCGGCGACTCGCCGGCGTGGAGTCGCGACGGCAAGTCGCTGCTCTGGTCGGCTCCCACGGGAGCCATCTGGTCCGCACCGGTGTCGCCGGGGGAGCGGATCGGCTTCGGTGCTCCCGCGCTCTGGACCGTCCCGAAGAGTCCGTTGTTGAACTGGGACGTCTCGCCGGACGGTCGGCGGCTGGCGGCGGCCGTTCGCAACGAAGGTGAGGTGAGCGTGGCGCCGCGGCTCATCGTGAACTGGCGCGCGCTCGTCGAACAGGCGGAGAAGAAATAGTGGCGCTCACTCCGGGCAGCAAATTGGGAATGTACGAAGTCGTGGCGCCGCTGGGCGCGGGTGGCATGGGTGAGGTGTATCGCGCGCGCGACACGCGGCTCGGGCGCGACGTGGCGATCAAGTCGCTGCCCGAGGGCTTCGAGAACGACGCCGAGCGCGTCGCGCGCTTCGAGCGCGAAGCCAAGCTGCTCGCGTCGCTGCACCACACGAACATCGGCAGCATCTTCGGGCTCGAAGTGGTCGAAGGCCGGCGCTACCTCGTGCTCGAGTTCATCGAGGGCGAGACGCTGCAGGCGAGGCTCGCGCGAGGGCCCCTGCCGCTCGCCGAGACGCTCGACGTGTGCGCGCAGATCGCGACCGCGGTCGAGGCGGCGCACGAAGCGGGCGTGATCCATCGCGACCTGAAGCCCGGCAACGTGATGCTCAAGGCCGACGGCGTGGTGAAGGTGCTCGACTTCGGGCTCGCGAAGGCGAGCAGCGGCGACGGCTCGCCGTCGTCCACCGATTTGAGCGCGTCGCCGACGATGACGTACGCGGCGACCGGCGTGGGCGTGATCCTCGGCACCGCCGCCTACATGAGCCCGGAGCAGGCGCGCGGCAAGCACGTGGATCGCCGCACCGACATCTGGTCGTTCGGCTGCGTGCTGTTCGAGTGCCTGAGCGGCAAGCGCATGATCGAAGGCGAGACGGTGAGCGACATGGTCGCGCGCATCCTCGAGCGCGAGCCCGACTGGAGCGCGCTGCCCGCGACGACGCCGCCGCGGCTCATCGCGCTGCTCAAGCGCTGCCTGACGAAGGACGCGAAGCTGCGCCAGCGCGACATGGGCGATGCCCGGCTCGAGCTCGCGGCGATCGCGGGCGGCGAGACGGGCGCGAGCGCGCCCTTTGCAGCGACGGCCGCGCCGCGCCGCACGCCGGCGTGGCTCGTCGCCGTCGGCGCGATCGTGCTCGTCGCGCTCGGCGTGTTCGGCGCACGGCTGCTGCCCGGCCGCGAGACGAACGATCGCTCGATGTCGCTCAAGCTCATGGCGCCGACGGCCGTGAGTTTCGGACTCAACCCGACCGACGTCGTGCTCTCTCCGGACGGCAAGCGCATCGTGTTCGTCGGGAGCGACACGCTCTCGGGGGCGCGCCTCTGGGTGCGCGAGCTCGGCCGAGAGCGTGCGGCCGCTCGACCAGACGGCGAATGCCGCCTATCCGTTCTGGTCTCCCGACGGCAAGCGCCTCGGTTTCTTCGCGGACGACAAGCTGAAGATCGTCAGCCTCGCGACGGGGGCGGTGAGCGTGATCGCCAACGCGCCGCTGCCGCGCGGCGGCGCCTGGGGGCGTGACGCGATCCTGTTCCAGCCCCTCTCGCTCGGGCCGCTCTATCGCATCTCTCCCGAGGGCGGCACGCCGGTCGTGGCGACCACGGTGGACAGCGCCGCGGGTGATGCGGGCCATCGCTTTCCGCAGTTCCTGCCCGACGGGCGCCACTTCGTCGCGACCGTGCTCGGGGCAGGGGAGAACATCGTCGCCGTCGGAGCGCTGGGGAATCCCAGGCTCACGAAGCTGTTCGAAACCTACGCTTCCACCGGCGTCACGTTCGCCGCGCCCGGTTGGTTGATCGCGGCGCGTGACGGCGCGGTGAAGGCGCAGCGATTCAGTCCGCGCTCGCTGAAGCTCTCCGGTCCCGCGCTCACGGTGCCGGGGTTGCGTGCCGTCTCGCCTTCGGCGAACGGCTCGCCGGTCGTGTCCGCTTCGAACGACGGACTCCTGCTGCAGCGCGCGGCGGGCGACCTTCCCCAGCGGCTGGCGGTGGTGGACGGCGCCGGCCGCGAGATCGGCCAGATCGCGGCGCCCGAAGGGACGTTCGCGCGCGGCGCCATGACCGCCGACGGGCGCCGTGTCGCCTTCGAGTACGCCACGCCACAGGCGGCCCACATTCACATCTGGGTCGGAGAGATCGATCGTGGTTCGCTGCAGCCGTTCACGTTCGAAAACGAGAACTTCACTCCGGCGTTCTCGCCCGACGCCCGTCGCATCGCGCTCGCTCGCGAAGTGAACGGAAGCAAGCAGGACGTCTGGGTGATGGACGGCCTGGCCCCGGGCGAGCCGAAGTTCGTGTTGCAGTCGCCGACCCGGTTCACGTCCGTGCTGGGCTGGGCGCCCGACGGCAACGGTGTGCTCGTGCGCTCCCAGGGCACCGAGACGCGGCAGGACCTGTTGTTCGTGGACATGCGAGGGGACTCGGCCACGGTTCGCACCGTGGCGGGCACCCGCTTCAACGAACCCGTGGGAGCGATCTCGCCCGACGGCCATTGGCTCGCGTACGTCTCCGACGAGTCCGGGGCCTACGAGTGCCGCGTGCGGGCGTTCGGCAACGGCAGTGGCGGCACGGTCGTCAGCCGCGGTGCGTGGTGCGATCCGGCCGCGGGCAGCCGGATCGGCATTCCCGTCTGGCGTCGCGACGGCCGGCAGCTGCTCTATTGTGGCGCCGACGCGCACACGCTGATGGTCGTGGACGTGACGCCGGGCGAAGTCCCGCAGTTCGGTCCGCCGCGCCCGCTCTTCCGGCTCGCGAACGCCGTCGCCGACGTGGTCGTGAGTCCGGGCCTCGATCGCTTCGTGCTCTCGATCACGCGCGAGGAAGAAGGACGCTCGGCCGCCACGCTGCTCGCGGACTGGCCGCGGATGCTGGAGGACGCGAAGTGACGCTTTCGCCCGGCACGAAACTCGGCCCCTACGAGATCGTCGCGCCGCTCGGCGCGGGCGGCATGGGCGAGGTGTATCGCGCGCGCGACCCGCGGCTGGGGCGCGACGTGGCGATCAAGGTGCTGCCCGAAGCGTTCGCCGCCGATCCCGAGCGGCTCGCGCGCTTCGAGCGCGAAGCGCGGCTGCTCGCGGCGCTCGATCATCCGAACATCGCGCGCATCCTCGGGCTCGAGGAGCTCGGCGGCGCGCGCGGGCTGGTGCTCGAACTCGCCGAAGGCGACGACCTCACGGTGCGGCTGACGCGCGGCGCGATGCCGGTGGACGACGCGATCGCGATCGCGCTGCAGATCGCGCGCGCGCTCGAGCACGCGCACGAGCGCGGCATCGTGCACCGCGACTTGAAGCCCGCCAACGTGAAGGTGGGGCCCGACGGCGCCGTGAAGGTGCTCGACTTCGGGCTCGCGCGCGCGTTCGAGGGCGACGCGGCCGCGAGCGATCCGCGCCTGTCGCAGTCGCCCACGATGACGCGCGACATGACCGTGGCCGGCGTCATCCTGGGCACGGCCGCCTACATGAGCCCCGAGCAGGCGCGCGGCCGCACGGCCGACCGTCGCGCGGACATCTGGTCGTTCGGCGTCGTGATGTACGAGATGTTCACCGGCACGCGCCCCTTCGCGGGCGAGACCGTGTCGGAGATCCTCGCGTCCGTCATCAAGGACCCGGTGGACTTCGCCGCGCTGCCGGCCACGCTGCCGCCGCACGTGCGCGCGCTGGTGGAGCGCTGCCTGACGCGCGACCCCGCCGAGCGCCTGCGCGACATCGGCGAGGCGCGCATCGCGCTGTCGCCCGCGGGCGCGGCTTCGTCGCTGTCCATGGCCGGCATGACGGCGCCCGCCGTCGCGGCGGCGCCCGTCAAGCGCGGCGTGCCGCTGCCGATCGTCGCGCTGGTCGCGCTGGCCACCGCCGCCGCGGCGTGGTTCGCCGCGCATTCGGGGAAGGGCGCGGCCGGCGCGCCCACGACGCGGCTCGAGATCGTCGCCGAGAACCTCGGCGAGATCTGGGACGCGGTGCCGAAGATCTCTCCCGACGGACGGCGCGTCGCGTATTGCGCGGACAAGCAGCTCTGGGTGCGCGATCTGGAGTCCCTCGAGGCGCGCCGAGTCGCGGTGCTCGGCGACGACGCCGGCCTCTGCTGGTCTCCGGCCTCGCGCTCGATCGCGTACGTGGACCGCAAGAAGCTGTGGAAGCTCGCGGCGGGCGGCGGTGACGCGATCGCGCTCTGCGACGTGCCCGCATCGGGGCGCGGCATCGGACTGTCGTGGTCCGCGCGGGGACAGGTGGCGTTCTCGGTCTGGCGCGACGGCATCTGGATCGTGTCGGAGAACGGCGGCGCGCCCGCGCTCCTCGTGTCGCGCGACAGCACGAAGGTGGTGGACTACCACGAGCCGGAGTGGCTCCCGAACGGCGACCTGATCTTCATGCCGCACACGACGGCGAGTGAGCGCGCGTCCAGCAACCGCGCGCACCCCGGCTTGTTCGATGGAAAGCGTGTTCGGCAGATCAGCGTCGAAACCGACGGCGAGATACTCAGCCCCGCCTACGACGGCGCGGGCCACCTCCTGTTCGTGCTGCGCGGAGCGAACGAGGGCGTCTGGGGCGTGAACTACGACCTGGGCGCGCGCCGGGCGTCGGGCGTGCCGTTCGCGCTCGAGCGTGGCGCCCGCTCACTCAGCGTCTCGCAGGCCGGTGCGTACGTGTTCACGCAGTCGCGGTCGAGCGCCGAGGAGCTGGAGTTCTGCTGGCTCGACCTTTCGGGCCGCTTCGGCGTGGCGTTGGGCAAGTCGCATCGCGGACTGCGGAGTCCTCGACTGTCGCCCGATGGCGGCCGGCTCCTGTTCCAGGCCGAGGAGTCTTCCACGCACCTCTGGGTCGCCGACCTGCGCTCGGGCACCGAGACCAAGCTGACGTTCGGCGAACAGAACGAGGGCCGTCCCGCGTGGTATCCGAACGCGAGCCGTCTGGTGTACGTGCGTTCGCTCCGCTTGCAAGGCACCGCCGTCGCGGTGAACGCCGACGGATCGGGCGGCGAGCAGACGCTCGTCACGAAGGCGGCGGGGGACGCCAGCGTGCTCTGGATCCAGCCGACACCCGACGGCAAGCGTTACGTCGCGGTCTTCGACCACAACGGCACCGGACTGCTGCGCGTCGCGGACGCGAATCCGGACGGCACGCCGGGCGAGTTCCACCCCTTCTTCGCGAATGGCGACGAGCCGGACGTGAAGTCCGTCGAGCTTTCGCCCGACGGCAGCCTGCTCGCGTACACCGTCGAAGGTGCCGAGCGCCGCACGCTCTTCGTGACGCGATTCCCGAGCGGCGTGGGCCAGTGGCAGGTGTCCGTCGAGGGCGGGCGATACCCCAGCTGGGCGCAGCGCACGGGCGATCTCTTCTACCTGGAAGAGAGCGAGGAGGGCGTCCGCGCGATGACGCGCGTCGCGATGCGTTCCGCGCTCGACCCGCCGGTCGGCCAGCGGACGACGTTGTTCGAGGTTTCCGGCGCGCTCTCCAGCGCGCTGCAGCGCGGCTACGCCGTGTCGCCCGACGGCCAGCGCCTGCTGCTCAGCCGGCGCGCCGGAGGCTCGAGCCTGCCGGATCGCCGCCTGGTCGTGGTCCAGAACTGGCGGCGCCCCGACGCGTCCGCCGCGGAGAAGCGCCCTTGAGTCTCGACGCGGGAACGAAGCTCGGCCCCTACGAAATCGTCGCGCCGCTCGGGCAAGGCGGCATGGGCGAGGTGTATCGCGCACGTGACACGCGGCTCGGGCGCGACGTCGCGATCAAGGCGCTGCCCGACGGTTTCGACACCGACGCCGAGCGCGTCGCGCGCTTCGAGCGCGAGGCCAAGCTGCTCGCGTCGCTGCACCACACGAACATCGGCAGCATCTTCGGGCTCGAAGTGGTCGAGGGCCGCCGCTACCTCGTGCTCGAGTTCATCGAGGGCGAGACGCTGCAGGCGCGGCTCGCGCGCGGGCCGCTGCCGCTCGCCGAGACGCTCGACGTGTGCGCGCAGATCGCGACCGCGGTCGAGGCGGCGCACGAAGCGGGCGTGATCCATCGCGACCTGAAGCCCGGCAACGTGATGCTCAAGGCCGACGGGGTCGTGAAGGTGCTCGACTTCGGTCTCGCCAAGTCGAGCAGCGGTGACGGCTCGCCGTCGTCCACGGACCTGAGCGCCTCGCCGACGATGACGTACGCGGCGACGGGCGTGGGCGTGATCCTCGGCACCGCCGCGTACATGAGCCCGGAGCAGGCGCGCGGCAAGCAGGTGGACCGGCGCACCGACATCTGGTCGTTCGGCTGCGTGCTGTTCGAGTGCCTGAGCGGAAAGCGCGTGATCGAAGGCGAGACGGTGAGCGACATGGTCGCCCGCATCCTCGAGCGCGAGCCCGACTGGAGCCTGCTGCCGGCCTCGACGCCCGCGCACGTGGTCGCGCTGCTCAAGCGCTGCCTGACCAAGGACGCGCGCGCGCGGCTGCGCGACATCGGCGAGGCGCGCATCGTGCTGTCGGGTGGCAGCGTGCTCGCGGCGGCGACCGTGGCGCCGGCCGCGGCCCCGGCCAGCGCACCGCCGGTGTCCACCGTGCAGTGGCGCAGCGGACTCGTGCTCGGCATCGGCGCGCTCGCGTGCATCGCGCTCGGCGTGTTCCTGCCGTTGCGGCGAAGCGCGCCGGAGCCCAGCGGAGCGACACGGCTCTCGATGCTCGAGCCTTCGCGCTCCGGACGGCTGGGCGAGGTGGGTTCCTTCGCACTCTCGCCGGACGGACGGTCGCTCGTGTTCACGCTCACGGACAGCGCGGGCACCGACCGGCTCTGGGTGCGTTCGCTCGCGCAGGAGGGCATCCGCCTGCTCGAGGGCACCGAAGGTGCGACGTGGCCGTTCTGGTCGCCGGACTCGCGCGACGTCGCCTTCTTCTCGGAGGGCAAACTCCGGCGCATCGCGATCTCGGGTGGGGGCGCGCGTGCCCTCTGCGCCGCGTCCAGCGGCCGCGGCGGCGCGTGGGGGAGCGCGGGACAGATCGTCTTCTCACCCGATCCGCGCGGCGGGATCTTCGCGGTCGCCGCCGGGGGCGGCGTTCCGCGCGCGTTGACGGCGGTGGATTCGGCCGCGGGCGAGACGTCGCACCGGTTCCCGACGTTCCTTCCGGACGGCAAGCACTTCCTGTTCGTGGTGAACGCCGCCTCGAACGCCGGGGAATCCCAGGTCATGACGGGAGCCCTCGACGGCGCCCGCATCCGGCCCCTCCTCACCGCGCATTCCGCGCCCGTGTTCGCCGCGCCGGACCGCATCCTGTTCACGCGCGACGGCGCATTGCTCGCGCAGCGCATGGACCTGCGCACGCTCGCGCCCGTGGGCGAGCCCGAGCAGCTCGCCGACCAGGTCGAAGCGGTCGGCTCGGTGCAGCTCTCGCCGCTGGTCAGCTGCTCGGAGACCGGCGTCATGGCGTACGTGCCGCGCGATCACCGTCCGACCGCGGTCGCCTGGGTCGAGGCCGACGGGCGGCTCACTCCGACGCGCGTCGTCTTCCCGGTCGCGGCCGGCACCGGTGTGCTGTCGCCCGACGACCGCCGGTTCGCCGTCGCGTGCGCCGAACCCTCGGGCTACTCGAACTGGATCGGGGATCTCGAAACCGGTGCGGTCGCGCAGATCGCCCCCATGGGGCGCGGCGTGCACTTTCCCGCGTGGAATCCCGCCGGAACGCGGATCGTCGGCGCGACCAAGTCCGGGCTGCTGCAGATCGATCCCGCCTCGGGCGCCGACAGCGCGCTCGCGCTCGGCGACCAACTGTGGCGCACGGTGACGGGCTGGACTCCCGACGGAAAGACCATGATCACGGGCGCCCTCGTGGAGGGAAATCGCTTCGACATCCAGACGATCGACTGGCAGCCCGGGGCGAAGCCGAAGCCGTGGCTCGCGACTCCGGCGGACGAGAATGTCGCGACGCTGTCGCCCGACGGCCGTCACATCGCCTACGTGAGCGACGTGTCCGGACGCTTCGAGGTCTACATCGCGGACTTCCCGGCTCGGGCGCAGACGATCCGCGTCGGTTCCACCAACTTCAGCACCCTCGGCCGCGGCGCTGCCGTGCTCGTATGGAGCCGTGACGGGCGCGAGCTGTACTTCTTGAGCCAAGACGGCGCGAGCCTGCTGGCGACGGAGGTGTCGTCCGCTCCGGTGTTGGGCGTCGGCCGCTCGCGTGTCGTGCGGCAGGTGCCGCGGGGCGTCGACGCGATGTGCATGCTGCAGGATGGCCGCATGCTCGTGATGCTGCCGCAGGGCGAGCGGGCGCGCTCGATCACCGTGGCCAGCGGTTGGATGAGCGAACTGGAGAAGACCAAGTGACGCTGACTCCCGGCACCAAGCTCGGTCCCTACGAGATCGTCGCGCCCCTGGGCGCGGGCGGCATGGGCGAGGTGTATCGCGCACGTGACACGCGGCTCGGTCGCGACGTCGCGGTGAAGGTGCTGCCGCAGCACCTGAGCGCGAACGCCGACGTGCGCGCGCGCTTCGAGCGCGAGGCGAAGACGGTCTCTTCGCTCAACCATCCGAACATCTGCACGCTGTTCGACGTGGGGCGCGAAGGCGAGACGGACTACCTCGTCATGGAACTGGTCGAGGGCGACACGCTCTCGCAGCGCCTGCTCAAAGGGCCGCTGCCGATGGCGGACGTGCTGCGCTTCGGCTCGCAGATCGCCGACGCGCTCGATCGCGCGCATCGCGCGGGCGTCGTGCATCGCGACTTGAAGCCGGGCAACGTGATGATCACGAAGTCGGGCGCGAAGCTCATGGACTTCGGGCTCGCGCGCGCGAGTGTCGCGAGCGGGCCGGTCAGCGCGAGCGGCGCCACGATGGGCGCGCTCACGCAGCATCCGACCGTGGCGTCGCCGCTCACGGCGGAAGGCGCGATCGTCGGGACGTTCCAGTACATGTCGCCCGAGCAGCTCGAAGGGCGCGAGGCCGACTCGCGCTCCGACCTCTGGGCGCTGGGCTGCGTGCTCTACGAAATGGCGACGGGCAAGCGCGCGTTCGAAGGACGCAGCCAGGCGAGCCTCATCACCGCGATCATGGGCAGCGAGCCGGCGCCGCTGGCGGCGCTCGCGCCGATGAGCCCGCCCGCGCTCGAGCGCGTCGTCTCGGCTTTGCTGGCCAAGGACGCCGACGATCGCATCCAGACCGCGCACGACGTGAAGCTGCAGCTGGGATGGATCTCGGAGCCGGGCTCGCAGTCCGCGAGCGTGTCGTCGGTGAGCGGCGTGTCGATCCCGCGCACGAAGTCGCACGGCAAGGCCTCGCTCGTGGGATGGGCCGTCGGCGCACTGGGCCTGGTCGCCGCCGCGATCGCGCTCTGGCAGCTCTACTCGCGCACCGAACCGACGCTGGTCACGCAGGTGCCCGCGCCGCGCGACCTGACGATCGTGAACAACTGGAGCTCGATGGCGATCTCCCCGGACGGCCGCATGGCCGTCGCGGCGGCCGCCCAGCGGAACGAAGCTCCGCGCGTGTGGCTGTGGCGGCTCGACGCGTCGGAGCCCCAGGTGGTGCTCGGAACGGATGGCGTGGGCATGGTGAGTTGGTCGCCCGACGGCCGTGCCGTGGCGTACTCGAGCATGGGAGACAAGTCGGTCAGCCGTGTTCCCGTCGCGGGCGGCAGCCCGACGCGGTTGGCCGACGTGTCCGATCCGCGCGGCCTCAGCTGGGGCGCTCGCGACGTGATCGTGTTCGCGCCGGCGCCGTCCGGACCGCTCATGAAGATCCCGGCGAACGGCGGCAAGCCCGAGCCCGCGACCGTGCTCGACGCCGCGAGCGGGGAAGCCGGACACCGGTTCCCGCGGTTCCTGCCCGACGGTGAGCACTTTCTCTTCTCCGTCATGCCCGGCGGGCCGAACGGCTACACGATTCGCGTGGGCTCGATCGGCTCGACCCAGTCACAGGTCGTGATGCAGGCCGAGAGCGGCGTGTCCTACGTGGAGCCGGGCTATCTCGTGTTCGTGCAGAACGGCAAGGTGACGGCGCAACGATTCGACCTGCGCAAGCTCCGGTGCGTGGGGGAACGATTCACGCTGGGCGAGGCGCCCGTGCGGGCCGACGTGGACGCCGAGCCCGTGGCATCTTCCACGCGATCCGGCTGGTTGATGTACCCGGACAGCAAGGCGCCGGATGCCCGGCTCGAGTGGCTCGACCGCAGCGGTGCGTCGCGTGGAGTGGTCGCGCTTCCGCAGGCGAACTGGAGCGTCTCGGCCCTGTCGCCCGATCAGCGCTCGGCGCTGGCGACGAGCGACGGCGACCTGTGGCAGGTGGACCTCGATCGCGGCGTGCCGACGCGACTGCTCGCACGCATCGATCCCTACCAGCTCGCGCAGTGGTCACCCGACGGCTCGCGCATCGTCGCGACCGCGCACGAGGGCGGGCGCGAAGCCTTGAGACTGATTCGCTTCGGTGGGAGCGGCCCGCGCGACTCCGTGGCATCGATCCCCGTGATGTTCCTGGAGGCACAGGGCTGGGCGCCCGACGGTCGCTCGCTGCTCGTTGCGGGGCTCGGTGCCGCGAAAGGGCCGGCGGAGGACAACAGCTGGGACCTCTACGTGGTGCCGATCGACGGTGGCGCTCCGGTGCCTTACGTCGCGACACCGGCATTCGAGCGCCGCGCGTCGATCTCTCCGGACGGCCGGTGGGTGGCGTACACGACGCGAACGGACGGCAAGGTGGATCTCGTGGTGGATACCTATCCCGTGCCCGGCCACCGCGTGCAGATCCTCTCGGGCGCGAAGAACTACTACATGCGCTGCATGTGGGGACGGGGCGGCCGTGAGCTGATCTACTCCACGGACGAGGACAACATCGCCAGCGTGCCGCTCGAAATCTCCGGCGACGTGATCCGGCCCGGCAGGCCCACGACCCTCTTCGAAATCCCCGTCGACGTCGACGACATCGTCACGCGCGACGGCGAGCGGTTCCTCGTGACCCGGCGCGACCAGAGTGCGCCCGGACCCGCCATGCGCCTCGTGCAGCACTGGGAAGGACTCCTGAAGAAATGAGCCTCGACGCAGGCACCAAGCTCGGTCCCTACGAGATCGTCGCGCCGCTCGGCGCGGGCGGCATGGGCGAGGTGTATCGCGCGCGCGACACGCGGCTCGGCCGCGATGTCGCGGTGAAAGTGCTGCCGCAGCACCTGAGCGCGAACGCCGACGTGCGTGCGCGCTTCGAGCGCGAGGCCAAGGCGATCGCCGCGCTCAACCATCCGCACATCTGCGTGCTGCACGACGTGGGGCGCGAGGGCGAGACCGACTACCTGGTCATGGAACTGGTGGAGGGCGAGTCGCTCGCGGCCCGGCTGCAGAAGGGCCCGCTGCCGCTGCCCGACGTGCTGCGCATCGGCTCGCAGGTCGCCGACGCGCTCGACCGCGCGCATCGCGCGGGCGTGGTGCATCGCGACCTCAAGCCGGGCAACGTCATGCTGGGCAAGTCGGGCGCCAAGCTGATGGACTTCGGGCTCGCGCGCGCGACCGCGATGGGCGGACCCGTGAGCGCCAGCGGCGCCACCATGACCGCGCTCACGCAGTCACCCACCGTGGCGTCGCCGCTGACCGCCGAGGGCAGCATCGTCGGCACGTTCCAGTACATGTCGCCCGAGCAGATGGAAGGACGCGAGGCCGACTCTCGCGCCGACATCTGGGCGCTCGGTTGCGTGCTGTACGAGATGACGACGGGCAAGCGCGCCTACGAAGGCGCGACGCAGGCGAGCCTCATCAGCAGCATCATGAGAGACGCGCCTCGGCCATTGTCGGAAGTCGCTCCGATGTCGCCGCCCGCGCTCGAGCGATTGATCCTGCAGTGCCTCGCCAAGGACCCGGACGAGCGCTGGCAGTCGGCCGGTGACGTGCGGCGCGAGCTCTCGTGGATCGGCTCCGGCGGCGGCAGCTCGTCGAGCGGCGCACACGCCGCGCCTTCGTCGGTGCCCGCACGCGCGGGGGCCGGCCGCACGCCGCTGCTGGTCGCGGCGGCCGGAGTGCTCGTCGCGCTCGCCGCGCTGGCGTACGCGTTCGGTCCGTGGGGCGCCTCGCGCGCTTCGCAGCCGCTCGCGCGCTTCACGGTCGAATCACCCGAGGGCACCGTGCTGCAGTTGCCGGCCGAGGGGGAGTGGGCGCCCGACGGGCAATCGTTCTTCTTCGCGGCGGTGGACAGCGCCAACACGCCGCGGCTCTACGTGCGCCCGATCGACGACCCCAAGGCGCGGCTCGTCCCCGGGACCGAGAACGCCTCCCTCGCGTTCTGGTCGCCGGACGGACGCAGCATCGGCTTCTTCGCCGCCGGCAAGCTGCGACGCGTGCAGCTCGACGGCAGTTCGCCCGCGATCCTGTGCGACGCGCCGGACGCGCGCGGCGGCACGTGGTCGAAGCAGGGCGTGATCGTGTTCGCTCCGGAGCGCGAGGGCGGGCTCATGCAGGTGAGCTCCGCGGGCGGTCAGCCGACCGCCGTGACGACGGTGGATCACTCGCGCGGTGAGCGCGGGCACCGCTATCCGCAGTTCCTGCCCGACGGGCGCCACTTCCTCTACACGGCGATCGGCACGGGCGAGGATCCCACCACGTACGTGGGTGACCTGGGCGGCGGCAAGCCGTTCGAAGTCGTCCGGACCGGGACCGTGGCGCACTACGTGGCGCCGGGCTGGCTCTACTCGCTCGACACCGGGATCAACTTCATGAAGCGCCGGCTGGTCATGCGCCGGTTCGATCCGCGCACCTTCAAGGTGTCGGGGCCGGCGCGCGTCGTGCTCGACGAAGTGGCCTCCGACAACTTCGGGTACGGGAACGTCTCCGCCAATCACGGGGCCCTGCTCGCCCAGCATTGGACCGAACCGCACCACCTGCTGGACTGGCGCACGCGCAGCGGCGCGCCCGCCGGCATCGCGGTCGCGGACCTCGATGGCCACACCGCGGCGCTGTCTCCGGACGGCCGCCGGATCGCCTACGTGACCAACGAGACGCCCGACATCGCGGTCATGGACCTCGCGAGCGGAGCGGCGAACCGCATCACCTACATGAAGGTCCGCGCGGACCAGCTCGAGTGGTCCACCGACGGCCGCATGCTCGCGTTCGCGCGGCTTCCGGGACCGCGCGGGTGGGAGATCCACACCAAGGCCGCGGACGGCAGCGGTCCCGACTCGCTGCTCTTCAAGGCGCCCGGCATCTTCGCCTACCCGATGACGTGGTCGCCGGACGGTTCGCACCTGCTGGCTCGCGCGTCGGACGCGAAGGGCAACATCGACCTCTGGACCGTTCCGCTCGTGGGCGGTGGGGCGCCGGGAGTGCTGGAGAGCACACCGGCCGCCGAAGTCACCGCGAGCTATTCGCCGGACGGCCGCTGGCTGGTCACGGTCGTGGACGACGGCGGCACGCCGTCGGTGTTCATCCGTTCCGCGAGCGATCCGGGAGCGCGCTACCAGCTCAACGCACCCGGGCTGCGCGGCGCCGTCTGGTCGGGGGACGGCTACGAGGTGATTCTCTTCGGCGCCGCGGGCCGGTGCTACTCGAGCGTGGTGTCGTTCGACGGCGGCTTCCGGCAGAGTGCGCCGCAGTTGCTGTTCACGCTGCGAGGGCCGGAGGGCGTCGTGGGATACGACAAGAGCACGAAGCGATTCCTCTTCCAGACCGAGAAGCCCGGCTCGGTCGAGACGCGGCTCGACGTCGTGCTCGGCTGGCAGCATCTCCTGGAGAAGAAGTGACGCTCGTTCCCGGCACGAAACTCGGTCCGTACGAAGTCGTCGGCCCGCTCGGCGCGGGCGGCATGGGTGAAGTCTTCCGCGCGCGCGACACGCGGCTCGGCCGCGACGTCGCCATCAAGGGCCTGCCCGCGGCGTTCGCGCAGAATCCCGAGCGGCTCGCGCGCTTCCAGCGCGAGGCGCGGCTGCTCGCGTCGCTCAGTCACGCGAACGTGGCCGGCATCTTCGGGCTCGAGGAAGCGGACGGCGCGACGTACCTGGTGCTCGAACTGGTCGAGGGCGAAACGCTCACCACGCGGCTCGTGCGCGGGCCGCTGCCGGTGCGCGAAGCGCTCGACGTGGCGGTGCAGGTCGCCGCGGCGGTCGAGGCGGCGCACGAGAAGGGCATCGTTCATCGCGACCTGAAGCCGGGCAACATCATGCTCACGCCGTCGCGCACGGTGAAGGTGCTCGACTTCGGGCTCGCCAAGGGCGGCGCCACCGAGAACCCTTCGTCCGTGGACATGAGCGCATCGCCCACCATGGCGCTGAGCGCCACCGGCGCGGGTGTCATCCTGGGCACGGCGTCGTACATGAGCCCCGAGCAGGCGCGCGGCCGCGTCGTGGACCGGCGCGCCGACGTGTGGGCGTTCGGCTGCGTGCTGTTCGAGTGCCTGTGCGCCCGGCAGGTGTTCGGCGGCGACACGGTGTCCGACGTCATGGTGCGAGTGCTCGAGCGCGAGCCCGACTGGAACGCGCTGCCCGTCGCCGCGCCCACCAAGCTGGTGGACCTGCTGCGGCGCTGCCTCCTCAAGGACCCGGAAACGCGCCCGGCCGACATCGGCGCGCTCAGGGCCGAACTGGCCGCGATGGCGCTGGAGATGGCGTCGTCGGCCGGTAGCCGCCCGTCCGGCGCGATGGCGGCCGTACAGACGGCCCCGTCGCTCGCGGTGCTCTACTTCGAAAACCTGTCGCCGGACTCCGAGAGCGACTACTTCTGCGCCGGCATCACCGAGGACATCCTCACCGACCTCTCCAAGATCAAGGGGCTGCGCGTCGCTTCGCGCAACGGCGTGGCGCGCTACCGCGGCAAGGACGTGGACCTCGCCACCGTGGCGAGCGAGCTCAACGTGAGCACGGTGCTCCAGGGCAGCGTGCGGCGCGCGGGCGAGCGCATGCGCATCTCGGTGCAGTTGAGCAACGCCGCCGACGGCTTCCAGGTCTGGGCCGAGCGCTACGACCGCACCATGGAGGACGTGTTCGCGGTTCAGGAGGAGATCGCCGCGGCGATCACCGAAGCGCTGCGTGTCGCGCTGTCGCCGGCGGAAGCCGCCAATCTCCTCAAGCACCGCCCGCGCGATGCGGCCGCGTACGATCTCTACCTGCAGGGTCGCGAGCGCTACAGCCGTTACGAGAAGTCGACTCTTGTCGAGGCGCTCGAACTGTTCCGTCAGGCGACGCAGATCGACGCGGACTACGCGCTGGCGTGGGCGGGCATGGCGGACTGCTACGCGCAGTTCCGCCAGTGGGGCGTGGACGGCGACCCCGCCGAGTTCCAGCGGCTCGGGCTCGACGCGGCGCGCCACGCGATCTCGCTCAACCCGCGGCTGCCCGAGGGGCACAAGGCCGAGGCGCTGAACCTGCTGTTCTCGGGCGATCGGGAGGGAGCGCACGCGGCGCTGCTCCGCGCGATCGAGGCGGACCCCCACTTCACTCCGGCGCTCTCCAACCTGTGCGTGTTCGCCGTCGCCGCCGGCAACGTGGCCAAGGCGGAGCGTTACGTGCGCCGCGTGAGTGTGCTGGATCCCCAGGATGCGTTCTCGCTGGGCTGGGTCGCGATGATCACGGGACTGACGAGGCGGCACGACGAATGCCTCGCGCTCACGCGCCGCATTCGGGAACTGGGCGACAGCTCGTTCTTCCGCACGTTCGCCTACGCCGAGCGCGCGCGGCTGCACCTCGAGTCGGGCGACGTCGCCGCCGCGGCGGCGGACGCGCGCGAGGCCGATGCCGACGGCGCGCGCGAGGTCGACCTGCGGGCGATCCAGTGCGGCATCGCCGCGTTCGAGGGACGCGTGGAAGACGCGCGCCGGCTGCTCCCCGGATTGCTGGGCAACACCGGGCTCACCTCGCAGGCCATGGTGATCGCCCTCATGGCCGCTCTTCGGGTGGGCGACAGGGAGACGGCCATGACGATCGCGCAGCACCGGATGCTCGCGGAGTTCATCCACGTGTTTCCGCGGCTGCTGCCGTCGCTGCACGGGCTGCTCGACCATCCCGGCATGGCGCCGCGCCGGCTGGACGCGACGCTCGTCTGGCCGCTCGAAGCGCCGATGCTCGACGCCGCGGTGTTCCGGCTGTTCCGCGACGTGAAGATCGAGTCGGGGCTGCCGGAGGGCAGCGTCGTCTAGGCGCTCACCCGTCCCGAAATCACCGGCACCTGCCACGAGGCGTAGCGCCCGGGCGTGCGGATGTCGGCGATCATGCGCTCGAAGTACGCGGTCGCCTGCTCGGCGCTGTAGCGCGTGTGCTCGGCGATCGGCGCCACGTAGCCGTCGCGCCACGCCTCGAGGATCGTCGCGAACGTGTCGCGCTCGACGCGCAGCGTGTCCACGACCACGTAGTCGAGCCGGATGTCGGCGAGCCCGAGTTGTTCGACGAGTCCCGCCACGTGCCGCCCGATGAACAGGTCGGTGCCGGTCGCGGCGCCGAAGCGCGCGGGCACCTCGTGCCAGAAGTCGCGCACGTCCAGCTCGCCATCGGTGGGGAAGTGCAGCTGGCCGTAGTCCTCGGCGATCACGTGCAGCCAGCCGCCGCGCTTCGTCACGCGCTTCAGTTCGGCCAGCACGCGATCGGCGTGCGGGATGGACTGGATCACGTGACGGCAGACGGTCAGGTCGTACGTGCCGTCGGGCGTGGGCAGCTCGAAGACGCTCTGGTGCTCGAACGACACGCGCGGCGCCCACGCGGCGTGCCGCGCGCGCGCCAGTTCCAGGTGATGGTCGATGATGTCCACGCCGAGCACCTGTGCTTCCGTGAAGCGCTCGGCGAGCCGCCACGTGATCTCGCCCGTGCCGCAGCCGGCGTCGAGGATGCGCAGTGGCCCGGACAGCGCGTAGCGATCGAACAGCGCACGCTCCTGCGGCCAGATGGCGCGCGCCTGTGCGTCGAGGTTGCGCACCATGGACTCGTCGGCCATCTGCTGCAGCTGCGGATTGAGGTCGGTCATCGCTTGGGCGCGTCCTCGAGCGGATCGCCGAGGATGGACTTGCCCACGAGCGCGTTCGCCGCGCCCCAGAACGCGATTCCCAGCAGCAACGCAGTCGGCAGCAGCGCGAGCCCGGCGTACCACGAACCGAAGTCCAGCGTCGCGGCCGTGCCGCTCAGGACGAGCGCCGTGAACGCCGCGACCACCGTGGCGAGCAGGCCGATCTGCACGACGAGCACGTTGCCGATGACCTGGAAGATCGCGATCAGCAAGGCGAGTTTCCATCCGAGCTGCGAAACGGCCGGCACGAAGATCGCGGACATGGAGAGCAGGCCGGCCACGACGAGCGCGACGTCCGTGCGCCTCACGACGAGCCGCACGATCAGCAGCAGGAAGAGCCACTCGAGCACGCCGAGCACGCAGACCGACCCGGCGTACGACAGGGCCACGCTGGTGTGGCCCGCGCTGCCGATGGAATCGAACATGCCAACGTTCGCGAGCGCCGGCAGGTGCCCCATCCCGAGCCGCGGCGCGAGCGCGTACGTCCCGAGGCCGAGCGCGGTGATCGCGGCGCCGAGGGCGACGCCGACGAGCAGGTCGCGCCCGACGAGCGGATCGCGGAATCGCCCGGTGAGCAGTCGCGTCCACGACACGAGCACGCGCGGCCACAGCCGGCGAACGTAGGGTTCGAGCGCGACGTAGGCGAACCACATGCCCATCGCGTGCATGAGCGAGTGGCCCTGGGCACGGCCGTGCACCATGTCGGCGAGCACGCCGTTGAGGCCGACTTCGGAGAGCCGCGTCGCGAACACGCCCTCGCCGATGTTCATGAAGAAGACGAAGACCGCGATGCGCGTGGCGCCGCGCCAGTCGCCGCGGCCCGTCTGCAGGTTGCGCATCGCGAAGAAGATCGAGAGCACGTACGGCATGAGCGCGAAGATCAGCGTGAACGGCAGGTCGCTCGCCTGCGTGGTCACGGGGCTCAGCTTGTCGACGGGAGTGGCGGGCACGCCCCACTTGCTGACGACCGTGAAGTGCGTGAGCCGGCCACGCGAGGCACCCATCTGGACGGTCGCGGTGTCGGAGGCGTCCCAGGGCGACGGCCCGCGCCACGCCATGGCCGTGTCGCACAGCGCCGGCACGGGGCGCGCGAGCGCGACGGGCGTGTACGCGGCGCTGTCCATGCCGAACGCGGCGAACCAGCCGCTCCAGTCGGGCCGGCCGCCGTTCTTCGCGCCCACGCTGTCCGGCGGCTCGGCGCGCAGGCCGAGCAGCTTGCCGTCCGGAGTGAGCAGCACCAGCGCGCTGCTGTTGCCGAGCGTCGGCGGTTCGGAGACGCCCGGGACTTCACTGTGAATGAACGGCGACTCGATCAGGCGCGGGCCCCAGCGGCGCCAGTAGAACACCGCGGGCTTCGTGCGCAGCGTGTCCTTCGGGTGCGCCATCTGCCACTCGAGCCACTCGCTGTTCTGCGCGAACGTGCCGGCCACGAAGGGCGGCAGCTGATCGAACGAGCCCGACTTGCGCAGCATGTCCTCCGCGCGCACTTCGAGCGCCGAGGGCGCCTGCTTGAGCGGCGCGAACTCCGGCGCGAGCAGCCACGCGCCGACGCCGAGCGCGGCGCAGGTGAGCGCGATCAGTCCGCCGGCGAGCGCGGGCGAGAGCCCGCCGCGATCCGCGGCGTTGGCGACGAGTTCGGGCGAGGGCGTTTCGCCGGCGGCCATCGCGGCCGCGAGCGGATCGCCGCCCGGCAGCGCGCCGAGCACGGCGTACGCCGACGGCGGACGCATCTCGGGATCGCGCTCGAGGCAGTGCAGGATCAGCCGCTCGACCGCGGGCGTGATGCCGCGCGCGAGGCTCGAAGGCGACGTGATCGAGCTGGAATCGTGCTGCTGGCGCAGGTCGGCCGCGGTCTTCGCGTCGAACGCGCGCTTGCCCGTGAAGAGTTCGTAGAGCACGAGGCCGAGCGAGTAGATGTCGGAGCGCACGGACACCGAGCCGTCGGCGATCTGCTCGGGCGCCATGTACGCGGGCGTGCCCGCGATCTGCCCGCCGCGCGCGAGTTCGCTCGCGAGCCCCGCGAGACCGAAGTCGGTGATGCGCGCGCGTCCGCGGCCGTCGATCATGATGTTCGCGGGCTTCAGGTCGCGGTGCAGCATGCCGGCTTCGTGCGCGGCGGCGAGGCCGAGCGCCACCTGGCGCGCGATCTCGACGGCCTTGTCCTCGGTCGGGCGCCCCATGCGGCGCAGCACGGCGGACAGGTCTTCGCCGTCGATGTACTCCATGGACAGGAACACGTGCCCGTCGGCTTCGCCGATGTCGTACACGCGGCAGACGTTCGGGTGCGCGATCTGGCGCGCGACGCGCACTTCGCCCCGGAAGCGCGTGAGTTCGCGCGGATCGGAGGCGACGCCGGGAGGGAGGAACTTGAGCGCGACCGACTGGCCGAGTTCGAGATCGTCCGCGCGATAGACCTCGCCCATGCCGCCACGGCCGAGCAGCGCGACGATGCGGTAGCGCGTGCCGAGGCGCGTGCCGGGCTCGAAGCGTCCGTGCTCGGACGTGTGCGAGGACGGCGGCGGAGTCGAAGGGGACGTCGCCGAGGTGCGCGTGACGTCCTCGCTGATCGCGGCGGTGGGAAGCACGGGCGGCGCGGGCGGCGCGGGCGGCGCGGGAGCGGCCGGTGCGGTCGGTGCCGGAGGCACCGGAACGGCAACGGCGGAGCCGCACGCGGCGCAGAACTTCGCGGCGTCGGCGAGCGGTTGGGCACACTGCGAGCAATAGGGCATGGCGCGCACCATAGCCGCGCGGCACGCGCCCGCGCAGCACGAAAATGTGTTCCGACGCCGGGGCCGCGCTGCTAACTTGCCCGTCCCCCGACCATCCCGACGCTCGCTCACGGAGGCCGCTTCCCCATGCTCGAAGCCGGAACGAAGCTCGGTCCTTATGAAGTGGTTTCGCCGCTCGGCGCCGGGGGCATGGGCGAGGTCTACCGCGCACGCGACACCCGCCTCGGGCGAGAAGTCGCGATCAAGGTGCTGCCGCAGCACCTGTCGGAAAACGAGGAGGTGCGCGCCCGCTTCGAGCGCGAGGCGCGCACGATCTCGAGCCTGAACCACCCGAACATCTGCACGCTGTTCGACGTCGGGCGCGAGGGCGACGTGGACTACCTCGTCATGGAGCTGGTCGAAGGGGACACGCTCGCCGAGCGGCTGCGCCGCGGCGCACTGCCCACGGCGGAGCTCGTGCGCTACGGCGTGCAGATCGCCGACGCGCTCGATCGCGCGCACCGCGCGGGCGTGATCCATCGCGACCTGAAGCCGGGCAACGTCATGATCACGCGCTCGGGCGCGAAGCTCATGGACTTCGGGCTCGCGCGCGCGTCGGGCATGGGCGGGCCGGTGAGCGCGAGCGGCGCCACGATGGGCGCGCTCACGCAGCACCCGACCATGGCGTCACCGCTGACCGCCGAGGGCGCGATCGTCGGCACGTTCCAATACATGTCGCCCGAGCAGCTCGAAGGGCGCGAGGCCGACGCGCGCAGCGACATCTGGGCGCTCGGCTGCGTGCTCTACGAGATGGCGACGGGGCGGCGCGCGTTCGAAGGGCGCAGCCAGGCTTCGCTCATCGCCGCGATCCTCGAGCGTGAGCCCGCCGCGATCGCGGAGGCGCCGTCGGGCTCGAGCACGCCGGGCGCCGCGCCGACCGGGCTCGACCGGCTGATTCGCGCCTGTCTCGCGAAGGACGCCGAAGAGCGCCTCCAGACCGCGCACGACGCGAAGCTGCAGCTGCAGTGGATCGGCGAAGGCGCGGGACTCTCGAACGTGAGCGTCACGTCGGCGGCTCCGGCGCTGCCCGCGCACGCGCGGCGCGCGAGCGAGAAGCTGCCGTGGGCGATCGCCGCGGTCGTGCTCGTCGCGGCGGCGGCGTTCGCCGCGTACGCGGTGCCGCGCCTCACGGCGCCGAAGGCGGTGTACCGGTTCAATCCCGGCACGACCCCGCCGGGATTCGCCGGTTCCTTCTGGCCGCGGCTGTCTCCCGACGGACGGATGCTCCTCTTCCAGGGGTACGACACGCTCGGGGTCGTCAGCGCCATGCTGCTCCGGCTCGACGAGACGAAGTCCCGGCCGATCGCGGGGACGGAAGGCTTGCAGCGAGCCTATTGGTCGCCGGACAGCCGCGAGATCGTCTTCTGCGCCGGGGGCAAGATGCAGCGCCTCGCCGTGGCCGGCGGCACTCCCACGATCATCTGCCCGGCGCCGGGTGGCGCGGACCTGAGCTGGGGCGCGAAGGGGCAGATCCTGCTCGACGGCAAGTTCACCGATTCGATTCGTGTCGTGCCCGCGGGCGGCGGCGAACTGCGTCCGGCCACACGCATCGATCGCGCGAACGGCGAGATCGGCTGTGCGTGGCCGCACTTCCTGCCCGACGGGGAGCACTTCGTCTTCATCGGGAACCGTTCGCAGAACGGCAAGGGCTACATTCGGCTCGGCAAGCTCGGCTCGCTCGACTCGAAGCTGCTCGGGGAGTCGGACGGCCGGGTGGAATACGCGCCCGGCGGATGGCTGTTGTTCGTGCGCGGCACCTCGCTCGTCACGCAGAAGCTCGATCTTCGCGCCGGGAAGCTGACCGGACAGTTGATCACGATCATCGACGACCTGCGCATCGGCGGATCAGTCGGTCACTTCTCGACCTCTCGCACGGGCATTCTCGCGTACGCGCGCGGAACGTCGATCACCGGAACCGAACTGCGTCTCGCCGATCGTGCGGGCAACATGGTGGGCGAGCCGCTCGTCGCCGGCGAGGTGGCGAATCCGCAGTGGTCGCCCGACGGCCGGCGTCTCGCGTACGAGAAGGCCAACACCGGCGCCGAGAAGTGGGGCGACCTCCACATCTTCGACATCGACCGGCGCACGGACGGCCGCCTCAGTTTCACCGGAGGACGGCAGGTCACGTCGGCCTGGTCGCCGGACGGCCGGAGGATCGCCTACATCGACGAGGATCCGAGCCTCTCGCGGTCCACCGTGATGATCGTCTCCTCGGACGGTCTCGGCGCCGTGGATTCCATTCCGATCCCCTCGGCGTCGATCCGCCTGAACCAGTGGTCGGCGCAGGGGTCGCGGCTGCTGGTCCACGACATGCCCGCGCCGCATTCGCTTTTCGTGCCCGTCGAGGGCCGGGAACGCGGCCTGCGTTCGCTGCACGATTCGACGGTGGTCGAGGCGCAGTCCGTGTTGTCCCCGGACGGACGGTTCGTCGCGGGAGTGCAGGGCACGTCGCAGGACTTCCACGTGTTCGTCACCAGCGTGTCCGGGCAGCCCGGTCGCTGGCAGGTCTCGTCCTCCCGAGCGAGCCGCCCGAAGTGGACCAAGGGGGGCCGGGAGCTCGTGTACGAAACCTCCGACGGCAAGCTGATGGCGGTCTCCATCGACACGAGCCGGGGATTCGACATGGGGACGCCGAAGCTCCTGTTCGCGCTGCCGCGGCCTTCCTGGTCGATCGACCTCAGCGCCTGGACCGTGGATGAGGCGGGGGAGCGGTTCGTGGTCTCGGCGACCCCGGCCGCGCGGGACGATGAACGTTCGTTCGAGGTGATGACGGACTTCCGCTCGCTCGTGACGCGGAAATAGACTCAGCGCCCGGCGGCGTGCGCGCTCCACCAGAGTTCGAAGTCGGCGACGGCGAGGCCGGGATGCTCGGCGAGGTGGGGCGCGATCCGAGCGAGATCTTCGTCCGTGCGCAACTCCAGGTCTTCGAGCGGATCGAAGCCCAGCCGCTTCGCCGCGTCGCGGCGCGCCGCCGGCCACGTGAGCACGCCGCCGTTGAGTACGACCACCCGCCAAACTACGGCCGTGTGTCGGCGCGTAACGCCCGCACCGCCGCGACCCGCGCGAGTCGCGAGCTTTCCTGTACGACGGGAACCGCCGCGACGCAGAGGCGTAGCCACGCGGGCCCCCCCCCCCCCCCCCCCCCCCCCCCCCCCCCCGGCCCCCCCCCCAAAACCCCCCCCGGCCCCCCCCCCCCCCCCCCCCCCCCCGGCCGGGCCGGGCCGCCCCCCCCCCCCCCCGGGCGGGCCCCCCCCCCCCCCCCCCCCCCCCGCGGGGGGCGCGGCCCGGCCCCCGGGTGCGCAGAGGCCGCGCCGGCAGGTGAGCGCGGCGGGGGGGGGGTGCGGCGCCCCCCCCCCCGCGGGCGCCCCCCCGCCCCGGCCGCCCGGCCGGCGCCCCCCCCCCGCCCGCGCCGCCCCCCCCCGCGCCCCCGCCCGCGCCCCGCGCCCCCCGCCCCCTCCGCAGCCGGCCCAGCGCCCCCCCCGGTCACGGCGAGCGCCGCGGTCCACGCGATTTCCCACGAGTGGACTTCGGCCGTGCGCGGGTGGGGCGGGTTCCCGCAAGCGCGTCGCATGCGGCCCGGTGCGCACCGTGGGCATGCGGGCCCACGGCCCGGCCGCACGACCTCTCCGACCCCTCAACCTGGAGCCTTTCATGACGCTCGCTTCGCTGCGCGTCCGGTTCGCCGCGCTCGCGCTGTTCGTCGCGATCGCGACGAACGCGTACGCCGACCCCACCGTTCCGGCGCTGCGGCCCGCGCCCTGGAAGCCGCCCGGCGTGGCGCCTTCGCGCCCGCAGCCCTTCCTGCCCGGCATGGCCGGCATGATCGTCGTGCTCGATCCCGAAACCGGCGCGATCGGCATGCCGAGCGCTCGCCAGGCCGACGCGCTCATGCGCACCGAAGAGAACATGCTCAGCCGCTCCACCGAAGGACTCACCGCGCAGTACCTGCCCGACGGCACGGTGTTCCTCGACCTGCAGGGACGCTTCCAGGAGTTCTCGGTCGCGCGCATCGGCGAGGGCGGCCGCGTGATCTTCGAGTGCCTCTCGAACGCCGACGCCGTGCGCTCGGCGCTGCGCGCGCCGCTGCCGCGTCCCGCCGTGTGGGAGGACCGCTGACATGAAGCGACTCCACGCGACCTTCACGCTCGCCGCGCTGCTCGCGCTCGCCGTTCCGGCGCTCGCGACCGCCGCGACCATCACCATCGTGAACAACGACGGCGCCGGTGAGGGCTTCAACGATCCCACGGCCGCGACGCCCGTCGGCGGGAACAACGGCGCGACGCTCGGCCAGCAGCGGCTCAACGTCTTCCAGTACGCCGCGAACATCTGGGGCGCGGCGCTGCCGTCGAACATCGAGATCAAGGTGAACGCGCAGTTCAACCCGCTGACGTGCACCGCGACGAGCGGCGTGCTCGGAAGCGCGGGCCCGACGACGGTCTACGCCGACTTCGCGGGCGCGCCGCTCACCGGCCACTGGTATCACGTCGCGCTCGCCAACAAGCTGGCGAACACCGACCTGAACACGACGTCGTACGAGATCAACGCGACGTTCAACTCGGCGGTCGGCGGCGCGACGTGCCTGACGGTCGGCTGGTACCTCGGCTTCGACGGCAACGAAGGCTCGCAGATCGAGCTGCTGCCCGTCGTGCTGCACGAACTCGGGCACGGCCTCGGCTTCTCGACCACGACGAACGGCCAGACGGGCGCTTGGAACACGACCCGTCCGTCGATCTTCGATCACTACCTCTACGATCCGGCGACCGGCCTGCACTGGGACTCGGCGAGCATGTCGAACTCGCAGCGTGCGGCGTCGGGCATCGCGTGCAACAAACTCGCGTGGGACGGCGCGCAGACCGTGGCGCACGTGCACGACTTTCTCGGCGAGAAGCCCGTGCTCACGGTCACGGCTCCGGCCGGCATCGCGGGCGACTACGCGGTCGGCTCGGCGACGTTCGGCCCGGCGCTCTCGCACACGCCGGTCACGGGCCAGGTCGTGTTGGTCTCCGACAACTTCGGCAATCCGACCAACGGCTGCGAAGCGATCACGAACAACCTCACGGGCAAGATCGCGTTCATCGATCGCGGCACGTGCTCGTTCCCGATCAAGGTGAAGAACGCGCAGAACGCCGGCGCGATCGGCGTGATCGTCGCCGACTCGCTCGCCGGTTGCCCGCCGGCCGGCATGGGCGGCGCGGACGCGACCATCCTGATTCCCTCGGTGCGCATCACGCTCGCGGACGGCAATCTCATCCGCGCGCAGCTCGGCGCCGGCGTCACCGCGACGCTGGTCTCCGATCCCGCGAAGGTGGCGGGTGGCGACGCCGTGAACCGCGTGCTCATGTACTCGCCGACCACGTACGCGTCGGGTTCGTCGATCTCGCACTTCGACACGTCCGCCGAGCCGAGCCTGCTGATGGAGCCGGCGATCACGAACGGCCTCTCGTCGAACATCGACCTCACGCGCCAGGCCTTCGCGGACATCGGTTGGTTCACCGGCGCTCTCGACGTGCCGCCGGTCGCCCGCCGCGCGACGCTCGAGCCGAGCGCGCCGAACCCGATGGCCGCCGCGACGACGATCGCGTGGACGCTCTCGCGTGACGAACACGTGGACCTGCGGATCTACGACATCACCGGGCGCGAGGTCACGCGCCTGGCCGGTGGCGCCATGGCGCAGGGCCGGCACTCGCTGGTCTGGAACGGCTCGGACGCGTCGGGCCGTCGCATGGCCCCGGGCGTGTACCAGTACCGCCTGCGCACGCCGACGCTCGACGAGCAGCGCTCGGTGGTCATCGTGCGCTGACCGGCGATCCGCCGGCGGCACACACGCGGCCCGTCGCTCCCGAACGTGGGAGCGGCGGGCTGCGCTCGTAGGAGATGAGTGGGGCGACTGCCCTCCCGGAGGAGCGCGGCGGGAAGAAGACCGCCCGCGAAGCTCTCGGAGTCCGGCGCGCTCGGGCCGCATCTGAGGCGCAAGTCCGGGGGAATGCCGGTCGAAAAGAGATGTGGCGCCCTCTCTGTTCTCCGGTCGGGGAGAATCTCCCGTGCGACGTGCCCCAGCGCCGGACTTCGTGCTACCTTGCGCGCCCATTCCGACACAGCACGACGCATTCGACCAATGGAATTGCGGTCGAAACGCGTTGACCACCGAGGGAACCCATGTCCCGCAGGCTCGACTTCGTCCTTCGCGCCAACGCTGATTTCATCGACGAACAGCACGACAAGTGGCTCGCCGACCCCGGATCGGTCAGCGAGGACTGGGCACTTTTCTTCGCCGGGGTGGAGTTGGCCTCCCGCGAGGAAATGCGCTCCCCGGGACTGTCCGGCACGCACACGGACGGCGGGGTGTACAGCCTCGTGCACGCCTATCGTGAGTTCGGGCACCTGGTCTCCGACCTCGACCCGCTGGGCGCGCGCCAGAGCAGCCACCCGCTGCTCGAGCTGGCGAACTTCGGCCTGACCGAGGGCGACCTCGATCGTGAGGTGGACGCCGCCCCCTTCAAGGGTGAGTTCCACGGCACGCTGCGGCAGCTCATCGAGCGCCTGCGCGAGATCTACTGCAGCACGCTGGCGGTCGAGTACATGGACATCTCCGACCAGGACCAGCGCGAGTGGCTCGCCGAGCAGGTCGAGCGCGCCCGCACGCGCACCACGCCCGCGGCGGCCGAGCGCATTCGTATCCTGCGGGCGCTGCTCACGGCGGACGGCTTCGAGGGTTTCCTGCACGCGCGCTACACCGGGCAGAAGCGTTTCTCGCTCGAGGGCGGCGCGAGCCTGATCCCGATGGCCGAGACGCTGGTCCAGGAGTCGGCCACGCGCGGCGTCGAGCAGCTGCAGATCGGCATGCCTCACCGTGGGCGGCTCAACTTCCTCGCGAACATCATGAAGAAGCCGCTCGAGCGGCTGTTCGGCGAGTTCGAGTCGAGCTTCGCGCCCGAGGACGTGCAGGGCCACGGCGACGTGAAGTACCACCTCGGTTACTCGTCCACGCAGACGATGAGCGACGGCCGCAACATCGTGCTCACGCTGCAGTACAACCCGAGCCATCTCGAGTTCGTGAATCCCGTCGTGCTCGGCTCGCTGCACGCGCGCCAGGAAGCCGCGGGCGACTACACGCGCGATCGCGGCGTGCCCGTGCTCATCCACGGCGACGCGGCGTTCGCGGGCGAGGGCATCGTGGCGGAGACGCTGGCGCTCTCGCAGCTGCCCGCGTACCAGACCGGCGGCACGATCCACGTGATCGTGAACAACCAGGTCGGCTTCACGACGTCGCCGCACATGTCGCGCGCGACGCGCTACCCGACGACCATCGCGCGTGCGATCGACGCGCCCGTGCTGCACGTGAACGGCGACGACCCGGAAGCGTGCGTGCGCGCGATGAGCATCGCGCTCGACTACCGCATGAAGTTCAAGCGCGACGTGCTCATCGATCTCGTGTGCTACCGCAAGCACGGTCACAACGAGATGGACGACCCGACGTTCACGCAGCCCGTCATGTACAAGAAGATCGCCGCGCACGTGCCGGCGTCGCGCCGGTACGCCGAGCGCCTCGTCGCCGAGGGCGTGCTCGACGCCACGGGCCTCGAGAAGATCGAGACCGAGATCGACGCCGCGTTCCGCGCCGCGCACCGGCAGGCGGCGAGCGACGCCGCGCCCGCCGCGCGCCAGGCGCCGACCGGACTGTGGCGCGGGCTCGAGTGGGCGGGTGAGGACTGGAGCGCCGCGACGGCCGTGCCGCGCGACGTGCTCGAGCAGGTGCTGCACCGCGTCACGCAGCTGCCCGAGAGCTTCCACGCGCACCGCAAGATCGTGCAGCTGTCGGCCGACCGCCGCCGCATGTTCCTCGAGGACCGGCTCGACTGGTCGCTCGGCGAGACGCTCGCGTACGGCACGCTGCTGCTCGAGGGGCGCAACGTGCGCCTCACGGGGCAGGACGCCGGCCGCGGCACGTTCACGCACCGCCACGCCGCGCTGCACGACACGGAGAGCGGCAAGCGTCACGTGCCGCTCGAGCACCTCGCGCCCGAGCAGGGCCGCTTCGAGGTGGTCGACACCATGCTGAGCGAGGCCGCCGTGCTCGGCTTCGAATACGGCTACAGCACCGCCGATCCCAACACGCTCACGATCTGGGAAGCGCAGTTCGGCGATTTCGCGAACGTCGCGCAGGTCTACACCGACCAGTTCATCGCGAGCGGCGAAACCAAGTGGGGCCGCATGTCGGGCCTCACGATGCTGCTGCCGCACGGCTACGAAGGACAGGGGCCCGAGCATTCGAGCGCACGCCTCGAGCGCTTCCTCGAACTGTGCGCCGACGGCAACATGCAGGTCTGCAACCTGACGACGCCCGCGCAGCTCTTCCACGCGATGCGCCGCCAGCTGCACCGCCGGTTCCGCAAGCCGCTGATCATCATGAGCCCGAAGAGCCTGCTGCGGCACAAGGCGGCCGTCTCGCCGGTCGCGGCCTTCACGTCGGGCACGTTCCAGCCGCTCATCGGTGACCCGACGGCCTCGCCGGAGAAGACGAAGCGCGTGCTGTTCGTGAGCGGCAAGTTCTACTACTCGCTGCTCGAAGCGCGCATCGCGCAGGGCGCCGACGACACGGCGATCGTGCGCGTCGAGCAGATGTACCCGTTCCCCGACACCGAGGTGCGCGCGGAGCTCGAACGCTTCGCGAACGCGTCCGACGTGTGCTGGGTGCAGGAAGAGCCGGAGAACATGGGCGCGTGGCGGCACCTGCGTCACCGCTTCGATCGCACGCTGCCCGAGGGCCGCACGCTGCGCGTCGCCGCGCGGCAGGACGCGTCCACGCCGGCGAGCGGCTTCTACGGCATGCACCAGCAGCAGGAGCAGGCGCTGATCGCCGAGGCCTTCGCGCCGAAGGCCGTTTCCTCACGCGCGGGCCGCAAGAGCGCCCGCGGAGGTGTCCGATGAGCATCGAGATCAAGGTTCCGCGTCTCGCCGAGTCCATCTCCGAGGCGACGCTGGTGGAGTGGCTCAAGCCGGACGGCGCCGCGGTGCGCCTCGACGAGCCCATCGCGACGCTCGAGACCGACAAGGCCGCCGTGGAGATCGTCGCGGCGAGCGCCGGGGCGCTGAAGCACGAGCGCAAGGTGGGAGAGACCGTGCTCGTCGGCGACCTGCTCGCGAGCATCGATCCCGCCGCGACGGGCAGCGCGGCCCCGGCCCCTGTCGCCGCCGCCGGCGCCCGCCGCCGCCATGCCAGCGGCTCCGGCCGGCCAAGCGCCGCACCTGTCGCCCGCCGTGCGCCGCATCGTCGCCGAGACCGGCGTGGATCCGGCCGCCATTCCCGGCAGCGGCAAGGGTGGACGATTGCTCAAGGAAGACGTCGCGCGGCATCTGGACGTCCCGCGGCCTCCGGCCGCGCCCGATGCGGCAGCCGCTGCTGGCTCCGCGGCGCCGTCGCCGACGTACGTGCCGCCCGGCGGACTCGATCCGTTCGCCGAGGACGCGCCCGGCGCGGGCGAGCGCATCGTGCCGATGAGCCGCATCCGCTCGCGCATCGCCGAGCGCCTCGTGCAGGCGCAGCAGACGGCCGCGATCCTGACGACGTTCAACGAGATCGACATGACGCGCGTCATGGAGACGCGCGCACGGCTGAAGGACGCTTCGAGAAGCGCCACGGCGTGCGGCTCGGCTTCATGAGCTTCTTCGCGCGTGCGTGCGTGCTCGCGCTCGCAGACGTGCCGGCGGTGAACGGCGAGATCCGCGGCACGGACATCGTCTATCACGACTTCGTGCACATCGGCATCGCGGCGAGCACGCCGCGCGGCCTCGTCGTGCCGGTCGTGCGCCACGCCGAGCGCCTCGATTTCGCGGGGCTCGAGCGCGAGACCGCGCGTCTCGCCCAGCGCGGGCGCGACGGCCAGTTGTCGCCGCAGGAGCTTTCGGGCGGCACGTTCACGATCACGAACGGCGGCGTGTTCGGCTCGCTGCTGTCCACGCCGATCCTGAACCCGCCCCAGAGCGGCATCCTCGGCATGCACAAGATCGAGAAGCGTCCCGTCGTCGTGGACGACCAGGTCGTGGTCCGTCCCATGATGTACGTGGCGCTCTCGTACGATCACCGACTCATCGACGGCGAACAGGCGGTCACCTTCCTCGTGCGCGTGAAGGAACGCCTCGAGGATCCCGAGCGCCTGCTGCTCGCCGTCTGACCCTTTCGCACCGGAGCGATTCATGAGCGACGTCACGTACGATCTGGTCGTCATCGGCGCGGGCCCCGGCGGCTACGTCGCCGCCATCCGCGCCGCGCAGCTGGGCCTGAAGACCGCGTGCATCGAGAAGTACCCGACGCTCGGCGGCACCTGCCTCAACGTCGGCTGCATCCCGAGCAAGGCGCTGCTCGATTCGAGCGAGCACTTCGACAACGCGAAGCACGCGTTCGCCGGCCACGGCATCAAGGCGACGGTCGAGCTCGACCTGCCCGCGATGATGAAGCGCAAGGACGGCGTCGTGCGCGACCTCACGCGCGGCATCGAGGGGCTCTTCAAGAAGAACGGCATCGAGCGCGTGCTCGGCACCGCGCGCATCGCCGCCCCGGGCGCCGTCGAAGTGACGAACGCCGAGGGCACGCGCACGCTGCACGCGAAGCGCGTCCTGATCGCGACGGGTTCCAAGCCCGCGTCGCTGCCGGGCATCACGTTCGACGGCCGCCGCATCGTGCACTCGACCGACGCGCTCGCGCTGCCCGAGGTGCCGAAGAAGATGATCGTGATCGGCGCCGGCGCGATCGGCCTCGAGCTCGGTTCGGTGTGGCGCCGGCTCGGCGCCGAGGTGCTCGTGCTCGAGTACCTCGACCGCATCGTGCCGGGCTCGGACCTGGGCACGGCCAAGCTGCTCCAGCGCGCGCTCGAGAAGCAGGGCATGAAGTTCCGCTTCGGTGTCTCGGCGAAGGGCGCGAAGGTGGAAGGCGACACCGTCACCGTCGAGGTCGCTCCCGCCGCCGGCGGTGACACCACGACGGAGACGTGCGACGTGCTGCTGGTCGCCGTCGGGCGGCGCCCGTACACCGAAGGGCTCGGCGCCGCGGAGGCCGGCATCCGCCTCGACTCGCGCGGGCGCATCGAGGTGGACGCGCACTGGCAGACGAGCATCCCGGGCATCTACGCGATCGGCGACGTGATCGCGGGGCCGATGCTCGCGCACAAGGCCGAAGAAGAAGGCGTGGCCTGCGTCGAGTGCATGACCGGGCTGCCGGGGCACGTCGAGTACGGCTGCGTCCCCGGGGTCGTGTACACGTGGCCGGAGATGGCTTCCGTCGGTATGTCGGAAGAGGACGCGAAGGCGGCCGGCCGCGAGATCGCGGTGGGCACGTTCCCGTTCCTCGCCAACGGCCGGGCCAAGGCGATGGGGGAGCGCGACGGGCACGTGAAGATCGTGGCCGACGCCAAGAGCGACCGCATCCTCGGGGCCCACATCGTCGGGCCGCGGGCGAGCGACCTGATCGCCGAGCTGGTGCTGGCGGTGGAGATGGGGGCGAGCTCCGAGGACGTCGCCCGCTCGTTCCACGCGCACCCGACCCTGCCCGAGGCGGTGAAGGAAGCCGCGCTCGCGGTGGCGAAGCGCGCGATCCACATGTGAAAGACCTCGAATCGCGATGACGGACGCGGGCATCCGATGGGTGCCCGCGTCTTTCATTGGGGGATATCCCCCGGTGGCAAACGACCCAAGACGTATCTTGCAAGATTCTTCTTGCAGACGATCGGGACGGGAATGCTAGACTAATCCCCGTTGAGTATGACTAGTTCGCTTGCGCGCCCTTGAAGTCCCCCCCTTGCTGCGCAGGCCACTGGTGGCACGGCTGCCCCGGTGTTTCCCCGACACAGACAACTTAGGCATTGCCCCCGAGGAGACTCGCCGATGAGGTGGCTCGTTCCCGCAATTCTCGCCGTGTCCGTTTGCGCCGCGCCGATGCTGGCCCCGCAGGCCCATGCGGCTTCGCCCGTACCCGTCCAGTTCGGCACGACCTGGGATGCCCCGAGCCAGGCGCTGCAGAACATCGTGGACTCGTACCTCGGCGTGCCGGGGGCCATCAACGTGCACACCGACTACGTCGGCGCTCACGTGGGTGACCTCGATCCGTGGTTCTGGGTCGGTCGTGAAATCCCCGCGCTGCTGATCACCGAAGTCGCCGGCAATGCGAACAACAACACGATCGGTTGGTACAAGGAGACCGGAAGCAAGCCGGTCATCGATGGTATCGACGACGGTCTCGTGTTCAATGGCTCGCAGTCGGACGGTGCGAACGTGCTCGTCACGTTCCCGGCCGGCCTGACCAAGTTCGGTTTCTACATGAACCCGAACGGTCCGCTCGGCGCGCCGAACGCTCCGGAGCCGGAGCTGTTCTGGACGAACCGCTTCTACAACGACAAGGGGCCCTCGGGCACCGCCATCCACGCGCCGTTCGACGGCGACGTGCAGGCGCTCGTGTTCGACGTGTCGAAGTGGAAGGGTGCGAACACGTGGCTGGTGTGCTTCGAGGACGTCGACTCGGGCGCGCCGATCACCCCGTGCTGCTCGGGAACGGACAACGACTTCAACGACCTCGTCTTCGAAGTGACGGCGCTCGGCGCCACGCCCGCGAAGACGCTGACGTTCGGCCAGCTCAAGCTCAAGGGCGGCAACTGACGCATCGAACAGGCTCCTCGCCTGACGGGCGCCCGGCTCCGGCCGGGCGCCCTCTTCATTGGAGTTGACGGCCTGCGCCCCCTTCCTCATCTTGCCCGCCATGCCCACTCTCTTACTCGGTGACTGGACGCTGCACACGATCGAAGCCGGAGCGCTCTGGCTCGATGGCGGCGCGATGTTCGGCTCGGTTCCGCGCCCGCTGTGGAGCCGCACGAATCCCCCCGACGAGCGCAACCGCATCCCGCTCGCGATGCGCTGCCTGCTCATGGTCGGCCACGGCCGCAAGGTGCTGGTGGACGTCGGCCTCGGCGACAAGAACGACGCGAAGTTCCGCGACATCTTCCGGGTCGAGGACGACCCGACGCTCGAGTCCTCGCTCGCGGCCACGGGGCATCCGATCGAAACGGTGACGGACGTCGTGCTCACGCACCTGCATTTCGATCACGCCGGCGGCGCCACGCGCCGCGAGGGCGGGACGCTCGTGCCGCGGGTGCCGAACGCGAAGTACTACGTGCAGCGCCGCAACTGGGAGAACGCGCACCAGCCCAACCCGCGCGAGCGCGCCTCGTACATGGGCGAGAACTTCGACCCGCTCGCCGAAGCCGGCGTGCTCGAGTTCTGGGACGGGGCGTCGAAGCCCTGGCCCGGTGTCGAGGTGATCACCGCCGAAGGCCACACGCGCGGCCAGCAGCTGCTGCGCATCGAGGGCGGGGGACAGGCGGTCTACTACGTCGCCGACCTGATCCCGACCGCGTCGCACGTGCGTATCCCGTTCGTGATGGGCTACGACATGGCCGCCATCGAGACCATGGCCGAAAAACGGGCGTTGCTCGAGCGCGCCGCGGCCGAAAACGCGTGGGTCTGCCTCGAACACGACCCCGTCACGGCGTTCGCGCGACCCAAGCTCGAAGGCCACGATTTCGCCTGGGACCAGCGCATCGAAGCCGCCAAGGCCTGAAGTCTCCCAGTACCCATCCCCCGAGGAGCCGCGATGTTCCACCAGTTGTTCTCGACCTGGATGCAGCTGACCCGTGATTGGGGCTACGCCGGCGTCTTCCTGCTCATGGCCGTCGAATCCACCGTCTTCCCGTTGCCGAGCGAAGTCGTCGTGCCGCCGGCCGCCTACTGGGCGCAGCAGGGACACATGAGCTTCTGGGGCGTCGTGCTCGCGTCCACGTTCGGCTCGTGGTTCGGCTCGACGATCTCGTACTGGGTCGCGCGCTGGCTCGGCCGCCCGATCATCCTCAAGTACGGCAAGTATGTGTTCGTGCCCGAGAAGAAGTGGCTGCTCGCGGAAGGCTGGATCAACCACTTCTCGGTTGGCGGCGTGTTCTTTGCCCGGCTGCTGCCCGTCGTGCGCCACCTCGTGTCGCTGCCCGCGGGCGCGGCGCGGATGAACTTCCGCAACTTCTCGCTCGCCACGCTCACGGGCTCGTTCCTGTGGTCGTGGGTGCTCGCCTGGTTCGGCGCGCAGGTGCTCGGTGGCGAGCCCCGGCTGCTGCAGGACCCGAAGCGCTCGTGCACGTGCTGAAGGCGAAGCTGCTCTGGATCTTCGCCGCGGCCGCCGTGATGCTCGTGCTCTACGTCGGCGTCATGCTTTTCGGCAAGAAGGCGCAGGCCGCCCGCCACTGACGCGCTGAAACTGTTTCATCGCTCATTCACGCGAAGTGCGCCCGCAGGGGTCCCGGACCCTTGCGGGCGTTCGCGCGCTTGGGCTACGGTCGCCGCGATTCCGTTCCCGTTTCGACTCCTTCCACGCGTGAAAGTCCCCGCATGCCTTCCGTCGAACTTTCGAAACTCGGCAAGTCGTACGGCCGCGGCCAAAAGGCCGTGGACGGCGTGAATCTCAACATCCGCGACGGTGAGTTCCTCGTGCTCGTCGGCCCTTCGGGCTGCGGCAAGTCCACCGTGCTGCGCATGGTCGCCGGCCTCGAGGAGATCTCCGAAGGCCAGATCAAGATCGGCGAGCGCGTCGTCAACGACGTGGCGCCCAAGGATCGCGACGTCGCGATGGTGTTCCAGAACTACGCGCTCTATCCGCACATGAGCGTCTTCGACAACATGGCGTTCGGTCTGCGCCGCCGGAAGGCGAGCGAAGCCGAAGTGCAGCAGAAGGTGAACGAGACGGCCGAGGTGCTCGGCCTGACCACGTACCTGCAGCGCCGCCCGCGCGAACTGTCGGGCGGTGAACGCCAGCGCGTCGCGCTCGGCCGCGCGATGGTGCGCAAGCCGCAGGTCTTCCTGTTCGACGAACCGCTCTCGAACCTCGACGCGAAGCTGCGCGTGCAGATGCGCGCGGAGATCAAGCGCCTGCACCAGCGCGTCGGCGCCACGATGATCTACGTGACGCACGACCAGGTCGAAGCCATGACGCTCGGCGACCGCATCGCCGTCATGCGCAAGGGCATCCTGCAGCAGTGCGCGGATCCGTACACGCTCTACACGGCGCCCGCGAACGCGTTCGTGGCCGGGTTCATCGGCAGCCCGCCGATCAACTTCTTCAGCGCGGCCGTTTCGGCCGACGGCGGCTCGATCGTCTCGAACGGCGTGACGATCACGCTGGGCGAGGCGCAGCGGGCCGCGCTGGCGCCGCTCAAGGGCAAGCCGGTCCAGGTGGGCATCCGTCCCGAGGACCTGACGCTCGAGGCGAGCGGCGGCGGAGTGATTCCCGCCACGTGCGAGGTTCGTGAGCCGCTCGGCAACGAGACCATGGTGCATTGGAAGAGCGCGGTGGGAGATATCGTCTCGCGCGTGCCCGGCCAGGTGGCGCCCGAGGTCGGAGCCAAGGCCTCGCTCCACTTCGTGCTCGACAAGCTGCACCTGTTCGATCCCAGCAACGAGAAGTCGCTGGCCGCGGTGCCTGTGACCGCCTGATCCAAGACTCCCCGGAAACGCGAACGGCCCCGTCAACACTGGTTGACGGGGCCGTTGGTTTCTTGCGAGCCAGAAGACCGCGGCCTCCGGCCGCGACTGCCGGTACGCGCTACTTCGTGATCTTGAACACCCGCCCGGACTCCGGCGCCATCTGCACCGTCGCCGTGCCCGTCCACGCCTGCGCGGCACCGCCGTCCAGCGCGTCCACCGCCGTGACCTTGCCGCCCCACGGGGCGAGGTCGAGCGAGACCGCCATGGGCGAACGGCCGGCGTTCAGCACGACGAGGAACTCCTCGCCGCCGCCGATGCGCGAGTAGGCGTACGTCATGCCCTCGGCCTTGCGCGTCACGAACTCGCCCGCGCGCAGCGCCGAGTGGGCGAGACGCAGGTTGGCGATCTTCGTGTACCACGCGTGCATGGAAACGCGCTTCGGGTCCTTCTCCCAGTCCCACACGAACGGACGGCGGCAGTCGGGGTCGCGCTGGCCTTCCATCGCGATCTCGTCGCCGTAGTAGATCGCCGGCGCGCCGATGTACGTCATCTGGAACAGCGACGCGAGCTGCAGGCGGCTCGTGTTGCCGCCGACCTGCGTGAGGAACCGCACCGTGTCGTGGCTGTCGATCAGGTTCATCTGCACTTCGACGGCCTGCGCCGGATAGGTGAGCCGTCCCGACGAAAGCGCCGCGTCGAACTCGGACGCCGTGCCCTGGCCCTGACCGAGGAACTTGAGCACGGGGTCACGGAAGAACGCGTAGTTCATCACGGCGTCGTACACGCCGGGACGCACGTAGTCGGACGCGTTGCCCCACAGCTCGCCCACGATGTAGGCGTCGGGCTTCACGCTCTTCACGCGCTGGTTGAACAGCTTCCAGAACCAGAACGGCACTTCGTTCGGCACGTCGAGACGCACGCCGTCGACGTCCGCGTCCTTGAGCCAGTACGTCGTCGCGTCGAGTAGGTAGGTCACGAGCCCGATGTTCGGCTGCGCGTCCTTCACGTCCTTGATCGGGATCTCGGCCTTGTCGTCGCGCGACAGGTCGAAGTTCAGGTCCGGCAGGTCGCCGAAGTTCCACCAGCACGCGTAGTAGTCCGACGGCTTCCACGGACCGCCCGGCGAGGGCCAACCCTGCGGGAACGGCCAGCGGCGGAACTCGTACCACTTCCAGTACGGGCTCGACTCGCCGTTCTGCACGGCGTCGCGGAACGCGAAGTTCGAGTTGCCCGAGTGGTTGTAGACGATGTCGAGGATGATCTTGATGCCCTTCGCGTGGGCTTCCTTCACGAACGTGATGAACTCTTCGTTCGTGCCGAAGTGCGGATCGATCTTGCGGTAGTCGGCGGCGTCGTACTTGTGCGTCGACTTCGCCTCGAAGATCGGATTGAAGTAGATGATCGTGACGCCGAGCGACTTGAGGTAGTCGAGCTTCTGGCGCACGCCGGCGATGTCGCCGCCGTAGAACGCCATCCAGTCGCGGTGGTCCGGCGTGTGCGGCGCCTGCGTGAGCGCGTTGTAATCGTTCCAGTCCTTGACGACGTGGTAGTACTCCTGGAAGTCGGTGTTCAGCATGCCGCTCGCGGGCAGCGTGCGCTTGCCCTCGTAGTACCACTCGCGGAAGTCCTGATCGTTCGCCGGGTTTCCGTTGCGGAAACGGTCGGGGAAGATCTGGTAGATGACGCCGTTGCGCACCCAGTCGGGCGTCGTGAACGGCGGGAACTTCGCGGGCTCGAACGTGAACTTGTCCGGCGTGCCCGCCGCGAGACCCTTGGGCCCCAGCCAGAGCGACTTCGCCCCGTCGCGATAGCGGAACGCGTACGGCACGTTGCCCGTACCCAGCGCGACTTCGGCGCGGTAGTACTCGAACACCTTGTCGGTGTTCGCGAGGTGCATGGGCGTCACGGTCTCGGCCGCGCCGTTCCACGACACGAGGTCGATGCCCTGCACGTCGCCGATGTGCGCGCGCGCGGTGAACTGCACGCGGCCGCCGCCGACGGCGTTCACTTCGTTGGCGCCCTGCGAGTGCGACACGCCGTCGGAGAACACCTGGCCGTCGCCGCGCTTCACTTCGATCTCGGGGTAACGATCGTCGACGTTGCGAACGGAGTTCTTGCCGCCGAAGCCGTCGTCGATCTCGGCGTCCTGACCGGCCTTGTCCTGCGTCCAGCCGTTGCTGCCGATCACGAACTTGTACGGATAGGTGCCGGCCGAGAGCAGGAGCGTGGTGGTGTACTCACCGTCGCCGTCCGGGTCGGTCATCGGCGACTTGCCGACGGTCCAGTCGTTGAACGCGCCCGCGACGCAGAGCGCGTCGGGCTTCTTGTCCGGGCGGAACTTGAAGGTCACGCGGCGCAGTCCGGCCTTCACCGGCGCGGCCTTCTTGAGCGTCGTGCCGTGGCCGGCGATGACCGGCTTGTCCGTCACGGCGAGCACGCTGTTCTGGCCGCCGAGTCCGTCGCTCTCGAAGTCGACGGCGTTCTCGTCCGTCATCCACTGGTCGCCGTTCACGACGAACTTGTAGGTGACGCGGCCGGCCGGGATCTCGACGTCGACGGACCAGACGCCGTCCTTGTCGGGATCGGCCATCGGGTTGGCGTCCACCTTCCAGGCGTTGAAGCTGCCGGCGACGGCCACCTTGTTGACGCCGCCGATCACGGGCTGATAGCGGAAGGTGACCTTGGTGGCCCAGGCGGGCAGGGCCGCCGCGAGCAGGGCCGTGCATGCCAATGCGGCCGCGAACGCGGCGCGCGAGAGGCGCGTGCGGATGGACATGGGATCTCCTGTGGGGACGCCCGTGCGCCCGGACTTCGGGGGGCAACAGAAAGCGCCGGGGTCACGGGACCCCGGCGCCGGCTGACTTACTTCACGACGATGATCGAGTTCTTGCCGCCGAAGACGTCGTCGGCCGTGGCGGGATTGCCTTCGTCCTGCTTCCAGGTCGAACCGTCCACGAGGAACTTGTAGGCGTGCGTGCCGGCGGGGAGCTTGATCGTCGCCGTCCACGTGCCGTCCGCCTGCTGCGTCATCTTGTGGACCGTGGGGCCCCAGCTGTTGAAGTCGCCGCACACCGACACACCGGTGCGCGCGGCGCCCGCGTACGTGAACTCGACGCCGTTCGCGCCGAGCTTCGGAGCCTTGGGCTTCGCGCCCGCGGCGAGCGGCTTGACCGCGCCGGCGGCCGGCTTCGCGGCGGAAGCGGCGCTCGAAGCGCCCGCGGCGGTGCCGCCCACGACGACGACGCTGTTCTTGCCGCCGTAACCGTCGTCCGCGAACTCGGCGGCCGCGGCGTCTTCCTTCCACGTCGTGCCGTCGATGACGAACTTGTAGGGGTACTTGCCGGGCGCGATCGCCTTCGTGATCGTCCACGAGCCGTCGGCCTGCTTCTTCATCGGGTCGGCGGACGTGCTCCAGCTGTTGAACTCGCCCGCGAGCGCGACCGAGCCGCCGGGGCCGGAGTAGCGGAACGTGACGCCGTCACCCGTCGCGGCAGGCGCGGCGGCGGCAGCGGCAGGAGCGGCCGCGGGAGCGGCAGCAGCGCCCGCGCCGACCGTGATCAGGGCGTTCTTGCCGCCGTAACCGTCGTCGGCCGTTTCGGTCGCCGCCGGGTCTTCCTTCCAGTTCGTGCCGTCGACGACGAACTTGTAGGCGTACTTGCCGGCCGGGAGGGGCTTCGAGAGCGTCCACGTGCCGTCGGCCTGCTTCTTCATCGGGTCGGCGGACGTGCTCCAGCTGTTGAACTCGCCGGCGACGTGCACCGTGTTGCCGGGGCCCGAGTACTTGAACTTCGCGCCGTCGGCGGAAGCGGCCGGAGCGGCGGCGGCCGCGGCGGCAGGCTTGGCCGCGGGAGCGGCAGCGGCGCCCGCGCCGACGGTCATCACGGCGTTCTTGCCGCCGTAGCCGTCGTCCGCGGTCTCGGTGGCGGCCGGGTCTTCCTTCCAGTTCGTGCCGTCGACGACGAACTTGTACATGTACTTGCCGGCGGGGAGCGCCTTCGTGAGCGTCCACGAGCCGTCGGCCTGCTTCTTCATCGGGTCGGCCGAGGTCGACCAGCTGTTGAACTCGCCGGCCACGTGCACCGTGTTGCCCGCGCCGGAGTAGCGGAACGTGGCGCCGTCGGCCGAAACCGCGGAGCCCGCGTTCGACGCCGCGGCCGCGACGGGAGCCGCGGGAGCGGCCGCCGCGCCGGTCGTGACGACGACCACGCTGTTCTTGCCGCCGTAGCCGTCGTCCGCGGTCTCGGGCGAGTTCTCGTCGGCCTTCCAGTCGGTGCCGTTGAGCACGAACTTGTAGGCGTACTTGCCGGGAGCGAGCGCCTTGGTGAGCGTCCACGTGCCGTTCGCCTGCTTCTTGAGCGGATCGGCCGAGGTGCTCCAGCTGTTGAACTCGCCCGCGACGTTGACGGTCGAGGCGTCACCCGCGAACACGAACTGAACGCCCTCGGCGGTGACCGCCGTGGACTTGCCGTTCGCCGCCTTCGGCTTGGCCGAAGCGGACGAGGCCGTGGGCGCCGCCGCGGGAGCGGAGTCGCTCCAGGCCGCGGGCACCACGCCGCCGCGCCAGCCACCGGCGCAGCCGGGAAGCGCGAACAGCACCATCAGGGTGAACAGCGCACGGAGCATGGTCTTCATCGAGGCGTCCTCGCGCGCGCGCCGCACGGTGCGCGAGCGCGGCCGGCGCGGGCGTGATGCTGAAGGTGGTCCGGCGTTCGTCGAACTCGAAAGCCCAGTTGCCGGAGGTGGGAATCGTGACTTTGATGTCGGTGGCCGGGCCGGCGCCCTTGCGCGCGGGAATGCCCGTCACCGGTGCCGTGAGCGTCACCGTCGAGTCGCCGCCCCAGCCGATCAGGTTGCCATCGGTGGAGGAAAAGTCGGTGGCGAACTTGAAACGATAGGTGCCGGCCGCGATCGGCGTGGGCGGCGCGATGATGTCCGGGTAGTACCAGACGCCGACGACGGGATTGTTGAGGAAGTTGTTGACGTAGTCGTCCATCCCGAATCCGGGCATCGTGCCCACCAGGAACGACGGCGTTCTGGAGCGATTCGATTCTGGGCAGGCCTGACGTGGGACCCGTGACGGCGGGCCAGCTCGACACGGAACGGACCGATGTCGCGCGGGTCGAAGGCGTGCGGCGCACCTGCACGAGGTAGCTGTCCGGGCATGAGGCCCGTGAACGCGAAGGTGCGGCTCTCGCCGCCGATCGCCTGTCGGCGACGAGCGGACCCAGCGTGTCGTGGTGGAACGTGTGGAGCTCGACGCGCACGGGCGGGAACGGGGGCCCGTTGAGGCCGGGATAGATCGTCGAGTCGTAGGCGATCTGACCGAAGATCGCGCCGGGCGGAGTGCCAGGCCGATAGCCGGTCGGCACGATGACGCTCGTCGGCAGGTTCTTGCCGCAGCCGATGAGCGCCGCGACGACGGCGACGAGCAGGATCGGGCGAAGCAGTTTCGAGTGTTCATCGGACGTCCAATACGGAGTTGTTGCCGCCGTAACCGTCGTTCGTGCGGTTGGGATTGTTCGGGTCTTCCTTCCAGTTGGTCTGGTCGACCACGAACTTGTACTGGTAGCGGCCGGTCGGAAGCTTCTCGGTGCGCGTCCAGATGCCGTCACCGTCGTCGTCTTTCATCAGGCCGACGTTGAAGCTGCCCGACTGCGCCTGCCCGGCGAGCCAGTTGTTCTCCGGCCAGTTGCCCGCGAGCTGAACCATCTTGGCCGATGGTGCGGCGAAGCGGAAAATCACACCGTCCGCCGTGACGGTCGGAGGGGGCAGCCGACGCTTCACGAACGTCAGCGTGCTGCATCCGGCGAGGGCCGCGAGCACCGCGGCGCCGGCGAGCAGGAGGGCGAGTCGTCGCATGGATGTGTCTCCTCCTAGAAGCGGACGATGGCCTTGAGCTGGATGCGCTTGGTGTTCTGGAGACGCTTCTCCGCCGCGGACAGCTGCGGCGCGAGGCTGAACCAGTTGGTCTCGGCGACCCACCCGTTCGCATGCAGGTCTTCGAGGAACATTTCGCGGCCGATGTAGCCGTACTCGTTCGTGTTGCGGTCGAGGACCCACGGGTCGACGCCGAAGCCGAGCGAGACCGACGCGTCGCCGCCGAAGCGGTAGATCGCCTCGGTGAACTGCGACAGGTAGCCGTTGGAGAGCGCGAGCGAGGGCACGTCGTACTTCACCCAGCGCCAGTCCGTCTGCAGGCGGATCGCGCTCGAGCGGTCGAAACCGAAGCGCATGATCGTCTCGGCGAAGCGCGGCTTCTTGTCGAGGCGCGTCGTCGCGTAGTTGCCGGCCAGCACGAGCGTCATCGCGTTCGAGCGGCGGATCGGGTACTCGATCGACGGGCGGATCTCGATCGCCTGCTGCTCACCGAGCAGCGTCATGCGCCCGACCGACACCGTGTGCTGCCCGCTCTCGAGCCAGAAGTTGCCGTTCGGGAACCACAGCTGGTGTTCCCACGAGGTGCGCGCGTCGTAGCGGAAGTTCGTCCACGTGAGCGCGAGCGTCGTCTTGACCGGGCGGCCGAGGTAGTAGCGCCAGTTGCGGTCCCACGCGAGCTTCCACTCGGTCATGCGGTTCTGGAGATCCGAGCCGTCGGCGTAGTCGCCGCGCTGGTACTCCACGTTGAGATTGCGCTGGTGGTAGATCGAGGGAGCGCCCGCGGGCGTCACTGGTTCCTGGGTCCACGCCGGATACGTGTGGTCCTGCCGCTCGACTCCGCCGCTCAGCGAGACGTCGCCCTCGGCGAAGGTCCAGTCGCCGCGCAGCGCCCAGCGCCGGCTGTCGTCGAGCGAGAAGTGCGTGCCCGAAGCGTCACGACTCGTGCTGCTGACGGTCGCTCCCGTGTCGCTCATGTCACCGACGTCCGTCGCGGTCGCCTTCGAAATGGTGCCGTTCACGAGGCGGTAGCCCGAACCCGACGATTCGACGGGGACGACGCGCCTGCCGGTGACGAACGAACCGAACCCCGGGGCGTACGTGCCGCCGGGCGCCGAGTTGTCCGTGTACAGCACTTCGGTATCGAACCCGAACTTGGGCGACTTCAGGCGCAGACCGGCGCGCTCGTATCCGAACGGATGCGCGTAGACGCCCTCGTTGCCGACCAGTCGCAGCGGATCGTCCCACGTGCCCAGCGGCTCGCTGTCGAAGAACGTCATCGTGAGGTCGGGCTGCGTGAGCGTCATCGAGCCACGCTTGAAGTTGAGGCGGCTGCGGTAGTCCTGCACGTCCTCGTGGCGCGGATTCACGTTGAGCAGCATCTTGGCCGAGAGCACGTCGGACATGCGGATGTCGAAGCCGAGATCCATGTCCAGTTCGGGGCGCTCGAGCTCGTAGCGCGAATACCCGACGTCGTTCCAGTCGCTCTTGTACAGGCCGATCGAGCGGCCCCCCATGAGGATCTTGGGGTTGTAGGTCGTGTTCGAAGTCGAGGCGGCCTTGAGCAACTCGCCCGAGGCGCCGACGCGCACGACGCTGTTGCCGAAGTCGCCGGCGGTCGCGCTGTTCTCCGGATCGGCGAACCAGTTGCTCTCCACGACGAACTTGTACTGCTGCTCGCCCGGGGGCAGTTCGATCACGACGCTCCAGACGCCGTTGGCGTCCTTGGTCATCGGATTGGCGGTACCGTTCCAATTGTTGAACGCACCTGCCCAAGACACCTTCGTCGCGTTGGCATCCTTGTACGTGAAGCGGATGCCGCCGGCGACCTTCTCGGGCGCGGCGAACGCATCGTGCGCGGCCGACACCAGGACGGCTGCGGCCAGCAGGAGAGCGGAGAAGAGCGAACGCGCGCGCATCAGAAGTACCCCTTGAGGATGAACTTGATTTGATCGAACTGGTCGCCGCCGGAGTTCAGTGACCACTCGTCCACCGGGAAGCCGCCACCGCCGATGTAATCCGGGCCGTACTGGAGGAACATTTCCATGCTGCCCGTGGGGCGGTACTGCAGCTGGGTGAAGATCGCCTTGCGAAGGATGGCGGGATCGTTGCCGAAGGCGAAGCGGTTGTAGAACTTCGCCTTCGGGGTGACGTTGATGGACTGTTCGACCACGAACACCTGCTTCGCGGCGTTCGGGTTGCCGATGTCGGCGGCCTTCGCCTGCACGCGCAGCCACGCGAGCCGGCTCTCGACCTGCACTTCGGCGATGAGGTCGTTGTGCGAGCTCGGCAGCCCGGCGGAAATCGTAGAAGTACGTTTCGGTCGTGCGGTACGCGGCCTTGCCCGTGAAGCCGTTCACGAACTCGACGTACATTTCGTCGTACGTGTAGCGCGAGCCGACTTCGCGTGCGTCGTCGTTGCTGCTCCAGCCGAAGTTGTGGGACAGCGTGATCGCGCGCTCGGGCACGAGGTAGTAGCTCTGGACGAGGAAGCCGGTCTGGTTCGCTCCGGGAGGGCCCACGGGATTGCTCCAGCGTGGGCCGCGCGTGAACCAGATGGGCGCGACGTTCACGAAGCCCGTACGCGGCGTGCCGAACCGAAGGCTGCGGATCTCGGCTTCGATGATGCCCGCGTCCGGCAGCTGCAGGCCGGTCGAACGCTTGCCGATCGTGAGCTCAGAGCGCGTGCCGTTGCCGAACCCGAAGTGCGGATAGGCCTCCGCGTACAGGAAGTTCAGGTCGGAGCCCATCACGCGCAGATGGCCGTCGACGGCCCAGATGCCCTGGCCCGGCCCTTGGGAGCGCCCGGTCTGGGCCGAGGCTGTCCGCGCTCTTCCAGTTCTCCGAGCGCGTCAGCAGGAAGCCGAGTTTGAGCCGCGCTTCCTTGAGGAAGTCGCGGCGGACTCGGAACAGGTAAAGGTCGTCCGTGCGCAGCGCGTGCGCGTGGTTGATCGAGTCCGTGGGGGAGTAGGGATAGAAGCTTCCGAAGTTGCCCGGGTCGACCTGATTGCTTCGATCGCCCGCGACGAACGTCAGGTTGAACCCGTGCTGTCCCTTGAACTCGCTGCGCACGCCCTGCCAGTCCCCGCGGCCGTAGAGCAGGGGGTCGAGCCGGAAGCCGTGCTGGCCGTTGTCGAAGATCTGCACCTGGTAGGGCTCGGACCAGAAACGATCCTGGCGCGAGAACAGGTAGTTGTCCCATTCGCGCTTGCCGAGCTGCTTGCGGAACCGCACGTGCATTTCGCGGTACTTGAACTCCGGCCGGGCGCCGTCGTTCTCACCACTGGGGCGATACGCGGCCTCGAACTTCGCGAAGGTCTCGACTCCCGCGCGCGGGGTCGAGAACATGCGCAGCTGGGCGTTGTTGTAGGTGTCCCACTCGTTCGAGTTCCAGTCCCAGCGGAAGTTGCGATTGTTCGCGGTCTTCCTCAACTCGAGCATGACCTGGTACTCGCCCTCGAGCTTCGTGGCGGCGCCCGCGGCGGCCGGCGCGAGGAGCGCGAGAAGCTGGAAGAGCGCGATGGCGCGGCGCAGTTTCACGGGCGATCTCCGATCGCGACGGGTACGCGCAGGTGACGCGGTACGAAGCGCCGAGTTCGCGCGTGGTGCTCGCCACGGCGTCCACGTGGTAGCCGTTGTGGTAGACGCCGAAGCCGCCCTCGTACTGGATGTTCTCGGGCGGCCCGTAGGACCGATAGATGGTGGCGAGGTTCGAGAGCCCGGTGCGGATCGCGAACACGTCGTAGAAGTTGATCTCGAGTCCCGTGCTCACGGTGGAGCGGCCGTCGCCGAGCTGGGTCCAGCCGACGGAGAACGTGGACTCGCGGTTCCAGCGGAACGCCGCGGCCAGTTCGCTGCGGCGGGGCTGGTGCTGGCCGTCGGTGCCTTCGACGAACATGTAGCGCGGACGGAACACGTCACGCACGACGTACGCGACGTCCGTGCGCCACGGCGTCTGCCAGCGCAGGCCCGCGTCGAACGAGCCGCGGAGATCGCGCCGAGATCGACCGTGCTTCGCCGACCGGCGGTGACGGTTGGAACGCGGCGCGGCTGAACTTGAACGTGAGGCCGAAGGCGAGGCGATGCCCTGTTCGTGGTCATCACGCGGCGCCCGGCGGCGAGCGCAGAGCTGGTCCTCGGAGTACGTCCTTGAGCCCGAGGTGATGCCAGCCGGCGGCCAGCGTCGTGCCCTCCAGCGGAACGCGCCGTGGCGGCGGCGCCGGAGGTGAGGTCGGACAGGCCGTACATCGAGATCAAGTCGGCGGTGATCTCCGGCGCGGCAGGTCGGCGAGGCCGGCGGGATTCCAGTAGTACGCGGACGCGTCCGTCACCACCGCGATCGACGAAGGACCGAGCGAAGTGCCGCGCGCGCCCGTGCGCACGTCCTCGAAATAGGCCGCGGCGGGGCGGGGGAGCAGGAGCAGCAGCGCGAGTACGGCGGCACGGCGCATCATCGGACCACCACGAAGGAGCGGGTCGCGCGCTTGGTGCTGCCCGACACCGTGAGCCGCAGGACGTAGATGCCGGGTTCGACGACGTGCCCGCCTTCGTCCCGTCCGTCCCACTGGTCGACGTCGGGGTTCGTCGGCACGAGCGCGCTGCGGTTGGCGTCGGAGATGGTGCGGACGACGCGGCCCCGGATGTCGAAGATCTTCGCGACCACGCCGAACACGCGGCGCGAATCGGCCGGGTCTTCCGGGTTGACCGGCTGGTCGAGCTTGAACGAGTAGCGGATCCGCTCGCCGAGGTCGGGGCGGAAGGCCGGCCGGTCGAAGCTGATTTCGGAGGCCGAGAACTGCTTGGCGAGGAACGGCGGGCGCACGCGGAAGGTGGTGCGTTCGCGCGGCGAGACGTTCCAGTCGGCGATGCCGTCCGGGCCGCCGCCGCCGAGCACGGTGTCGTCGTTCTCGTCGAGCGAGACAATCGCCCAGTTGTCGATGTAGACGACGGCGCCGGAGTTGTCCGTCACGCCGCCGAGGTTGTCGGGCGCGACGTCCGGGCCGCCGGTGTCGTCTCCGCCGGCCGTGACGACGCCCGCGATCTTGAGCTTCGTGCCGCGCGGGAAGAAGTGCATCGTGTCCGAATCCGCCCACCGTGATGAGCGTATCCTTGCGTGCCCAGGCCGGCGGCCGAGAGGAACACCTGCTGCCAGGGAATCGCGAACTCCATCGAACGGCCGAGATTGCCCTGCGAGAACGACGCCGAGGCGCGGAACGCGGGGCCGACGACCTGGTCGAGCACGGTGTTGCCGTCCACCTGCACGATGAGGCGGGGGCTCGTGTTGCCGTCCCACGTCGCGCAGAAGAGGTCGGGCGCGAAGCCCGTGCCCTGCGTGGAGCCGGTCGTGTCGAACGTGAAGTATCGCCGCCACGAGTTGATCGAGAGCATGGACTGGAGTCCACGGCTCGGAGTCGTGTCGAGCAACACGATCATGTTGTTGTTCCAGATCACGCCCGTCGCCGCGAGGTAGAGATACTTCGCGTCTCAGGTGACGTAGATCTGGTTGAGGTCCTCGTTGACGCCCCACTTGGAGTCGTCGGTCGGTTCCTCGGGAGCGCCCACGATCTCGTTGTAGCCGAAGAGCGCGTCACTCGAAGTGAACTCGTTCGCGAAGCCGTCGAGATGGATCGTTCCGCTCAGGTCGCGGGCGGAGTCGCTGTACGAGGGCGCGGTGAACGCCGCGAGCAGGATCGCGGTCAGAAGCAATGCGTGTCGGGTCACGGAAGGCGCCGGAGGGAGAGTCGTGGATTGCAGCATGCATGCGTGGACCGCGGCATACTGCGGTCCGCAATGGGGGCGGTCAAGGGGGCCGAACGACTATCTGTTCCGGCAACCGTGCGTGTCGGATCACACGCGTTTCAGGAACAAAAAAATGCGCGCGAGGGACCCAAGTTCATTGCGTTGTCGCTCGGCGTCGCCCTAACATTGACGCGGCGAAATTCCGGGTTTCCGGCCGCACACGGCCGGGACGCGGGCTGCACCGGGTCCAGCCTGCTCACACCTCTGCCTCCACGCACCCCGACCCGGCAGGAGAATCCCTCAATGAAGCGCTTGCTTCTCGTCCTTGTGGCCCTCTGCGCGCTCGGTGCCTTCGGGGTCCGCACGGCGTCCGCGGCGATCGTGCAGACGATCACGGTGGATGGCGTGAACGACTTCGATCCGAGCAACCTGCTCGGTGACGACGCCCAGGATACGCAGTCGAACTGCGGCACGGGCATCTTCCCGATGGACATCGGCAAGGTGTACGTGACCAACGACGCCAACTTCCTCTACATCGGATTCGAGTTCGCGAAGTCCTGCTACTGCGACATGAACGTCGGCTTCGCGATCGACGCGAACTCCGCCGGCGGCGGCACGATCGATCCGTTCGGCCGCAAGATCGGCTGGGCGAACGTGCCCTTCAAGCCGGACTGGGTCATCTACGACGTCACCCCGACGAACTGCAACACGTTCAACTACGAAGTCCTTTATAAGGACACCGTGGGGACGTGGGTGAACCGCTCGGCGCTCGTGAATCCCGCGTGGGGTTCGGGCTCGAACGGTCTCGGCATCATCGACAGCACGAGCTTCCGTGAGCTCAAGCTGCCGCTCTCGCTCTTCAACGTGCCTGCCGGCTCCCCGATTCGCCTCGAGTTCTGGGTGACGCAGGAAGGCACCACGAAGGGCCCGCTCGACGCTTTCTCGAGCGACGACGTGCAGATGTCGCGCGCGACGAGCACGACGTACGACACGGCGGCCGTGGTGCAGATGACGTCCATGGTCAGCTACACGATCCTGAACGCCGTGGACGCCGCGCCTCCGGTCGTCACCGGCGCGCAGGCCGTGAACTTCGCGGTGCAGGCCAACCGTCAGTTCGCGCTCGTCACGAACAAGATCGACGTGACGTTCAACGAACCGGTCGAGCTCGTCGCCGCGCAGACCGCCGCGAACTACACGCTCACGGGTCCGATCGCGCGCACCGTGATCAGCGCCGTGCGTGACGCGGCCGCCACGAACGTCGTGCACCTGACGCTGAACGGCGTGATCAACGCGAACGCCGCGCAGTACAGCGTCCGCGCGCAGAACGTGAAGGATCCGGCCAACAACGTGATCGTGAACGACGGCGTGGGCAACCTTCGCTCGTTCTTCATCCAGAACCTGGTCTTCAACGGCAACTTCAAGGTCGGGATGTGCGCCGGCTCGTTCACGGCGGCGGACACGTTCGCGATCGAGGGCAGCATCATCCCGCTGTCGTTCGCGATCTGCGACAACGGCCTGATGACCGACGTGAACTCCGACTCGGTCTACACGGTCACGGTGCCGTTCTGCCTGCCCGTGAATCCCTCGACGGGCAAGGGTGAAGCCGACCTCGAGTGGAAGTTCAGCACCAAGTGCTCGACGTTCGAGCCGCTCGGCAGCAACCGCACGTACCACCTGTCCAGCGACAACGGCGCGTCGGTCACGCTCACGGAGTCGTGGAACAACGACGATCCCGCGAACTACACCGCGAACGCCGTGGACGTGATCTTCCAGGTCAACGCCACGCACTTCAATCCCGGCCCGTCCGACGTGATCACGCTGCTCGGCAGCGTCGCTCCGCTGCACTTCACGCAGCCCGGCCTGGCGATGCTCGACAACGGCGTGGCGCCCGACGCCGTCGCCGGCGACAAGATCTACACGCAGCGCGTCACGTTCCCGGCCTGCTCGCCGAAGAACGTGAGCTGGAAGGTGGATTTCAACGGCGTGATCGAGTGTCTCGGCCAGGGCGACCGTTCGGTCTACCTGAACGACGCGCTCTTCAGCTCGGTCAACCCGATCGTCATGCCGGCGCGTGGTATCGACCGCTGCACGGTGACGGACAAGCCGCTGACCGTCGTGTTCAAGGTGCAGATGGACGGCACGAGCCCGCTTCCGGCCCTGCCGACCGACACGCTCGCCGTCATGGGCAGCGTGGCTCCGCTCGACTGGAGCGTGCGTCCCGCCGCCGCGCTGCTGCTGAACGACGGCGCCGGCTTCGACGTTCACGCGGGTGACATCTTCTACACCCGCGCGATCACGTTCCCGGACTCGAGCGCCTTCAACGTCGAGTTCAAGTACCAGCTGAACGGCTCGTTCGAGTGCGGCCTCTCGGCCAATCGCACGCTGTCGCTGGACGACGTGGCGAACACGTCGGCCTCGCCGATCGTCCGCGTGATGAACGTGTACGACGTGTGCTCGGACGTCACGGGTGTCACGCCCGCGGCGCCGGGAACGGCGAACTTCGCGACGCTCCGCCCGGTGCTTCCGAACCCGGTTTCGCACCGCGCGAGCTTCTCGTTCGAGCTTCACCGCACGGGTCACGTGGCCCTGCGGGTTTACGACGTCACCGGTCGCCGCGTCGCCAGCCTCATGGACGCGAACCTGCCGGTCGGCGTGCACTCCGTTTCGTGGGACGGCCGCGGTACGAACGGCCTGCGTCTGGCGAGCGGCGTGTACCTGTACGAACTGAGCATGGGCCGCGACCGCGTCACGCGCCGCCTCATCCTCACGAACTGATCCGGCAACTCCCGGCCTCGGCCGGATGGCAAAATGCCCGGGGCGGCGAAAATAATCGCCCGCCCCGGGACTTTGTCCGCAAAACCACGCGCTGTGCGTGTTAGTGTTTTTCGGCTTTTCGTGGTCCAAACCGGGCGTCGTGCCCGGGCAAACGCAACTCGCTCCCGCAGGAGGACCTGTCCCCATGAAGAAGATCGCTACGATCGTCAGTGCGCTGATGCTGGTTTCGGCCGTCTCGGCCTATGCCTCTGGCCCCGGCCCGTTCTACGCCCCCGGTGATTACGTCTCCCCGAACTGGACCCCTGGTGATCCGAGCTGCGCGCTGAGCCTTTCGGCCGGCGTGTGGAGCGGCAGCATCGCGGCGTCCGTCGGCGCCGGCACGTACCAGGGTAAGGTCGCCGTCGCGGGCTGGTCGGAGAGCTACCCGGCGAGCAACGTGGCCCTGTTCATCACCGGCTCGGGCGAGAGCATCGCCTGGACGTTCGACACGAACACGTACGCGGACGGCTGGCTGCCCGCGACGGACATCGTGCTGACCGACCACTCGTACCCGGCCGGCATCACGTGGGAAGCCATCGGCGCCGCTCCTGAGACCGGCGGCTGGGGCTCGGGCGTCGCGATGACCCAGTCGGGCAACATCTGGTCGGTCACGGTCAACATCGCGTCCGTCGGCAGCTACGACGTGAAGTGGCGCAAGACCGGTGACTGGTCGCTGAACGTCGGTACGGACGGCGTCGGCACGAACGCCAACAACTTCAACTACACGACCACCGTGCCGAACCAGCCGGTGACGTTCCAGTTCAACCAGGCGACGGGCCGTTCGCGCATCGTCGTCGGTGGTGTCCCGGGCACGTCGAACCGCACGTGGGGCCAGGTCAAGTCGGCGAAGTAGTCCGGCAGGCCTTCGAAGCAAAGCGAAAGGGCGGGCTCGAAAGAGCCCGCCCTTTCGCTTTGCCGTTCGAACGGCTCGCCGGACTCGGGGATCAGCCCTTCACACCGCCGACCGAGAGGCCGCTCACGATGTTGCGGTTGAGCGCGATGAACATCGCCATCACCGGCACGCACACGAGCAAGCTGCCCGCCGCGTAGTTCGCCCACTCCGTCTGGAACTGCCCGGCGAGGCTCTCGAGCCCCAGCGGCAGCGTGTACAGCTCCTGGCGCGAGATCACGATGCGCGCGACCAGGAACTCCGACCACGCCGCCATGAACGAGAAGAGCGCCGTGATCGAGAGTGCCGGCGCGGCGAGCGGGAGCGTCACCTTCACGAACGCCTGCCACGGCGTGCAGCCGTCGATCAGCGCGGCCTGCTCGAGCTCGTAGGGAATCGTGTCGTAGTAGCCGCGCATGGTCCACACGCAGAAGGGGAGCGCCGTCGCGGTGTACGCGACCACGAGCCCGGCGAACGTGTCGAGCAGGTGCAGGTTCTTCATGAGCACGTACAGCGGCAGCATGAGCATCGTCGCCGGGAACATCTGCGTCATGAGGAACAGGTACAGCCCGGCGCTGCGGCCCGCGAAACGGTAGCGCGAGAACGCGTACGCGGCCGTCGAGGCGAGCGTCACGCCGAGCATCGTCACGCACAGCGACACGATCAACGAGTTGCGCATCCAGAGCAGGAACGGCTTCTGGAACAGCATCGTCTGGTACGCGCGCAGCGACGCGCCCGCGGGGATGATCGCGAGCGACGTCGAGTAGAGCTGGTCCGACGGGCGCAGCGAGATCGTGACGATCTGGAGGATCGGATAGACCGTCGCGAGCGCGAACAGGATCAGGAACACCTGCACGAAGACGCGGCCGGGCGTCCAGGCTTGGTCGTTCTTCTTCATGCCGTGCGCTCCTGCGAGGACGTGCGGCGCATGACGTACACGACGAACCCGAGCAGCATCAGGAACACGACCACGGAGAACGCGGCCGCGTACGAGTAGCGCGAGTAGGTGAACGCCACCTTGTAGATGTACGTGACGAGGATGTGCGTCGCGTCGGCGGGCTGGCCGCCGTTCGACACGAGCCAGACGACGAGCGTGTTGTTGAACGTCCAGATGGTGCCCAGAAGGATGCTCGGGACGAGCACCGGCATGAGCGAGGGGAGCGTCACGTTCGTGAACTTCTCCCAGCCGTTCGCGCCGTCGAGCTCGGCGGCTTCGTACAGGTCCGCGGGGATCGACGTGAGGCCGCCGAGCGCCACGACCATCATGAACGGGAAGCCGAGCCAGATGTTCGTCAGGATGGGGGCGACGAAGGCCCACGTCGGATCCGAAAGCCACGGCACGGGCGGCAGGTGGAACCACTGCTTGAGGATCAGGTTGATCGCGCCGTATTCGAAGTTGAACATGCCGCGCCACGTGAGCGCCGAGATGTACTGCGGCATGGCCCACGGCAGCACGAGCATCGTGCGCAGGATCGTCTTGCCGCGCACGGGGCCGCTCAGCAGGATCGCGAGCAGCACGCCGAGCGCGACGTGGAAGAAGACGTTCACTCCCGTCCAGACGAGCGACTTGCCGAGCAGCGTCCAGAAGATCGGCTCGGTCAGCACGAGCTGGAAGTTGTCGAGCCCGACGAACTCGTGCGTGCGGAAGTGGTAGAGGCTCATGTTGCGGAACGCGAGCCAGAAGCTGTACCCGAGCGGGAACAGCACGACCGCCAGCATGACGATCGTCGCCGGCAGCAGCAGCGAGTAGGGGAAGGAACGGGGCGCCCGCAGCATGTTCGTCAGCGCTTCATGCCGGCGATCTGCTGCTCGGCGGCGGCCTGCATTTCCTTGGCGGCGTCGGCCGGGCTCATCGAGCCGTTCATCACCTTCTGCAGGCCCGGACGCATGACGTCCCACACGACGCGCATCTCGGGCACGACCGGCATGCGGCGGCCCATCGTGAACGCGTCCTGCGAGATCTTGAGCGTCGGGTCCGACGTGATCTCGGGCGCGTTCCACGCGTCCTTGTGGCTCGGCAGCACGCCCAGCGCGACGGCGTCGCGCAGCTCGGCTTCGGGCGACGTGCAGAACGTGACGAAGTCGATCACGGCGTCGAGCTGTTCCTTGGGCACGTTCACGCTGATCGAGTAGCCCTTGCTCGCGATCATCGGCATCGCGTGCTTGCCGTTCGGCAGCACCCACAGCGGCGCGATGCCGAGGTCCACGCCGCCCTTGCGGTACGCGGCCCAGGACCACGGACCGTTCACGATCATCGCGGCCTTGCCCTCGAGGAACAGCGTCTCGGCGATCTGGTAGTCGCACTCGGCGGGCATGATGCCGGTCGCCTTGGACTTCAGCAGGGCCACGTAGCCGAGCGCGTCACGCATCGCCGGCGTGTCGAGCGAGGGCTTGCCGTCCGCGGCGAACACCCAGCCGTCGTAACCGGCGAGGAACGGCGCGAGCCAGTAGGGCTCGTTCACGTTCATCGCGAAGCCGTACACGCCGTCCTTCGTGAGCTTCTTCGCCATCTCGAGGAACTCGGTGGCGTTCGCCGGCGGCACCGGCACCAGCTTCTTGTTGTAGCAGAGCAGCAGATGGTTCCCGACCTGGTCCGGAGCGGCCCAGAGGTGGCCGTTCAGCGTGTCGAGCGCCTGCGGAACGAAGCGGTCGAAGAAGCCCTTCGGCATCGTCTCGTCGAGCGGGCGGATCAGCTCGAGCAGCGAGAGCGGGCCGACCTGGTCCGACGGCCCGAAGATCAGCTGCGGCCCGCCGCCACCGGCGGCCGCGGTCTGGAACTGCTGGCGCAGGTTCTCGGTGTCGTACGGGACGTTTTCGATCGTGACGCCCGGATGCGCCGCCTGGTAGGCCGCGATGTTCTTCTCGAAGCGCGCGCGCTCTTCCGGGTCCATCTGCGACCAGATGACGATCTTCGCGGGGCCGGTCGCGCTCTTCTTGGGCGCGCAGCCCGGAGCGAGCACGAGGCAGAGCATCAGGCACGCGATCAGGTGGGACGCGCGAAACGGCAACGAGCGGAACATCCACGACCTCCGAAGAAGCCGCACGAGGCGGCGGATGATTCGGGAGCGCGGACGGTGCGCCCGCGAAGCGCGAACGCTTCGAGCGGTGACACGCGGCCGCGTGTGCTGTCGCTTGGTGCTGTGATTCGCAGCGCGAAAGTGCCCCAAGTTCCGCGCCCGCGCAAGACGCCGCCCGCTTTCGAAAGGCTTGTCGAAACACACCTCTTCGCGGCGGGGACGGCCACGCTGGCAGGAGCCGTCTGCCAACTTGGCCGCACTCTCGCGGGGGTGTTTCCGATCCCGGCCGCTCGCCGCTCGAACGCGCGCGCAAGCGCCGTGATTTCGGGGTTCCTCGAAGTCGAGTTCGAACGTGAGGGACGCGGTTCCATGGCATGCGCATTGCCGCTTTCTTCCGTGGGCCGCTTCGAGCGGCCGGGAGGTTGCCATGAAGATCGTTCTGGGTTTCGACGATTCGCCCCACGCGCAGGCTGCGCTCGAGTGGATCCGGCAGCAGAGTTGGCCCGCCGCGACACGCATCGTCGTGGTGTCGGCGGTGCGCGCCCCGGTGACGGCCTACGCCGAGGTGTACGCGCCCGCGGTCCCGTACCCGACCGAACTGGTCGAGGAACTCACGCGGCACCACGAAGAACTCACGATGCGCGCGGAAGGTGAACTGCGCGACGCCGGCTTCGCGACCAGCGCGCGCGTCATGCAGGGCGACCCGCGCGAGGTGCTCGTGGACATGGCCAAGTCCGAGGGCGCGGACCTGCTGGTGGTCGGCTCGCACGGACGCACGGGGCTGGCGAAGCTCGTGCTGGGCAGTGTCGCGTCGCACGTCGTCGCGCACGCGCCGTGCACCGTCGTGGTGGTGAAGCACCGCATGCGCTGACCGCGTGCGAGCGCGGAGAGGCCGGGCCGTCCGAACATCCCCACGACGGCCCGGCCGGAAGGTTCAGCCGCGTGGACGGCGCGCGAGCAGCCGCGCCATGACGGGCGACTGCGTGCTTTCGCACTCCTCGTAGCGTTCGACCGTGAGCCCCGGGAACGCGCCGCGCAGTTCGTCCGGCTTCAGGAGGTAGCGCGCCTGCTTCGGCCGGCCGTGGACCGCCTGCGCCTCGAGGAACGTCTCGTACACGAGCACGCCTCCGGGCGCGACCGCCGATTCGATCCATGGCCAGAGCGGGCGGTGCAGGTAGCGGAACACCATCACGACGTCGAAGCCCCCGCCCGTGTCCGGCAGCGGCGTGTGATCGAGTTCGACCACCTGCGTGCTCAGCGAGACACCGTTGCGCGCGGCCAGCGCGTGCGCGCGTTCGAGCGCGGTCGGGTCGTGATCCCACGCGTGTGCGTCCCAGCCGCCGAGCGCGAGGAACACGGACTCGCGTCCCGAGCCCGCCGCGAGGTCGAGCGAGCGCCCGGCCGGCAGCGCGTCGCGCACCGCCTCGAGCCAGGGGGAAGGCCGCCACATGCGCAGCGCGGGGCCCGTGTCCGCCCGGCCGCCGGGGAGCGCGGCGAGCGGGCAGTCGAGCCAGAAGACGTGCGGGTAGCCGAGCCCGCCGAGCGCCACGGCGGCGCGCTGGGCCTCCGCCGGATCGTCGTGCACGGCGAGCACGGTGGCCGTGCGCGGCGGCAGCTCGGCGCGCAGGGCGTGGAACTCGCTCACGCTCATGCGCGCGGCGCCGGCGAGGTGGCCCGCCGCGAAGGCGTCGGGTTCGCGCGCGTCGAGCACCTGCGCCTGTGCGAGCAGCGCGCCGGCGGCGGTCGCATCGAGCGGCGTGACGGGAAGCGCGGGGATCAGCGCCATGACGGACGGGCGAGTGGGGAGTGTGTGCAGTGACGCATGACTCGGCAGTCTACGTCACGGTTCGCGGGAGGGCGACGCCGTCATTGCCGTTGACGCTCGTTCCCGCGCTCGCGGATACTCCGCGCGTTCGTCACGCTCGGGCGTACGCGCATCCCACCGAAGGGTGGATTTCTCGCACATGACGATTGGCCGCTGCGCTCGTTTCGCCGTCCTGACGATCTTCCTGCTCCTCTCCGCGCTGTGTGCCGCCGCGCCCGATTCCCGGGCCGCCCTGACGCCGAGCGCCGCGCAGCGCGCCGCCGAAGCCGAGAGGCTCGTGACGCGCGCCCAGCGCAATCTCGCCCGCGGCTCGGTCGAGTACCGCCGCATGGCGGTGCAGCAGCTCGAGCGCGCCACGCAGCTGGACCCCGACAACGCCGACTACCAGCTGATGCTCGGCCGCGCCTACTACCGCTCGGGCTACCTGCGCGCAGCGATGAAGCGCTTCGAGCGCGTCGCGGCGCTGCAGCCCGGCGACGCCGGCGCGCGCTACGGCCTCGGCCAGGTGTGGCGGAGGGACTGGCTCAAGTACCTCGACAAGTCTTCGCTCGATCATGCGATCCGCGAACTCGTCGCGGCCGTGCGCGCCGACAGCACGCACGTGGACGGCTGGCTCATGCTCTCGAGCCTTCTCGTCGCGAAGGGCGACAGCACGCGTGCGCTGCTCGCGTCCGAAGCCGCGCTGCTCGTGGCGCCCGAGCGCCCCGACGCGCGCATCGCGCACGCGGCCCTGCTCTGGCGCACGGGTGCGCCCGAGGAGTCGGACGTCGAGTTCCGCGCGGCGTTGCCGATGCTCGAGCGCCGCGTGCGCGAACGCTTCGACGACTTCGCCCCGCTCGCGAGCGAGCGCGACACGGCCGTCTACAACCATCTTCCGCCGCAGGACAAGCGCGAGTTCGCGCGCCGGTTCTGGGCCGAGCACGATCCCGACCTCGCGACGACCTACAACGAAGCCCAGCTCGAATACTGGACGCGCGTCACGCAGGCGTACTTCCTCTACTACGACACGAAGCACCACGAGTGGGACGAGCGCGGCGAGCTGTTCGTGCGCTACGGCCCGCCCGAGGTCGTGGACTACAACCCGCTCGGGTCGATCCTCTTCTCGCGCGGCGCGCCGGGGACGCAGATGCAGTTCCCGATGAACGTGCTCGTGTGGTCGTGGCCGAGTCTCGGCATGCGCGTCGTGCTGCAGGACCGCGTGCTGTCGGAGTATTACCTGCTGCCGATGTCGTCGGACCGCGACATGGACCCGATCCCGCAGCCCGACTCCGTGGGACGCCGCGACGCGATCGGCACGCACGGACTGCGTGGCGTCTTCCCGACGCTGCCTCCGGGCGTGAAGCGCCTGCCGCTGCGTTCGCAGATCGCGCGCTTCGTGACGGCCGCCGGTCCGCAGCTCTTCGCCGCCGTCGAAGTGCCCGCGCGCCCCGGCGACGTGCTCGTCGCGGACTGCGTCGTGCTCGACAGCCTGCAGCGCGAGGTCGCGCGCGCCTCGCGAGGGCTGTCGCCTTCGGCGTGCCGCGCGGACTCGTTCCGCGTCGCGGACTTCTCGTTCCCGCTGCCGCCCGGCGAGTACCACCTCGGCTTCAGCGTGCACGCGCCGGGGACGCGCGGCACGCAGCGCGTGAGCACGGAACTGATGCCGGTGTTGCCGGGACTGCTCGTGAGCGATGTCACCGTGACGTGCGACGCGCCGGTCGCGCCGGGGCCGAGCGTGCGGCTCGGCGCGAACCCGTCGCTCGAGGTGGCGGCGGGCGATCCGCTCACCGCGTACTTCGAGGTCTACGGCCTCGCGACCGACGATCAGGGCATGGCGTGGTTCGAGTACTCCTACCGCGTGCGCTCGGCGACGCGCGACCGGAGGGTGTGGCTGCAGCGACTCCTGCAGCCGGCCGGAACGCCGCCCGAGCTCGACGGCACCTGGCGCGGCGAGCACGCCGGCGGGATCCGCAGGCAGTACGTGAGTGTGCCGTTGCAATCGCTTCCGCCCGGCTCCTGGCGGCTGGAAGTGAGGGTTCGGGACCAGATCACCGGTGAGGAAGCGGCTCGGGAGACGCAGTTCACGCGCTTGCCGTCACCTGCGGGCACGTCGCACTGAAATCGGACTGGAGTGGGGCAGGTGGCCCGCCGATACCGGGGCCAGTTGCCAGTCCCCAGCCCTGAGCCCTGGATCTCCCCATGTCCGAACCCAAGCCGCGCATTCTCATCGTGGACGACGAGCCCGATCTTCTCGCGGTGCTCCACTTCGGTCTCGAAGCCGACGGCTTCGACGTGATCGAAGCGAGCGACGGTGAGCGAGGACTCGAACTCGCCCGCACGATGCAGCCTTCACTCATCGTGCTCGATCTCATGCTGCCGCGTCTCGACGGCTACAAGGTCTGCCGCGCGCTCAAGTTCGACGAACGCTATCGCCAGATCCCGATCTTCATCCTCAGCGCGCGCTCGGGCGAGACCGATCGCCGGCTCGCGCTCGATCTCGGCGCCGACGCGTACATGACGAAGCCGTACGACATGAAGGACCTCGTCGCGCGCATCCGCGCCCGGCTCGACGTGGCCGGCGAAGCCGCCGCCTGATCGTCTCCTTCGCGCGAAACACACGAGCCTCCGCGGCGACCGGCCGCGGAGGCTCGTGGCTTTTCGGACGACGCGCGCCGGCCTACGCGCCGGGCTTCACGTGCGCCTGCGGATGCTCGCGCAGCACCGCGAGCAGTTCCGCGTGCAGCGCGGGGCCCGCGGCGCACACCTGGCGCGCGTCGATCCGGAACGCGCCGCCCGCGTAGTCCGTGATCACGCCGCCGGCCTCGCGAATGATGAGCGATCCCGCCGCGACGTCCCACGCCGAGAGGCTGCCTTCCCAGAAACCGTCGAAGCGGCCCATCGCGAGGTAGCACATGTTGAGCGCGGCGGAGCCGTCGCGCCGGATGCCCTGCGCGCGCAGAAGGAACGTCTGGAAGAGCGGCAGGTGGCGCTCGGGATGCTCGCGCACGTCGTACGGGAATCCCGTCACGAGCAGCGCGTCCTCGATGCTCGCGCAATCGCTCACGCGGATCGGCGCGCCGTTCAGCGTCGCGCCTTCGCCCTTCGCGGCGGAGAACAACTCGCCGCCGACCGGATCGAACACCGCGCCCGCGGCGGGCTCGCCGTCCACTTCGACGCCGACGGACACGCAGAAGAACGGATAGTTGTGCGCGAAGTTCGTGGTGCCGTCGAGCGGGTCGAGCACCCAGCGCACGCGCGCGCCGTCGGCCGCCGCGTGCGCGCCGGATTCCTCGGCGAGCACGCCGTGGCCCGGCCAGTCCTTCGCGATGCGCTCGAGCAGCAGCGCCTCGGAGCGCTTGTCGTACTCGGTCACGAGGTCGATGCGGCCCTTGCGTTCGGGCGCGTGGATGCGGCCGTAGCCCTGCAGCACGAGCGCGCCGGCTTCGCGGGCGTAGCGTTCGGCGGCTTCACGCAGCACGGCGGGAGTGGGGACGTTCACGAGTGATCCTTTCGGGCGCTCAGGTGCGCGCCACGCTGTGCTGGCAGAAGCGCGAGTACGGGCAGTCGCCGCACTTGCGTTGATCGGGTGACGCGGGGAACTCGCCGGCGCGGATGCCGGCCGCGGCGGCGCGCACGCGCTGGAGCGCGAGATCGAAGTGTTCGTCGGTCACCTCGACGTCCCCGACGACGCCGGAGCCGACGAAGTGCAGCTGCGCGCGCGCGGGGCGGACCTGCCGCGTCTCGCGGTAGGCGAGCACGTAGAGCCCGAGCTGCTCGGCCTTCAGGCTCGCCTTCGCGCGCTCGACGGCCTTGTCGGCGTCGTCCACGTCGCCCGTCTTGTAGTCCACGAGCACGATGCCCTCGGGTGTCTCGTCGATGCGGTCCCAGCGTCCGGTCACGAGATCGATCCCGACCTTGAACTGGAAGTCCATCTCGACGGCGAGCGGCACGCGCGTCGTCGCGGACTCGCGCTCGACGAAGGCCGTGAGCGCGGCGCGCCCTTCGGCCTGGCGGCGTTCTTCGTGCTCGATCGAGTAGAAGCCCTCGCTCGACCACGCCGAGTCGAACGCACCGATCACGTCGGCGGTGGCGATCGGGAGTCCCTTGAGGCGGTGCTGCAGGTAGACGCGGATCGCGTGGTGCATCGCGATGCCGTACATCGCGCGCGGGTCGGAGCCGAGCGGCACCTGCACGACGTGCGCGTAGCGATACTTGAGCGGGCACGTGAGGAAGTCGTCGATCTGCCCGTGCGAGAGCCGCAGCGGTTCGTCGGGTCCGGGCACGCGCGGCGGCACCGCCGGCGTCTCGGCGGCCGGCGCGTGGCGATGGATCGCTTCGGCCGGAGCCGCGGTCTTCGAGCGCTTCGGCGCCGGCGGAAGGTCGAGCGCCTCGACGACGAACTTGCTCATCTTGAACGTCATCTTGCCGCCGTAGTCCTGCGCGTGCGCGAGCACGAGCCGGTCGCGCGCGCGCGTCGTGGCCACGTAGAAGAGCCGGCGCTCCTCGCGCTCGTGGTCGGCGATCGGGTCGACTTCGCCGTGCGCGAGTTCGGGCGGGAACGGCATCGGGTCGCCGTGACGGCGGCCGGGGAAGCGCCCTTCGACGAGGTTCACGACGTACACGACCGGGAACTCGAGGCCCTTCGCGTTGTGCGCGGTGAGCAGCTGCACCGAGTCCTCGTCGAGTTCGGCGACGGCGGCCTGCGGATCGTCGCCCGCCTCGATGAGCAGGTCGAGATGCACCATGAACTCGGGCACGCGATCGCTGCGCAGCAGCGGGCCGACGCGCTGCACGATCCCGAACAGCTTGTTGAGGTTCTGCACGCGCTCGACGGACTCGGCGGACTCGTCCTGCGAGAGCTGGCCGAGCAGGCCGCTCTCGGTGACGAACGCGTAGAGCACTTCGCTCGTCGGGCGGCGCGTCGCGAGTTCGGCGAGGCGGTCCCACAGCTCGATCACGCGCGCGAGCCCCTCGATGGCCTCGTCGCTCGCGCCGTCGGGAAGGCCCGCGCCGCCCGCGAGCGCGGTGCGCGCGACGCGCAGCAGCGGCCGCTTCGTGCGCGCCGCGACCGCCGTGAGCATCAGCACGTCCGCGGGCGGCAGCCCGAACAGCGGATCGCCGAGCAGGCCGAACGTCGCCGAGCCGTCGGTCGGGTCGGCGAGCGTGCGCAGCACGTTGAGGCACAGCATGACCTCGGGCCGCGCGTACAGACCGCGCGAGCTGCGCCGCTGGAACGGCACGCCCTTCGCGCGCAGCGCGATCGCGAACGGTTCGAGGTGCCCGTGCGTGCGCGCGAGCAGCGCGAAGTCGCCGGCCTTGCGCTCGCCCGACGCGACCGCGTCCGCGATCTCGGCGACGATGCCGTCCACTTCGTCGGCGCCGCTCGCGTACGCGCGGTGCTCGATCGTGCCCGGCTCGGGACGCTGCGCGACGAGGCGCTTGTCGTAGAGCACGGGATCCCTCGCCTCGAGGCGCGCGGGGTCGTTGAACTTGATCGCCTTGTGCGCGAGATCGAGGATCGCCTGCCCCGAGCGGTAGTTGCGCAGCAGCCGTACGACGCGCGCGCCGGGGAAGGCGTCGCGGAAGCCGAGCAGGTTCTCGACCTTCGCGCCGCGGAAGCGGTAGATGCTCTGGTCGTCGTCGCCGACGACCGTGAGGTTGCCGCGCGAGCCCGCGAGCAGCTTCACGAGTTCGAACTGCACGTGGTTCGTGTCCTGGAACTCGTCGACCAGCAGCCAGCGGAAGCGGTCCTGCACTTCGCGCCGCACGTGCGCGCGCTCGCGCAGCAGCCGCAGCGCGAGGCTGATCTGCGAGCCGAAGTCCACGCGCCCGTGCGCGAAGAGCATCTTCTGGTAGATGCCGTACGCGCGCGCCTTCTCGAGTTCCGCCGCGGCGCGGTCCTGCTTCGCCTCGTCGGTCCCCGCCGCGGCCGCGAGTTGCTCGGCCCACGCGAGGTACTGCTCGGGCGTCACGTCCTCGTCGCGCGCGCGGTCGAAGACCTTGACCAGTCCCTGCAGGTGCGTGTCCGGCGCGCCGAGCGGGAGGTAGCGATTGAGCCCGAGCTCGAACAGCCGCTCGCGCAGGAACACGAGGATCTCGGCCGGCTGCTCGACGCGCAGCTGCGCCGTGAGCCCGAGCTCCACCGCGTGCTCGCGCACGAGCGAGTCGCAGAACGCGTGAAACGTCGAGATGGTCGTGCCCGTGAAGCCGTAGGGGACGAGCACGTCGACGCGCGCGGTCATTTCCGCCGCGGCCTTCTCGGTGAACGTGAGCGCGAGGATCTGTTCGGGCCGGGCGCGCCGCGTCGCGATGAGCCAGGCGATGCGGCGCGTGATCGCCTGCGTCTTGCCGGTGCCGGCGCCGGCGACGATGAGCATCGGCCCTTCGCCGTGCGTGACGGCTTCGAGCTGCTCGGGGTTCAGTCCGTCGAGGATCGACTCGAGCGACGGGGGCGAGATGCGGGGAGTTTCGTTCATGCGCCGCACGCTAACCCGGACGATTCACGGCGCGCGAGCCGAAAGCGCCGTCCGGCGCACGGGCGGGTTTGCGAGTCGCGCGGGCGCGCTCGTAGAGTGCCGCGCATGAGTCCCCTCGCACGGATGCGATTCCTCGCCGCGGCGCTCGCGCTCGCCCTGGCGCTGACCGGCTGCGCGCGTACCGCGAAGGCGCCCGCCCCGGTCTCCCGGCTGTGGATCGCGGGCCACGTCGAACCCGCTTTCGATCCCGACGGTCCGCCCGATCCGCTGCGCTGGGCGCTCGAACGCGCGCTGTCGCGCGGCCTCGTCGAGCTCGACAGCACCGGCACGCCGCAGCCGGCGGCCGCGAGGTCGTACGCGTGGTCGGCGGACAGCCTCACGCTCACGTTCACGCTGCGCGAGGGACTGCGCTTCACCGACGGCACGGCGGTCACGAGCGCCGATTTCGCCGCCGCGCTCGCCGCGGGCCTCGCACGCACCGATCACGCTTCGCGCGAATGGCTGCTGTCGGCGGTCACGGGCATCGAGAAGGTGCGGGCCGGCAAGCCCGTTCCCGCGCTCGGCATCGAGGCGCCCGATCCCGCGACGCTCGTGCTGCACCTGTCGCGCCGCGATCCGCGCCTGCTCGAGCGGCTCGCGCTGCCCGGCGTCTCGACCCCGTGGCGGGCGCGCACCGGCGGCTGGGCGGACGCCGTCGGCCTCGGGCCGTATCGCGTCGCCGCAGCCGAAGGCGATCGCGCGCTGCTGCTCGTGCGCGCCGACTCGCTCGCTCCGGCACGCGCGCTCGCGGACACGCTGCGCGTGCGCTTCGGCTCCGGCGCGCCGCGCGTGCGCACGCCGCTGCGCGCGCAGCAGGCCGATCTCGTGTGGCCGTTGCCGCCCGCGCTGCTCGAGCAGCCGCTGCCCGAGGGCTACGAGGCGCGCTCGCGCGACGCGGTGCCCGCGCGCCGGCTGCTGCTGCTCTTCCGGGCCGACATGCCGCCGACCACGAAGCTGCCCGCCCGTCACGCGCTCTCGCACGCCACGTCGCGCTCGGACCTGCTCGAGGCGCTCGGGCCGGCGGGCAAGGAGAGCGTCGAGTGGCTTCCGGGCGGTGGACCGTTCGAGTTCCCGCGTTTCGACATCGACGAGATGCACCGCTGGCTCGAGCGGGGCAAGCTCGGCGCGTCGTTCCACGTCGTGCTCGCGTACGACGCCGACGGCGCCGGCGCCGCGGTCGCGCGCGCGCTGCAGGGCACGTGGGCGCGAGTCGGGTTGTACGCGGAGATGCGGCCGTTGCGTGGCGCCGCCGCCGAGGCCCAGCCGCTCGCGGCGGCCGCGGCGCACGCGCAACTCGTCGAATCCCAGGCGCTGCTGAGTGGGGCCGAGGCGGAACTCGCGGGACTCGTGATGCCCGTGCGCGGTCCCGCTGTGGGCGCGTACCGGAGCGGCTGGCGCACGCGCGAGTTCGATCCGTGGATCGCGCGGACCGATTCGGCGACTCCGCTGGACGCGGCGTTCGCCCAGAACCGGCTCGCCGAGGAGCGCCTCGCCCTGCCGATCGCCCAGCTGCCCTGGCAGTGGGTCGAACGGAACACCGGCGAAATTGCGCGATTTCACCCTCGGTTTGGTCCGGAGTGGTCCTCGGGACGAGATTGAGGGCATTCCGTGTGGGAAGTCGTTGACCCGGACTCCGGCGCTTTCCTATCGTTAGAGAGCCGTAGAGGCCGGTCTCCACATCATTCGCCCGACATCCTGCTGAGCCGCCGCCAGTCGCACCGGCCTTCGGCACGAGGATCGGGCTTGCCCGTTCGTCCCAGCTTCGCCTTCGACCTTGGGAGAATCCTCGTCCATGCGCCTTCGCCCTCCCGCATTGCTCGCCGGTGTCCTGATGTTGCTCGCCACGGCGGCGCACTCGGCCACCATCGAGCGCGAGTTCCGCTACGACGCGAGTCGAGTGAAGCTCGTGCAGCGCGACGGATACACGCTCGTCGAAGCGAAGGGCGGCATGCCCGAGTTCCGTATCGGACGCCCGGATCTTCCGTGGCTCGCGGAACGCGTGGACCTCGCGCCCGGCACGAAGATCACGGGCATCGAACTCGTCGACGTGCAGACCGCGCCGCTCGGCGTCGTGCGCACCATGGCGAGCGCGGAAGTGACGCATCCCGGTCTCGGTGAGACCGAGCGCACGCGTCCCGACGCCCGGTTCTACGGCTCGTCGAAGGCGCAGCCCGAGGAACTCGTGGCGCTCGGCGCGCAGGGCGATCAGCGCGGACGCCGCATCGCGTACGTGCGTGTCGCGGCTGCGCGCTGGAATCCGCAGTCCGGCATGGTCGAGCGCGTGACGAACGTCCGCGTCCGGCTCACCGTCGAGGACGCCGCGCCGACCGATCTCCCGCGCGAGCGCATCGTGCGCGAATGGGAGGACACGGGCCTGCCGACCGGTGTGCCGCTGCGCACGCTTGGCTCGGCGCTTGTGTCCATGTGGGACGGCGACGGTACGGCGGGCGAGAACGGCGTGGCGGGCGAGGCGCAGCCGTTCCGGCCGCAGCAGGTGCCGTCCGTGCTCGGCAGCCCGGTCGAGTACGTGATCGTGACGAACGACGCGCTCGCGTCCACGTTCCAGCAGCTCGCCGACTGGAAGACGCAGTCCGGCGTGCCCGCGGTCGTGCGCACGACGAGCTTCATCCGCGCGCAGTACCCGAGCGCGGCGGACGACGCGGAACGCGTCCGCCTCTTCCTGCGCGACGCGTACTCGCGCTGGGGCGCCAAGTGGGTGCTGCTCGGCGGTGACACGGACATCATTCCCGTGCGCCAGGCCTACACGACGTTCTACGGCAGCGAGTACATCGCCGCGGACATCTACTACAGCTGCCTCGACGGCAACTGGAACGCCGACGGCGACAGCCTGTACGGCGAGGGCTACTATTCGACGCGAACGATCAGGGCGACTACGCGGACCTGCTGCCCGAGGTCTACGTCGGCCGCGCACCGGTCACGACCGTGACCGAAGCGCAGAACTTCGTGAACAAGACGCTCCTCTACGAGCGCACGCCGTCCTCGAACTACCTGCACCGCTGGCTGTTCTTCGCCGAGGTGCTGTTCCCGCAGGACTGGCAGCCGGGCTGGGGCACGTCGATGGACGGCGCCGAGCTGACCGAGGACCTGCTGCCGCTCACCGATCAGCTGCCCGCGCTGCACGTGACGCGTCTCTACCAGAACTACACCGATCCGCTCTGGCGTCCGGGCGCACTGCTCGAGACGCGTCAGGCGGTGATCGACTCGATCGATTCCGGATACGGCCTCGCGCTGCACATCGGCCACGGCTATCGCAACGTCATGGAAGTCGGTGACGCGTCGCTGACGAACGCCGACGCCATGGGCCTCGCGAATGGCGACAAGCTCTTCAACCTGTACGCGATCAACTGCACGTCGAACGCGATCGACTTCCCGTGCATCGGCGAGGCGTTCCTGCTCAATCCCGGCAGCGGCGCGGTGACGAACGTCGGCTCGACGCGCTTCGACTTCCCGAGCGCCGGCCGCGTGTACCAGTACGAGTACTTCCGCATGTTCATCGAGGACAGCATCGCGGCCGTCGGCGAACTGCAGGCGCGCCAGAAGCTGCCCTACGTCGCGTATTCGTTCTACGACGGCGTGAACCGCTGGACGCAGATGACGCTGCTCATGCTCGGCGACCCCGAGCTGCGCATGTACCACGGCGACTTCCGCTCGCTCGCCGTGGCGCATCCCGCGACGGTCGCGCTCAGCGACACGCAGTTCACGGTCACCGTGACTTCCGGAGGTCAGCCCGTGCGCAACGCGCGCGTGACGGCCTACCGTTCGGGTGACGACTATCGCAGCGTGCTGACGGACTTCGACGGCGTCGCGATCGTGCCGTTCCGTCCCGACTCGCTCGGCAGCTTCACGCTGACGGCGACGGCGTACAGCGCGAAGCCCTACCAGGCTTCCATCGCGCTCACCGCCTCCGCGGCGCCGGTGCTCGTCGAGGGCACGGTTTCCGTGGACGACGACAATCTCGCCGGCACGGCCGGCGACGCGAATGCCAGCGTGGACGCGGGCGAGACGGTCGACCTCAAGGTGACCGTGCGCAATCGTGGCGGCTCGACCGCCAGCGCGGTCAGCGCGACCCTCGCGACCACCGATGGCCTCGTGACGATCTCGACCCCGACCGTCGGGTACGGCGCGATCGCCGCCGGCGGGCAGGTGGTTCCGGCGACCGGGTTCCGCGTGAGCTTCCCGTACACGCTCGAAGACCAGCGCGAAGTGCCGTTCACGCTCACGATCACCGAGTCGGGCGGCCGCACGTACCACGAGAGCTTCCAGGTCACGGTGCACGCGGGCGAGCTGTACACCTTCGCGCACGGCGAGACCGAGTCGCCGGGCAACTCGAACGGCCGGCCCGAAGTGGGCGAGGTCGTGAGCTACACGCTGCAGCTGCGCAACCTCGGCACCGGCTACTCGCGCGGCGTCGTCGCGAAGCTCCGCAGCTACGACGGTCTCGCGACGATCACGGACAGCGTCGCCACGTTCGGCGACATCGCGCCGTCCACGACCGTCACCGGCGACGCCGTCACGTTCACGACGACCAGCACGGCGGCGAAGCTCGCCCTCGTGTTCACGGACGTCTTCGGTGTCCGCCGCACGCAGTTGCTCGACCTGACCTACCCGGCCACGCCGACGTCGCTCGTCGGCACGGGCGCCGCGACGAGCATCGCGCTCACGTGGGCGCACCTCACGGCGGCCGACCTGTTCGGGTACAACATCTATCGCAGCACGTCGCAGGCGGGCACGTACACGAAGGTGAACGCCGTGCCGACCGACCGCATCTCGTACTTCCAGGACGAGACCTCACGCCACTGACCCGCTATTACTACAAGGTCTCGGCCGTGGACTCGTCCGGCAACGAAGGCACGCTCTCGGCGATCGCGAACGCGAGCACGAACCCGCCGCGTCACGGCATCTTCCCGGTGCCGATGGGCCGCAACACGCCTTCGTCGGTCGCGCTCGACTACATCTACTCGTCCTCGCAGATGGACATCGTCGCGGGCTCGGACTTCCTGTACGTCTACCACGCGGACGGCAGCGCGCCGGTGGACGCCGACGGTTCCGGCGCCACGCTCGGCGACTTCACGACGCGCGGCAGCTACTACGCCGCGGCTCCTTCCGCCGCGACGCTCGATCCGGCCGACGGCTGGTCGATCGTCGGCGCCTCGTGGGACACCTCGGGCGTCTACGTCTTCGATCGCGACGGCAACGTGCGTCCGGGCTGGCCCGTGATGACCGCGCAGCCGGTGTGGTCGTCGGTCGCCTGCGGCGACATCGACGGCGACGGCAAGATGGAGCTCGTGTTCGGCTCCAACGGCAACCTGTTCTACGCGCTCCACGAGGACGGCACCGAAGTGCGGGACGGCGACAACAATCCCGCCACGCTGGGCGTCTTCAAGGTGCTCGGCAACAGCTTCAACTACGCGACGCCGGCGCTCGCCGACATCGACAACGACGGCATCGCCGAGATCATCTACGGCAGCTTCGACGGCAAGGTGTACGCGTGGAACGCGGATGGTTCGAACGTCCCCGGCTGGCCGGCGCTCCTGCCGACCGGTACGACGTCGATCGGCGCGGGCGGCGCGTTCACGGCCTCCATCGCGGTCGGCTACCTCGACGGCCCCGGCGACACGTCGCCGGAGATCGTCTGCGCCGCGTCGTGCGACTCGGTCATCGTGTTCGAGCCCAATGGCGGCCGCCGTCCCGGCTTCCCGATCTGGGTGAAGACCGCGGGCACGAGCAAGATTCCGTCACCGGCCATCGCCGACATCAACAACGACGGTTTCAACGACATCGTGTTCCAGAGCACGAACGGCGGTCTGTACGTCTTCACGCGCAACGGTCCGGTCATTCCCGGCTTCTCGAACCTGCGCTACTCGATCCTGACGAACAGCGCGTCGGAGAGCAGCCCGGTCGTCGCCGACATCAACGGTGACGGCCGCAACGACATGATCGTGGGCGACGAGTACGGCCTCGTGTCGGCGTTCTCGGGCCTCAACGGCACGATGATGGCCGGCTTCCCGATCCAGCTCGCCGGCGAAGTGCGCGGCTCGGCGGCGGTGGCCGACATCGACCGCGACGGCAAGACCGAGATCGTGCTCTCGGGCTGGGACAAGAACCTCTACGTCTGGGACTACGACTTCCCGTTCCAGCCCAACGGGGCCGCGCCGTGGCCGCAGTTCCACCACGACGCGCGCCGCACCGGCTTCTCGGGCGCGCCGCTGTTCGTGGGCGTGGGCGAGGACGGTCCGGGAGCGGGCACCGCGGTGCGGTCGCTCGAGTTCTCGCCGGTCTCCCCGAACCCGGCCGTCGGCAAGGCGCGCATGTGGTTCGCGATTCCCTCGGACTTGGGCGGCGCGACGTACGAGCTGTCGATCTTCGACCTGTCGGGCCGTTGCGTGAAGCGCGTGGACAGCGGCATCGCGCGTCCGGGCCGCTTCTCGCTCGAGTGGGACCTGCGCGACGATTCGCGCCGTGCGGTGGAAGGCGGCGTCTACTTCGCGCGCTTCACGGCCGGCGGCCGCAGCGTCACGCGGAAGATGGTCGTGCTGCAGTAACGGCCTTCGCCTCGGTTCCTCGAATGGCCACCCTCCGGGGTGGCCATTCGCGTTTTGCGCCGCGTCTTGACCGGCTCGCGGCGCGCTCCGTAGTGTTCGCGCCCCGTCGCAGTCCCATCTTCTCCGGAGTCCCGCATCCCATGTCCGTCCGCGTCCGCTTCGCTCCCAGTCCCACCGGATTCCTCCACGTCGGCGGCGCCCGCACGGCGCTCTACAACTGGCTCTTCGCGCGCGCGCACGGCGGCACGTTCGTGCTGCGCATCGAGGACACCGACGCCGACCGTTCCACCGAGGCGTCCGTGCAGGCGATCCTCGACGGCATGCGCTGGCTGGGCCTGTCGTGGGACGAGGGCCCGGGCGTCGGGGGCGAGTACGGGCCGTACTTCCAGACCGAACGCCGCGCGCACTACGAGCGCCGCGCCACCGAACTGCTCGCGAACGGCCACGCGTACCACTGCTGGTGCACCGCGGACGAGCTCGCCGCACGCCGCGCCGCGCAGGCCGAGCGCGGCGAGGATCCGCGCTACGACGGCGCGTGCCGCCGGCTGAGCGAGGCCGAGCGCGAAGCGAAGCGCGCGAGCGGCGCGCCCGCCGCGCTGCGCTTCGCCTGTCCCGCGGAAGGGGAGACGGCGTGGGACGACGTCGTGCGCGGGCGCATGAGCTTCCGCAACGACGTGCTCGACGACTTCGTGCTCGTGCGCACGGACGGCCTGCCGACCTACAACTTCGCGTGCGTGGTGGACGACCTCGACATGCGCATCTCGCACGTCGTGCGCGGCGACGACCACATCTCGAACACGCCGCGCCAGCTGCTGATCTACGCGGCGCTCGGCGCGACGCCCCCGGTGTTCGCGCACGCCTCGATGATCCTCGGCCCCGACGGCAAGCGGTTGTCCAAGCGCCACGGCGCCACGTCGGTCGAAGCGTTCGGCGAACTCGGCATCGTGCCCGAGGGCATGGTGAACTTCCTCGCGCTGCTCGGCTGGGCGTACGACGGCAAGCAGGAGCTGTTCTCGCTCGACGAGCTGGCGAAGGTGTTCACGCTCGAAAAGGTCGGGGCGAACCCGGCCGTCTTCGACACGCAGAAGCTCGAGTGGGTGAACGGCCAGCACCTCAAGCGCCTCGACGAAACCGAGCGCGTGCGCCGTGTGAAGGCGTTCCTCGCTTCGCGTGGACACGCGATCGACGCGCGCGGCGAGGAGTGGTGCACGGTCTTCGTGCGCGCGCTCGGCGAGCGCCTTCGCACGCTGGTGGACGCCGAGACGGTCGGCGCGTTCGCGCTCTCGGACGCCGTGACGGTCGACGAAGAGGCCTTCGCGGCCGCGGCCGCCAAGCCCGGCGCTCGCGCCGCCACGGAGGCCCTCGCGAACCTCGTGGCGCGCGACCCGGAGTTCTCGCTCGCGAGCCTCGAGGCCGCGACGCGTGCGCTGGCGACCGAGCGCGGCATGAAGGCCGGCGAACTGATCGGCCTGGCGCGTCTCGCGCTCACCGGGCAGAAGACCTCGCCCGGGATCTTCGAGGTCCTGTGGCTCGTGGGGCGGGAGCGGGCGGTCGAACGGCTTCGGGCCGCGGCGTCCCGGATGCCGGCCGGCGAGCCGACTTGAAATCGGAAGGGCGACCGATTAGATTCCCCGCCCTCGACTGCCCGGTAGTGTAACGGCAGCACGACAGGTTCTGGCCCTGTTAGTCGAGGTTCGAATCCTTGCCGGGCAGCCAGTCTTTCCGCAGTGCTCGAAGTGCGGCGCTATCGTCTAGGGGTCTAGGACGGGTGGTTCTCAGCCATCAAACCGGGGTTCGAATCCCCGTAGCGCTACCAGCTTCCGCGACGCCCGCTCCGTCATCGACGGGGCGGGCGATTCTCGTTTCGGGGCGCTCCGCCGCTCCGGGACGCATGCACCTCACGAGCGCCGCCCGTTCCGCGCACCTCGGCCCAGCCCGAGCCGCTGCTGTCCACGCCCGCGTGCACGAGCGAATGCCCGTCCGCGCCGCTCAGCCGCACGCTCGGCGTGCCGTCGGACTCCAGCTCGAGCACCGTGCGTGAGACGCCGGTCGAATCGAGCAGCCGCAGGCGCGGCCGGCCGTCCGGCGTGACCACGCCGTAGAGCCGCGCGCGCGAGCGCTCGTCGTTGAGCCGGATCACGGGGCTGCCGTCCTCGCGCAGCATGAGCGCGCCGCGCCAGGTGCCCACGGAATCGCGCAGCATGAACCGGCTCGCGTCGAGCGCGGGGCGGGGCACGAAGTGCCAGGCCACCGCGATCGCCAGCCCGATCGCGAGCACGGCGACGAGCGCGGACAGCCGCCCGACACGGCGTTCGAGCGAGGTGACGCGGGCTTCGGTGTCGGCGGACAAGCGAACCCTCCGGCGAAGGCGTGAAGACGCGGGCGACAAGCGGCGATGATAGGGTACGCGCGCTCGTCCTCGCGACACCTTCAGGCCCTCGGGAGTCCCATGTCCAGCGAAACGCCCACCGCCGGTCCCCTGCGCATGCCCGCCACCGTCGCCGTCACCGGCGCGATGGGCTTCGTCGCGTCGCGATTGTTGCCGCGTCTGTACGAGCGCGGCGTGCGCGTGCTCGCGCTCGTGCGCCCGGGGCGCGACACGGCCGCGCTGCCGGCGTCGCCGCTGCTCGAGTTCCGCGAGGGCGACCTCGCCGAGCCCGCGACGCTCGCTCGCGCGTTCACGGGCGCCGAAGCGGTGGTGCATCTCGCGGGGCTGTCGCTCGTGCCGGACTTCCTGCCGGCCGTGCTCGCCGCGGGCGTGCGCTCGGGCGTGTTCATCAGCTCGGCGGGCGTGCACACGAAGCTCAAGAGCGGCAGCGCCGAAGCCAAGCGCGCCGGCGAGCAGTCGCTGCGCGACTCGGCGCTCGCGTACACGATCCTGCGGCCGAGCATGATCTACGGCACGCCGCGCGACCGGAACATGGTGCGCCTGTTGCAGTGGCTCGAGCGATTCCCCGTCATGCCGTCGCCGCTCGGCGGCATCACCCCGCAGCAGCCGGTGCACGTGGACGATCTCGTCTCGGCGATCCTCGCTTCGCTCGAACGCCCGCAGGCCGCACGCGGCGAGTACGAGGTGGGAGGGCCGGAGCCGATCACGCTGCGCGACGTGATCCACACCTGCGCGCGCGAACTCGGGCGTCCGGCCTGGGTGCTGCCGCTGCCGCTCGCGCCCGCGCACGGCGCCGCCTTGCTCGCACGGCGATGGAAGCTGCCCTTCCCGGTGCGGCCCGAGCAGGTGCTGCGCCTGACCGAGTCGAAGGCCGTGGACATCGAGCCCGCGCGGCGTGATCTCGGGTTCTCGCCCCGGCCGTTCGTCGAGGGCATCCGCGCCGAAGTCGCGATGATGCGCGCGGCCCGGTCGCGCTGACGAGACGCCGTTCCTACAAAGCTCGGCCACGCACCGGGCCCGGGCGTTCGTGCGGTTCGAAGGGCGCGCGGCGTTGGGAGGGAAGGGACTGGCACCGGCGAGGTGGGGCAAAATGCCCGAAGCGCGTCGGCCCCCCTTGCGTCCTGCATGCATTCCCGCCGGTAAACCGCTCGGGTCCAGCAGGTTGAACTTCTCGAGACGGCCCTCTATGGTGCGCCATTCGACCGGCTCGCCCTGCTCGCTCCCCGACCGACAAACACCGACGGGCGCGCCGCCCATAAGTCGGACTGTGGCAACGCCCTCAGTCTGCCGACGACTGGGGCGGGCGCGCGCCTTGCATGTAGTGTAGCGACGCCTGCCGCTTGGCCCTCGAGATGGGAGGGCAGGTGAATCGTTCCCGCTGGTCCCGCCGGCGTGGACGATGGCTCGGTTGGATCTCCCTGCGGGACAGGAGCCCTCGGCCGGCGCGTGCGCGCGTCGACCTTCCCCATGTCATTCCGTAAAGCGCCACGCTTCCTCGTACTGACGATCGTGTACACGGCGATCGTCAACTTGTCGTACCTCGCCGCGTTGTACCTGCGGTTCGAGGGACAGGTCCCGTTGCGCTTCTGGCTGGGCTACCTCGAGATCGCGCCCGCCTTCACGCTGCTGAGCCTGCTCGGGTTCTTCCTCGCCGGCCTGTACCACGGGCTCTGGCGCTACGCGAGCACCGTGACGCTGTTCCAGATCTTCAAGGGCTCGACGCTGTCGGCGATGACGCTCGTCGTGCTGCTGTTCCTCGTGCCGGACCGCAAGTTCCCGACGAGCGTGATCGCGCTCGTGTGGATGGCGGAACTGCTGCTCGTCGGTGGTGTCCGCTTCGCGTGGCGCCTCATGCGCGAACGCGTGCTGGGTCCGTTCAGTGGCCACGCGGTGCCGACGCTCGTGATCGGCGCGGATCACACGGGCGTGGACCTCGTGCAGGAAATGCGGCGGCGCATCACGGGCGAGGAATCGCTCATGCCCGTCGGCTTCCTCGACGACGACGAGCGCCTGACCGGCCACCTGATCGAAGGCCTCAAGGTGCTCGGCACCGTCGCGGACCTGCCCGCGGTGCTGCGCGAGAAGCACATCGAGATGGTCGTCGTGTCGGACCCCGATATCCCGGGCCGCGTGCTGCGCGAGATCGCGCGCGTGTGCACCGAGGCCAGCGTGCGCGTGAAGACGCTGCCGGGGCTCTCGGACCTGAGCCACGGCGCGCGTCCTTCGCTCTCGCAGATGCGCGACATCCGCATCGAGGACCTGCTCGGCCGCGAGCCGGTGCACCTGGACCTCGAGGAGGTCGGCGCGTTCCTGCGCGGCAAGCGCATCCTCATCACGGGCGCCGGCGGCTCGATCGGATCCGAGCTGGTGCGCCAGGTGTCGGAGTTCGGGCCCACCGAGCTCGTGCTGCTCGACCACGCCGAGAACGGCCTGTACTTCATCCACCACGAGATCGTCGCGCAGCGCCCCGCGTACCCGGTGCACGCGATCGTGTGCGACATCCGCGACGACAAGGGCGTCGAGGCGACGTTCTCGCGCTACCGTCCCGAGGTCGTCTTCCACGCCGCCGCGCACAAGCACGTGCCGCTGCTCGAGACGAGCCCGCGCGAGGCCGTGCTCAACAACATCGTCGGCACGCGCAACCTCGTGGACTCCTCGGACCGCCACGGCGTCGAGAAGTTCGTGCTCATCTCGACCGACAAGGCCGTGAACCCGACGAGCGTCATGGGCGCGTCGAAGCGCGTCTGCGAAATGCTGCTGCAGAGCGCCTCGCAGCGCAGCCGCACGAAGTTCTGCGCCGTGCGCTTCGGCAACGTGCTCGGCTCGGACGGCTCGGTCATTCCGCTGTTCCAGCGCCAGCTCCAGCGCGGCGGTCCGCTGACCGTCACGCACCCGGAAGCGCGCCGCTACTTCATGAGCATTCCCGAAGCCGTGCGCCTCGTGCTGCAGGCCGGCGCGATGGGCCGCGGCGGCGAGGTGTTCGTGCTCGACATGGGCGAACAGGTCCGCATCCAGGACCTCGCGCGCCAGCTCGTGCGCCTCGCCGGACTCACGGAAGGCGTGGACATCGAGATCGTGTTCACCGGCATGCGCCCGGGCGAGAAGCTCTACGAGGAGCTGCACTCGCACACCGAGATGACGCGCATCACGCGGCACGAACGCATCCTCACGTGGGAGCTCGCCGCGGAAGAGGAAGACGTGCTGCGCGTGGACGTCGCGCGCCTCGAGGCGATCGCCGAAGAAGGCGACGCGACGAAGGTGAAGGCGCAGCTGCACCACATCGTGCCCGAGTACCGCGAGCCGACGCCCGAGGAGCTCAAGCTCCAGCCCGCGCCGCCCACGCCCGACGTGCAGCTTCCGGCCGCCGTCGCGCAGCCGCCCGCGCCGCCGATCGAGTGGACCGAGCGCGTCGCGATGTCCGCCAACGGCGCGATCGCGATCGCCGCGATCGCACTGTCGTCGCCGATCTGGGCCGCGCTCTGGCTCGAGGCGCGCCTCATGCGCCAGCGCGAGATCCTCCTGCGCGAGGTCCGCATCGGCCGCACGCGCCGGCGTGGCCAGCGCCGCGCCGCGCCGCTGCAGGTGCCGATCGACCGCCGCAGCATCGAACGCCGTACGCAGGACCTCATGGGCGAGCCCATCACGTGCGCGCGCTTCCGCTCGGACCTCGGCCCCGTGAGCCGCTGGCTCGCGCTGCGCCGGCTCGACAAGCTGCCGTGGCTGCTCAACGTCGTGCGCGGCGAGATGGCGCTCGTGGGCCCGAAGCCCGAGAAGGAAGAGCTCGTGCTGCGCTGGCGCAACCTCGTGCCCGACTACGACCAGCGGTTCACCGTGCCGCCGGGCCTGACCGGGCTCGCGCAGGTGTCCGGGACGTCGGACGGCGACGCCGACGGCGTCGTGCGCCGCGTGCACTACGACCTGTTTTACGTGTCGCACCGCTCGTGGCTGCTCGACGTCCGCACGCTCGTGAAGACGTTCGGCGTGCTGTTCCGCAGCCCGCGCAACGGCCTGCCCTCGCCTTCGCTCGAGAGCGGCGAGAGGCCCGCTGCGTGAGCGGCGCATGGGGTAGGATGCCGGCCACTGCCGGTACCGGTGGAGCGCTCCCTTCGGGGGGCCGCGAGTCCAGGAGGGACTTCATGACCGTTCGTGTCCGTGCGCTGTTCGCGTCGCTGATCGTGATGCTCGCCGTCGTGTGCGCCCCGCTCGCCGCGTGGGCGGAGGAGTACGTGCTCGGTCCCGAGGACGTGATCTCGGTCTCCGTGTGGATGCACGCCGAACTCGAGCGCACGCTGACGATCAACTCCGAAGGCAACATCACGCTTCCGCCGATCGGCGAGGTGAAGGCCGCGGGTCTCACGACCAAGCAGCTCGGCGACCGTGTCGCGGAGCAGCTCACGCGCTACCTGCGCAGCACGACGAACGTCACGATCACCGTGGCGCAGTTCATGAGCCGCAGCGTGTACGTGACCGGCGCGGTGTCGAAGCCCGGCCGTTACGGCTTCGAGCACATTCCGTCGCTGCCCGACGTGATTTCTCAGGCGGGTGGCGCGCTCACGGGCGCGGACCTGTCGCAGGCGCAGGTCGTCCGCAAGGACGGTGACCAGCGCCGCACGATTCCCGTGGACCTCGCGGCCGCGCTGCGCGGCGGCGACACGAGCGCGCTGCCCGGGCTCAAGTCGGGCGACACGATCGTGATCCCCGGTCCGGGCGCCGGCGGCGCCGTCGGTGGCGAAGGCGTGGGCGTGCTCGGCGAAGTGACGAAGCCCGGCCTCTACTCCGCGACGGGCAAGATGGACCTGTGGGCCGCGATCGCCATGGCGGGCGGCACCACCGCGAAGGGCAACCTCGCCGACGTGCGCGTGCTCACCCGCGCCGACGGCGGACAGACCGTGACCGTGGTGAACCTTCGAGAAGTGCTCGACCACGGCTCCCGCGCGAGCGTTTCGCTGTCGCCCGGCGACGTGGTCGTCGTGATGCCGAAGGGACCGTCGGTCTGGAGCGCACTGACGACGATCCTCGGGTTGTCGCGTGACCTGCTCAACATCGTCGTCGTGGCCGACTACTTCCAGAACAAGTCGTCGTCGTCGAACTGAAGAAAGCCCCCGGACAACCATGAGCGAACTCCCGATTCCGACCGCGCCGGCGATGGACCCCGCCGAGCTCCTGCGCACGATGCTGCGGCGCAAGTGGCTCCTGCTGCTGCCGTGGCTGGCGGCGCTGGCCATCGGCGTGTCCGCCGCGTTCCTGCTCAAGCCCGTCTACTTCAGCACGACGCTGCTGCTGCTCGACCGCGGGCAGGCGATGCAGGGACCGCTCGGCAGCATTTCGGGCGGGCCGGACGTCGAGCAGCAGGCCGACATCATGCGCGAGCAGGTGCAGAGCAGCCTGTTCCTGCGCAGCGTCGTGGCCGCGACCGGCGTGAAGGAAGATCGCGCGACGCGCGCGTGGGCGCTCAAGTCGGCGTCCAAGTATCCCGGGCTTTCGCAGGACGAGCAGGTCGAGGCGTTCCTCGTGGACCAGCTCCGCACGAACATCGCGATCAAGCGCTCGAAGGGCAAGCTGTTCCAGGTGCAGGTCGCGGACTTCGACGCCGAGCGCGCGCGCAAGTTCTGCGAAGCCGTCTCGAACCAGTTCGTCGCGTCGTCCAAGGCGCGCCAGCTCGAGGCCGTGCAGGCGCAGCAGGAGTTCAGCGTCGAGCAGCTGCAGGTGTACAAGCGCGCGCTGCAGGAAGCCGAAATGAAGCTCGAGGGCGCGCGCCGCGCGGTGATCTCGTCGAGCATCGGTGCGACGACCGTGAACGGCGCCAATCTCTCGTTCGCGCTCTCGCTGCAGGAGCAGGCGTCGGTGGACGCCGACGACCAGCGCCAGCGCGTCGCCGACCTGCGCTCGCAGTTCCCCGGCCGGCTCAAGGACGGCGACCCGCAGCAGCTCTCGAGCCCGGACGTGAACGCGCTCGTCGGGCAGATGGCGTCGCTTCAGAACCAGCTCGGCCGCGCGATGCTCAACGAGGCGTCGCTCACCGGCGGCTCGAGCGCCCGCGTGGCGCTCGCGCGCAAGACGTCCGAACTCGAGTTCGCGCTCAACGAGGCCGCTTCGCGCGCGCTGCCGAACGCGTCGCCCGAAGGCCGCGACCTCGCCGTGCGCTACCGCCTCGCGCAGGCCGATCTCAGCGCGCGTGAATCGTGGCGCGGCTGGATCTCGTCGCAGGTGGACGGCTACCAGCGCGAGCGCGTCATGGCGCCGAACCGCGAACTCGACATTTCGCGCCTGCAGGCCGAAGTCGACCAGGCCCGCTCGCTCTACAACGCGTTCCAGCAGCAGTCGGCCGCCGCGCAGATCGCCGAAGCGTTCCAGAACGCGAAGGTCTCCGGCCGCTTCGTCATCATGGAGCCGGCCACGCGCCCCGCGTCGCCCGGCAAGCCGAATCGTCCGCTGCTCGTGCTCATGGCGCTCGTCGTCGGCGGCGTGATCGGCGTCGGCACCGTGCTCGTCGTCGAGCACCACGACCAGTCCGTGCGCAACGCGGAAGAAGTCGAGCAGATGCTCGGCCTGCCCGTGCTCGGCGCGATCCCGCGGGTCGAGGAACTGGCGCGCGTGCGCAAGCAGAAGGCCCCGGTCTCCACCGGCGCCGCCGCTCCGGGCGCGCTGCCCGCCTCGCGTGAGGCCGGCCTCATCCAGCGCCTGAAGGTCGAGAGCCCGCTGGGCCTCGAGTTCAAGCGCATCTACCTCAATCTCGCGCGCACGCGCGGCCGCACGCTGCCGCGCACGATCCTCATCACGAGCTCGACGCGCGGCGAAGGCAAGACCACGACGAGCGCGTGCCTCGGCATCACGCTCGCGCGCGAGCATCGCCAGAAGACGCTGCTCGTGGACTTCGACCTTCGCAGCCCCGCGCTGCACCGCGCGCTCGGCATGCCCGGCAGCAGCTGGGGGCTCGCGCAGATGCTGCAGCAGCGCACGTACGACGAACGCTTCGTGCGCCAGACCGCGCTGCCGACGCTCGACTTCCTGTCGGCGGGCCGCAGCGAGCGCCCGGCGGCGGAGCTCATCGACGCCGAGAACGTCGAGTGGTTCCTCAAGGAAGCCATGTCGCGCTACGAGCTGATCGTGCTCGACTGCGCGCCGTGCCTCGCCGTGCCCGACCCGCTCATCCTCGGCCGCGCCGTCGAAGGCGTGCTGTACGTCATCAAAGCCGGCGCCACGGTGCGCAAGGCCGCGGAGTACGGGGTCAAGGTGCAGCGGGAGGCGCGTGACAACGTGCTCGGCGTGCTCATGAACGACGCCGGTGAGTTCCTGCCCCAGTACTACGGCTACAAGGCCAACTACTACGGCTACACCACCGAGGCCGTCGAAGGGTGACGGCGCCGCCGTCATCCCCGGCGACACGACCCGTGCGCGGCATTCGAGTCCTCCGCAACGTCGTCACCAACTACCTGCGGCTGATCCTGACCGCGGGTGTCGCGCTCGTGCTCACGCCGCTCATGGTGCGCGGGCTGGGCGACCGTGACTACGGCCTGTGGACGACCGTCTTCTCGCTGACGGGCTACTTCGGTCTCTTCGACCAGGGCATCCGCCCGTCGCTCGTGCGCTACGTGTCGCGCGACTACGCCGTGAAGGACTTCGACGGCCTGTCGCGCACCATCAGCAGCGCGATCGCGCTCTACACCGCCGTCGGCTTCCTCACGATGGCGTTCGCCGCGTTCGTGGGTTCGCACGCCGCCGACTGGATCCGCATGGATCCCGAACTGCACGCCGTGGCGCCCACGCTCGTGCTGCTCGTCGGCGCGACGCTCGCGCTCGGTTTCCCGCTCGGCGTGTTCGGCGCCGTGCTGTCGGGCCTGCAGCGCTACGACGTCGCGAACGGCATCGGCATGGTGATCAGCCTCATCCGTCCGGTCGCGTTCGTCGCCGTGCTCAAGACCGGCGGCGGCCTCATCGAACTCGCGTGGGCGTCGCTCATCGTGAACCTCATGGGGCACGTGTGGTCGTGGTGGGCCGCGCGCGGGCTGCTGCCCGAGGTGCGCGTCTCGCTGTCGCTCGTGTCCAAGCGCCAGCTGCGCCAGATCGCGAGCTACGGCGGCTGGGCGCTCACCGGCGCGCTCGCGCAGAACCTGTCGTTCCAGACCGACGCGATCGTGATCACGTCGTTCGTCGGCGCGGCGATGGTGACGCCGTTCAGTCTCGGTTCCGGTCTCGTGGACAACGCGCGCCAGCTCGTGCACGGCGCCGCGTTCGTGCTGTCGCCCACGGCGAGCGAAATGGACACGCTCGGCGAACGCGACAAGCTGCGCCACATGATGCTGTCGGGCTCGCGCTACTCCGTGCTCGTGAGCGGCCCGGTGCTGCTCGGCCTCGTCGTCTTCGGCGGCAACCTGCTCACGACGTGGGTGGGGGCCAAATACGCCGGTGCGGCCGTGCTCATCACGACGCTCGCGATCCCGACGATCGTGTCGCTGCCGCAGGCCGTCGCCTCGTCGCTGCTCTTCGGCATCGGCCGGCACAAGGGCGTCGTGCTCATCTCGCTCGCCTCGGCGCTCGCCAACCTCGGGCTCTCCATGTGGTGGGCGACGCACCCCGCGCTCATGGAGCCGCTCGCGGGCGGGGACATGGCGAAGCTGCTCGGCGTCGCGATGGGCACCGCCGTGCCGCAGTTCTTCCTGAGCGGCCTCGCGACCGCGTGGTTCGCCTGCCGCGTGCTCGAGATGCCGTTCGGCCGCTACCTCTGGATGGGGCTCGTGCAGCCGGCGCTCGTCGCCGCCACGTTCCTGCCGGTCGCGCTGGTCGTGCAGCACTTCTGGCACCCGATCGGCTGGTTGCCGATCTTCGGCACCTGCGCCGCCGGCTGGATCGTCTTTGCGGGCGCGGCGTGGCTTTGGGGCATTCCGCAGTCCGACCGGCCGCGCTGGTCGCGCATGTTCTCGGGACTCGTGCGTCCCGCAGCAGGGGAGGGCCAGTCGTGAGCCGTCCGACCGTTTCCGCCGTCTTCGCCGCCTACAACGCCACGTGGTGCATCGCGCGCGCGATCGATTCGCTGCTCGAGGGAACGGTCGTGCCCGACGAGATCATCGTCTGCGACGACGGCTCCACCGACGGCATGCCGGAGTACATCGAGGGCAAGTACGGCGACCGCGTGCAGGTGCTGCGCCTGCCGCACCGCAACGCCGCCGCCGCGCGGCGCGACGGGCTCGCGATCGCGAAGGGCGACTGGCTCGCGTTCATCGACGCGGACGATTGGTGGGCGCCCGAAAAGCTGGAGCGCCAGCTCACGTTCCTCGAGAAGCATCCGCAGGTCCGGTGGCTGAGCACCGACGGCGACTACGTGGCCGAGGAAGGCGTCGTGAAGGAGTCCTGGCTCGGCGACTACTTCCAGCCCGTGCGCGAACGCGCCGGCGATCTGTTCGAACCGCTCGTGCACCGGTGTTTCCCGCTGCTCAGCTCGATGATCGTGGAGCGCGAGGCGTATCACGCCGTCGGGGGGATCGACCCGACCATCGTGTACTCGCACGACTACGATCTCTGGCTGCGGCTCGCCGCGCGTCACCCGGGCGGCCTCATGACCGACAAACTCGTGCACTACTGGTTCCACGCCGCGGCGCTGTCGCGCAACTTCGACGCGCGCCATCGCGACAACCTCGTGATCATGGAACGTGTCGCCGCTGGCGCGTATCGGGCGGAGCCCGAACTGCGCGCGCTCGGTGCCGTGCGCGCCGCCGGTCTCGCGTACGACGTCGGCATCGCGGCGATCCGCGCGGGCAAGTACGGCGAGGGGCGCGCCTTCCTCGCGAGGGCGCGCGACGCGGGGCCTGCCCGCCGCCGCGCGATCGCGACGTTCGGTTCGCTCGTGCCCGCTCCGCTCATGAAACCGCTCATGCAGATGTCGTGGCTCAAGCAGCTCGTGCTGCGCGAACGGCCGACGGCGCCCGTGCTGAAGGGCGGGGGCGGCGCGTGAACGCGTTCGTGCCCGAGTTCTCCGTCGTGATCCCGGCGCACAACGGGATGCCCGATCTCGTCGACGCGGTCGAGTCCGCGCTCGCGCAGACGCACGCGCCGATGGAGATCGTGGTCGTGGACGACGCGTCCACCGACGGCTCGGGCGACGCGGTCGAGGCGCGCTTCGGCACGCGCGTGCGCGTGGTGCGTGGCCGCTTCGGCAGCGCCGGCGCGGCGCGCAACGCCGGCTGGCGCGCCGCGCGTGGCGCGTGGGTCGCGTTCCTCGACGCGGACGACCTGTGGTTCCCCGAGAAGCTCACGACGGCGGCCGAGAAGCTCGCCGCCGCGCCGGAAGCCGACTGGTTCTTCTCCGACGGCGCGTTCCGCACGCTCGACGGCCAGCTGCACGCGTCGTGGTTCGGCCTCTACGCCGATCTCGTGGAGCCGTGGTGCGGCGCGCCGATCGCGCAGCTCTTCGAGGTGAACTTCGTGCTCACGTCGTCGGCCGTCGTGCGCCGTGCCGCGCTCGAGGCGACGGGCGGCTTCGACGAGAGCCTGAGCCACGCCGAGGACCTCGATCTCTGGATCCGGCTCTCGCGCCGCGGCCTCGCCACGGCGTCGCGCCGCTCGCTCGTGCGCTACCAGCACCGCGAAGGCGGGCTCACGCGCCAGACCGAGAACCGCCTGAAGGGCGGCGCCACGCTGTTCGAGCGCCTCGCCGCCGACACCGGACTGCACCCGGACCTGCGCCGCTCGGCGAAGCGCCGCGCCGGGCTCTACCGTTACAAGCTCGCGCTGCACGCGCTGCGCGAAGGGCGCACCGCCGAGGCGCGCGCGGGTTTCGCGGCGTCGTGGATGTTCCCCGAGCGCGTCACCCCCGTGATCGCGGGCTGGTGCGCGGCGCTGCTGCCGCCGTCGCTGTTCGCGAAGCTGCGCGGGCGCAAGGCGGCCGTGGCCGTCGCGACGCCCATGGTCGCCGTGCGCCGCGTGGAACTGCGCGGCGACGCACGCAAGGACGGCGCAGGCGCGCCGGCCGGCGCCGAGGGCGCGCGATGAATCCCGAACTCCAGCCGCACACGCGCGACGTCGCGGGCGAAGTCCGCGCGACCGCCCGGCGGCAAGCGCAGGGCATCAGCGGCGCGCTGATCGCGGTCGTCGGCATGGTGATCGCCGCGCTCGTGATGGCCGCGTTCATCGCGCTCGACTACGTCTTCCACCAGGACCCGCACCGCATCGTGAAGGTCGCGATGGGCCTCGGCGCGCTCGGCGGCATCCTCGCGTTCCCGTCGTTCGGGCTGCTGCTCGTGCCGATCGTCACGCCGTTCCTGCCGTGGGTGCCGCCGACGCCGATCCCCGGCCTCAACGTGCTCAACGTGCTGCTCTTCTCGATCTTCGGCACCTACACGCTTTCGCGCGTCATGGCGCGCCAGCCGCTCATGCGCCCGAACATGCTCGGTGCCACGATCGGTTGGCTGCTGTTCGTCGCGGCGTTGTCCATCGTGCGCGGCGGTGTGTGGCCCACCGGGCTCGGGTACAACGCCGCGGCGGCCGCGCTGCAGCTGTTCCGCGCCGCCACCACGTTCACCACGTACTTCATCGTGCTCGCCATGGCGCGCGGCCAGTCCGATCGCCGCCGCATCGCGTGGGCGATTCTCGCCGGCCTGATCGCGGAGTCGCTCGTCACGGTCGCGCTCGGTCGCAACGGCAGCGGCGGTCGCGCCACCGGATCACTCGGGCAGGCGAACGAACTCGGCGCGTACCTCGCGCTCTTCTCGGTCCTCGCGATCTCGCTCGTCGCGGGGGTCAAGAACGCGCTCGGGAAGCTGCTCCTCACGGGCATCTGGGCGCTCGGCAGTTTCGCGATCATCCTGTCGCTCTCGCGCGGCTCGATGCTCGCGCTGCTCGCCGGCACGATCCTCGTCACCTGGCGCGGCTCGCGCGTGCTGCTCGGCGCGCTTGTCGTCGTGCTGTTGTTGTCGCCCGTCTGGATGCCCGACTACCTCAAGGACCGCATCTCGGAGTCCACCGAGCAGGGCGACGACAGCGGCGTCACGATGGACGGCGCGGCCGAGAAGCGCATCGAGACCTGGCAGACGATCTTCAAGGTCGTCGAGGATCATCCGCTCGACGGCGTGGGCTTCACCGGTCTCGGTTACGTGCTGCCGGACCTCGGCGCCGAACTCGGTCTCGCCGACATCAAGGACTCCGCGCACAACACCTACCTGCGCATGCTGTCCGAGATGGGCATCTTCGGCCTCGGACTGTTCCTGTGGCTGCTGTGGTCGTGCTTCCGCCTCGCGAACATCGCGGCGCAGCGCGCGAAGTCCGCGTTCGACCGTGCGCTCGCGAACGGGCTCGCCGGCGCCGTCCTGTCGATGGCCGTCACCTGCGCGTTCGGCGACCGCTTCTTCAACGTCGTGATCGCGAGCAGCCTCTGGATCCTGTGCGCGCTCGTCGAGGACTCGCTGTGGCCCGAGCCGCAGAAGGGGGTGGCCGCGTGAGCGGACGTCTCGTGCGCTGGCTGCTGAGCCTCGGCGCGCCTTCGGGCCGCACGGCGCCGGAGGCGCCGCTTCTCACGATCATCCGGCACCACCGTGTCTACGAGAACGGCCAGAGGGCGCTCTATCACCTCGGTGTGTCCGAGGACATGCTCGCCGGTCAGCTGCGCGCGCTCGTGCGCGCCGGCATGACGCCGGTGAGCGTGGCCGAAGGGCTTCAGCGGCTCGAGAAGGGCGTCGCGGGACACCACGTCGCGTTCTCGTTCGACGACGGCTACGCGGACAACGTCACCCGCGCGCTGCCGATCCTCGAGAAGGCGGGCGCACGCGCCACGTTCTACCTGACCGCGGGGCTGATGGAAGAACGCCGCGCGCCCTGGTGGGACGAACTCGCGCACGCGCTCACGCGCGCCACGAAAACGCACGCGACGATCGATTGGGGCGGCACGGCCGTGACGCTCGACGTGTCGCAGCCGTCCGGCCGTTCGGCCGCGCTGCGCGCGCTGCTGCCGCTGCTGCGCGTCGTGCCCGCCGAACAGCACGCGCGGCTCGCCGCGCTGCGCGAAGCGCTCGGTGTCGCCGATCGCGCACCGTGCGAGTTCGCCGACTGGGCGCTCGCGAAGAAGCTCGTCTCCGCCGGCATGGAAGCCGGGGCGCACACGCTCACGCATCCGTTCCTCACGCTGCTGTCGCCGGACTCGCAGCGGCGCGAGATGGCCGACTCGGCCGCGCTGATCCGCGAGCGGCTCGGCTGCGGCACGCCGGGCATCGCGTACCCGAACGGCGATCACGACGCGACGACCGTGAGCGCCACGCGCGCCGCGGGCTTCCAGTACGCCGTGATCACGCGCTCGGGCGACGTGTCCGTGCAGACCGCGTCGTCGGCGCGCTTCGAGCTGCCGCGCCGTCCGCTGACCGAAGGCGCCTGCACGGGACCGCTCGGCTTCTCGGAGCGCATGACGCTCGCCGAGACGCGCGGCGCGTTCGACTCGCTGCGCAAGGGCCGCGTGGAGATGGGCTCGTGAGCGATCCGCGCGCACTGGGGCTTCCGGGCCGCCGCATCCGCCTCCTCTACGTGGTGGGCAACTTCGTCACGGGCGGCGCCGAGCGCCACCTGCTCGAAATGTGGCGCCGGCTCGACCGCACGCGCTTCGACGTGCGCATCGCGTGCCTCAAGCGCGAAGGCGCGTTCACGCCGCTCGTCGAGGCGACGGGGCTGCCGATCACGGACCTGCGCGTGGGCAAGCGCCTCTACGATCCCAGCGGAGCGGCCGGACTGCTGCGCCTCGTTTCGCTCGTGCGCGAGTTCCGCCCGGACGTGATCCACGGTTACCTGTTCGGACCGAATCTCTTCGCCGCGCTCGCCGGCCGCTGGTGCGGCGTGCCCGTCGTGGCGGTCGCCAAGCGCAACGTGGACGCGTTCGAGACCGCGCGCCAGATCGCGGTGCAGCGCCGCGCGCACGCGCTCGCGACGCACGTCACCGCGGTGAGCGAGGAAGTCGCCACGAGTTCCGTGGCGCTCGGTGTGCCGCGCGAACGCATCACGGTGATCGCGAACGGCGTGGACGTCGCACGCTTCAGCGGCGAGGACGCGACGCCTGCCGAGGCCGGCGGCCTCGGGCTCCCGGCCGCGTCTTCACCGGCGCAGCTCCTGATCGGCGCCGTCGGCTGCCTCGCGCCGCGCAAGGACTTCGGCACGCTGCTCGGCGCGCTCGCGCTGCTCGCGAAGGACGGGCTCGCGTTCCGCTGCGCGATCGCCGGTGACGGCCCGGACCGCGACGCGCTCGAAGCGCAGGCGCGCTCCCTCGGCGTGGCCGATCGCGTGGCGTTCCTCGGCGAGCGCTCCGACGTCGACCGGCTGCTGCCGGCGTTCGACGTGTTCACGCTGTCGAGCCGCGAGGAGGGCATCCCGAACGCGCTGCTCGAAGCGATGGCCGCGGCGCGCCCGTGCGTGGTGACGCGTGTGGGCGGCAACGCCGAAGTGCTGGACGACGGCCGCACGGGCTGGCTCGTGCCGCCCGAGAACCCGGCCGCGCTCGCGGGCGCACTGCGCGAAGCGCTGCTGGATCGCGACGAGGCGCGCCGCCGTGGCGCCGCCGCGCGCGAGGCGATGCTCACCGAGCGCAGCATCGACGCGATGGTCCGCCGACACGAAGCGTTTTACGAAAAGGCGCTCGGCCTCGCGGCCGAGTGGAGTGAGCGAGAACCCCGGGGGCGCCAGTGAAGTCCGTCCTGTACGTGACCGCGGCGTTCCCGACGCTCGCGGCGTTCATCGAGAACGAAGTGAAGCGCCTCGACCAGCGCGGCGTGAAGATCCGCGTGCTCACGCTGCGGCCCGTCGGCACGCAGTACCAGCCCGAGCACGCCCATCTCGTGACGCTCACGTCGTCGATCGGCTCGCCGTTCACGTTGCGCAACTGGGGCGACCTGCTGCTGTGGACGGTGCGCAAGCCGCACGTGCTGATCCCCGAGTTCCTGCGCATCCTGTGGGCGTCGAAGGCGAGCCCGTACGCGCTCGCGGGGCACGTGGGCTACCTGCCCGCGGCCGCGCGCGTCGCGAGCATCGCCGAACGCGAAGGCTTCGAGCGCATTCACGGCGCCTGGGCGCACTTTCCGGCGACGGTCGCGTACCTCGCGACGCGGCTGACGGGCAAGCGCTTCAGCATGGCCGGGCACGCGGGCGGCGACCTGTACCGCATGCAGGAGTTCCTGCCGCAGAAGGCGCGCGCCGCCGACTTCATGACGTGCTGCGTGCGCGGCAACGCCGAGATGGTGCAGAAGCTCGTGCCCGACGCGCGCGTGCACTGGCTCTATCACGGCACCGACCTTTCGCGCTTCGGTTCGATCGTGCGCGCGCGCGCGGCCGAGCCGACGCTGCTCATCGTCGGCCGCCTCGCGAAGACGAAGGGCTTCGACGACCTGTTCAAGGCGATGGGCGTGCTCAAGCGCCGCGGCCTGCGCCCAAGCTCGTCGTGGTCGGCGAAGGGCCCGAGCGCGCGACGCTCGAGGCGATCGCCCGCGAAGGCGGCGTCATGGACCAGATCGAGTGGTGCGGCTCGCTCACGCACGACCAGCTCGCGCCGCGCTACGCCGCCGCGTGGGTGCTCGTCGCGCCGAGCGTGGTGCTCAGCAACGGCCGCATGGACGGCATCCCGAACGTGGTCGTCGAATCCATGGCCGCGGGCCTGCCGGTCGTGGGCACGCGCGCGGCGGGCTCGAGAGATCGTCGTCCCGGCCGCACGGGCGCGCTCGCGAACCAGCGCGATCCCGGCGACCTCGCGGACGCCATCGCGCCGCTCGTGAAGGACCCGGCCGAAGTCGACCGCATGAGCGCGATCGCGCGCACCGAGGTGCGCGAGGCGTTCGACGTCGAGCGCAACTTCGAGAAGCTCTGGGCGCTCTTCACCGGCGCCGCGGAGCGGAGCCGCCCGTGATCCGAGTCGCGCACGTCGTGGAAGCCATGCACCAGGGCGGCGCCGAGTCGCTCGTGGTCGAGCACGTGCGCCTGGCCGGTGCCGGCGTGCACTCGACCGTGGTCGCGCTCAACCGCGGCGGGCCCGCGCTCGAAGCGGCCGCGGCCGCCGGCGCCGACACGCTGCTGCTGGGCAAGGGCGGCGCGCGGCTGCAGGGGCTGTTCCGGCTCGCCTCGAGCTGCGCGTGCGGCGCATCGACGTGGTCAACGCGCACAACCCGGTCGGCGCCACGTACGGCACGATCGCGGCGCGCATGGCCGGCGTGCGCGCGGTGCTGCGCACGGAGCACAGCATTCACTACCCGGGCCGCGGCGGACGCATGTACGGGTTCGTCGAGCCCGTGCTCACCGCGCTTTCGGATCGCGTGATCTGCGTGTGCGAGGCCTCGCGCGAAAGCCACGTGTCGCGCCTCGGAGACCATGCCGGGCGCTTCGTCACCATTCTCAACGGCATCGCCGACGAGCCGGCGCCCGCCGCGGACGCGCGCGATCGCGAAGCCGTGCGCGCGTCGCTCGGCGTGGCGCCGCACCAGGCGCTCGCGCTCACCGTGGGCAGCCTCACCGTGCAGAAGTCGCAGGACGTGATGCTGCGCGGCATGGCCGAGGCCGTGAAGCGCGTGCCCGACGCCGTGCTGCTCATCGCGGGCGAGGGCAAGCTCGAGGGCGAACTCAAGGCGTTGCGCGCAGCTCGGACTCGGGGACCGCGTGCGGTTCCTGGGCGCGCGGCTCGACGTGCCGGACCTGATGCGGGCGTGCGACCTGTTCGTGCTGTCGTCCTCGCGCGAGGGACTTTCCGTGACGCTGCTCGAGGCCATGCGTGCCTCGCGCGCCACGCTGGCGACGGCCATCGGCGGCAACGCCGAAGCCGTGGCGGACGGTGTGAACGGCCGCATCGTGCCGGGGCGGGACCGGCCGTTCGGGGCCGCGCTCGCGGAGATGCTGGCCGACCGGGCCGCCCTGACGGCGTGGGGCGAGGCCGGGCACCGGCGCTGGCGGGAGCTTTTCACGGCCGAACGCATGGTCGGGACGACGGAAGACCTGTACCGGAAGGTGCTGGCGCGCGGGGCCTGAGGCCCGCCCGCCGGGGGGCCGCCGCAGGGCGCGAGAAACGCGCCGGGCCGGCCGATGACGAAGGAGCGTTCGCGGCCGGGAGGCCGTGACGGGGAGGATCACCGACAAGTGCAGCCGAAGCAGAGGATCTGGGACACCACGACCGCGCTGAGCGCGGATTTCTCGAAGGCCTGGGACGGACGGCTGGCGAAGGCCGACTTCGCGCACTTCGCGCTGCGCCTCGACTGGCTGCAGTGGGAGGCGAAGCACGGCCGCCACGCGCGTGCGGTGCTCGTCGACGACGGCGGCCGCAAGGCGCTGCTCGTGCTGCGGCGCGACAAGCGCGGCTGGCACTGCGGCTGGCCGTGGCGCACGCAGATCGCCTTCGAGCGCGGTGGCGCCGACGGCGAGATGGGATTGGATCGCGAGACGGCGGACTGGGCGTTCGAGCAGGCGCAGCGCGCCGGGGCGGGTGACCGTGTGCGCGTGTTCCTGCCGGCCTCGACGCTCGGCCGCGGCGCGCTCACGCGCGGCACCACGATCGTGAAGGACCTCGCGCTCGACGACGAGAAGCTGCTCGCCTCGCTCGACTCCGACAAGCGCCGCCAGATCCGCAAGCTCGAGAAGGCCGGCTGGGAAGTCATCGAGGGCACGACCGCGGAGCACTTCCGCGCGTTCCGCCAGCTGCAGTTCGACAACGACGCGCGCCTCGGGCACGGCACGCCCACGCCGATGGTGGAACGTCCCGCGCCGGGTGAAGACTGGCGTGAGTGGGAACTGCCCTGGCAGTGGCTGCTGCTCGCCGTGCACGAAGGTGTGGTGCACGCCGGGTCCGGGTATGGTCGCGCGGCGAACGGCATGGTGGACTACCGCGCGAACGCCTCGACGCCGGAGGGCCGCAAGGCCGGCGCGAACGCGCTCGTCGCGTGGGCGGCGCTGCGGCTCGCGCGCGACGGCGGCTGGACGCGCATGAACTGGGGCGGCAACACGACGTTCAAGAAGCAGCTCGGCGGCGAACCCGTGGTGATGTCGGACCGGCTCGGCGGCGGCCCGTTGTGGGCGGCGCCGAACGCGGTCGAGGTGGCGGTGGGCCGCACGCGGGCGAAGCTGGCGAAGTGGGTGAAGGAGCGGCGCGCGAAGCCGGGCCGCAAGGACGCGAAGTCATGAGCGGCGCGAACCGCGGAAGCAGCGGGAGGACGAAATGAGCCAGACGAGCGGCACGGCGCGCGAGCGCTTCGAACGATTCGTGCGCTGGACGATCGAGAAGGAATACGGCCCGGTGCAGGCGCGCCTGCCGGACGGCGAGCGCGAGGCGTTCGCGGACTACTACAAGAAGCTCCCGAAGCCGGGCGACGAGGCCGCGATCGCGCGTTACCTGCGCGGTTTCTGGCGCTCGGAAGCCGGTTGGACCGCGCGCTGGATCGTCAATCGTGCCAAGGCGATCGGCGGCACCCCTCGCGTGATGGATGCGGGTTCCGGCTTCGGCACCTACTCGATGCTCTACGCCTCGGTCGGCGCCGAGGTCGTGGGCGCGGACCTGCGCCCCGACCGGCTCGACGCGGCCGAGAAGCGGCTCGCCTTCCACGCCGAGCAGACGAAGGAAAAGCTGCCGGTGAAGTACGCGCGCGCGGACCTCACGCGCGAGTGGGACGCGGACTACGACCTCGTCTGGGTCTACAACGCGCTGTCGCACATCGACCCGCTCGAGGCGTTCCTCGCGCAGACGCGCAAGCACCTCAAGAAGGGCGGCGTGCTCGTGGTCGGCGACATCAACGGCGCGCACCCCGAGCACGTGCAGCGGCTGAACGAGCTGCGCGGCGACGCAGTGCACCAGGAGTACGTCGCGCCCGACGGTGAGCGCCACGCATACGCGGTCGAGCGTCCGTTCCCGCCGACCGAGATCCGCCAGATCTTCGAGAGCAATGGACTGAAGATGGTGCATCACGAGCTGTACTGGGGCGGGCTCGGCGCGCTGCCGGAGCCGGTGTACCAGACGTTCATGGCGCCGCTGCAGAGCCAGTGGCAGCTCGGGCACTCGGTCGCGAGGCGCCAGCTCGTGGTGGCGACCGCGGCGTAACGGCACATGGCGAAGGAACGCTTGTCCGTCCTGTTCGTGACGCAGTACTACCCGCCCGAGACCGGGGCGGCGCCCGCGCGCGCGTGGCATTTCGCTCGCGCCCTGCGCCGGGCCGGGCACGACGTGCGCGTCGTGACCGGACTGCCGAACCACCCGAGCGGCGTCATCCGTCCCGAATACGCCGGCATCAAGCGCCGCCGTGAGACGCACGACGGATTGCCGGTGGACCGCGTGTGGCTCTACGCGACGCCGAAGAAGACGCCGATCACGCGGCTCTGGAACCACCTCAGCTTCGCGCTCTCGGCGATTCCCGCGATGTTCGGCGGCGAGCGCCCCGACGTGGTCGTCGCGACCACGCCGCCGCTCTTTCACGGCGTCACCGCGTGGCTCGCGGCCAAGTGGCACGGCGCGGCGTTCGTGAACGACTGCCGCGACGACTGGCCGCACGCGGCGATCGCGCTGGGCGAGATGCGGCCCGGTCTGGTCGCGAACGTGCTCGACGCCGTGTCGCGGTTCTTCCAGTCGCGCGCCGCGCGCATCCTGGTCGTGACGCCCGGCATGCGGCGCCAGCTCGCCTCGCGCGGCTTCGCCGAGCGCAAGCTCGTCTTCCTGCCGAACGGCGCGGACACCGAACTGTTCCGCCCGCGCGCAGGCGCGCGTGACGGCGCGATCGAGGGCCGGCCGTTCACCGTGCTCTACGCCGGCACGCACGGACTCGTGCACGGCATGGACGCGATCGTCGAAGCCGCGGACCTGTTGCGCGACGAGCCCGTGCGGTTCCGCTTCGTGGGCGACGGCGTCGCGCGCGAAGGGCTCGAACGCCGCGTGAAGCAGCTCGGCCTGACGAACTGCACGTTCGAGGAAAGCGTGCCGCCCGACCAGCTCGTCGCGCTGCTGCACGAAGCCGACGCCGCGATCGCGACGACGCGCGCGAGCGAGTTCGCGGGCGAGACCATTCCGGTGAAGCTCTTCGACTACCTCGCGACCGGTTGCCCGCTCGTGGCCGCCGTGCGTGGCGACGCCGCGGGCGTCGTCGAGGCGTCCGGCGGCGGACTCGTCGCCGAGCCCGAGAACGCCGCGTCCATCGCCGCCGCCGTGCGCCGCCTGATGGCCGAGCCGGCGCTGCGCGCGCAGCTCGCCGCGTCGGGCCCCGCGTTCGTCGAGCGCGAGCACTCGCGCCGCGCGCTGGGCGAGAAGCTCGTCGAGACGCTCGGCGAAGCCGTGATCGAGACGAACGGCCGCGCGATCCCGCCGCGCCCGTCGGGGCTTCACGCGTTCGCCAAGCGCGCGCTGGACGTGCTGCTCTCGGCGTTCGCGCTCATCGTGTTTTCGCCGGTCATGCTCGCGGTCGCGATCGCCATCAAGCTCGAGTCCGAAGGACCCGTGCTCTTCACGCAGCGCCGCAGCGGGCGGGGCAGCTCGGAGTTCGTGCTCTTCAAGTTCCGCAGCATGGCCGTCGGCACGCCGGACCTGGCGACGCACTCGTGGACCCGGGCGTCGCGCGTCACCAAGGTGGGCGCGTTCATCCGCCGCACGTCGCCTCGACGAGCTGCCGCAGCTCTGGAACATCCTCAAGGGCGACATGACGCTGGTGGGACCGCGCCCGGCGTTGTACAACCAGTACGACCTCGTCGCGATGCGGCAGGAACAGGGCGTGGACGCGCTGCTGCCCGGCCTCACGGGCTGGGCGCAGATCAACGGTCGCGACGAGATCCCGATGGAGCGTAAGGTCGCGCTCGATCGCGAGTACCTCGACCGTCTGTCGATCGCCTTCGATCTGGAGATCCTCGTGCGCACCGGGCTGACGCTCTTCACCATGCGAGGAACGCGATGAGCGCGGAAGTGGTCACGCCGCACGCCGAAGGCACGCCGCGCGAGCTCGTGTGGGCGCAGGCGCTCGCGTTGTTCGCCGCGGCCGTCGTCATGTACTACCGCACGGCTCCCGGGCTCTGGGAGACGTGGACGACCAACGACAACTACTCGCACGGGCCGCTCGTGCCGCTCACGTCGGCCGCGCTCGTGTGGCTGCGCTGGGACAAGCTGCGCAAGCTCGCGGTGAAGCCCGTCGGCCACGGACTCTGGCTCGTCGCGCTCGGCTGTCTCATGCAGGTGTTCGGCACGCGCGCGGACCTGTTCGCGCTGCAGGGCTGGTCGATCCTGCCGCTGCTGTTCGGGCTTTCGCTCACGTTCTTCGGCCGCGCCGTGACGCACATGCTCGCGTTCCCGCTCGGCTACCTCGGCTTCATGCTCACGTTCCCGCCCGTCGTGATGAACTCGCTGAGCTACGCGCTCAAGGAGCTCGCGGTGCAGGCGTCGGTGGCGGGGGCGAAGCTGGCGGGCGCAAACGTCACGCGCTCGGGCATGTCGCTGTTCCTGGCCACGGGCGAGCTGCGCGTCGAGAACCCGTGCAGCGGCCTGCGCAGCCTGCTCGCGCTCGTCGCGACCGGAACGCTGTTCGCCTACTTCCAGCCGGGCGGCGCGTGGCGCCGTGCGGCCGTGCTGCTCGCCGCGGTGCCGATCGCGCTCACCGGCAACATAGCCCGGCTCACGCTGCTGCTCGTGGCGTCGCGGACCGCACCAGCGTCGTGGCCGCGACCGGCAAGTTCCACGACGCGTCAGGGCTACGTGCTCTACGCGGTGGCGCTCGCGCTCAGGCTGCGTGCGTGCTCACGCCGCGCAGTCGCGCACGCCTGCTGCGGAGGCGCCGCGCTGAAGCGCTTCGTGATCGCGTTCGTTCTCATGGCGCTCGCGGGGCTCGTGGTGCTGAACCCGCCCGAGAACCTCGCGGTCGGACGCGGCGTGCTCAAGCAGGTGCCCGCAGACGTTCGGGCCGTGGGTGGGCACCGAGCTTTCGTTCGAGGACGCGGTCGTCGAGGAACTCCAGGCGGACGACATCCTCATCCGCCGCTACGACGACGGCACGCAGCCCGTGTGGCTGTGCATCGTCTACCACCAGAACCGCCGCTACGGCGCGCACGACCCGCGGCTCTGCTACGAGTCGCAGGGCTTCGTGGTCGAGCGCGAGGGACGCGCGACGGTGGACGACGGCACGCTGCGCGGCATGCAGGTCAACACGTTCCTCACCGAGCGCCAGAAGCGGAAGCGCGTCGTCTGGTACTGGTGGACGACGAGCGGGCTTTCGACGAGCGACGTGGGAGCCTTCCGCCGCCACATGGCGCTCACCGGCGCGCTCGACAACCGTTCGTGGGGCGCGTTCGTGCGCGTCGAATCCGTCGCGCCCGACGGCGACCTGAACGCCGCGCGCGCGCGTGTCGAGGATTTCGCCGCCCGCGTCGCGAAGGAGATGCCCGGCGTGTTCGCACGGGCCGCGCCCCGCCGCCCCCCGCGCCGCGGCCCCCGCCACGCGATGAACGTCTTCGAGCAGCTCGCGCTGGGCGCTCAGTGCCCGTGGCGCACGCTGCGCGAGTCCTTCCGCGGCGAGCTGTGGCGGCCGTGGGTGCGCGCCGTTCGCCGCCTATGCCGCGCTCGTCCTGCTGCTCGCCTTCGCGCCGCACCCGCTGCTCTCGTGGGCGATGGCGCCGCTGGTGCGCGGGCGGCGGGCGACGGCGCGCTGCGCTACCCGGAGCTCTTCCTGCGCCTGCCGCGGGTTCTGGAATGGGCGCGCCATCGCGCTCGACGCCGCCGTCGCGCCGTTCGCGATCGGCGTCAGCGGCGCTGCTCTGGTCGAAGTGTTTCCGCGGCGCACGCGCGGCGAGGCGCGCCAGCTGGCATCGCGCGCTCGCGCTGGCTGCTCCTCGCGTCGCTGCCCGTGACGCTCGTCGCGGTGTTCGGTCACCTCGGCCTCGAAGGCCTCGCGCGCGTGCGGCTCTCCGGGCTCTCGCGTGCGCTGGCGCCGCAGCTGCTCGTGGGCGCCGTGTTCGTCGTGAAGGCCGCGTACTTCTACGCCGTGCCCATGGTGATGCTCGATCCGCGCGGCTCCGCGGCGCTGGCGTTCTGCGCGCTGCCGCGCACGTGGGCGCACGGCCTGCTGCCCGCGCTCGTCGCGAGCGGGGCGCTCGCGCTGCTCGCGCTGCCGCTGCAGTTGCTGCTCGCGAAGCCCGCCACGCTCGTCGCGGTGCTGCCCGAGGGCGTGCTGCTCGTGGCGGTCGCGAACGCCGCGGTGCGAGTCGTGCAGCTCGGCCTCGCGGCCGGCGCGGGGACGCTGCTCTACTTGAGCGCGCTCGTGCCGGGGGAGGACGAACTTTGAAAGCTCGGCTTCGAATGATCCAAAGCCTCCGGCTTCGGTCCTTCTGCGGGACGGCGCTGCTTTGCGTGCTCGCGCTCGGCGTGAGCGGCTGTGGCGATCGCCTGCTGTGGGAGCGCTGGGAGGTCGAGCGTGGGCTCTGGCACGTGCGCACCGAGGCCGCGAAGCTGCCCGCCACGAAGGCCGAGCCCGCGCGCGTCGAAGCGGTCGCGCGCCTGGCCGAAAGGTGTGGTGGCGAGTTCCCGCGTCGCGCGGGGCGGCCGCCGGTTGCGGCGGGTGCCCGCGCGCCAGGTGGCGCTCGCCCGGGCGGCGCGGCGCTGCTGCTGGGCGGGCCTTCTGCGGCGGCCGGAGACGACTCCATGGCGGCCGCGCGGCTCGCGAACGTGCGCGCGGACTACGCCGCGCTGCCGGCGGTCACGATCCCCGCGCGCCTCACGCGCGCGGCGGCGCTGCAACGGCTCGGGCGGTTCGACGAAGCGCTCGCCGAGCGCGTCGCGGTCGCCTCGCTCGACCCGATGACGGACGACGACCATCGCGGCCCGGCACCCGAAGTGGTCGAGTCGGCGCTGCTGGCGGCGCACGAGTACGAGCGTCGCGGCGAGCTCGATCGCGCCGAAGCGCTCTACGACGCGACCGCGGCACGCTACGTGGAGTCGGCCGCGCGCGCTCGCGGCCGCGATTCGCTCGCGCTGTGCGACGCGCTCGCCTTGCTGCACGATCGCGCTCGGGGATGCCGCCGGGGCGCTCGCCGTGGACGGGCGTCGCTCGCGAACGCGCCGCAGGGCGAGCGCGCGGCGCGCGTGCTCATCATGGCGCAAGGCGCGCTCGATGCCGGCGCGCCCGACTCGGCGGTCGTGTACGCGCGCTGGGCGGCGCAGATCGGATCCAGCCGCCGCGTGATCGGGCACGCGCTCTTGGCGGCGGCGCAGGCGTGGGAGCGGCTCGGCGAGGCCGACTCCGCGATCGCCGCCTACGACGACGTGCTCCGCCGCTGGGTGGATGCCGGCGCGCTCGGCGCGCCCGCGCACTTCGAGCGCGCGCGGCTGCTCGAGCGTCACGGTGACTGGATCAACGCGCGCGCGGAGTACCTCGCGCTCTGCGCGTCGCAGCCCACGCATCCGCTCGCGTTCCGCGCGGCCCAGCGCCTCGTGCAGCATCCGTTCGAGGCGGGCGAGGCCGAGCTCGCGCGCGTGCAGGGCGAGCAGGAGATCGAGAACCTGAGCTCACCTGCTGGGGATCAACTTGGACCCGCAGGTCCGCCGCCAGGCCGGCCTCGTGCGCGCCGAGCTGCTGCTGCTCACCGGGCAGGTGGCCGGGGCCGAGTCGTCGTTCGTCGCGCTCTGGCGGCAGTTCCCCGGGGATTCGGCGACGGAGGATGCGGCATTGCGCGGCGCTCGGTTGGGGGCGCATCTTCCGGGCGGCGCGGCGCGGAGCCGCGAAGTCCTCGAACAGCTGGCGCGCCGCGCGATCGATCCTGGTCCGCCGCGGCGGCGCCGCACGCCTCGGTGACGGAGCGATGAACGTCGGAGAAACGGCCCTGGTCTGGAGCTGGCACGCGTCGCCGATCCAGGCGGCGATCGTCACCGCGAGCGCGATGCTGCTCGCGGCGATCGGCCTGCTCGTGCTGCTGCGCCGCGGCCACTGGCTCACGACGCTGCTCTTCGCCTCGGCGTTCCTGTCGCTCGCGGCCTTCCAGTCCGGCACGCTCGGCATGGTCAACGCCGCCGACGGTCTTTCGGCGCGCACGTGGGCGACGTACCTCGCGCGCAACTCGGCGCTCGTGTCGTGGCTGTGGCTGACGCTGTCGGTCGTGCTCGGCCGCGCGGAACCGCGCCACCAGATCCGCAACGCCGGCGCGTACCTCGTGCTCTCGCTGCTCGGCTGCGTCGTGCTCACGGCCGCGGCGGGCACGCCGTACGTGGTCGAAGCCGTGCAGGGCCACGGGCCGGAGTCGGTCGTGGTGTTCGGCGCGATCGGCAAGCTCTACCTGATCTACCTCGTCGTCGCGATGGTCGCCGTGCTCATGAACCTCGAGAGCATGCTGCGCACGTCGCCCGTCGACGGGCAGAAGCGGCTGCGCCCGCTGTTCCTCGCGATCCTCACCGCGATCCTCTCCGAGCTGCTCGTCGTGTCCGCCGGCCTGCTGTACGGCGGGTTGCGCGTGAGCTGGCTCGTGAGCACCGCGCCGATCATGTTCGTGGCCGGCTCGGCGGCGGCGATGGCGCTCGCGAAGCGGCGGCTGTCGGACATGAGCATTCCGGTCGCGCGACCGGTCATCTACTACTCGTCCGTTTCCCTCACGCTCGCCGGCGCGTTCATGCTGAGCATGCTCGTGCTCAGCCGCGTGCTGCCGGTGCTGTCGCCGCAGTGGAAGCTCGGCGTCACGGTCGCGTTCCTGCTGTTCGTGGGCGGCGGCGGGCTCGTGCTCATGGTGAGCCCCGCGACGAGCCGCCGCATCCGGCGCTTCGTGGACCGCAACTTCTACGCGAACCGCTACGACTACCGGCGCGAGTGGGAGCGCGTGACGTCCGCGCTCACGCCGAGCGCGCGGCCCGAACAGGTCGCCGCGCAGATCGAGACGCTCGTCGGCAGCGTGTTCGAGGCCACGCACGTCGCGCTGCACGTGCGCGACACGGCGGGCGACGCGCTGCGCCGGCTGCACGGCGGCGAGGGCGTGGACGAGCGGGTCGCGGCGGACAACGCGCTCGTGCGGCGGCTCGAAGCGACGCAGTGGCCGGTCGTGTTCCGCGAACTCCAGGGCGACCTCGACCTGATCCCGATGCTCGTCGAGAACCGCGGCACGATCGACGGACTGCGCGCCGCCGTCGCGGCGCCGCTCGTGGTGGACGGCACGCTCTTCGGCGTGCTCTGGGTGTCCGAGAAGCGCGAGGGTGACGAGTGGACGCTCGAGGACGTCGAGTTCCTCGCCGCGATGTCGCGCCAGCTGGGCGCCGCGCTGTGGTTCTCGCGACAGGCCGAGCTCATGGTCGAGGCGCGCCAGCTCGAGTCGCTCAACCGGCTTTCGAGCTTCGTGCTGCACGACATCAAGAACCAGGTGTCCGGGCTGGCGCTCGTGGTCGAGAACGCGCGGCGCCACCTGGGCAATCCCGAGTTCCAGCGTGACGCGATGGGCGTGGTCGAGCGCACCGTGAAATCGCTGCGCGAGCTGATGAACCAGGTGTCGAGCGTGTCGCGCTCGCTCCACCTGCAGCTCGCGCCGTGCGCGCTCAGCGAAATGGTGGACGAGGCGCTGTCGCAGTCCGGACTCGCGCTCGGCGCGGCGCCGGGCGTGCGCGTGTCGGTCGAACTGCACGAGACGGGCGAGGTCGTCGTGGACCGCGCGCAGATGACGCGCGTGCTCGTGAACCTGCTGACCAACGCGCGCGAGGCGATGACCGGACCCGGCGAGATCGCGCTCGTGGCCGGCGTGAAGCCGGGCGCGGGCGACCGGGCGATGCTCGAACTGAGCGTGCGCGACGAAGGCCGCGGCATGACCGACGAGTTCCTGCGTTCGCGGCTCTTCCGGCCGTTCTCGACCACGAAGCCCAACGGCCTCGGCATCGGACTGGCGCAATGCCGGACCATCGTGGAAGCTCACGGCGGCCGCATCCTCGTGCACAGTCGTCCGGGTGCGGGCACGACCTTCACACTACGGATTCCCGTCGGCCTCGAAATGGGCGCGCGCGAACCGGCCCCGAGCGGAAGCCCCGAGTCATGAGCCTCGAAAAGATCCTGATCGTCGACGACGAAGATTCCATCCGGAACCAGCTGCGCTGGGGCCTCGCCGAGGAGTACGAAGTCCACACGGCGGGCTCGGCGGCCGAGACGCGCCAGGTCATGCGCGAGGTGAAGCCGAGCATCGTCACGCTCGACGTGACGCTCGGCCCCGCGGGCGGGCATCCGGAAGGGCTCGACCTGCTCGACGAGATCATCGAGGAGTACCCGGCGACGAAGGTCGTCATGGTGACCGGCAACGACAGCCGCGAGAACGCGCTCGCCGCGATCCGCCGCGGCGCGGTGGACTGGTACGCGAAGCCGATCCAGCTCGAGGAACTGCGCGTGATCCTGCGGCGCGCCGTGCACATTCGCGACATCGAGCTCGCGCAGTCGCCCGACGCGCCGGCGTCGCGCAAGCGCTACCACCGGCTGGTGGGCGAGTCCGAGGCCATGCGCCGCGTGTTCGGCCTCATCCAGCGCGTGGCGCCGACGGACGCGACCGTGCTCATCGTGGGGGAGAACGGCACGGGCAAGGAACTCGTCGCGCACGCGATGCACCAGGCCAGCCAGCGCCGCGAGGAGCCGTTCGTGCCGATCAACTGCGGCGCGATCCCCGAGGCGCTGCTCGAGAGCGAGCTGTTCGGTCACGAGCGCGGCGCGTTCACGGACGCGTACCGCACGCGCGAGGGCAAGTTCGAGCTGGCGGACAAGGGCACGCTGTTCCTCGACGAAATCGGCGACCTGCCGACGCACCTGCAGGTCAAGCTCCTGCGCTTCCTGCAGGACCACGTGGTCGAGCGCGTCGGCGGCCGCGATCCCATGCGCGTCGATGCGCGCGTCGTGGCCGCCACCAACCGCGACCTGCGCGAGATGCGCGCGAGCGGCAGCTTCCGCGAGGATCTCTTCTACCGATTGAGCGTCGTGAGCATCCTCGTGCCGCCGCTGCGCGATCGCGGCGACGACCTGCGGCTGCTCGCCGAGTACTTCCTCGAGTTCTACGGCCGCCAGCACAAGCGCAAGCTCAAGGGCTTCACGCAGGCGGCGCTCCGCGCGATGGCCGCGCATCCGTGGCCGGGCAACGTGCGCGAGCTCGAGAACCGCGTGCAGCGCGCCGTGATCCTGTCGCAGGATTCCTACCTGCGTCCCGAGGACCTCGAACTCGAGTCCGCGGGCGGCACACAGGAGGGACTGCCCACGCTGCAGTCGGCGCGCGACGAGGTCGAGCGCCGGTTGCTCGTCGAGGCGCTGACGCGCAATGCGGGCAACATCACGCGGGCGGCGAAGGACGTGGACGTGAGCCGGCCGACGCTGCACGACCTGATGAAGAAGCACGGGATCGACGCGTCGCGGTTCCGCCGCCCCGAACTGCCCGATACGGACGACGGCGACGACGCCTGAGCCGCCCGCACGTGCGGTCTTGACGCTCGCGCCTTCGCGCCGATAGCGTGCGAGCACCGCGGCGCCGAAAGCGAAACCCCGCCCGGGAATCCCGAGCGGGGTTCGTCACGAAACGGGGGGGTCGTTCTCGGAGTCGCGGGCCGCACGCGAGTTTCTTCGAACTCGCCCCCCAAACGATGTGTACTGCGATAGACGCTTGAACCGGTGCTGCGGTTCCGGTTTTTTTCTTCCGCCCTCGCGACGCCCGAACTAATGTCACTCGGCCCCGGCGCAAAGGTCTTGGAAGTGTCACTTCTCGGCAGGATGACGACATGGACGTGCAAACCGCCGTTTCGCGCGAGGGTGTTTCGAACCCGGGGTTCTTCCTCGCGATCGCCGGAAACATCGGAGTGGGCAAGACCGAGCTCACGACCCGCCTGAGCCAGGAACTGGGCTGGGTGGCCTACTACGAGCCCGTCATCCAGAACCCGTACCTCGATCCGTTCTACAAGGACATGCCGCGGTGGAGTTTCCACCTGCAGATCTACTTCCTGAGCGAGCGTTTCAAGGCCCAGGTCGAGATCAGCAAGGGCTCGCTGCCGTTCATCCAGGACCGCACGATCTACGAGGATGCCGAGATCTTCGCCCGCGTACTGCACGCGCAGGGCTCGATGACGGACGTGGACTACGACAACTACACGTCCCTGTTCGGCGTCATGGTGGATTTCCTGCGGAAGCCCGACGTGATCCTGTACCTCAAGGCGAGCCCCGAGACGCTCATGGGACGGATCGCGCAGCGCGGCCGTGAGAGCGAAAAGGGAATCGGTATCGATTACATCCGTCGCCTGAGCGACGCGTACGACGCGTGGATGGTCCGGGCGCGTGCGTACACCGAGGTCCTGGAGATCGACACCGACTCCGTGCCGCTGCAGGGCGAGACCCCGGCCTTCCGCAAGCTCGTCGAGGACCTCAAGCGCCGCTACCCACGCCAGGTCGAACTGCGGCTCGATCAGGGCTGACCCGCCCCGAGTCGCGAGAACGAGCGGCCCGCCTCCCCGAACGGGGAAGCGGGCCGTCGTCTTCCGGTGGGATCCGCGATCAGCGTCCCTGTGCCGTGAGCGCCTCGCCACAACGCGAGCAGAGCTGCGCCTCGCCCCGCGCCGCGACGTCGGAGCGGAACGTCCAGCACCGGTCGCACTTCGCCAGCGACGACTTCACGACCTCGACCGTGGGTTCGGCTCCGGCCGCGCCTTCGACCAGCGTCGCCTTCGCCACGATCAGGAACGACTCGAGCTCGGCCTGGTAAGGCGCGAGCCGCGTCAGCCACGCCGCCGGCGCGGTGAGCACGATCTCGGCCTCGGCCGTCGTCGCGAGCGTCTTGGCGGCGCGCAGCGGCTCGATGGCGGCGTTCACGACGTCGCGCACCTCGCGCAGGAACATCCACTCGTCGCTGCTGCCGTCACCGTTCGCCGCCCACTCCGCGAAGTGCACGCTCTCGCATTCGGCCAGCAGGCCCGGGTGGTGCTGCCACGTTTCGTCCGCCGTGTAGACGAGCGCGGGCGAGGACGCGAGCGTCAGCTCGCGCAGCGCGCGCCACAGCACCGTCTGCGCCGAACGCCGCGCGGCGTGACCGGGCATCAGCGTGTAGAGCCGGTCCTTGCTCACGTCGAGATAGATCGCCGAGAGGTCCACGGTGCAGACGTCGAGCACGCCGTCGAGCGCCTTGTGAAAGAGCAGCGCGCTCCAGTCCGAGCGGATCTTCGCGAGCCGCGCGTCGAGATGATCGAGGAACGCGCGATCCACCGCCGACATCTTCTCGCGCGGCACGGCCTGCTCCGGGGAAAAGTCCGAGAGATTGCCGAGCAGGAAGCGGAACGTGTTCCGGACCTTGCGGTACGCGTCCGCGACGCGCTGCATGATCTCGTCGCCGACGCGCACGTCGCCGCGCCAGTCGGTCGCGAGCGCCCACCAGCGCACGACGTCGGCGCCGTGCTTCGCGATGAGCGTGATGGGCGAGACCACGTTGCCGAGCGACTTGTGCATCGCGTGGCCCTTGCCGTCGAGCACCCAGCCGTGCGTGCACACCTTCGTGTACGGCGCGTGGCCTTCGGCGCCGACGCCGACCATGAGCGAGGAGTTGAACCAGCCGCGGTGCTGGTCCGGTCCCTCGAAGTACACGAGCTCGGCCTTGCCCTCGCGCGCGAGATCCCACCCGCGCTTCAGCTCGGGGTGCGTCACCTGGATCGCGCGGTGCGTCGAGCCCGAGTCGAACCAGACGTCGAGCACGTCGGTCTCCTTGCGGAACGGACCCTTCGCGCCGCACTTGCCGCACGTGTGGCCGGCGGGCAGGAAGTCCTCGACCGGACGCTCGTACCACACGTCGGACGTGTGCTCGCGCGTGAGCGCGGCGGCCTTCTTCATGATCGCGGGATCGAGGCTCGGCTCGCCGCAGCCTTCGCAGTAGACGGCCGGGATGCCGACGCCCCACGAACGCTGGCGCGACAGGCACCAGTCGGGGCGGCTCTTCACCGCCTCGCGGATGCGGTTCTGCGCGCTCGCGGGATCCCACGAGACCTGTTTCTCGATCGCGTCCACGCAGCGATCACGATGGCCGTCGTGGTCCACCATCATGAACCACTGGTCGGTGGCCCGGAAGATGACGGGCTTGCGGCAGCGCCAGCAGTGCGGATACGAGTGCGTGAACTTGGACGAGTGCAGCAGCTTGCCCTCGGTGCCGAGCCACGCGGTGATGTCGTCGTTCACGTCGAGCACGCTGCGGCCCGCGAAGTGCGGCACGTCGGCGGTGAGCTTGCCGGCCTCGTCGACCGGGCAGTTCATGCCGAGGCCGTTGCGCGCGCCGACGATGAAGTCCTCGGTGCCGTGTCCGGGCGCCGTGTGCACGATGCCCGTGCCGTCTTCCATGCTCACGTACGGCGTGCCGTCCACCGCGCGCGAGTCGTTGCCGAACGGCGCTTCGAAGATCGAACCCACGAGCGCGGCGCCGTCGAGTTCCGCGAGCGTCTCGGGTTTCTCACCGAGCAGCTCGGCGAACGGCGCGAGACGCGCGGCCGCGACGATCAGCACGTGACCCTTGAGCCGCACGACCGAGTACTTCGCGACCGGGTCCACCATGAGGCCCAGGTTGGCGGGCAGCGTCCACGGCGTCGTCGTCCACGCGACGGCGCTCGCGTCCGGCCACGCGGCCAGCGCGCCCGTCGCGTCCTTGCGCAGCGGGAAGCGCACGTAGAGCGAAGGCGACGGCGAGTCCGCGTACTCGATCTCCGCCATCGCGAGCGCGGTGCGGTCGGTCGGGCACCAGTGGATCGCGCGCTTGCCGCGCTGCACGAAGCCCTTCTCGGTCAGGACCGCGAGTGTCTCGAGGATCTCGGCCTCGAAGTCCGGCGCCATGGTGAGGTACGGCCGCTGCCAGTCGCCCCAGCCGCCGAGCCGTTCGAACTCCTCGCGCTGGATGCCGATCCACTTGTCCGCGTATTCGCGGCAGGCGCGACGCAGCTGCAGCACGTCGGGGCGGATCTTCTTTTCGTTGAACTCGCGGTTGACCTGCATCTCGATCGGCATGCCGTGGTTGTCCCAGCCCGGCACGTAGGGCGCGTCGAAGCCGGCGAGCGAGGCCTGGCGCACAGCGGCGTCCTTCCAGATCTTGTTCGCGGCGGTGCCCATGTGGATGTGGCCGTTCGAGTACGGCGGGCCGTCGTGCAGCAGCCACAGCGGGCGGCCGGCGCGGCGCTCGCGCAACTGCGCGTAGCGCTTCTGCGCCGTCCAGTCGGAGAGCCGCTGCGGTTCGCGCGTGGCGAGATCCGCCTTCATGGGGAACTCGGTGACGGGAAGGTTGAGCGTGTCGCGGTAGCCGGGCTTCTTCGGCTGCTCCGACATGGGATCCTCCGGAAGGCGAGAAGTGCGGAAAACGAAAACGCCCCATCGGCGATGAGACGCCGTTGGGGCGACGGAGGTCGCGGTACCACCCAACTTCGCGGCCACCTCGCGGTGGTCCGCCTTGCCGAGCCACAGGGGCTCCACCTCGATGTCGGAGAGGCATCCGTCCGGGTCTACCGCGGCGTCGCGCCGTTTCGGCCGGCGGCTCGGGGGTGATGTTCGGCTTCGCGCAGTGGGCGCCGGGCTCACACCGTCCCCGGCTCGCTCGTGCCATGCGCGGGCGTACTGTCCCCGTCACAGCCTTCGATTCGCGCGGGACAGTGCCACCGGGCCCGCGCGAGCGTCAAGCGCGGAGGGACACGGCGGCGTGCGTGCGGCCTCAGCGGCGCCTGGGCTTCTTCGCCGAGGCGTGCTTGGGCGGCGCGGCACGCGAGCGCGAGGAACGCTTGCCCTTCGCGACCTTGGACCCCTTCGCGCTCTTCGCCCGCCCGGGGGCCGCGGGCTTCAGCTCCACCTCCGGCGCGGGGCCGGAGAGGTCGGCGAGCAGCACGCAGACGTCCCCGATCGTCGGGTCGTTCGAGCGGCGGCGCAGCACGCCGGTGTGCGCGGTGGGGGAGTCGTGATCGAAGCGCGATTCGCACTCGGCCTTGTGCGCGCGTTCGTCCAGCGGGCCGTGCGCCATGCGCACGCCGAGCGCGCGCAGGCGCTTCACGTCGCGCGCGCATTCCTCCCAGCCGAGCCGGTCCTGCGACGCCGCGCCCGCCTCTTCCTCGGGCAGCACGCCCGCGTCGATGAGCGAGTCGCGCAGGTGCGCGCCCGGCAGCGTCGGGCTCGGGCCGTCTTCCACGGCGCGCGCGAGCATGCGCCACCAGTCCGCGCGGGTGAGCGGCGCGGTCGGATCGAGATGGCCGGCGATGAGCCCTTCGTATTCCGGCCCACTCGGCGTACGCGCGATCGGGGCCGGGCTCCTCGCGCTGCCCGGCGAGGCGCGAGAAGAGGAACGGCAGCGGCTCGATGACGTGCGCGTTCTCCCAGCGCGCGAACGGGTCGTCGCCCTCGCGCACCTCGAAGTGCAGGTGCGGCGTCGAGGCGCGGCCGGTCTGGCCGACGCGACCGATCGGATCGCCCGCGACCACGAGGTCGCCCGGCTCGACGACGATCGTGCCGCGGCCGATGTGCCCGTAGACGGTGTAGACCACGCGGTCCACGGGGATCCGGTGCGCGATCACCACGTGACCGCCGTAGCCGTTGCCCTTGTCGCCGTCGAACGCGACGATCACGACGCCGCTGCCCGCCGCGCGAATGGTGTCGCCGAACTGGCCGTTCGCGAGATCGGTGCCCTGGTGGGTCACCTTGCGGCGGCCGAGTTCGGTGCCGCGATTCTCCTTGAAGGGAGGCGAGACGCCGTTGCTTCCCAGTTCGTAGCGCGCGCCGACCGGCATCTGCCACGCGCCGGCTTCGCTCCAGCGCGCGTCGAGTTCCGGCGCGAGCGGCAACAGCCCGCCGAGCAGCGGCGGCGCGCTCGACACCGCGAGCGCGGTGAGCCAGGCGAGCAGCGCGGACTTCAGCGCAGCACCACGAGCCGTGCGGCCGGCCCGCCCGAACGTCCGCGCGCGAAGTAGAGCCCCGGCGCCAGCGCACGCGTCGCCTCGGAGCCGAAGCGCAGTTCGCCCGCGTCGTCGGCGTGCGCGGTGGCGACGCGTCGTCCGGCGGCGTCGATCAGGTCGGCGGCGTCGCCGGGCGCGAAGCGCGCGCCGCTCAGGCGGAGCACGGCGCCGGCGTGCGCGGGGTTGGGCGCGACGGCGAAGGTGGCGAGCGCCGGACGCGGCGTATCGGGCGTCTCCGGCACGTCGGCCGCGGCGAGGCCGTCGAGGCGGCGCAGCCGCGTGACGAGCCGGTCGCCGAGCGCGTCGGCGCTCTGGTAGAGCACGTTCACTCCGCCGGGCGTGATCGCCGCGATCGAAGCGTGCGAGATGCTCTCGTCCTCTCCAGAAAGCGTGGAGGCGCCCCAGTCCCAGCCCCGGCCGGCCACCCAGCGCTTGTACTTCAGCTGCTGCCCCACCGGGGTCGTGCGTTCGAAGATCACGTGCACTCCTCCGAGCGGGTCGGTGACGATGCCGGGCGACTGCAGCGCGTCGGCGGAGTTGGACAGCACGGTGTCGCGCGGGGACGGCGCGCCGATCGCGGGACGGCGCTGGTAGTGGATCTCGCTGAGTCCCGACGTCTGCTGCTGCCAGACGAGATGGAACGTGCCGTCGGCTCCGGCGGCGACTTCGCAGGACGGCTGGGAATACACCGACGTCGACGTCACGCGCAAGCGCGCCGCGACGCCGCTGTCCGGAGACCAGCGTGCGAACTGGACGCGTGGCTGGGCGCCCGCGAGGTCGGACCACGCGATCATCGCGCGGCCGTCGGGCGTGGCCGCGAGCGAAGGCGCGCTCGGGAAGTCGGTCGTGTCGCTCGCGGTGGCCGGCGTGCCGAAGGGCGAAGCCCAGCCGAACGCGAGGCACTGCAGCAGCGGGCGCGGGCTGTGCAGCTTGATCCACGCGACGTACACGCGGCCGCGCGCGTCGGCCGCGATCGCGGGGGAGACGCAGCCGTCGGGCGCGCTCGTGAGCCGGCGCTCGGACGTCCACCAGCCGCCGATGCGCGCGCGGTACCAGATCTGGAACTGGCCGTCGCGCAGATCGGTCCAGGCGAGCGCGAGGTCGTTGTTCGGAAGCAGCGCGATCGTCGGCTCGAACGCGGCGCTCGGACTCTGCGTGACGCATTCCGGCGCGGACCACGTGCCGTCGAGCTGCCGCGTGCGGAGCATCACCTGCGGGCTGCCGCCGCGCGAGTCGGAGGCGACCGAGTACTCGACGCCCTGCGCGGTCGCCACGGCCGTCCTGCCGCGGCTGCCGCCGTTCACGGGCGCGAATGCCGGGTCGACGACGGGCACGATGTCGCGCCAGCCCGGGGCCTGCACGCGCAGCCGTGCCTGGACGCCACCCGGCACGGTCGCGATGTCCTCGATCGCGAGCTGCGTGATCGCGCCGTTCAGCGCGCGGAGGTTCGGCGCGGTGTCGTCGTCCAGCCGCGAGCGCCCGAGCGCGCCGGGCAGCGGATCGTTCTCGTCACCGTGGTTCCAGCTCGTCGTGAGGTCGAAGTCGCCGTCGCCCTCCAGCAGGCGCAGGCCGGGAGTGGGCCCGGTGTTGACGCGGTTGGAGCCGAGCCGGATGCCGATGAGCGCGTCGTCGACCTGCGAGACGATCAGACCGGGCGAGGGAATCGTGCGGTCGAAGCCGGCGGCGGCGCGGCCTTCGATGAGGAAGTGCTCGGCGTGGGATTCGCCCTGGAACCAGAGTTCGACGACCGGTCCGCCGTCGGCGAGCGGGGTGACCGTGAGGAGCGTGTCGTGCACGGGGCGGATCTTCTCGGCCCAGCCGAGGTACAGCGACGGCCATGCGCCCGGGTGCGACGGGAACTCCGGCGAGTGCCCGTCGCCTCCGTACGCGCCCGTGGACATGAGCGACCAGTTGCCGGGGCCGACGTTGGCGCTGCCGCCGAGCTGCGACGTGTCGTAGAGGTCGGGTAGCCCGAGTGCGTGCCCGAACTCGTGGCAGTACACGCCGATTTCGCTCCGCTCGCCGGGCTTGAACATGGACAGCTCGGGCAGGATCGAGAACCGGTCGACACGCATGTGCTGGCGGTCGGAGCCCGGGACGAGCTCGTCGGTCTCGATCACACCGCCGTCGCTCCAGCCGCCCGAGAGCCGGCTGGTGATGGACCACAGGCTCCGCATGGTCGAGGCGCCCTCGCCGCCGATGCCGGCGTGCATCACCCAGATCATGTCCACGTACGAGTCGCCGTCACGATCGAAGCGCCGCCGCGCGGGGCGCTCGGGCAGGGCGAGCAGCCCGTTTTCGCGCGCAACTGCGAGCGGCGCCGGCAACCCGCCGTGACGGGCGGGAGGCATGGCGTGCGAGGTGCCGATGGTGACGAGGATGGCCAGCAGGGCGGCGCAGGAAGCGACCCGCACCCGGAGCTGGAAGGGTGTTGAAGTCCGCAATGAGCTCACCTGGGGAAAGGTTGGCCCGGCCACGCATGGTTTCCCGCATTCCACCCCCGCGCGTCAAGACTCATTTTCCCGGTGCGGCATTCCGGGGGCCGTGTGATAGCTTGCCGTCAGTGCTGCCTCGACGACTTTCGTTACTCGCCCTCACGCTCACGATCGCCCTGCTCGCCACCGCCACCGCGCGGGCGGCGGACCTGCCGCTGCTGCGATCGTTCGCCCCTCCGTTCTTCAGCGCCGACGTCGTGGTGTCCATGGACTCCACCGCGCGCTCGACGGTCGGCGTGACGTTCACCGTCCCGTATTCCGAGCTGAACTGGACGCGCACGAGCGCCGGCTACGGCGCCGGGGCCGGGTTCTCGGTCGTGTTCGAGCCCGATTCGCGCGGCCGGCTCTACGGCGACAGCTTCGAACGCCGCGTGCTCATCGAGCGCTACGAGCAGACGCGCAGCCCGCGGAACAACCTGCTGGTGACGCGCAAGTTCGACCTGCCGCCCGGGCGCTACAAGGTGCGCCTGCGCGTGCGCGACCTGGGCAGCGACCTCGAGTCCGAGGCCTCCGACCGGCTCACGCTGCAGGACCTCGCGCGCGTGCCCGTGGGATTCGCCGACCTCCAGCTGGGCGTGCTCGATTCGACCGGCGCCTTCACGGTCATGCCGACCCGGCGCTTCGGGCTGAACGCCGAGGACTTCGGCGTCCGCGTGGTGGCCTTCGATCGCCGGCCCGGTGAGTGGCCGCGCCAGCTGCAGCTGCACTACCGCGTGGTGGACGAGACCGGCACGGTCTTCACGCAGGGAGACACCACGGTCTCGCTCGCGCGCTCGGCGGACGCCGTGCTGCTGCGTCCCTCGCACATGGACCTGTTCATCGGCTCGTACTCGATCGAGGTCGAGCGGGTCGAGGGCAAGTCGCGCTGGCGGACGACGCGTTCGTTCGAGGTGGAGGAGAGCGGCCCGCCGCGCGGCCGCGACTACGCCCAGATGCTCGACGCGCTCGCCTACATCGCCACCTCCGAAGAGGTGGACGGCATGCGCAACCTCCCTGCGGCCGATCAGGCCGCGGCGTGGGAGAAGTTCTGGCGCCGGCGCGATCCGACGCCCGAGACGGCGCGCAACGAGTACCAGATCGAGTTCTTCCGGCGGCTGCACTACGCCGACCAGCACTTCTCGGGCTTCGGCCCGGGCTGGCGCTCGGACATGGGGCGCATCTACGTGCGCTACGGTCCGCCCGACCAGATCGAGCAGCGCGCCGCGTCGAGCACCACGCCGCAGCTCGAGCTGTGGTTCTACAACCAGCCGTTCCACCGGTTCGTGTTCGCCGACCGCGAAGGTTTCGGCCGGTACACGCTGGTGCAGCCCTCCGGCGAATGAGCCCCGCGCCGACCCACGGCGTGGTGTGCAGCGCCGCGCTCGACCTGCGCACCGCTCCGGAGCATCGCGCCGAACTCGGCTCGCAGCTCCTGCTCGGCGAGGTCGTCCGGCTGACCGGTCGCCCGCGCAAGGGCTGGGTGCCCGTCGAGAACGTCGCGGACGGCTACCGCGGTTGGGTGCGCGAGTGGGGGCTGGTGCCCGCGACCGCCGCACGCGCGCGGCGGTGGACGAAGCTCGCGAACGCGGTCGTCGCGGCGCCGCTGGCCCGCGTGACCGCGAAGGCGGGGAGTGGCCTCTCGGTGAGCCCGCTGTTCTTCCGGAGCGCGCTCATCGGCGGCCGCGCGAGCGGTGGGTGGCGCCAGGTGGAGCTTCCGGACGGCCGTCGCGGCTGGGTCGAGAAGGACACGCTGCGCTCGCCGGATGCGCCGCCACCGTCGCTCGAGACGCGCCTGCTCTCGCTGCTCGGCACGCCCTACCTCTGGGGCGGACGGACGCCCGCGGGGATCGACTGCTCGGCCCTCGTGCAGCTCGCGTTGGCCGAACAGGGGGTGCGGTTGCCGCGCGATGCCCGCGATCAGTTCGAGGCCTGCCGGCCCCTGAAAGCGAGCGAAAGCCCGCGCCACGGCGACCTCGCGTTCTTCCGCGCGCCGGGCGAATCCGTCGGCCACGTGGGGCTCGCGATCGGCGACGGCCTCTTCGTGCACAGCCGCGGCTGGGTGCGCGTGAGCGCTCTGGATCCCGCGAATCCCTTGTGCGACGGGCCGCTCGTGCCCCAGTTCGAGGGGTGGTTCCGGCCCCGCTCGGGACGTCGCGCGTAGCCTTGCGGGAGAACGGCTGCTGGTATTCGAGGCTTGACAGCCCCGGAGCGCTTTCCTAGCTTGCCGGGCGGGCGAGTGCCAGGGTCCTTCCGGGGAAGGAGTCGTCCTGGTTTTCTTCTTCGGGCTCCATCCCATGGACGAGGTGGAGCTTTTGGCATGTACCCCGGTTGTATCCGCGAAGCAGACGGTTGCGAAACGATGGTGGCTTTACTCCGACGTCCGTCGGCTCCCGGCCGCAGTTGGCCGTGGGGTGCCTCTGGGCAAAGCAAAGCCAGCCCGTTCCGCGCAAGGAGGCCTCAACACATGAACAACGGAATGAAGCGTTTCTTCGCTGTCGCTGCCGTGGCCCTCATGGTCCCGGCGGTCGCGGCGGCCTCGACGGCGCGCATGTCGGGTCTGAACGTCCCCGGCGACTACGTCAAGGGTGACTACACGGGCATGTACACGTACATGTCTGAAGTGAACTCGGTCGGCAACCTCGCGTACGTCGAGGCGGGCTCGATCTACTCGAACTTCAACGACCACGCGATCGGCGCGGTGCTGCCGGGCCTGTTCGACGGCAAGTACGGTGTCTGGTCGTTCCACCTCCGCCAGCTCCACCCGGCCCTCGGCCAGTCGTGGAACTACTCGCCGATCAACTCGGGTTACGACGGTTCCGACCCGAACATCACCGGCGAAGCGTTCGACATCATCTGGGGCCACAAGATGGGCAGCGGCAACCTCGCCCTTCGCCTCAACCGCTCGTTCGAGTCGTATGACGACGGTACGGATGTCGAAGAAGGCAACGGCAACGACGGTCGCAACATCCTCGGCTTCGGTGGCGGTTACGGCTGGGACATGAACGCCAACACGCAGGTCGAAGTCGGTGCCCTGTACCAGCAGCGCTCGTTCGACAACGGCGGCACGGGTGCCACGACCGACGACGGCGGTACGAACCTGCTCGTCGCGGCGCGCGCGTTCCGTAAGGCGTCGGGCAACCTGACGCTGATCCCGGCCGTGAAGTTCTACAGCCAGGATTTCTCGACCACGAACGGCACGACCTCGGCGACCGAGAAGTACAGCGGCTGGCAGGCTGGCTTTGCCGGCAACTGGACCGTCGGCTCCGACGACCTGCTCGTGTTCGGTGGCCAGTTCGCCTCGAACAAGGGTGACTTCGGCGACGGCGACGAGACCAGCGAACTGATGATGCCGAACGTGTTCATGGCTCTCGAGACGCACCTGAACCCGTGGCTGACGTTCCGCGCGGGCGCCCAGAACGCCATGTTCTACTCGTACACGTACAAGTACGAGGGTGGCGGCGAAGAGAAGTACAAGGAGCACTACTTCACGTTCAACCTCGGCACGACGGTCAAGCTCGGCAACCTGACGCTGGACGCCGTTCTCGACCCTGCGTTCCTCCAGAACCCGTTCGCTCAGCTGATGGGCGGCTCGAACGCGTTCTACTACAACGACTATTACGGTTCGCGTGGCACGGGCTACTCTGCCGGCAACACGTGCTTCCCGCAGGTCTCGGCCACCTACACCTGGTGAGCTGATTCCGAGTCGTTGCTGCAGTGACCGAAGGGCGCCCGCAAGGGCGCCCTTCGGCTTTTGGGCGAGTGCCGAGCCCCGCCTCGGCCGTTGACAGCCACGGACGAACATCCCTACTTTCCCCCCAGCGCGCCCTTGGGCGCGCCGGCGTCCCCGACCGGGCCTGCGGGATGTCGACCATGGATGGTCACCGGCCCGAGACTGCAAGGAGGCATATCAGCATGCGTAAGGGAACTCGCGTTCTCGCTGCAGCCGCGCTCGCGCTTATGGTGCCGGTGCTGGCGGCGGCCTCGACGGCTCGCATGTCGGGACTGAACGTCCCCGGCGACTACGTCAAGGGTGACTACACGGGCATGTACACGTACCTGTCCGAAGTGAACACGGTCGGCAACCTCGCGTACGTCGAGGCGGGTTCGTACGACCGCGGCCTGACCGATCACGCGATCGGCGCGGTGCTGCCGGGCCTGTTCGACGGCAAGTACGGCGTCTGGTCGTTCCACCTTCGCCAGACCCACCCGGCCCTCGGCCAGTCCTCGAACTTCGCGCCGATCAGCACCGGGCACGACTCCGAGGATCCGAACTACGCCGGCGAAGCGTTCGACATCATCTGGGGCCACAAGATGGGCAACGGCAACCTCGCCCTGCGCCTCAACCGCTCGTTCGAGTCGTATGACGACGGTACGGACGTCGAGGAAGGCGACGGCAACAACGGTCGCAACATCCTCGGCTTCGGCGGCGGTTACGGCTGGGACATGAACGCCAATACGCAGGTCGAGATCGGCGTCCTCTACCAGCAGCGCTCGTTCGACGAAGGCCCCACGGGCAACGCCGACAACGGCGGCACGAACATGCTCGTCGCGGCTCGCGCGTTCCGTAAGGCCTCGGGCAACCTGACGCTCATCCCGGCCGTGAAGTACTGGAGCCAGGATCAGTCGTACACGGACAACGAGACCACGACGAACTACGACGCCAAGTACAGCGGCTATCAGGCGGGCATCGCCGGCAACTGGACGGTCGGCTCGGACGACCTGCTCGTGTTCGGCGCCAACCTCGCCCAGAACAAGGGTGACTTCGGCGATGGCAACGAGTTCACGCAGACGTTCATGCCGAACGTCTTCATGGCTCTCGAGACGCACCTGAACCCGTGGCTGACGTTCCGCGCGGGCGCCCAGAACGCCATGTTCTACTCGTACACCGAGAAGTTCACGGGCGGTGAAGAGAAGTGGAAGGAGCACTACTTCACGTTCAACCTGGGCACCACCGTCAAGCTCGGCAACCTCGTGCTCGACGCGACGCTCGACCCGGCGTTCCTGCAGAACCCGTTCGCGCAGCTCATGGGCGGCCAGAACGCGTTCTACTACAACTCCTACTACGGCCCTGGCCGTGTGGACGGCGGTCCTGTCGGCTTCGTGTTCCCGAACGTGTCGGCGACGTACACCTGGTAGGTCGCAGTTCCTGCAGTCGCAGTGTTCGAAGGGCGCCCGCGAGGGCGCCCTTCGGCGTTTCCGGCGTCGCGTGCTCGCCCCTCGAGCATTGACAGTCTCGGACCGCGCTCCCTAGTTTCGCCGCACTGCGTGCCCTCGGGCGCGCCGGCATCCCCGACCGGGCCTGGGGATGGCGACACGGATGTGCTCCGGCCCGAGACTGCAGGGAGGCAACTCAGCATGCACAAGGGAACTCGTGTCATCGCGACGGCGGCGCTCGCACTCATGGTGCCCGCGATCGCGGCGGCCTCGACGGCTCGCCTTTCGGGACTGAACGTCCCCGGCGACTACGTCAAGGGTGACTACACGGGCATGTACACGTACCTGTCCGAAGTGAACTCGGTCGGCAACCTCGCGTACGTCGAGGGCGGCTCGATCGAGCGCGAACTGACCGACCACGCGGTCGGCGCGGTGCTGCCGGGACTGTTCGACGGCAAGTACGGCGTCTGGTCGTTCCACCTTCGCCAGACCCATCCGGCGCTCGGCCAGTCCTCGAACTTCGCGCCGATCAGCACCGGCCACGATTCGCGTGACCCCAACTATGGCGGCGAAGCCTTCGACATCATCTGGGGCCACAAGATGGGCAACGGCAACCTCGCCCTTCGCCTCAACCGCTCGTTCGAGTCGTACGACGACGGCACGGTGACGGAAGAAGGCAACAACAACGGCAACGGCGGTCGCAACATCCTCGGCTTCGGCGGCGGTTACGGCTGGGACATGAACGCCAGCACGCAGGTCGAAGTCGGCGTCCTCTACCAGCAGCGCACGTTCGACGAGGGGCCCAGTGGCTACGCCGACAACGGGGGCACGAACCTGCTCGTCGCGGCCCGCGCGTTCCGCAAGGCGTCCGGCAACCTGACGATCATCCCGGCCGTGAAGTACTGGAGCCAGGACTACTCGTACACGGACAACGAGACCACGACGAACTACGACCAGAAGCTCAGCGGCTGGCAGGCGGGCATGGCCGGTAACTGGACCGTCGGCTCGGACGACCTGCTCGTGTTCGGCGCCAACTTCGCCCAGAACAAGCTCGACTTCGGCGACGGTGACGAGAACACGCAGACGTTCATGCCGAACGTCTTCATGGCTCTCGAGACGCACCTGAACCCGTGGCTGGGCGTTCCGCGCGGGTGCCCAGAACGCGATGTTCTACTCGTACTCCGAGAAGTACACGGGCGGCGAGTACAAGTGGAAGGATCACTACTTCACGTTCAATCTGGGCACGACCGTCAAGCTCGGCAACCTCGTGCTCGACGCGACGCTCGACCCGGCGTTCCTGCAGAACCCGTTCGCGCAGCTCATGGGCGGCCAGAACGCGTTCTTCTACAACGGCTACTACTCCAAGGTGCGCGAGGCGGGCGGCTCGAACGGCTTCGTGTTCCCGACCGTGTCGGCCACGTACACCTGGTAGTTCCGGCTTCCTGGAGTCGAACCGCATGGCGACGGCGCCCGAGTGGGCGCCGTCGTTCTTTTTGTGGCGCGCTCCCGCGTTGACAGTCCATGGAACGAGTCGCACTGTTCCGCGCGTGAGTCTCCTCGGCTCACCGGTCGCTCTCGCCGCGGGAGAGGGGCGCCGCCCCCGCAGCTCCATGCCCGCACATGCACGGAGGCATGAAACGATGCATCAGGGAACGAAGCGCATTCTCGTCGCGGCGCTGTTCGCGCTCGCGCTGCCCTCGGTCGCGGCGGCCTCGTCCGCTCGCATGAGCGGGCTCGCGGTGCCCGGCGACTACGTGAAGGGCGAATACACGGGCATGTTCACCTACCTTTCGGAGGTGAACTCGACCGGCAACCTCGCGTACGTCGAGGCCGCGTCGGCCGACTACGGATTCCGTGATCACGCGGTCGGAGCGGTGCTGCCGGGCCTGTTCGACGGCAAGTACGGCGTCTGGTCGTTCCACCTTCGCCAGTCCGCTCCCTCGCTCGGCGGCTCGTGGGTCGGCCAGCCGATCCAGTCGGGCTACTCCGGCTTCGACCCGAACGCCACCGGTGAAGCGTTCGACGTGATCTGGGGCCACAAGCTGGGCAGCGGCAATCTCGCCCTTCGGCTCAACCGCTCGTTCGAGTCCTACGACGACGGCACGATCACCGAGGAAGGCAACGGCAACCGCGGCCGCAACATCCTCGGCTTCGGCCTCGGCTACGGCTGGGACATGAACCCGAGCCTGCAGGTCGAGCTCGCCGGACAGTTCCAGAAGCGCGATTACGACAGCGGCGACGTCGAGAAGAGCGACGGCGGCAACGACATGCTTCTCGCCGCGCGCGCCTTCCACAAGGCCTCGGGCAATCTCGTGCTGATCCCCTCGGTGAAGTTCTTCCGGATCGACCAGGGGTACATCGACTCGGAAGGCGACGCGCAGAAGGAAGCGTGGTCGGGCCTGCAGGCCGGCATCGCTGGCAACTGGACCGTCGGCACGGGCGACCTGCTCGTCTTCGGCGCGCAGTTCATCCGCAACAACGTGGACTACGGCAACGACGAGTTCGAGACCGAGCGCTTCATGCCGAACGTGTTCATGGCCCTCGAGACGCACCTGAACCCCTGGCTGACGTTCCGCGCGGGTGCGACCGAAGCCTACATGCACACCTGGGACAACAAGTTCTCGGACGTCGAGCGCCACTGGAAGGACCACTACTTCGGCTTCAACATCGGCGCGAGCGTGAAGCTCGGCAGCCTGATGCTCGACGCCACGCTCGACCCGGCGTTCCTGCAGAACCCGTTCGCGCAGCTGATGGGCGGACAGAACGCGTTCTTCTACGGCAGTGCCTACAAGGTCGCCGCGCGCCCCGAGGCGCCCGGCTACGGCGTCGTCTTCCCCCAGGTGAGCGCGACGTACACCTGGTGATTCTCGCCGCATCTCGCGCCCGCCGGACCTGCACGGTCCGGCGGGCGTTTCGTTTTCCGCACGCGGGGCGCGATCGCGTTCGCAACGGGGGAGGGCTTCGGACGTTGACATTCCCCAGCGGGAATCCCTAGTTTCCCCGGCCAAGTGTCAGAACACCCTCAGGGCAGCCCCCGTTCCGGGCCGGGGAGGCTGCCGTCGTGTTTCGAGCGGTCCGTACCTGCAAGGAGGCAAGTCCGCATGCGCCACACCTGGAATCGTCTCGCCGCGTTCGCCGCGCTCGCGATGCTCGTCCCCGCGGGGGCCATGGCGTCCAGCGCCCGCATCTCGGGTCTCAACGTCAGCGGCGATTACGTGAAGGGCGACTACACCGGCATGTTCACGTTCCTTTCGGAAGTGAACGGCGTCGGCAACCTCGCGTACGTCGAGGCCGGATCGGCCGAGCGCGACTTCGGCGACCACGCGGTCGGCGCGGTGCTGCCGGGACTGTTCGACGGCCGCATGGGTGTCTGGTCGTTCCACCTGCGCCAGGAGCACCCGGCGCTCGGCCAGAGCGGCATCGGCGAATGGCTCGGCCCGGACTTCGGGGACCCGAACGGGGCCAACACCGGCGAAGCCTTCGACGTGATCTGGGGCCACCGAATGGGCTCGGGCAATCTCGGCGTGCGCCTCAACCGCTCGTTCCAGTCATACGACGACGGCAGCACGGTCGTCGAGGGCAACGGCGACCACGGCCGCAACGTGCTCGGTCTCGGCGCCGGCTACGACTTCGAGTGGGCCGACAACGGCACGGTCCAGTTTTCGGGCCTTTACCAGTCGCGCCACTTCAAGCAGTCGGCGACCGACAAGTCGGACAACGGCAAGGCGCTCCAGCTGACGGCGCGCATGCTGCACAAGTTCGGCGGCAACGCGACGCTGATCCCGGTCGTGAAGTACGCCTCGTTCGACCAGGCGCGCCTCTCCGGCACGACGGACGTGACGGAGAAGTACACGCAGATCCAGGCCGGTCTCGCCGGCAACTGGACGGTCGGCACGGGCGACCTGCTCGTGTTCGGTGCTCAGTTCGCGCACAACACCTTCGACTTCGGCACGACCGAAATCCGCGAGAACTACGCCCCGAGCGTGTTCCTCGCGCTCGAGACGCAGCTGAACCCGTGGCTGTCGTTCCGCGCGGGCGCGCAGAACGCGATGTTCCTCATGCACACGCAGGAGACGGGTGCCCTCCAGACCGAGAGCAAGTACCACGAGTTCTCGTTCAACCTCGGCACGTCGGTGAAGCTCGGCAGCCTCATGCTCGACGCGACCCTCGACCCGGCGTTCCTGCAGAACCCGATCGCGCAGCTCGCGGGCGGCGCGAGCGCTTACTACTCGGGCGGCTTTTCCGACCGCGTGACCGGCTACTCGTCCGCCATCGCGTTCCCGAAGGTGACCGCGACCTACACGTGGTGAGCTGACCGCTCGAACGACCCAGTCGAAACGAACCGGGGGAGGCCCAGTCGGGCTCCCCCGGTTTTTTTGTGCATGCGGTCGTTGTCGAAAGTGTCTCGCTCGTGTCGGAATCGTTGACAGTTCAACACTTCTGGACATACGGTTCGCCCGGGCATCGCCCCAAAACGGTTTCCCACGCCACCGGATGGCGTTCCCCTCGGCCTCTCGGGGGAGCCGGAGGGTCCATGAAGCACGCTGTTCCCCCACGTTCCACCCAGTCCCCCCTTTCCAAGAACGCCAGGCTTGCCGTGCGACAGATCGTCGCTGCGGCGAGGCCCATTGCTGCCTGAAAGGAGACCAGCCCATGCCTCGAACTCTCGTTTGGGCTATCCGGCTCGCAGTTGTGGCCGCGATGGTCGCCCTCGCACCGTTGGCTCTCGCCGGCACGACCGGCAAGCTCAGCGGGCGTGTGACGAACGAAAAGAAGGAACCGCTCCCCGGCGTCAACGTCCGTATCGAAGGCCAGCGCCTCGGTGCGATCTCCGACGACCAGGGTGAGTTCTTCATCATCGGTATCCCGGCCGGCACGTACACCGTGCGCATGAACATCGTCGGCTACGCGCCATTCGCGGCGACGAACGTTCAGGTCGCTCCCGACTTCACCACCACGATGAACGGCCAGCTGCGCATCGACGCCGTCCAGATGGGTGAGACGCGGGTCGACGCGACGCGGCCGCTGCTGCAGAAGTACGCCACCGGCACCACGCGCTTCATCGGCGCGGAGGAAATCGCCAAGCTGCCGACGCGTGGCTATCGCGACGCGGCCGCGCAGCAGACCGGCGTCGTGAACTTCAAGCGGCAGATCGACACCGAGTCGCAGAACGGCAACACGCTGATCATCCGCGGCGGACGCCCGAACGAAACGGCTTACTTCGTCGACGGCTTCTCGCAGCAGGATCCGCTGACCGGTACCTCGAGCACGTCGATCTCGAACAACGCGATCGAGGAAGTCGTCGTGCTGACGGGCGGCTTCAACGCCGAGTACGGCCGCATCATGTCGGGCGCCGTGAACGTGGTGACCCGTGAGGGCGCCGACAAGTACTCCGGTTCGCTCGAGGCTGTCTCCGACGTGATGGGCGGCGATTGGATCGGTGCGCGCCGTACGGACTACAACGTCTACGACTTCTCGCTCGGCGGCCCGCTCTGGCCGTCCGTCGAGAACGTGAACTTCTACGTCTCCGGCGAGCGTCGCTGGCAGGCGGATCGCGCGCCGTCGTTCATGACGAGCCAGTTCCGCAACCAGCTTTCCGACCTCGGCTACGACCCGGACTACAAGCCCTCGAACAGCTCGGGCGGCTTCTCGTTCCAGGGCAAGATCGGCTGGCAGATCAACGAGAAGATGTCGGCCAAGATCGGCGGCATGGGTTCCGAGGAGAACTGGCGCGAGTACAACCACGCCTACCTCTTCAACCTCAAGCACGGCGCCCGCTATCTCGACCGCAACCTGTCGTACTTCGGCACGTTCAACCACGTGGTGAGCGCCCGCACGTTCTGGAATGTCGGCGTGAACTACTTCGAGACCATGCGCAAGCGCGGTGACGCGGTCGCGTTCGACCGTCTCGCCGACTACTACGTCGAGTCGAACCCGCGCTACGACCAGAACGTCCCGCTCTTCTTCGACGAAGGCCACGTCTTCGACGACTACCTGCAGCGCCGCTCGAACTACGTCGGCGTGCAGGGCGCGTTCACGTCGCAGATCAGCCGCCACAACCAGGTCAAGGCGGGCGCCGATTTCCAGCGCCACACGCTCCGCCTGTTCAATCACTTCTTCCCGGTCCAGATCGGCGGCGACACGCCGAACTTCACGGACTGGGACGGCTACGGCTACGAGATGCGCGTCAATCGCGATCAGGCCGGCAACATCAAGAGCGTGGACCTCGTCGAGTCCGACGGTGGACGTGACGGCGCCAAGCATCCGAAGACCTGGTCGATGTACGCGCAGGACAAGTTCGAGCGTGAAGGCGTGATCGTGAACGGCGGCCTCCGCCTCGATCACATCAACGTCAGCACGCAGGCGCTGGTCTCCGAGGTCTATCCGCTCGGCAACCCGGACGCGATCTCGAACCTGCCCGACTCGCTCGAGAACAAGGACCTCCAGGCGAACAAGTCGTACGCGCGGCTTTCGCCGCGTCTCGGCGTGGCGTTCCCCGTGGACGAGCGCACGCAGCTGCGCTTCAACTACGGCCAGTTCTACCAGCAGCCGAACCTGCAGGACCTGTACGTGTCGTACCGCTTCCTGCAGCACAAGGTGCAGACGGGCGGCTACTTCGTGGGCTTCGGCAATCCGAACCTCAAGCCCGAGCGCACGACGGCGTACGAAGTCGGTATGGCCCGCCAGATCGGCGACCGCATGCGTCTCGACCTCACGGCCTACTACAAGGACGTGAAGGACCTCGTCGAGATCACGTCGGTCCGTTCGTTCCCGAACGGGTTCTCGTCGTATCGCAACCGCGACTTCGCGACCATCAAGGGTGTCGACGTGGGTTGGACGATGCGCAAGACGAACCACTTCGCCACGTCCGTGAACTACTCGCTCTCGTACGCGTTCGGCACCGGCTCGGTCTCGAACACGCAGGCGAACGTGGCCTGGACGAGCAGCAACGAGCCCAAGCTCACCGCTCCGCTCGACTTCGACCAGCGCCACAAGCTCGCGATCAACGTGGACTGGAGCCTCGAGAAGGGTGAGGGCCCGATGTTCGCCGGCCGCCGCTGGTTCGAGAACACCGGCGTCAACGTGCTCTGCTACATCGGCAGCGGCACGCCGTACACGCCGACCGAGATCTACAACGAAATCACGCTCGCGAACGTGAACTCGCAGCCTTCGGGTCCGATCAACTCGCGGTACGGCCCGTGGACGGCGAACCTCGACCTCAAGGCGACGCGCGGCTTCCAGCTCGGCGCCACGAAGTTCGAAGGCTTCGTGTGGGTGCTCAACGCGCTCAACTCGAAGAACGCGTACAACGTGTACACGGGCACCGGTTCGCCCTTCTCCACGTCGTGGCTGAACACCGAGAACGGCCAGGCGTTCCTCGCGAACGCCGAGTCGAACGGTCAGGACGGCCTCGGTCTGTACACGCTCGCCGAGAACAACCCGAATCTCTACTCGAACCCCCGTCTGGTGCGCTTCGGCCTCCGGACCAACTTCTAGACCGTGGGCAGCTCTTTCGGCAGGAGGAATGGAATGAATCTCCGACGCCATACCGTCGGCCTGCTCGCGGCGCTCGGCGCCGTGGCACTGCTCGCCGGTTCGGTGGACGCTCGTACGCCGTCGGTGCGCAACGCGCGGCCGTTCGGCACTGCGCGCCCGATGCGTCCGACGACGACGGACATCGGCCGCAAGATCGACGTCAACAGCATCAACATGTACGTGACCAACGTGGGGTCGTTCGGTTTCGACCTCGCGGCCTCGGACGCCGGTCTCTGGTATCCGAAGGGCACGGACAAGAGCGCCATCTTCGCTTCCGGCCTCTGGCTCGGCTGCACGGTGGACGACGAAACGCGCACCGTGGTCGCCGAGTACTCGCAGGAGTACGGGCCCGGCGCGATGACCGGCGGATCGTTCGACGATGCGACGCGTCCCGCGTACAAGGTCTACAAGATGGCGCGCTGGTCGGGTAACGCTTCCGACTCCGCGCACGTCGAGCGCGTTCCGAACGCCGCGGCGTTCGAGGACGAACTCGTGCACCACTCGTGGAGCGAGTACATCGCGGGCGCCAAGCCGTACGGCGCGCCGACGAAGATGTATCGCTTGCCGAACACCGCCACGCCGGCCGAGGGTGACTCGGTGGACGTCGAAGGACCGGACGTCGTGGGCGACCAGATGCTGTGGGCCGTCTACAACGACGCCGATCCGTCCCGTCATATCAACGACGCGGGCAACTCGACTCCGCTGGGTGTCGAAATCCAGCAGACGACGTTCGCCTTCAATCGCCAGGGCGCGCTCGGCAACACCGTGTTCCTCCGCTACGTGCTCATCAACAAGGGCACGAACACGCTGGAGAACATGTACATCTCGCAGTGGTCGGATCCCGACCTCGGCGGCTCGGCCGGATTCACGGACGACCTCGTCGGCTGCGACACGCTTCCCGATGGCACCGGCAAGCCGCGTTCGCTCGGGTACGTCTACAACTCGACGAACAACGACGGTGGCTACGGCTCGACCCCTCCGGCCCTGGGTTACGACTTCTTCCAGGGACCCAAGGTCGGCCTCGTCAACCTGCCGATGTCGTCGTTCAACAAGTACATCAACGGTACGGACCCGGCCGACGCCGGTGAGACGTACAACTACATGAGCGGCCTCGCCGCCGACGGTTCGGACGTCTTCGATCCTTTCGGCGTCCAGACCCGCTTCCAGGTGGCCGGTGACCCGGTCAGCCCGACGCCCGGCGTCAGCTGGCTCGACACGAATCCCGCCGACCGCCGCATGATGCTTTCCACGGGCCCCTTCACCATGGCGCCCGGCGACACGCAGGTCATCGTGTGCGCCATCGTCATCGGTCAGGGCAACGATCGCCTGTCGTCGGTCTCGGCGCTGCGCTTCAACGACGAGTTCGCGCAGGCGGCGTTCGACATCGACTTCGACCTGCCCAGCCCGCCTTCGCAGCCGATCGTGTCGGCGAGCGTGGACCACGGCGAAGTGACGCTGTCGTGGGACGCGGCCTCGCGCACGAACTACAACGAAGAGGGCTACGCGTTCGAAGGCTACAACGTGTACCAGGGCTCGACCGTCGCCGGACCGTGGAAGCGCATCGCCACGTACGACGAGGTCAACGGTACGCGCGTCATCTACGACCGCGTGTTCGACAACGAGACCGGCCAGCTGATTCCCGAGTTCCCGGTCGCGTACGGTTCCGACGCCGGCGTGCGCTTCTCGCACACCGTGACGCAGGACGCCGTGCGTGGCGGCGCGCTGCACGACGGCACCGAGTACTACTACGCGGTGACGGCGTACTCGTACGCCGCCGACGGGCTGCCGAAGGTGCTCGAGAACGCGCAGACCGTGGTCCGTGTGACGCCGCAGCGTCCCGCGGCGGGCACCGATCTGGCGACGGCTTCGGCCACGCCGGTGACGTACCTCCGCAAGGACGGCACGAAGGCGCCCGCGACGGACGTCGTCTCGGTCGAGGTCGTGAATCCCGAGCAGGTCACCGGTCACGTGTACAAGGTGATCTTCGAGGAGCTCACGCCGCCCTACGTCGGCCCGATCGGTTCGATCGAGAGCGCGACGATCAACTACGGGTGGTCGCTCGTGGACAGCACGACGGGCGAGGTGAAGTACTCCGGCCAGCTGAACCGCAACGGCGACGACGACTATCGCGTCATCGACGGCCTCAAGGTGAAGGTGACCGGCAAGTACGAGCCGCTCTTCCAGGAAGGCGCGTACCTCAACAACAACACCGCCCATCGTCGCGCGCTGCAGGGCATCAACTTCGGCCTGCCGTCGTTCGCCGGCGGCGCCGGCTCGGGCTGGGATTTCTTCGGCGGCACGCTCGATCCCGCCGCGTCTCCCGACTCGTTCACCACGGTGGAACTGCGTTTCAGTCACACGGACACGCAGAAGGGCTATCGCTTCCTGCGTGCGCAGTCCATCACCGACGGCAGCGCGCCCGGCGGCGATCGTCGCTACTGGTACGGCGGCTTCCACACGTGCAACGTCCAGGCGTGGGACACCGTGAACAACCAGCAGCTCGACATCGCGTTCATCGAGAAGGTCGTCACGGGTGACGACGGCACGATCCTGCCGCCGGCGTCCCAGCTCGCGACGTTCGACTCGACGTGGGCGCCGACGGACGAATCGCTCGGCGATCGCGAGTTCATCTTCGTGCTGCGCCGGCCCTACAGCGCGACCGAGAAGCCTTCGATCGCGGTGGACGGCGCGCTCGCGGACGATTCGCTGCCGCTCATGTGGGTGCTCGCCGCCAACCTGCGCTCCGCGGGCGAAGTCATCGACGACGGTGACGGGTTCCGTTGGACGTGGGCGAACCCGGCGAAGGACAACGACGTGTACGTGTTCAACACGAGCGCACTGGCCCAGAACAACGGCGCGCTCGCGAAGTCGAACCTCAACCGCATCCGTGCGGTGCCGAACCCGTACTACGCGCATTCGTCGTACGAGCTGAACCAGTTCTCGCGCAAGATCCGCTTCGTCAACATGCCCGAGCAGTGCACGGTCCGAATCTTCAACCTGGCCGGCCAGCTCGTTCGCACGCTCCGCAAGACCGACGCCTCGACGTCCGTGCTGGAATGGGACATCGAGACCGAGAACGCCCTGCCTGTGGGCAGCGGCGTGTACGTCTTCCACGTCGAAGTGCCCGGAGTGGGCGAGTACGTGGGACGCCTCGTGGTCTTCATGGAGAAGGAACGGCTGAACAGCTTCTGAGAGGGCAGGGACTATGACCGTGCACATGAGCATGAAAGGAGACCGGACGATGAGCCGTGTCATCATTCGTACGCTCGGTCTTGCGGCCCTGCTGGCGCTGGTTGCGACCAGCGCGTTCGCAGGCTCGGACGAGCGCAAGGGCACTTCCGGCGCGCCGGAGCTGCTGATTCCCGTGGTCGCGCGCGGTTCCGCGCTGGGTAGCGCGGCTGCGAGCGACATCACGGGAGCCGAGGCGATCTTCTGGAACCCGGCCGGGCTGGCGGGGCAGGAAGGCACCGAGGCGATGTTCTCGAACACGCAGTATTTCGCCGACATGAAGGTGAACTACTTCGGGGTCTCCACGCAGGGTGGATCGCTCGGACAGTTCGGCTTCAACGTGAAGGTGCTCTCGGTCGGCGACGTGATCGTCACGACCGAATCGGCGCCGGACGGCACCGGCGAAATCATCAACCCGACCTTCTCGGTCATGGGTGTCTCGTGGGCGCGTGCGTTCACCGACCGCGTGCGGTTCGGCGGCACGGTGAACTACGTCAGCGAGCGCATCCTGAGCATGTCGGCCAACGGCATCGCGGCCGACTTCGGTGTGCAGTACGACACCGGCTGGAAGGGGCTCAAGTTCGGCATGGTGATGAAGAACTTCGGCACGTCGATGCACTACGACGGCGAGAACATGGACGTGAACGTTCAGCCTCCGGGTTCCGACCCGTCGGCGTCGAACCGCACGCTCCGCTTCTCGTCGGCGAACTTCGAACTGCCGTCGTACTTCACGCTCGCCGCGACGTACAACGCCTGGCAGCGTGGACCTTCGCGCGTGCAGTTGCTCGGTTCGTTCCAGAACAACAACTTCGGCGGCGACAGCTTCACGGGCGGCGCCGAATGGACGTACCGGGACATGTTCGCGCTTCGCGGCTCGTGGTTCGGGACCGCCAGCACCACGACGGACCTGGCGGGCGACACGTCCACCAGCTTCGAGAGCGGTGACGACCTCTACTCGGGCTTCGCGTTCGGGGCGGGGGCGAAGATCAACGCGGGCAGCAGCAAGATCGGGGTGGATGTGACGATTCGCCCGATCCGCAACTTCTTCGACGACACTGTCGAGATGGGGCTGCGCCTGAAGTTCTAGGAGCATCCGCAACACGCGACGGCCCGTGGCGAGCAAGCGCCACGGGCCGATTGCGTTGGTTGTGGTTCGCAGAATGTGGCGGCCCAATGCGTGCAGTAGCCGGGAGGCATGCACAGCACGATCAGCACCTTCGTGCCCCCGCATTGTCCGCGAAGTCATTGTCGCTACCACCTGAACGCCGCCGGCTGGCGCTGGAAGCACCACGGCTCCTACACCCGGCAGGCGTCACCGACGGAGATACCTCGTTACCGCTGTTGTCACTGCGGCGCGACTTTCTCCTCGCAGACCTTCCACACGACCTACTACCTCAAGCGGCCCGAGCTGCAGGTCCCGTTGCTCTATCGGATCGACGCCGGCTCCGGATTTCGGCAGATGTCGCGCGAGATGAGGTGCTCGCACAGCACGCTCGTGCACCAGGCGGCTCGGCTCGGCCGGCATGCCCTGCTCCTCCTGAGCAGGTACCGACCCGCGGGCCCGCTCGAGGAGCCGCTGGTCATCGATGGATTCGAGAGCTTCGCCTACAGCCAGTACCACCCGTTGCACTTGAACCTCGGCATCGGCGGAGACACGGGATTCCACTATGGGCTCACGCACTCGCCGCTACGTCGCAAGGGCCACATGCGCCCCGAGCAGCAGATGCACCGCGACACGATCGAGGCGACGCTCGGCCGTCCGGATCCCAAGGCGATCGAGAAGGGAATGGCCGAGGCCATCCGCATGTCGGCGCCGGTGCCGCAGGCGCTCGATATCCGCTCCGATGGCCATCCGGCTTACGAGCGCTCGTTCAGGCGGTTGGCGGGCTACTCGATCTTTCACAAGGCCACGCCCTCGACCGACCCGCGCACGCCGGACAACGACCTCTTCTTCGTGAACCGGCGCGACATGATGCTGCGGCACAATGGGGCGAACCATCGGCGCGAGACGATCGCGTTCTCGAAGCGCGACCAAGGTGTCGTGGACCGGGCAGCGATTCATCTGATGCTCGCGAACTACTGGGCGCCGAGCTCGGTGAACCACGACCGAAGTACACCGGCAATGAAGCTCGGGCTGTTCGAGACGCCGATGAGTCCGGAAGCGCTGCTCGGCAAGCGGCAGTTCGTGACGCGAACTCCGATCACCGAAGAATGGCGGCGGTACTACTTCGGCATGGTGGATACCGCCGAGATCGAGAACCCGAAGCGGCACACGCTCAAGCTGGCCGCCTGAAAGCACCACGGGCGCAGCTCCGAAGAGCCGCGCCCGTGATGAGCAACATTCTGCGAACCACAACCCTATGCATACATCCCGCGCAGCTCGTACACGCGCCACACGCGCTGGATGGCGACCATGTACGCGGCCACGCGCATGCTCACCTTCTCGCGCACCGCGACCTTCACCACATCCGCGAAAGCCAGCTCGAGCTTCTCGCGCAAGCGGTCGTTGACCTCGTGCTCGGGCCAGTAGAAGCCCATGCGGTTCTGCACCCACTCGAAGTAGCTCACCGTCACGCCGCCCGAGTTGCAGAGGATGTCGGGGATCACCCAGCAGCCCTTGGCCTCGAGGATCTTGTCGGCGTCCGGCGTCGTCGGGCCGTTCGCGCCCTCGCCGATGATCTTCGCCTTGATGTTGGCGGCGTTCTCGGCCGTGATCTGGTTCTCGAGCGCGGCGGGCACGAGGATGTCGCAGTCGTACTCGAGGATGCTCGTGGTCAGGGGCTGGCTGCCGGGGAAGCCGGCGACGCCCTTCTTCTCGGCCACGTACTTGAGCAGCGCCGGAACGTCGAGGCCGTCCGGGTTGTGGATCGCGCCCGAGACGTCGGAGGCGGCCACGATCATCGCGCCGCAGTCGCGCACGAGGAGGTCGGCGCTGACGCCGCCCACGTTGCCGAAGCCCTGCACGGCCACGCGCGCGCCCTTGAGCGGGATGTTCAGGTGCTTGCACATCTGCTCGATGCAGATCATCACGCCGCGGCCGGTCGCCTCGCGACGGCCCGCGGAGCCGCCGACTTCGAGCGGCTTGCCGGTCACCACGGCGTACTCCGTGCGGCGGGAGTGCATCGAGTAGGTGTCCACGAACCACGCCATCTCGCGCTCACCGGTGTTCACGTCGGGAGCGGGCACGTCGCTGTCGGGGCCGAAGATGTCCGACAGGTCGGCGGCGTAGCGGCGGGTTAGGCGCTCGAGCTCACCCTTCGAGAGCTTGCGCGGATCCACCACGATGCCGCCCTTGCCGCCGCCGAACGGAATGTCGGCCACGGCGCACTTCCACGTCATCCACGAGGCGAGCGCCTCGACTTCCTCGATCGTCACGTCCTGATGGAACCGGATGCCGCCCTTGGCGGGCCCGCGCACGATCGAGTGCTGGCAGCGGTAGCCCGTGAACACCTGGATCGAGCCGTCGTCCATCACGACCGGCAGGTGCTGGATGGTCGTGCGGCGGGGCTTCTTGAGCATCTCCTTCGCGCCCTCGGCGAGGCCCAGCTTGGCTGCGGCTTCGTCGAACTGGCGTTTGGCATTCTCGAGCGGGTTGAGCTGTGAGTTGGCGCCGGCGGCAGCCATGGTCTTCCTCCGCGCCCGTCGCAGCGGGCGTCATCGCGTGGAAAACCCGGAGCGGTATCGCCCCGGGAGGGATGAACTTTGTTCGGTGAGGCGGGCGGAGTATAGCCATGCTCTTTCGAGCGAAACAAGCTCGTGAAACAGGAACGGGAGCGCCCGGATCCGGCGCTCCCGTTCACGTATTCCGGGCCTCTTCGGCCCTCGCTCAGCGTGATCCGCGCAGCTTCACGGCGCCCCAGCTGGCCTGTCGCGGGGGCAGTACGACGGCCGGTCCGGCGAGCCCGCGCGCGCGCAGCACTTCGGCCAGCAGCGCCGAGCCACCCTCGGAAAGCGTCTCGTCCTCCCAGCGCTCGATCCACCAGCGCGTCGAGTCCGGCGTGAAGCCGCGGTCCACGAGTTCCTGCGGGATCGCGGCCGAGTCGCCGCGCACGAGGAAGAAGAGGGCGTTGCCCGTCACGATCTGCTTGTCCACCGAGCCGCCGCCGAGGTCCAGGTCCACCGTGAGGTCCACGTGCGTGCGGATGGACCGGTGCCACTTCGGGTCCTTGCCGACGCGCGGGTCGGGCAGCGAGATCATGGTCTTGTCGAGCGTGAGCTGGATGCTCTTCGCGGCGAGCCGATCCTCGCTGCCGTTGAAGAGGCCGCCGACGTTCGTCAGCTCGGTCTCGCGTGTGTACGGCGTCTGGCGGTACGGCTGGCCGGCCGAGTCGCCCTCCGCGAACGCGAACCGGTAGTCGTCCGTGAAGACTTCCTCGTAGCGCGACAGGTCGCGGTTCTGCCAGCACCACTCGAACAGCTTCACGACGCCGGCGGGCGAGGAGGGAATCGGCGCCTGCGTGGACGCGACGCGCTGCGTCGAGACGAGCGGGGCGAACGGGTTGAAGCAGCCGGACAGTCCGGCGGCGAGCACGACGGCGAGCGCCGTGAGCGTGAAGCGCAGCGTGCGCTTCGCGTGGAGGTGCGTCACAGGTCGAGCCTCCTCCAGCCCAGGGAACGGTTGTACAGATTGGTCGGGTTCACGCCGTAGTCGGGATCGATCCGATCGTCCCAGCGCACGAGATACCAGCGGCCGCCGTACTTGCGCAGGAACAGGTCGGCGTATCCGACCGCGATGATCTCCACGATGCGTCCGTCCGTGGACGTCGCCTGCAGGAAGTACCGGCGGTGGAGCAGCGCAGTTCCCGCGGTGTTGTTGATGTCGTCGTTCTCGGAGTGCGTGTCCGTGGTCCACGCGAACACGTAGTCGAAGCCGTCGAGCACGGTCATCAGCTCGGGGAAGAAGAGCCGCTCGTGCCGCACGTCGCCCGTTTCGTACGGGTCGCGGCCCGGCGACGCCTGACGCCACGCGGCGAGCGCGACCGGGTCCGGCGTCGCGTAGAAGCCGAACGGGGTCGTCGAGCTGGCCGAGTCCGCGAGCGCGTCGCTGTACGCGAGTTCGCCGCCACCCTCGGCCGAGATCGCTTCCGCGATCGTGTCGAGCACCTTCTCGGGCGTCGAGAAGTTCGGCACCACGCCGCCGACGTTGGGCGCCTCGGGCGTCGCGGGGGAGAACGGATTCACGCAGCCCGTGAGGGCGAGCAGGAGAGCCAGACCTGCGGCGAGCGAGCGCCGCGTGCTCACAGTGCCCATGTCATCTCCAGCCGGCCATTCCAGAAGTCGCTCTCGGCGCGGGGGGACAACGTGCCCACGCCACTGGTGTACGACGTGCTGCGCTGGTCGCTGTACGTGCGGCCGATGCGGCCCGTGAGGCGGCCCTTGCTGCTGATCGGCAGGTCGAGCTGCATCGAGCCGGTCATGTTCACGCGCCGGTCGTCCCGTTGTTTGGTCTCGACGCCGTTCGTCGTGCCCGAGCGCTCGTTCGCCGTGTAGTCGGGCGTGAGCACGATCGCGAGCGCGTTCGACGGCCGGTAGCTGATCGACGTGCTGAGCCCGAAGCTCTTGTTGTCGTCGGAGAGCTGCAGGTACTCGTTGCCGTCCGCGAACACGGTGTAGCTGCCGCGCGGCTGCTCGGACGCCGTGTGGCGCAGGTCGATGTTGAACCGCGGCGTCACCACGGCGGCGAGGCGCGTCTCGGTGCTGTAGCCGAGCGAGAGCTGGTTGCGCGTCGAGTTGAACGGATAGAACTGGTAGTCCGCGCTGATCGAGTTCGTCTGCGTCGCGGTGAGGCCGCGCATGAGCCGGTAGTTCCACACCCACGTGCCGCGGTAAGTGCGGGTGTCGGAGTTCGACGACGAGGCGCGCCGCTCGAGGTTGATCGCGCTCGTGAGCGATACCTCGAGCGCGAGGTTCGTCGTGAGCTTCTGCGACGGCGTGTAGATGCCGTCCACGCGGTACGACTGCCGGTAGGAGTCGCGCGTCGCGGGCGGCGTCGCGGAGTCGGCCGTCGCCGTGTAACGATAGCGGCCGAGCGAAATGTCCGTCGTGAGCTTGGTCGTGATGCGCCCGAACGAGCGTGTCGCCTGCGCCTGCGCCGAGCGCGACGCCGATCGCTCGACGTAGCCGCCTCCGCCGCGCTGCCGCGTGAAGTCCGCGCGCGTGTGCGTGTCGCTGTAGTTGCCGTCGAGCGCCCACGACAGCAGCATCCAGCGCAGCGTGGCCCGTGCGCCCTGGTCGGCGCGGGTGCCGCTCTGCGTCTTCGACTTGCCGATGGTGCCGCTCAGGTTGAGGTAGCGGTCGGAATCGCGGCGCAGGCGGATCGTCGCGTCCGCCGCGTCGTTCGCGGTCTTCACCTGCGTGAGGCCGTACACCTTGAGCGTGTCGTAGTAGGGCGTGAACACCTGCACGGTCGTGAACGGCGACTCGACGCGCGTGCGGCGCGTGCTCCAGCCCAGGTTCATGCCGTACGGGGAGGAGTTGAACAGCTGCAACGTGCCGCGCAGGTTGCTCGACAAGTCGCGCGAGTTCAGGTCCACCGTTTCTTCCGGCCGGCGCGTGCGCGCCATGTTGCCGTTCACCTGCCCGCTCAGGTCGTGCGAGAACCACTGCCCGCGCTGGGCGCGAATGCGGCCGTCGAGCTTGCCCGTCGCGCCGCGCTTGAGTTCGGTGGCGGTCTTCTCGTCGTCGAGATAGCCCGCGAGCAGGTTCAGCTCGGAGCTGATGCCCCGCATCACCTTCTGCTTCGAGCGCGCGGAGAACTGGAACTCGTTGAGCGTCTCGGCCGTGCCCGTCGGCGCGCCGGGATCGCGCGTGTTGAAGCGGTAGAGCCGCGCCTGCCCGCCGAGCGAGAACGTCTTCGAGAAGCGCGAACCGACCTCGGTCGTGGATTCGCGCGTCTGCTGGGGAATGATGCGGCCGGCGCTCTTGCTGCGGATGAGCTCGATGTTCGTCGTCTGGTTCAGGTAGTACGGGCCGTGCTGCGCGTTGTAGAGCGACAGGTTGGTCCACGTACTCGAGGTCTTCGACACGTCGTAGCTCGAGGAGTACCGGAAGTCGTTCCGCGTCTGGACCTGTGCCGAGTTCGACAGCGGGTTGTAGCGCTCGCGCCACAGGACCGGGCCGACCGAGTCGACCGGCATCCCGAGGCTGTCGGCGAGGAACACGAGCCGGGGGATGTCCCAGCGCCACCGGATCATCCACGCCCGCAGGGAGTCCGGGGTGACCTGGAGGCTGTCCGCGGAGGGGAAGAGCCGCCCGAAGTCGAGGCCCAGCGTGTCGCGCAGCAGCGTCGTGTCCGAGAAGGCGTAGCGCGAAGAGCCCGCCTGCTGGGCCGAGCCCGGAAGGGCCTGGAACAGCAGCGAGCAGACGATCGGGACCAGGGCGAGTAGGACGCGGAAGTGTCGGGGCATGCCGGTAGTGGAAGCGGCGTTCCTCGAGGTGTATCGGCGGGACGACACAGGGGACTCAACCGGTGATTCGCGGCCGCACTATGCCATACCCCGCAGGGCGACGCCGTGCCCAAAAAAGTCATGGAGGGCTCCCGCGGGGGAGTGCGCGGCCGGAACCGGTTCGGCATCTCCGAACGGTTCGGCCCCGCGCCGCCGGGCGAGGGGCCAAAGGCTTGCCGCAGTGGCGAATCGGATGCTAGTTTGCCGCAGTTTCGCAGGCAGGGAAGCCTCGACGAGCCCCTCGCATCCTCTGCTCCGCATCCCTACGGCGCGACATCGGACACAGGACGTTTCCTTCAGCTCCCAATCGTGAGGCAGGGATGTTTCTCGACAGCCTGATGGGCTACTTCTCCACCGACGTGGCGATGGATCTCGGCACCGCCAACACGCTGGTGTGGGTCAAGGGCCGCGGCATCGTGCTCAACGAGCCTTCGGTGGTCGCGGTCGAAAAGAGCACCAACCGCGTGCTCGCCGTCGGCAGCGAAGCCAAGCTCATGCTCGGCCGCACGCCCGACGAGATCAACGCCGTGCGTCCTCTCAAGGACGGCGTGATCGCCGACTTCCAGGTCACCGAGCATCTGCTGCGCGAGTTCGTGCACCGCGTGCAGAAGCACAAGTTCATCGTGCGCCCGCGCATCATCATCTGCGTGCCCTCGGGTATCACCGAGGTCGAGAAGCGCGCCGTGATCGATTCCGCCGTGCGCGCCGGTTGCCGCGAGGTGCTGCTCGTGCCCGAGCCGATCGCCGCGGCGATAGGAGTCGATCTTCCCGTCGACACGCCGACCGGCAACATGGTCGTCGACATCGGCGGCGGCACGACCGAGATCGCGGTCATCGCGCTCAACGGCATCGTGACGAAGACGAGCATCCGCACCGGTGGCGACGAACTCGACGAAGCGATCTCCACGTACGCGAAGAAGGCGTACAACATGCTGATCGGCGAGCAGACGGCCGAGCGCATCAAGATCGAGATCGGATCGGCGTTCCCGTTGCCCGAGGAGATGGACATGGAGATCAAGGGGCGCGACCTCGTGCGCGGCATTCCGCGCACGCTGCGCGTCTCGTCCGTCGAGATCCGCGAAGCGCTGCAGGAACCGGTGGGCCAGATCGTCAACGCGCTGCGCGAGTCGCTCGAGCGCACGCCGCCGGAACTCGCGGCCGACATCGTGGACCGCGGCATCTACATGACGGGCGGCGGCGCGCTGCTGCGCGGTCTCGACCTGCTCATGCGCGAAGTCACGAACCTCAACATCCGCGTCGCACAGGACCCGCTCACGTGTGTCGTTCGCGGCGCCGGCAAGATCCTCGAGAACCTCGAGGTCTACGAGAAGGTCATCCTGAGCGGCCACCGGGACTGACGCCTTGCCCAGCATCCTGCCGCCGGCCGAGCGCCGCAGCGTCGTCCTGGTGGCGACGTATGCGGCGCTTTCGTTGCTGCTGCTGGTGATCGGCGACCACCTGCCGGTTTCCTGGATGCGCGGCACGGGCGCGTTCGTGTTCGAGCCGCTCGACCGCTTCGTGCTCTCCGGCGACCGGCTGTTCGCCGCGTGGCGCGAGAACGGCACGCTGCACGAGCGCCTCACGCTGCTCGAGGTCGAGAACTCGAAACTGCGCGCCGCCGGCGCCGAGAACCGCCAACTGCGCGCACGCCTCGGCCTGCCCGAATGGCACGGCCTGTCGCTCAAGGCGGTCGAGGTCGTCGCGCTGTCCGACGAGCCCACGCCGACGGCCGCGACGCTCAGCGCCGGCGCCGACCTCGGTGTGCATCCGGGCGACGCGCTCGTCACGAGCGACGGTCTCGTCGGGCGCGTGACCGAAGTCTGGCCGCGCGGCTCGCGCGCGGCGCTGCTCACCGATCCCAACCTCGCGGTCGCGTGCGAGATCGAGACGACCGGCGTGAACGGCGTGCTGCGCTTCTCGCCGTCGCCCACGCCGCGGCTGCTGCTCTCGGCGGTGCCGCTCGCGGACACGATCCGCGTGGGCGAGGACGTGATGACGTCCGACCTGTCGCTGCGCTTCGCGCGCGGTATCCCGGTCGGGCGCGTCGTGCGCATCCGCCGCGACGCGACGGGACTCATGCAGGAAGTCGAAGTGCGCCCTCGCGCGATGCTCTCGCGGCTCCGCCACGCGTTCGTGGTGCCGGGCCCGGTGAGCGCGACCGACGGCTCGCTGCCGCGGCCTCGCACGGAGTTCGAGCCCGTCCGCACCATCGTCATGCCGGCGCCTCCGGCGCCTGCCGGCGCGAAGCCGGCCGCAGGCGTCGCGGGCGCGGCCACGAAGCCCGCGACCACCGCGCCCGCGACACCCGCACGCACCGACACCGCGAGGGGAGGGCGCCGATGAGACCGATCGGCAGCTTCTTCCTCATGGTGATCGTCGCGCTGCTGCTGCGCTCGACCGCGCTCTCGAGCCTCGCGACGCGCGGCATCATCCTCGACGCGCTCGCGTTCGTGACGGTCGTCTGGGCGCTGCGCCACGGCGACGCGTGGGGCGCGTCGTTCGGGTTCTTCCTCGGGCTCATGGCCGACCTCGACGCCGCGCACTGGCTCGGGCGGCACGCGCTGCTGCTCACGCTGCTCGGCTACGCCGTCGGACGGCTCTCGGGCACGCTCGTGCGCGAGAGCGCGCGCACGCAGTTCGCGCTCGTCGCCTGCGGCGTGCTCGCGCACCAGCTGTGGGCGAGCACTTTCGAACTGGGTGGCGGCTTCGTCGGCGTCCCGTTCCTCCTCGGGCGCTCGCTGATGGCGACGCTCCTGACCGCCGCGATCGGCACACTTCTTCTCGCGGTGCTCCGCCGAATCACGGGCCGGCCGCTCTTCGGACATGCCTCCCGGACCGCCACGAAGGATTAGGGACGAGCGCTTCGGCGTGCTCGCGGGCGTCGCGTTCGCGGGCTTCACGCTCGTGCTGCTCGGGCTGCTGCGCCTGCAGGTCGTGCAGCACGAGGAGCTCTCGCGCCTCGCCGAGCAGAACCGCATCCGGCTCGACGTCCTGCGCGCGCCGCGCGGCGCGATCCGCGACCGCTTCGGCCGGCTGCTCGCGGACAACCAGCCGAGCTTCGACGTCGTGTTCCGGCCCATGCCGGCCGAGAGCCTGAGCCGCTCGCGCGCCGTGATCCACACGGACTGGTTGATGCGCGTCGCGTCGCTCGTGCAGGACGACACGACGATCGTGAAGCGCCGCGTGCAGGAGGCGAACCGCACGGGACAGACCGCCGTGCTGAGCCGCAACGCGCCGTACTCGGTGATGGCCGCGGTCGAGGAGATGCGCGCCGACATTCCCGGCGTGGACGTGCAGGTCGCGCCGATCCGGCGCTACCCCGAAGGCTCGCTCGGCGCGCAGCTGCTCGGCTACGCCGGCGAGATCAACGACCAGGAACTCGAGAAGCGCCAGGACGCCGGCTATCGCATGGGCGACCTGATCGGCAAGACGGGCGTCGAGCGGAAGTACGAGGAGATGCTGCGCGGCCAGGACGGCGCCGAGTTCGTGGTCGTGAACGCGATGGGCAAGCGCGTCTCGACGCTCTCCGAAGGACCGCCGCGTCCGCCGATCCCCGGTCACGACGTCACGCTCACGATCGACCTCGACATCCAGCGCGCGCTCGAAGAGGGCATGGCGGGTGTGGAACACGGCGCCGCGGTCGCGATGGACCCCCGCGACGGCGCGATCCTCGCGATGGTGAGCAAGCCCGTCTTCGATCCGAACGAGTTCTCGCGCGGCATCACGTTCGCGCGCTGGCGCGAGCTCACCGCGGGCGGCGGCAATCCGCTGCTCAACCGCGCGATCCAGAGCGCGTACCCGCCGGGCTCCACCTTCAAGGTGGTGACGATGCTCGCCGGGCTCCAGTACGGCCTCGTGAAGCCGGAGTCGCACCTGCCCACGGCGTGTTCGGGCGGCTACTTCTTCGGCGGGCGGCGGTTCGGCTGTTGGGACAAACGCGGCCATGGCAGTCTCGACCTGCTCACCGCGCTGCAGTTCTCGTGCGACGTGTACTTCTACCAGCTCGGGCTGCGGCTCGGGCTCGACCGCCTGCAGACGATCGCGCGTGCGGTCGGGCTGGGGGAGAAGACCGGCATCGACCTGCCCGCCGAGTCGCGCGGCCTCGTGCCGACCAAGGAGTGGTACGAGAAGCGCTTCAAGGGCTACATGCCGAAGGGCGCGCTCTTGAACCTCGGCATCGGCCAGGGCGAGCTGCTCGTCTCGCCGCTGCAGATGGCGCTCATGACGTCGGTCGTCGCCAACGGCGGCCGCCCCGTGCGCCCGCACGTCGTGATGAAGGTGCAGGGCGTGCCCGAGTTCAGGATCGAGAAGCCCACCGAGCCCGGGCTCGAGGCCGCGCCCGAGATCTGGGCCGCGGTGCACGACGCGATGAAACGCGTGGTGGACGCGGGCACGGCGACCTCGGCGCGCATTCCCGGCTTCGGTGTCGGCGGCAAGACCGGCACCGCGCAGAACCCTCACGGCAAGGATCACGCGCTCTTCGTCTGCTACGCGCCGACCGACGTGCCGCGCATCGCGATCGCGATCGTCGCCGAGAACAGCGGTCACGGCGGCAGCGTGTGCGCGCCCATCGCGGCGCGCGTGCTGCGCCGCGTGCTGCTCGGCGATTCGCTCGCGACCGCGCCGCGTCCGCCGGCGAAGCGCGACTCCACGCGGGCCGCCGCGCCCGACACCACGGAGGCGCCCGGTGACTAAGCTGCGCATGCCGCACCTCGACTGGCCGCTCGCGCTCGCCGTCTTCGGGCTCATCGGCATCGGGCTGCTCACGGTGTACAGCGCGACGAGCATTCCCGGCGCGCATCAGGGCCTGTGGATGAAGCAGCTCGCCTGGTGCGGGCTCGCGTTCGCCGCCGCCTGGGTGGTCGCCGCGATCCACTACCGGCTCTACGACTCGCTCGCCTGGCCGATGTACGCGATCGCGCTCGTGCTGCTCGTCGCGGTGCTGCTCGTGGGCACGAGCAAGATGGGCGCGAAACGCTGGATCGAGATCGGGCCGATGCAGTTCCAGCCGAGCGAGCTCGCCAAGATCGCCACGACGTTCGTGCTCGCGCGGTTCTTCGATCACGCGCGGCTCGACCTCAACAAGGTGCGCTGGTGGCTGCCGCCGCTGTTCATCGCGCTCGTGCCGTTCGCGCTCGTCGCGAAGGAGCCCGACCTCGGCACGGGGCTCTCGTTCCCCGTCATGCTCGTCGCGATGTACTTCTGGGCGGGCATGCCGCTCGGCCGCCTGCTGCTCGGGTTGTCGCCCGTGTTCAACGTGGCGTTGTTCTTCGTGACGGGCAGCATCTGGTGGTTCGTCGCGCTGTTCGCGGGCCTGCTCGCGTTCGCGCGCCCGAAGATCACCATGCTCGTGGGCATCCTCGCGATCAACGCCGCCGTCGCCGTGACGCTGCCGCAGATGTGGAACCACATGCACGACTACCAGCGCCGCCGCATCGAGACGTTCCTCAATCCCGACCACGACCCGTACGGCGCCGGCTACCAGATCATCCAGTCCAAGATCGCGATCGGCTCGGGCGGCGTGACCGGCAAGGGCTACCTGAAGGGCTCGCAGAAGGCGCTCTCGTTCCTGCCCATGCGCCACACGGACTTCATCTATTCGGTCGTGGGCGAGGAGGGCGGCTTCCTCGGCGCGGCGGTCGTGGTGTTACTGTACGCCGTCGTCATCATCCGCGGTTATCGCCTCGCCGCGGTGGCGCGAGACGGCTTCGCGGGGCTCGTCGCCATCGGTGTCGTGACCGCGCTGTTCTTCCACGTCATGGTCAACATGCTGATGACCGTGGGATGGGCGCCGGTCACCGGCGTGCCGCTGCCGTTCCTCTCGTACGGCGGCACGGCCCTCATCGTGAACTGCATCCAGATCGGTCTTCTGCAGAACGTGGCGCTCCGGCGCCGGGAGTACTGATGTTCCCGGAACTCTTCCAGCTCGGCCCGATTCACCTGCATTCGTACGGCGCCATGATGGCGATCGCGTTCCTCGTCGGCACGTCGCTCGGTCTGCGCGAGGCGAAGCGCCTCGGCCTCGACGAGGACAAGCTCGTCAACGTGATCCTCGTGACGCTGGTCGCCGCGATCCTCGGCGCGCGCGCGCTGTACGTGATGGAGCACCTGCAGCAGTTCCGCCGCGAGTGGGGGAGCGTGGTCGCGCTCTGGCAGGGCGGGCTCACGCTGTACGGCGGCATCGTCGCGGGCACGTTCGCCGGGCTCGTCACCGCGAAGCGCCTCGGGCTGCCGCGCTGGCGCGTCGCCGACGCGCTGACGCCGTCGCTGGCGATCGGGGCGATGTTCGGGCGCATCGGCTGCTTCCTGAACGGCTGCTGCTACGGCCACCCGACGACGCTGCCCTGGGGCGTGCACTTCCCGCGCGAGTCGTTCGCCTTCCTCGAGTTCGGCGACACGCCGGTGCAGCCTTCGCAGCTCTACAACGCCGCCGTCGGCCTCATCCTGTTCGCGGTCCTGTGGGCGCGGCGCAAGAGCTTCAAGGTGCCGGGCGTGCTGTTCTGGACCTTCATCATCTTCTTCGCGCTCGCGCGCATCGGCGTCGACCTCACGCGCAACTACGAAGCCGAAGCCGTGCTCATGAAGACGCCGTGGCTCGACCTCACCGAGAGCCAGATCACGAGCATCGCGATGGCGCTGTTCGGCGCGCTCATGATCGTCCGCCTGCGCCACGCCGGTCCCGAGGACGCGCGCGCATGAGGTCGGTGCAGACCGCCGTGCTGGGCGATCCGCTCGCGTACACGCTGTCGCCGGTGCTCCACCGCGCGGGCTGCGAAGCGCTCGGCATCGCGTGCGAGGCGAGCGCCGTGCGCACGCCGCCCGAGCGGCTCGGCGAGACGCTGCGCGAGCTGGCCGCGCGTGGGCTCGTGGGCTGCAACCTCACGCATCCGCTCAAGGAGCACGCGCTCGACCACGTCGAGAAGGCGTCGCTGTCCGCCGAACGCGCCCGCTCCGTGAACACGATCGTGTTCCGCGAGGACGGCTGGTGGGGCGAGACGACGGACGGGCCGGGCTTCCTCGACCTGCTCAAGGCGAAGCACTTCGATCCCGCGCGCCAGCGCGTCGTGCTGCTCGGCGCCGGGGGAGCGGCCCGCTCGCTCGCGGTGGCGCTTCACTGGGCCGGCTGCCGCGACGTCACGGTGAGCGCGCGGCGCCCCAAGGACGCGAAGTTCGCCTGGGGTGAAGGGCTCGACGAGCGCTTCCTCGGATGGCGCTCGCACGAGGAGCACGACGCGCTCGCGGAGGCCACGGTGGTCGTGAACTGCACGCCGCTTGCGGCCGACGAGCTGCCCGTGGCGATCGACCGCATCGCGCCGGGAGCGTTCATCGTGGACCTGACTTACGGGCGCGAGCTCACCCCGTGGGTGAAGGCTGCGCGGGCCGCCGGGCGCGAGTCGGCCGACGGGCTCGGGCTGCTCATCTACCAGGCGCGGCGGGCGCTCACGCTGTGGCTCGGGGAGGAAGTCCCGATCGAGCCGCTGGCGGCCGCCGTCGGGTGGCCGCGCTGAGCCGCACGCTCGCCCCCTCCGCCGTCCCCGCCATCCTCCGCTCGCTCGCCACGCCGGTCCTCGACTTCCTGCTGCCCCAGCGCTGCCCGGGCTGCGGCGTGCCCGCATCGCCCGAGCGGCTGCTGTGCGAGCGCTGCCTCGCGCGCATCCCGCGGCTCGCGACGCCGCTGTGCGCGCGCTGCCTCGTGCGCGGCGGCGACGGCTCGCCCTGCTCGCGCCACGACGGCTACGCGGTGCACGCGCCGTGGCAGCTCGACGAGCGCTCGCGCGAGATCGTGCACGCGCTCAAGTACGGCGAGCGGCCCTCGCTCGCACGCGCGCTGGGCGGCGAACTCGCGGGCGCGCTGCCGACGGCGTGGCGCCGTCCCGACCTCGTGCTCGCGGTGCCGCTGCACGCCGCGCGGCGGCGCGAGCGCGGCTACAACCAGGCCGAGGCGCTGTCCGTGGCGCTGGCCGGGGCGCTTCGCTCGCCGCACGCGACCGGGCTGCTGGTGCGCGTCCGGGCGACGAGCGCGCAGGCGCAGCTGGGCGGGGAGGCGCGCCGCCGCAACCTCGCGGGGGCGTTCGCGGCCCCGGATGGCGCGGTCCTGAAGGGCCGGCGCGTGCTGCTCGTGGACGACGTGCTGACCACGGGGGCCACGCTCGAATCGGCGCTCGGCGTGGTGCGCGCGGCCGGGGCCCGGGCGGCCGGTGTGGCGCTCGCGTGGGCTCCGTAGGTAACCTGCACGGACCGCAATCCCCTGAAGGCACTCCCTCAAGGACTCCCGTGTCCCATCTGCACATCCCCGACGGCGTACTGCCGCCCCTCGTCTGGATCGCCGGACTGCTGCTCGCCCTGATCGGCGTGCTCGTGTCGGCCGCGTTCACGCGCGGCGTCGGCCCGCAGCGCATCGCGTTCCAGAGCGCGCTCGGCGGGCTGATGCTCGCCGTGATGGCGATCCCGGTGCCGATCACGGCGTTCGACTACTGCATGACGCTCGCGGGCCCGGTCGGCATCCTGCTCGGCCCGGCGTCGGCGTTCCAGGTGAGCTTCGTGGTGACGGTGATCCTCGCGCTCATGGGGCAAGGCGGCTTCACAGTGATCGGGCTGAACGCGCTGGTGCTCGGCATCGGCTCGATGACGGCCGCGCCGGTGTATCGCCTGCTCGCCTCGCGCATGAAGCGCCCGCAGGCCGTGGCGCTCGCGACGGCGTTCTCGCAACTCTTGTCGAGCGTGCTGTGGATCGCGGTGCTCGCGCTGAGCGTGAAGCTTTCGCCCACGACGGCGGCCGACGAGGAAGTGCATCACACGCTGCGCTGGCTGCAGGGCGGTGCGCTCGTCGCGCTGCTCGCGCCGCTGCTCCTGGTCGCGGTCGCGGTCGAGTCGCTGCTCGCGCTGGGACTGGCGACGTTCCTCGACCGGGTGCGTCCCGATTTGTTGCCGGGCGGCGCCTCCGGCGCCGCGGTGCCTCCCGACGAGTCGCCCGAGTCGCGGCCGTGATCAACACCTTCGCGCAGATCGACCAGTACGCGAGCGCCGGGCACACGGCGTGGCATCGTGCGAGCGCGCTGTCCAAGCTGCTCTTCACGCTCGTCACGATCGGCGTCGCGGTGTTCACGCCCACGTGGGGCCCCCTGGTGGTGTTCCTCGCGGTCGCGGTGCTGCTCGCGCTCACCGCGCGGCTGCCGTTCAAGCTCGTGCTGCTCGCGGCCACGACGCCGCTCTTCTTCGCCGCGCTCTGGCTGGTCTCGCGCTGGAACGGACGTCTCGACGAGATCGCCGTCACGGCGCTGCGCCCGGTGGTCGCGAGCGTCGTCGCGCTCTGGCTCGTCGGCACGACGCCGTACCCCGATCTCTTCGCGCCCATCTCGCGCGTGCTGCCGCGCGTCGTCGGCGACAGCCTGTTCCTGACCTATCGCGCCGTGTTCGTCCTGCTGCAGCGGCTCGAGCGGTTGTGGCGCGCGCTCTTCCTGCGCGGCGCGCTCGGCGGCTCGCTGCGCCGCCGCGGCGAACGCATGGGCGAGGCGGTCGGCACCGTCGTGCTGCACGGCTTCGAGCGCAGCCAGCGGCTCTACCAGGTCATGCACCTGCGCGGGCATTCCGGCCGCATCTGCGGCTGCCGTCACTGGCGCGACCTGCGCGCCGAGGACGTCTGGGTCGTCGTCGCGTTCGCCGCGGTGCTGGCGTCGCGCATCCTGTTGAGGGAGGTGGGCCGTCCATGAGTGAACCGATCGTCCACGTGTCGTGCGTGCGGCACACGTATCCCGACCGCACGAGCGTCCACCTGTGCGGCCTCGACTTCGTGGTCGAGAAGGGCCAGCGCGTCGTCATCCTCGGGCCGAACGGCTGCGGCAAGAGCACGCTGCTCTATCACATCCTCGGACTGCTGGCGCCGCAGGAAGGCGACGTGCAGGTGTTCGGCGTCGATCCCGCGAAGCACTTCAGCAAGATCCGCGAACGCGTCGGCGTGCTGCTGCAGAACGCCGACGAGCAGATCATCGCGCCGACCGTGTACGACGACGTCTCGTTCAGCCCGCGCAACTACGGCTACACCGACGCCGAGGTGGGCGAGAAGGTGAGCGTGGCGCTGCGCAAGGTCGGCATCGAGCACCTCGCGCACAAGGTCTGTCACTACCTGTCGGGCGGCGAGAAGCGCAAGGTCGCGCTCGCCGGCGCGCTCGTGCTCGAGCCCGAGCTGCTCGTGCTCGACGAGCCGTTCGAGGGGCTCGACCCGTCGTCGCGCAACGACATCGTGGACCTGCTCAACCGCCTCAATCGCGAGCACGGCGTGTCGCTCGTCGTGGCGACGCACGACGTGCAGCTCGTGCAGCCGCTCGCGGACAAGGTGTACGTGCTCAAGCGCGGCGGCGAGATCCTCGCGCAGGGCCCGCCGGCGGAGATCTTCCGCGACGTCGAGCTGCTCAAGCGCACGAACATCGAAGCGCCGGTGCTCGCCGAACTGTTCCAGTGCTCGAGTCGCGCGGCGTGAACCTCGGCCGGCCCGAGAACGTGGAAGAAGCCGTGAAACTGCTGCTCGAACGGATGGGAGCGGCGAAGCCGTGAGCCCGGATTTGTTCGGCACGGGCGACGACGACGGAGCCTCCGGCTCCTCCTCGGCGTATGGCTCCAGCCCGCTGGACGCGGCATCGCCCACGGCGCCGCTCGCGGATCGCATGCGCCCGCGCACGTTCGAGGAACTCGCGGGACAGCAGCACCTGCTGCACGCGGGCAGCCCGATCGCGCTCATGCGCGACGGCCGCCACCTGTCGTCCATCGTGCTGTGGGGCCCTCCGGGCACCGGCAAGACGACCATCGCGCGCCTCGTCGCGCGCACCGCGGGCGCGCCGTTCGTGCAGATCTCGGCGGTGCTGTCGGGCGTGAAGGAAGTGAAGGAGGTCATGACGCTCGCCGCCGCGACGCGCAAGCGCACGGGCAAGCCGACCATCCTGTTCGTCGACGAGATCCACCGCTTCAACAAGGCGCAGCAGGACGCGTTCCTCGCGCACGTCGAGCGCGGCGACATCGTCTTCATCGGCGCCACGACCGAGAACCCGAGCTTCGAGGTGAACTCCGCGCTCCTGTCGCGCGCCCGCGTGCTCGTGCTGAAGGAGCTGCAGCCCGCCGACATCCGCTCGCTGCTCGAGCGCGCGCTCACGTCCGAGCACGGCCTCGCGAACCGAGTCGCCGCGGAGAGCGAGGCGCTCGACCTGCTCGCGGCGGCCGCCGACGGCGACGCGCGCCGCGCGCTCACGACGCTCGAGATCGCCGCGGCCAGCGCCGAGGCGCAGGGGCGCGGCATCGTCGCGGACGACATCCGCGAGGCGTTCGCGCGCCGTCACCTGCGCTACGACAAGGCGGGCGAGGAGCACTTCAACCTCATCAGCGCGCTGCACAAGTGCCTGCGCGATTCCGACGTCGACGCGTCGCTCTACTGGTTCGGCCGCATGGTCGCATCGGGCGAGGACCGGCTGTACATCGCGCGCCGTCTCGTGCGCTTCGCGAGCGAGGACATCGGCGAGGCCGATCCGCAGTCGCTGCTCATCACGACGGCGGCGTTCAACGCCTACCACCAGCTGGGATCACCGGAGGGCGAGCTCGCGCTCGCGCAGGCGGTCGTGCACCTGGCGCTCGCGCCCAAGTCGAACGCCACGTACGTCGCATACAAGGCGGTGATGGCGGAGATCGAACAGTCGGGCTCGCTGCCGCCGCCGCTCGTCATTCGCAACGCGCCGACCGGGCTCATGAAGGAGCTCGGCTACGGCAAGGGTTACGCGTACGCGCACGACGATCCGGAAGCGGCGAAGCGCCAGCCGCACCTGCCGGACGAGATCGCGGAGCGGAAGTTCTATCCGCGGAAGCCCGGCGCCTCCGGCGCCGAGGGCGCGTAGCGCCGCGTCACTCCCGCCACGCGCGGCCCGCACGATACGCGGCTCGCTGGCGCTCGAGGTAGGCGGAGGCGTCCTTCAGCCCGAGCCGGTGTGCGCCGGCGATCGCCGAGTCCGCCGCCGCGATGGCCTCGGCGAATCGTCCGGCCTCGGCGTATGCGGCCGCGAGCGTGGCGGCGTTGCCGGCGTCCGAGAGCCCCGCTCCCGAGAGCTCCACCGCCTGCTCGGCCTGCTTCACCGCGAGCGAGCCGTCGCGAGCGGCGGCGTTCGCGCTCGTCGCGCGCAGCCACGCCGATTGCAGGAGCGTGCGTTGGGGGCGAGCCGCAGCGCCTGGTCGAAGCGAGCGGCGGCGTCCTGTGCGCGCCCGAGACGCACGAGCGCTTCGGCCCACGCGGCCTGGGTGCTCCACTGCGTCGTATCGAGGCGCGCCGAACGCGCAAAGGCATCGATCGCGACCGAATCGCGACCGAGCCGCGCTTCCAGTTCGCCGACGTCGAACCATCCGCGCGCGCTCGTCGCGGGGCCGAGCCCCGCGACGGCGGTCGCGCGCGCGTCGGCGTCGCGGCCGCGCGTGCGCTGCACGAGCACGAGCCGCTCGCGCACCTCGGCGTTGCGCGGCTCGAGCGCGAGCGCCCGGGTGAACGGCGCGACGGCGTCGGCGGGACGGTTCGCCTTCATGTACGCGTTGCCGAGCCCCACGAGCGCGGTGACGTTCCCGGGCACGGCCTTGGCGGTCCACGCGAAGAGCGTCTCGGAGTTCTTCCAGCGTGCGGCCTGCTGCGTCGTCGCGACGCCGAGCGCCGCGCACACGGCGATGAGCAGCGCGATCGCCGCGACGCGCAGGGCACGCGCGCGCTCGGCGATCGCCGCGACGCTCCACACGAACGCGATCGCGAGCCCGATCGTCGGCAGGTAGCTGTACCGATCGGCCCAGCCCTGACGGCCGACCTGCACGATCCCGGAGACGGGCACGAGCATGCCGAGGAACCACAGCGCACCGACGAGCAGCCAGGGGCGCCGGCAGCGCGCGCGCCACGCGAGCGCGAGGCACGCGGCGATCGCCGTCACGGAAGCGGCCACGGCGAGCGGCGCGACATGGTCGGGGAACGGGTAGAAAACGCCGAGCTTCGTGGGCCAGAGCGTCGCGCCCAGGTAGCGCCACGGCGCGACGAGCGCGTTCGCCGCGCGCGCCGCGAGCGGCAGCGCGGTGCCGTCGGTCATCGCGCCGGTCGCGCGCTGCATCCACCACGTGAGTGCGGCGAACGCGAACGCGATGGCGAACAGCGGTGCCTTCTCGCGCAGGCGCTCGGCGAACGCGCCGCTCTGCGTGAACACCGGGCGGTCGAGCGGCCACGCGTCGAGCAGCAGCAGCACCGCGGGCGTCGTGACGAGCATGGGCTTGCTCGCGAGTCCGAGAGCGAGGGAAACGCACACGAGCGCGTAACGCGCGGGGGAGGGCGAGTCGGTCCAGCGCTTCCACCGGATGAGCGTGAGCAGGAAGAAGAAGCCGCTCAGTACGTCCTTGCGCTCGGAGATCCACGCGACGGATTCGACGCGCAGCGGGTGCAGCGCGAACAGCGCCGCGACCGCGAGCGATCTCCACCACGCGCCGGTCAGGCGCCGCAGCACCCACAGCAGCAGCAGCGCGTTCGCGATGTGCAGCAGCAGATTGACCATGTGCGGCCCGGCGGGATCGAGCCCGAACGCCGCCACGTCGAGCAGGTGCGACCACGAGGTGAGCGGATGCCAGTTGCCGCCGTGCGGCGCGTGCAGGAACCACGCGAGGTTCGTGCTCGTCAGTCCCGTCGCGACGTGCGGGTTCTCGGTCACGTAGATGGGATCGTCGATCAGCACCCAGCCGTTGCCGCGCACACCCGCGAACGCGAATGCGACCGCGAGCGTGAGCGCCACGGCGCTCGCGAGGCGCACGAAGAACGCGGGGGAAGCGCCCGGCCTCATCGCGCCCCTTCGGGGGGCGCGCCCTCGAACACGTACAGGGCCGCGGCCTCGTACGGACTCACGTCGGCTGGCGCGTGCGCGATCCGATTCGCGCGCGAGACGGCGGGCATCAGGTCGGACACGAATCGCCTCGTCCAGGCGAGGGTGTAGGCGTCCGAGTTCCAACCGAACGGCGAACCGGGCGCGGGCGGAGGGAGTGGCGCGAGCTCGCGCGCGTTCGTCGGCGGGAGCGCGCCGAGCACGAACACCCGATGTCCTTCGGCGAGCGTCGCGAGCGCGCGCGCATCGACCGCTTCGCTCACATCGGGATGCTGCATCGCCTCGCGCACGAGATCGTAGCGATGGATGCGCGTGTCGGCGAGCGGCGGCAGCGTGCTCCACGCGAGGCCGGGCACCGCGACGCGCGTGTACGACACGCCGAGCTGCCACGGAGTCACGACGAGGAAATCGCCGGGAGCCGCGAGCCCCGCCAGTGTCCGTGCGTGGAGATCGATGTTGGTCGTCCGCTGGAGCACCCGGGTGGGGAGCGCGAAGCTGTGCACCACCGCGAGCAGCATCACGCCCGCGGCGGCGAACAGGCCGGCGCGTGCCTCCCGCGTCCACGGCGCGAGCAGCAGATCGAGCGACAGGCAGGCGAGCGAGATCAAAGGCAGGTGGTACCAGGGCTGCGTGGGCAGCGCGCTCCACCACAGAAAGGCGAGGCTGCCGATCGCTCCGAACACGAGTGCCACGGCGGCGAATCGCACGAGCGCCGCGTCCCGCTCCGAGGGAGCGCCGGGATTCTTCGTTCGTGGCGCGCGCCAGGCCGCCGCGCCGGCGAGCAGCCCGGCGAGCGTGAGCAGCGCCCAGAGCGCGAGGTCGAGTCGTACGGTGCCCGCGAGCGCGGCGCTCAGCGAGTTCAGGTTCGTACCGGTCCGCACGAGCGCGCCACGCGCGCCGCCTGCAGCGCGGAGGCGAACGGCAGCAGCGTGAACGCCGCCGCCACTGCGATCACCAGTGCGCCCGCGGCGCGACGGTGGCAGCGTTCGCGCATCGCCACGACGAGCAGCGCCGCGGCGACGGCGCCGAGCAGCGGCAGCGTCGTCCACGCACACAGCGCGGCGAAAGCCGAGGCCGCCGCCGCGAGCGCGATGTGCCGCCGGGAGGGCTCGAGCGCGACGCGCGCCGTGGCGACGAACGCGAGCGTGACACCGAGCATGCCGAGGCCCTGTGGCCGCAGCGCGTCACCGCCCCGGATCACCCACGCGTTGAGCGCGAACAATGTGAGCGTCGCCACCGGTAGCCTCGCCCCGAGCGAGCGAGCGCCCGCGATCGCCGCGGCGAGCGCTCCGAGCCCGACTGTCGCGCCGAGCGCGCGCAACGCGCCGTCCGACTGCGCACCGATCGCCGTCGCGGCGCGCACGAGCAGCGCGATCGTGGGAGGCGCGGAGTCGTGGCGCAGATTCGCGAACAGCTCATGCAGCGACGCCATGCCCGCGAAGGCGAGCGTGTTCGCCTCGTCGCGCCAGAAGCCGCCCGCGTGATTCGCAAAGGTGACATGGGCGCCGACGGCCAGCGACAAGGTCGTCACGAGCGCGAAATCTCCCGCACGTTCGAGGCGTGAGGGAGCCTCGGTCGTGGCCGGAGGACGCGGGTGGCTGCGATCAGGGGAGCGGGACATGCGCCGTAACGCTATCAGCGGATCGCCCTCTTCCCCAAGTATTCGGTTGTGCTCGGAAGATTGGTGAAGGAACGACTCGTGCAGGGGTAACCCTGCATGACCAAGACGCCTGCCCCCCAGGCGCCCCCGTTCTGTCCCAACCCCGGATGCCCATTCCACACTGCGCCACAACGTTGGCGCTACCAGCGCGACGGCTGCCACTGCGCGCGCCGCACCGTGTCCAGCGTTACCGCTTTGTCACTGTCGGCGACGGTTCAGCGACCAGACGTTCCTGCTCACCTACTGGCTCGCGCCCGGAACTCCGCGCCGACCTTCCACGGCTGCGCTCGTGTTCGTGCCTCGCCAGATCGCGCGCGCCAGGGAGTGCTCACCGCAGACCGTGCTGCTCCACGCCAACCGGCTCGGGCGGCACTGCCAGCTGTTCCACGAGCAGCTGCGACCGAAGGACGGCATCACCGGAGTCCGTTGCCATGGATGGGGTTCTTCCTTCGAGTACAGCCAGTTCCATCCGACCAGCTGCAACGTGCTCGTGGGCGGAAGAGCTACTTCCTGCACGGGTTCACGCACGGAGTGCGGCGCTCGGGAACGATGACAAGGCGCAGCAGGCGTATCGCAGGGAGAACGGAGCGCGCCTCGGCAAGCCCGATCCTCGCGGCACGGAGAAGGATCTGCGCTGAGCTTCTCTGCTCGTCGCGCCTAAGCCGCAGTCGCTGGTGCTCCACACCGACGAACATCGCGACTTTATCCACGCGCGATCGCACGGCCGCGCACTTGCACGCACCGCACGATCGCTCGCGCGCCGCCCGTACGCCTGCTAACCGGATCTTCAGCGTGAACCTGAACGACATGTTGACGCGGCACACCGGCGCGAACCACAAGCGCGACGATCGCGTCCCGCGTCGCCAGATGGCGATCTGGCGCATGGCCGTGTTCATGGTGTGGCGCAACTACATGAAGCGGCGTCGGAGCGAAAGCTCACGACACGCCGGCGTGCGGCTGGGGCTCACGGAATGAAACCGGGAAGTGCTGACGACGAGGCTGTTCCCGAGCAGGGTGCAGTTGCCGGAGCGCTGGAGCGAGTACTACTGGGGGAAGGTGAAGTCGCGGGAGGTCCCGAACGGTCGGGAGCACGCGCTCAAGTACGCCGCCTGAACAAATGAAGGGGCCGCCACCGTAGAGATGACCGCCCTGGTTCCCCACCATTCTTCCGAGCACAACCCAAGTATTCCGTACGCGCGGGCCCGAATGCCGGATTCCCTGCGCCGGCGCGACGGCGGGCGTGGCTATTTGCGCCTGATATGACGGTCGTCATACCCGGGGCCCGAGCGACTGCCTACCGTGAGCGCATCGCTGTACCGCACCTCCATCGCTCAACCCGGGGAGTTCCCATGAACGCTTCCTCGCTTCGAGTTCTCCGTGGCGCCTTCGTGACGATGGCCGTGGCCGGCCTCACGTGGGCGCTCTTCGTGCTTTCGGGCTGTTCCTCGAACGGCGGTTCGAATCCCGTCTCCGCGCTTCTCGCCATGAACGAAAAGGTGACCGGCTCCGAAGAGGCCGTGCTCACCGACGCGCCGAACGTGCCGCCGCCGATCACGCGCAAGCACGCGACCAAGGTGATCGTGAAGCTCGAGGTGAAGGAAGTCGTGAAGCGCCTCGCCGACGGCGTGGACTACACGTTCTGGACCTTCGGCGGCTCGGTGCCCGGCAAGTTCATCCGCGTGCGCGAGGGCGACGAGGTCGAGTTCCATCTCGAGAACCATCCGTCGAACAGCATGCCGCACAACATCGACCTGCACGCGGTCACCGGTCCCGGTGGCGGCGCGGCGTCGAGCATGACGGCGCCGGGCCACTCGTCGGTGTTCTCGTTCAAGGCGCTCAACAAGGGGCTGTTCGTCTATCACTGCGCGACGGCGCCGGTCGGCATGCACATCGGCAACGGCATGTACGGGCTCATCCTCGTCGAGCCGAAGGAAGGCCTGCCGAAGGTCGACCGCGAGTTCTACGTGATGCAGGGCGACTTCTACACCGCGGGCCGCAACGGTGATCCCGGCCTGCAGCCGTTCGACATGGCCAAGGCCGTGCGCGAGGAACCCGAGTACGTCGTGTTCAACGGCTCGGTCGGCGCGCTCACGGGCGACAACGCGCTCAAGGCGAAGGTCGGCGAGACCGTGCGCATCTACATGGGCAACGGTGGCCCGAACCTCGTGTCGAGCTTCCACGTGATCGGCGAGATCTTCGACAAGGTGAACGTCGAGGGCGGCGATCTCGTGAACACGAACGTGCAGACGACGATGATTCCCGCGGGCGGCTCGAGCGTGGTCGAGTTCAAGGTCGAGGCGCCGGGCACGTTCATCCTGGTGGACCACTCGATCTTCCGCACGTTCAACAAGGGCTCGCTCGGCATGCTCAAGGTCGAGGGCGGCGAGAACAAGGTCGTGTACTCGGGCAAGATCTCGGACGAGGTCTACCAGCCCGAAGGCGGCGCGATCCAGTCCGTCGGTGAGGCGCCGACGCAGGCGCCGGCGGCGAACAAGGCCGAGCGCATCGAGCGCGGCAAGCGCGTCTTCAACAACGTCTGCGCCGCGTGCCACCAGCCGAGCGGCGCGGGGCTGCCGGGCGCGTTCCCGCCGCTCGCCGCTTCGGACTACCTCAACGCCGACAAGCCGCGCGCGATCGGCATCGCGATCGGCGGTCTGGCCGGCAAGGTCACGGTGAACGGCAAGGAGTTCAACAGCCAGATGCCGGCGCTGAACCTCGCCGACGAGGACGTCGCGAACGTGCTGACCTTCGTCTACAACAGCTGGGGCAACGCCGGGCACGAAGTCACGCCGGCCGAAGTGGCGAAGGTGCGCGCGGCGAAGAAGGCCGCGGGCAAGTAGTGAATCGCAGGGGAGGGAGAGCCCGATGAAGGCCATGCGCGCGAGGGCGGTTGTGGGCGCCCTCGCCGTGGCCGTTTTCGGGCTCGTGTGCGTGCACGCGGCCGGTGCCGCCGTGGCGGGTGCTGCCGGGATGGCGCGCATCGCCGCCGGTGAGTACCGGCCGCTCTATCGCCAGCCCGTGCCGGGCGCGAACCGCGACACCATCCTCCGTCGCGTCGTGCCCGTGCATGTGGCGGCCTTCGAGGTCGGCGTGCACGCGGTGACGAACGGCGAGTACCTCGCGTTCGTGCGCGAGCACCCGGAGTGGCGGCGCTCGCGCGTTTCGCGCCTGTGGGCGGACGAGAGCTACCTCAAGCGCTGGGCGGGCGATCTTGAGCCCGGCCCGCGCGCACCGCTCGACGCGCCGGTCGTCGAGGTGTCGTGGTTCGCGGCGCGCGCGTATTGCGAGGCCCGCGGCGGGCGGCTGCCGACGGTGGCCGAGTGGGAGCGCGCGGCGACGGCGGACGAAACGCGGCGCGATGCGTCGCGCGATCCGGAGTTCCTCGACCGCATCCGCAAGTTCTATTCGCACCCGACGCCCGACGTGCACCCGCGCGTCGAGAGCACGTTCCGCAACGCGTGGGGCGTGTGGGACCTGCACGGACTCGTGTGGGAGTGGACGCTCGACTTCAACAGCGCCCTCGTCTCCGGCGAGTCGCGCGGCGATGCGTCGCTCGAGCGCGGGCTGTATTGCGGCGCGGGCGCGAGCAATGCGGGCGACTTCGGCGACTACGCGGCGTTCATGCGCTACGCGTTCCGCGCGAGCCTGCAGGCGCGCTACACGACCGCCAACCTGGGATTCCGCGCGGCCCGCGACGTGGCCGCGCCGAAAGGGAAGAAGCCATGAGGAAACTCTTCGCGATGTCGCGCGCGGCCGCGCTGCTGGTGGCCGTGGCGCTGATGGGCCTGTCCGCGGGCGCGTGCACGAAACGAAGCGAGCGAGCGTCGGCCAGTGCCGCGGGCGTCGAGAGTTCCGGCGCCTCCGGCGCCGGAGAGGCCGGCGGCGCGTCGCTGTTCGAAATGCAGTTCCCGCTCACCGACCAGAACGGCCGCACGCGGCACCTGCGCGACTTCGCGGGGGCAGCCGTTCGTGGCGAGCATGATCTACACGAACTGCAAGTCCGTCTGCCCGCGCACGGCGGCCGACCTGAAGGCGCTCGACGACGCGCTGCGCACGACCGCGGGCACGTCCACGCGCTTCCTGCTCTTCTCGCTCGATCCCGAGCGCGACACGCCCGAAGCGCTGCGCGCGTTCGCGGCGGCGCACGATCTCGACACGACGCGCTGGACGCTCATGGCGTCGTCGCCCGACGACATGCGCACGCTCGCGGCGGTGCTCGACGTGCGCTTCCGGCCGGACGCTGAAATGGAGATCGCGCACACGGCGGTGATCGCGATCTGCGACGCGAAGGGCGTCGTGCGCCACCGCCAGGTGGGGGCGGCGGACGATCGTGCCGCGCTCGTCGCGGCGGTTCGGGCGGTCGAATAGCCGCTTCCGGAAACCGCCGTCGTTCCCGCCGTGCGCGGTGTTACCTTGCCGCGCGTCTGGAACACGAACGACGGCGATCTTCCGGAGGAACCCGTGTCGAACGAACGCGACTACGTGCTGGGCACGCACGACGACGAACTCAACCGCCTCGGCCTGCAGCACGCCGTGTGGCGCCCGCACTGCACCGCCGCGTGGACGCGCGCCGGCTTCACCGCCGGGCAGACGCTGCTCGACGTCGGCTGCGGCCCGGGCTGGGCGTCGTTCGACCTCGCGCAGATCGCGCGCGAGCGCGGCCGCGTGGTCGCGGTGGACCGCTCGCGGCGCTTCCTCGACGCGCTCGAGGCCGGCGCATCGGCGCGCGGGCTCGCGAACATCGAGACGCACGAGCGCGACCTCGACGAGCAGGGCCTGCCCGACGTGCAGGCCGACGGCGCGTGGGCGCGCTGGGTGTTCGCGTTCGTGCGCGAGCCGCGGCTGCTGCTCGAGCGCACGATCGGCTCGCTCAAGAGCGGCGGCACGTTCGTCGTGCACGAGTACGTGGACTACCGCACGTGGCGGCTGTCGCCGCGCAGCGAGGCGTTCGAGTCGTTCGTCACGGAAGTCATGTCGTCGTGGCGCGAGAACGGCGGCGAGCCCGACATCGCGCTCGACCTCGGCCGCTGGCTGCCCGAGCTGGGCTGCGAGCTCGTCTCGGAGCGCGTGATCTGCGAAGTCGCGCGTCCCGGCGAGTGGTGGTGGGAGTGGCCGCGCGCGTTCGTCGCGATCGGGCTGCAGCGGCTCGTGGACCTGGGCCGCGTGAGCGAGGAACGTGCGGCCGAGATGCGCGCGGCGTTCGCCGAAGCCGAGCGCACGAAGGGCGCGTTCCTGCTGACCCCGGCGGTGCTGGAGATCGTGGCGCGGAAGAAGTAGGGGCGGGTGCGGGGGGCGTTACGCCGGGATTCGGCGGCGGCGCCTGTGGCCGATGATGTGGATCTCCATGCGGCAGCCCATCGCCTTCACGATGCGCTGGAGCATCTTGAGCGAGTGCCCACGATAGTCGGCGTCCTCGAGACGCGAGATCACCGTGTGGGTCGTGCCGACGCGCTCTGCGAGCTGCTTCTGCGTGAGCTTGGCGCGGGTGCGGAGTTCGTAGACCTCGGTGGCGATGCTCATGTTGAGCACGGCGTCCTCGAGCTTCTCCTTGAAGTCCGGCACCTCGGAGAAGTACCGGCGGTCCATGATCTCGAGGGCGTCGGTCGTGCCTTTGCGCTTCTTGGTGCTCATGGAAGCTCCTCGTGAGTGCGGCCCGTCGGATCGGCGGCGAACTCCCACAGGCGACGAATGGCTCCGCTCGATTTCGGTCGGCGGCACGGCTGCTCGAACTTCTGGATGCCGTGAGAGACGACGACTGCCTCCCCTGCCATGGAAGAAGTAGAGGATGCGGTACTGCCGACGCCCGCGATGAAGTCGCAGCTCGTGGATGCCGTTTCGCAGGTCGTCCGCGATCGGCCGTCGAAGCGCGTGGCCGTCGAGCGAAAGCTGGTGGAGGCGGGCGCGGCAAAGCAGGCGAACCTCGGCCGGAAGCGTGTCCACCCACTCCAGGTAGGGCACCCGGCCCGACTTCTCCCGGAACAACACGACGGGAACCATGGGTTCCTCGTCGGGGGCGAGTTTAGCAATCTTGCGAAAGTGTCCGAAGGACGAACTCGCGTCGAATGCACGAAGGTCCCCGAAGCTCGCGGCGGTTTCGGGGACCTTCGTGCGCCCACAGGATGCCTCGTCACGGCCCGGCCGGGCAAGGGTTCTCGAGGAATCGCCCCGCCGCTCCACGTGCGCCCTTGCCGGTTCTTCCTGTAGGCTTCCGGGCCGCTACCGACGTAGACGCCGTCCCCCGCGAAGCGCGCGGGGAGGGGGCGCTGCCCGATGCGCCCGATGGCGCATTCGAGATCCGAGAAGACATGCCGACTCCGCACATCAGCGCCCAGAACGGGGACTTCGCCGAAGTCGTCCTCATGCCCGGCGACCCGCTTCGCGCGAAGCACATCGCCGAGACGTTCCTGAAGGACCCCAAGCTCGTCACCGACGTCCGCAACGTGTTCGGCTACACGGGCACGTACGAAGGCCATCGGGTTTCGGTGATGGCGCACGGCATGGGCATTCCGTCGGTGTCGATCTACGCGACCGAGCTGATCAAGGACTACGGCGTGAAGAAGCTGATCCGCGTGGGATCGTGCGGCGCGCTCGCGGCCGACGTGAAGCTCGGCGACGTGATCGTCGCCTCGGGCGCCTCGACGGACTCGAAGGTCAACCGCATGCGCTTCATGGATCACGATTTCGCGGCGATCGCGAACTGGGAGCTGCTCGAGAAGGCCGTCAACGCGGCGCGCGCGCTGAAGCTCCCCGTGCGCGTGGGCAACGTGTTCTCGACCGACCTCTTCTATTCGCCGCAGCCGCAGGTGTTCGACCTGTGCGAGAAACTCAACGTGCTCGGCGTCGAGATGGAGGCCGCGGGGCTCTACGGCCTGGCGGCGGAGTTCGGCGCGAAGGCGCTCACGCTGCTCACCGTGAGCGACCACATCCGCCGCGGCGAGCACCTGTCGCCCGACGAGCGTCGCACGACGTTCGACTCGATGATCAAGATCGCGCTGGGAGCGGCGACGGCGTAACGCTCGCGCTTCCGCTTTCGACGACCGCGCTCCGGGCTTCGCGCCCGGAGCGCGGTTTCGTTTCGGGGCGGCGCGGTCCGGAAGGGCTCTCCGGATTGGCACCATGCGTATGCGCGAGAATGGCACTGCCGTGGGGCCATCGGGCTGGTAGGCTTTCGCGCACGATGACTCGTCCCGCACTCACTTCCGCAGGCGCGCTCGCGCGCGAGATCCGGTTGCTCGCCGCGCCCGGCGAGGACGGCGTGCCGCTGTACCGGCGGCTGTACCGCCAGCTGCGCGCGCACATCCTGTCGGGACACCTGCCGCCGGGCGCGCGTCTGCCTGCGGCGCGCACGTTCGCGGCGGACCTGCGCGTCTCGCGCAACACGGTCGAGGCGGCGATCGCGCAGCTCGTGACCGAGGGCTTCGTCGAGCGCCGCGTGGGCGCGGGCAGTGTCGTGTCGTCGTCCGCGCGCGAGGTGGCGCCGTTCGCCGACGCCGCCCGGCGCGCGCCGGCCGCGCGTGGCGCGATCCGGCTCGCCGGGCGCGCGTCGCTCTCGGCGCGCGGCGAAGACATCCTGCGGCTCGGCCGGCGCGAGTGGGCGCGCGATCCCGAGTTCGGTCCGTGCGCGACGAACGTCACGCGCTTCCCGCTGCAGGCGTGGAACCGCATGCTCGCGCGGCGCGCACGTCGCGCGGGCGCGGATCTGCTCGTGCCGGCCGACGCGCGCGGACTCGAGGAACTCCGCACCGCGATCGCCGAGCACGCCTCGCTCACGCGCGGCCTGCGTTGCTCGAGCGACCAGGTGCTGATCGTCGGCAGCTCGCAGGAAGCGCTCGACCTCGCCGCGCGGCTCGTGCTCGATCCCGGCGACACGGCGCTCGTCGAGGATCCGGGTTATTCCGGCGCGCGCTCGGCGTTCGTCAGCGCGGGCGCGCAACTGCGCACGGTGGCGGTCGACGACGAGGGCATCGTCACGCGCGATCTGCCGCGCTCCGGCGCGCGCCTCGTCTACGTGACGCCGTCGCACCAGTTCCCGCTCGGCGCGACCATGAGCCTCGCGCGGCGCATGGCCCTGCTGCGCTGGGCGGCCGCGCAGGACGCCGTCGTGATCGAGGACGACTACGACAGCGAGTTCCGCTTCGGCGGCCAGCCGCTCGCGGCGCTGCAGTCGCTGCCCGGCGGCGATCGCGTGCTCTACGTGGGCACGTTCAACAAGGTGCTGTTCCCGGGGCTGCGCCTCGCGTACCTCGTGCTGCCCGAGCCGTGGCTCGAGCCGTTCGCCGCGGCGCGCCGAGTGACGAGCGGCAGCTGTTCGCCGCTGCTGCAGTCGGTGCTCGCCGAGTTCATTTCGAGCGGGCAGTTCGCGAGCTACCTGCGACAGGCGCGGCAGTTCTACGGGCGCTGTCGCGACCGGCTGGTCGAGGGCATCGAGCGCGAATGGGGGAGCGGCGTTCAGCTCGGGCCGTCGAACACGGGGCTGCACCTGACCGTGCGCGTCGCGGACGACGTGGACGACGTGGCGCTCGCACGGCGCGCGCGCGCGGCGGGGCTTCCCGCGGCGTCGCTGTCGGGCTGCTCGATCGCGCGCACGCCTCCGCGCGGCCTGCTGCTCAACTACGGCTCGTCCGATCCCGAGCGCCTGGCGACGGCGGCGCGGCGTTTCGCGCCGGCGCTGCTCGCGGCCACGCGCCGGCGTCGCGCCGCGGCGCGCTGAGCGTTCCGGGCGCTCCGAAAGGTCCCATCGCTCGAGCCGCATTGGCCCCATCGCGAAGGCTTCGGCGAGGGACCATCTCGAGCATGACGCGCGGAACGGCGGCGTGCGCCGCCTTCTCGCCGCACGCAGGGACACTCTTCGGGAGGATCGCTCGCATGCTGTTCCAGTCGGGAGCCATGAGCCGCAGGGCCGCACTTCGTTCGTTCGCCGGGATCGCGCTGGGTCAGTGGTTGTTGCCGCGTTCGTTCGCGATGGCGACGGAGGGCGAGCGGTTCGTCCTCGCGTCTTCCGCGCTGCCGCCCCGCGCCTGCTTCGCCTGCCGCACCTTCGGCGCCTTCCGCTCCGCGTCGCTTCCCGGTCGGCAAGCCGGGCGACTTCGACTTCCTCGCGGGCGAGTGGCGCATTCATCACCGGCAGCTGAAGAACAAGGCGACGAACGAGTGGATCACGTTCGAAGGCGAGGCGACGTGCTGGACGATCCTGAAGGGCGTCGGCAGCGTGGAGGAGTTGCGCATTCCCGCGCGCGGGTTCAGCGGCATGGGACTGCGACTGCTCGACGTCGAGCAGCAGCTCTGGTCCGACTTCTGGGTGAACGCGAAGAGCGGCGTGCTCACGACGCCCGGCATGCCCGGCGGCTTCGAGCACGGCGTGGGAACGTTCCTCGTGGACGACGTCGAGGACGGCCGCCCGATCGTCGCGCGCGGCGTGTGGGACGAGATCACGCCGAAGTCCTGCCGCTGGCACCAGGGCGTGTCGTACGACGGCGGCGCGACGTGGGAGGAGAACTGGTGGATGGACTGGCGACGCGCGTGACGTGCGCCGCCGACGGCCCGGACGCCCGCGATTCGCCGTAGCGAGTCGCGGGCGTCGTCGTCTAGGGTCTCCGGATTCGCTCGCGCTCGACTCGGGCGAGAGGGCCGGCAGGACCGCGGCGCGATCGGCCGCCGACGTACTCGTGAGTGTTGGGGAGTCATGAGCGCCATGAAGTCGTACCCGAGCTTCGACGCGTACCTGAAGGACCAGCCCGCAGCGAACCAGTCCGTGATTCGCGCGCTGCGCAAGCTGGTGAAGCGCGCCGCGCCGTCTTTGGAAGAAGCGGTGAAGTACAGCAACGGCTGCTGGGTCGACGGCAAGTGGCCGATCGTCTACGTGTACGCCGCGCCCGACTACACGCAGTTGGGGTTCATGGCGGGCTCGAAGCTGAAGGACCCGAAGAAGCTGCTCGAGGGCAGCGGCGCCTACATTCGTCACGTGAAACTGCGCACGACGCGCGACATCGTGGCGCGCGATCTCGTGGCGCTGCTCGATCAGGCGGTCGAGCTCGGGCATCCGGCGGCGAAGAAGGGGACGGCGAAGGCGGCGAAGCCGGGCGCGAAGGCGAAGGCTCCTGCGAAGGCGCCGCAGGCGCCCGACGCCGAGAAGCAGCTGGCGAGCTACCTCGCGAAGTATTCGCCGGCGATCGCGAAGTTTCGGGCAAGGCGCAGTGAGAGCTGCGCGCGGCTGCTGGGCTGAACGATCGTTTACGTGTACGCGAACCAGGGCGTGCTGCTGATCACGTACTCGGCGACGGAGAACGGCTACGAAGGACTGTGCTCGATCGGGCTGTATCCGGACGAGGTGCGCCTGTCCTTCGGGCAGGGCGCGGCGCTCGCGAAGACGGCGCCGAAGGGACTGCTGACCGGCAGCGGGAGGACCGTGCGCTACGTCGAGCTCGCGAAGCCCGCGGACTTGGATCGCCCGGACGTCGCGGCGTTGCTCCCGGCGGCGCTGAAGCTCGCGAAGGTGCGA